>NZ_ABCS01000034.1 GCF_000170895.1 Plesiocystis pacifica SIR-1 | reverse complement strand
CCGGGAGCTCCGCGCCCGCCTCCTCGACGCCCTCGAGATCGCCGCCACCGCCCTCGCCAGCCGCGTCGAGGCCCGCCGCGACCACGAGCCCCTCGACGAGTGGCAGACCTTCGTCAACCTCCGCGCCGAGTACGTCGAGGCCGTCTCCCTGGGCGGCGTCGAGCTGCGCCGCCTCGCCTTCCAGGACGTCCACGGCCCGGTCTGTAGCCTCGCGGTGTGGCTGTGGAACGTGCGCGGCGAGAAGGCCATCGCCAACGCCATGTTCCAGTGGCTGCTCGACGAGGCCATCGTGGTCGACGACGCCGAGGCGATCCGGCTGCAGGAAAAGAACGTCAACTGCGGCGTGTAGCCGCAGCGGACCGACCGCGCCTGGCTACTCGGCCGCCGTGGGGTCCCCGGCCTCGGCGTCGAGCCCCGCCCCCTCAGCCGGGCCATCGGCTCCGGCCTGGTCCCGGCGGAACACCCGAGCGAACCACGCCAGCATCCGCTCGCGCAGGTCGTCAAAGGCCGTGTAGCTCACCGGCACGACGATCAGCGTCAGGATCGTCGAGGTCGTCATGCCGCCGACGAGGGTCTTGCCGAAGGGGCCGTAGGGGATGCCCTCGGCCGGCGGATCGGCGAAGGCCAGGGGCAGCATGCCGCCCACGGTGGTCAGCGCGGTCATGAAGATCGGCCGAAAGCGCTGGACCCCCGCCTGGACGATGGCCTCGCTGCGCTCGACGCCCTGGGCCCGGGCGCCGTTGATGAAGTCGACGAGCACGATGGCGTTGTTGACCACGACGCCGATGAGCAGCAGCAGGCCGATGCCCGCGAGCACGTCGAGGTCGCTGTCGGTCAGGTAGAGGAACCACCACACGCCGACGAGGCTCAGGGGGATGGCCGGGAGGACCGAGAGCGGGAGCACGAAGCTCTCGAACAAAAAGCCCATCAGCAAGAAGATGAACACGCAGGCGAGGACCGCCGCCCAGATCAGGTCCCGCTTCGCGGTGTTGAGCGCCCGGGCCTCCTGCTCGCTGTCGAAGGACACCCCTGGCGGGAGGTCGTAGGTGCCGAGGAAGGCCTGGATGTTGGCGATCGCCTCGGCGCGGCGCTTTGGATCGATCTCGACCTGGACCATCGCCGCGACCCGCTTGTTGTTGCGGACGAGCACGGTCTCGCCCTTGCGGACCTCTCGCTGGGTGACGGTGCGCAGCGGCACCGCCGTGCCCGCCGAGGTCGGGACCTTGAACTCGAGCAGGTCGCTGAGCTTCTCGCGGTCCTCTTTCTTGTAGCGGATCCACACCTCGATCTCGCGGCCGTCCCCGGTGAAGCGCGGCAGCGGGTTGCCGCGCAGGGCGTAGGCCACGGTGTTGCCGACCATGCCCGCGGAGACCCCGAGGCGCTCGGCCATGACCGGGTCCAGGGACAGCGCGAGCTCGTCCTGGCGGTCGCTGTTCTTGCTGTTGCTGCTGAGGATCGAGGTCACCCCCTCGACCTTCTCGAGGCTGGCCTCGAGCTCCTCCTTGACCTCCTGCACCGCGCGGTGGGAGTCGCCGTAGATGAACACGGGGAAGGAGCTCTTTTGCCCGCCGTCGGCCTCGGCGAAGCGCGAGTACTTTTGCCACCCGGGCGGGGTCGGGAGCCCGCTGACGATCTCCTCGCCGACCTCGCGGTACGGCCGGTCTCCGTCCTGGGGCGGGCCGAAGAAGATCTGCAGCTCGATCCAGCCCGGCTCGACCTGCACGAACTCGCCGTCGACCCCCCACTCGTCCCGGTGCTCGGCGATGTGCGCCTCGAGCTCGCGGGTGAAGGCGTCCGCCTCCTCCAAGGTCACGTCCTGGGGCATGGAGTAGCCGATGTTGACCTGGCGACCGCCCATGTTGCCCTCGCCCGACTGGCTCACCCCCGTCTCCGGGTCCGCGGGGATGACCAGCGAGCCCATGGCCAACAAGCTGATCAGCACCACGTCGACGCGCCGGCGCAGGCTCAGGCGCAAGAGCCGTCCGTAGAGCTCGGCGAGCCTGCCGAAGGTCATGTCGTAGAGCCTGCCGAGCTTGTCCTTCCACCACTTGTCCGCGCGCATCAGCCGGCCCCGCCAGCTGTGCTCGTCGACGTCCTCGAACAGGTCCCGGTCGAGGAGGAAGGCGGCCGCGAGGGGGATGAGGATCAGCGCGACGAACAAGCTGGCGAGCAGGGACACGCACACCGGCGTGACCATGCGGATCATGAAGAACTGGGTGCTGCCCGAGCTGATCAGCGCGGCCGGGAGGAACACGACCATGGTCGTGGCCGTGGCCAGGGTGATGGGCAGGGCCACCTCGCTGGCGCCGTGCAGGGCGGCCGCGAAGCGCGAGACCCCCCGGGCGCGGTAGCGGGCGATGTTCTCGGCGACGACGACGGAGTTGTCGACCACCAGGCCGATGCAGATCATCAGGCCGATCAGCGAGACCAGGTTGATGGACTGGCCCGCGAAGTACATGAAGGGCAGCGCCATGAACATCGACAGCGGGATCGACAGGGCGATGACCACCGTCAGCCGCAGCCGGCGCAGGAAGAAGAGCAGCACGAACACCGCCAAGATCCCGCCCTGCAGGCCCGAGTCGACGACCTGCTCGAGGCTCGACACGATGGTGTCGCCCTGGATGAAGATCTCGGTGACCTCGAAGGCGCCCAGGGCCGGGTCCTTGACGGCCTCGGCGATCTCCGCCTTGACCCGATCGCAGACGTCGACGGTGTTGGCCTCGGACTCCTTGATGACGAACACCGCCATGGACTCCCGGCCCTTGTAGCGGGCGTAGGACTCGCGCTCGGGGTACTCGTAGAGCACGTCGGCGACGTCGGCGAGGCGCAGGTCGTTGGGCCCGACGACGACCTCCTCGAGCTCCTCGGGGGTCGAGTACTCGGCCAGGGAGCGGAGCAGGTACTTGCCCTCGGCCTCCTCGAGGGTGCCGCTGGCCAGGTTGAAGTGGGACTGGCCGAGGCTCTGGGCGATCTCGAAGATGTTGAGGTTCGCGGCCTCGGCGAGCTCGCGGTCGACCTCGATGCGGATCTCCCGCTCCATGCCGCCCCAGTTGGCGACCAGGCCCACCCCCTCGATGCGCTCGAGCCGGCGGATCAGCCGGCGCTCGACGATGTCCATGGCGCCGTCGTAGCCCTCGGGCCAGGACACGCCGTAAAAGGCGATGGGCAGGCTGTCCGCGTCCTGCTTTTGGATCGCGATCTGCTGGACGTCGTCCGGTAGATCGGCGCGCACCCGCGCCACGCGGTCGCGGACCTCCCGGTAGGCCAGGTCCATGTCCGCGTCCTGCTCGAACAGCATGTTGACCCGCGCCCGGCTCGAGCTCGAGGTCGCGCTGATCTCGTCGAGGGTCGGCGTGGTCGCCAGCTCGGCCTCGAGCGGCCGGGTGATCTTGTCCTCGACGTCCTGGGCCGTGGCGTTGCCGTAGGGCACCTCGACCGACAGGAAAGGCGCCGAGGCCCCCGCCGGGATCAGCTCGAGGGGGATGTTGAGGAAGGCCACCATGCCCAGCACGAGCACGCTGGCGAAGATCATCAGCATGGTGATGGGCCGACGCAGGGCCAGGTGCACGACGGCGTTGTCGTGGACCTGGTGCTCGCGCGGGGCCTCCCCTGACTGCGCCGGATCAGCCATCGCTGGGCTCCTCTGCCTCGGGCGCGGGCGCGGGCGCCTCGTCGTCCGGTGGTGCTTCGCTCTCGGCGTCGGCGTCAGCGTTGGCGTCGGCGGCCTGGGTCTGGGCGAGCTCGACCATCTCGGGCACGAGCAGCCCGCGGTCGAGCTCGGCCAGCTCGCGCTCGAGCTGCTCGGCCGGGCTGCTGCCCCCGCGCTCGCCCGTGAGCCGGTCGACCAGCTGGTAGAGCGTCGGGATGACGATCAGCGTCAGCAGGGTCGAGAAGCTCAGCCCGGCGATGACCGTGATCGCCATCGGCTGGCGGATCTCCGCGCCGTCGCCCATGCCCGCGGCCATGGGGATGAGCCCCAGCACCGTGGTCAGGGTGGTCATCAGGATCGGGCGCAGGCGGATGGTCCCGGCCATCTCGAGGGCCTCGGCGGTCGCGTGGCCCCGGGCCTTGAGCTGGTTGACGTAGTCCACGAGCACGATCGCGTTGTTGACCACGATGCCCGCCAGCATGATCGCGCCCAGGAAGGCGATGACCGAGATCGGCATGTCGAGGGCGAGCAGCACCACGACCACGCCCACGAAGGCCAGGGGGATCGAGACCAGGATGATCAGCGGGTAGATCAGGCTCTCGAACTGCGAGGCCATGATCACGTAGACGAGGAACACCGACAGCGCGAGGGCGAGGTAGAGCGAGCGGCTCGAGGTCTCCCACTCCTCGCTCTGACCGGTGACCGCGGTCTTGACCCCGGCGGGCAGCTCCAGGCCGTCGATGGCCGCGCTGATCTCCGTGGCCGCCGTGCCCAGCCCCACGCCCTCGACGTTGGCGGTGACCAGGCCGACGCGCTGCTGACCAATGCGGCGGATCTCGTTGGGTCCGCGCCCGACCTTGATGTCCGCGACGGCGCTCAGCGGGATCGGCGGGGTGGTCTGCCCGACCTCGCCGGTGATCGCGTTGAGGGCCGCGACCCCAGACGGGTTCACGGCGAGGTTGCGCAGCTCCTCGACGTTGGCCTGGTCCATGCCCTCGACGCGCACGCGGATCGGCACCTTGCGGTCCTGGCGGTTGAACTTGGTCGCCTCCTGGCCCTGGACCTTGTCGCGGACGAGCTCGGCGACCTGGCGAATGTCCAGGCCCAGGCGCGCGAGGGCGTCGCGGTCGTAGATGATCTGGACCTCCGGGTTGCCCGGCTGGATCGAGGCCTTGACGTCGCGCAGGCCCTCGATGCCCTCGAGCCGGGCGCGCACGGCCTCCGTGGCCGCGGCCAGCTCCTCGAGGTCGTGGCCGCGGATCTCGACCTCGACCGGGGTCTTGAACGAGAACAGCACGGGGCGGCTGATGTTGGTCTCGAGGTCCGGGATGTCGCGGATGACCTCGCGGACCACGGCGAGGGCCTCGGCCTCGGCGGCCGCGGGCGAGAGCAGCGCGGCCATGGCCGAAGGCGCCTCGACCTTGGCCTCGCCCTCTTCACCGTCCTCGCCAGCCTCGCCCTGGGCCTGGGCCTGGCTCTGGGCCGCGGCGCGCTGCTGGCCGCCGCCCGCGAGCAGCGAGATGGCGATCTTCGAGGTGTGCTCGCCCCGCTCGCTGGAGTCGTCGCTGTCGCGCTCGCTGCCGACGGAGGTCACCATGGCGCGCAGGTGCGGGACCCGCTCGCGCAGGGCCTCCTCGAGGGGCTCGACCAGGCGATCGGTCTCGTCGATGGGCGTGCCCACGGGGAAGCTGAGCTCGATGGTGAACTCGGCCTGGTGGACCTCCGGGATCAGCTCCGTGTCCAGGCGCGTCGCGCCCCCGGCCATCACCGACAGGGCCAGCGCTGCCACGCCCAGGACCGTGATCGAGTGGCGCAGGGACCAGCGGATCACCGCGGCGTAGATCCGCCCGAGGACGTCGAGGAACTTGTCGAAGGCCCACAGCACGGGCTTGACCACCCAGCCCAGCGCCCAGAACACGCCGGCGAAGACCATCACCACCGCCGTCGCGACCAGGCCGAAGACCGTGGCGATGACCTTGGCGACGAGCTCGAGGGCCAGGTGGAGCACGAAGCGGACCAAGTAGTAGGGCAGGAACAACAGCCGCCACCACGCCCACTCGGCGAACAGCTCGCGGACCTCGATGACCGCGGTCCAGCGCAGCCAGCGACCGCGCAGGCGCTCGCCCAGGCTCGGGCTCTCGCCCCCGGGCAGCTGCCGCGAGGCCAGCATCGGGATCAGGAACAGGGCCACGGCCAGGGAGGCCAGCAGCGAGAACACCACGGTCAGGCCGAGGTCGCCGAACATCTGCCCGGCGACGCCCTCGACGAAGATCATCGGGAAGAACACGGCGATCGAGGTCAGCGTCGAGGCGACCACGGCCGAGCCGACCTCCGAGACCCCGCGCAGGGTCGCGCGGACCAGCGGGTCGCCCTCCTCGCGGCAGCGGTGGATGGACTCGAGCACGACGATCGAGTTGTCGACCAACATGCCGATGCCCAGGGCCATGCCGCCCAGGCTCATGATGTTGAGGCTGACGCCGGCCAGCTTCAGGGGCGCGAAGGTGACCAGGATCGAGACGGGGATCGAGGCCGCGACGATGACCGTGGACCGGCCCTCGCGCAGGAACAGGAACAGGACCAGGATCGCGAACAGGCCGCCGACGATGGCGGTGTTGCGGACCTCGGCGATGCTCGACTGGATGAACAGCGAGCGGTCGGACACGAGCCCGAGGGAGGTGTCGTACTCCTTGGCCAGCTTGGGCGCGACCTGGCCGTCGATGCGCTCGCGCACCTGCTTGGCCATCTCGACGATGTTCGCGTCGGCCTCCTTGTAGACCTCGATCATCACGGCCTCGGAGCCGTCGATGCGGGTGATGACCTCGCGGTCCTTGA
This sequence comes from Plesiocystis pacifica SIR-1, assembly GCF_000170895.1. Lineage (GTDB taxonomy): Bacteria > Myxococcota_A > Polyangia > Nannocystales > Nannocystaceae > Plesiocystis > Plesiocystis pacifica. The sequence continues at coordinate 79,858 of NZ_ABCS01000034.1, read as the reverse complement.
AGCCGTGCTCGATGGTCGCGATGTGGCGCAGGAGCACGTCGCGGCCGTTGCGGCTGGCGACGACCAGATCGCGGATGTCGTCGAGGTCGCGGAACTCGTTGACCGTGCGGATCAGGTAGCGGGTCCGGCCCTCGCGCATGCTGCCGCCGGCGAGGTTGATGTTCTCGGCGCTCAGCCGCGAGATGACGTCGTTGCTCGAGATGCCCGTGCGGCGCAGGGCGTCCTCGTCGAGCTCGACGTGGATCTCCTCCTCGAGGCCGCCGCGGACCTTGACCGAGGCGACGCCGTCGACGGGCTCGAGCAAGCGCCGGACCTCGCGGTCGGCGACCCGGCGCAGGGCCTTGAGGCCCGCGACGCCCTCGTAGGCCTCGCCCTCGCCGGACAGGCTGAGCACGAGCACGGGGTCGAGGGTCGGGTCGTAGCGCAGGATCAGCGGCGCCTTGGACTCCTCGGGCAGCGCCGACTTGATCACGTCGAGCTTCTCGAGCACGTCCTGGTTGGCGTCGCCCATGTCCATGTCCCAGGTGAACTCGAGGATCACGTCGGCGTAGCCCGCCCGGGACACGCTGGAGATCCGCGTGACCCCGGTGACCACGCCGAGCACCTCCTCGAGGGGGCGGGCGACGTCGTTCTCGACCTCGGCCGGGGCCGCGCCCTCGTACTCGGTGCGGACCGTCAGCTTGGGGTAGCTGATGTCCGGCATGAGGTTGACGGGCAGCGAGGTCGCCGAGAAGGCGCCGAACACGATGACCGCGAAGAACACCATGAGCACGGCGACCGGGCGGGTGACCGTGAACCGGAAGCGGTCCATGGCCCGGAGCCGGTCCGAGAGCACGGCCAGCTTCTCGGCCGCCTGAGCGGCCTGCGCGTCGGGAGCGTCCGAGGCGTCGGACTGCGGAGCGCCCGCGCCCTCCGAGGCGTCGGGCGAGTCGGAGGTCGGGGTCGAAGTCTCGCGCATCGTCGTGCTCCTCAGCCAGCCTTGGCGGCCACGCCCTCTCGGGGCCCCGCGTCGCCGTCACCGGCGACCTTGTCGCCCTCGGGCTCTTTCTTGACCCCCTTGGCGTCGACCTCTTCGATGAGCCCGCCGTCCTTGAGGCCCGCCTGGCCGGCGACGATGATCGTCGCCCCCGCCTCGATGCCGCTGAGCACCTCGACGAAGTCCTCGTTGGCGAGGCCGGTCTCGACCAGCACCTTCTTGGCCCGGTCGCCCTCGGCGATGAACACGAAGGTCTGCTCCTCTTCGTAGACCAGCGCCGGCTTGGGCAGCACGGGGATGTCGGCGTGGACCTCGGTGGTCAGCGTGACCTCGGCGTACATGCCCGGGAGGAAGCCCTTGCCGCCCTCCGAGAGCGCCGCCGGCAGCCCGATGGTGACCTTCACCGTGCCCGTGGTCGCGTCGACGATGGGCGCGATGCGCTTGACCTGGCCGACGCCCTCGCGGCCCTTGGCCGCCTTGCCGACGATGGCCGCGTCCTGGCCCACGGCGATGCGGTCGAGCTCGCGCTCGGGCACGTAGACCCGGGCGACGAGGGTGTCGAAGTCGGTGATCTCGAACACCTGGTTGCCGCTGCCGACGAAGCCGCCCTCGTCGACGAAGCGCTGGGTGATGATCCCGTCGAAGGGCGCGACGACGGTGGTGTTGGCCAGGTCGCGCCGACGGTCGCGCTTGTCGAGCTTGGCCAGCTCGAGGTTGTTCTCGGCGGTGTCGAGCTCGGACTGGCTGGCGATGCCCTTGGCGTAGAGCTCCGCGACCCGGTCGTACTCGCGCTGGGCGTTGACCAGGCCCTTGTTCGCGCGGTCGACACTCGAGCTCTGGGCGTCCCGGCGGATGCGCGCGAGGGTCTGGCCGCGCTCGACGGCGTCGCCCTCTTCGAGGGCCAAGCTGGTCACGCGCCCCGTGGACTCCGCGTGCACGGTCACCTGCATCTCGGCCTCGATGGTCGAGGCCGCGCGGATCTTGCCCTCGATGGTCCCCTTGGCCACGGTCGCCAGGAGCACGGGCGTCGCGCGCTCCTCGGGCTCCTCCATCGGGCCCTCCTGACCGCCCGGTCCTCCGCGGCTCCCGGGCGGGCCGCCCTCGCACGCGAGCGAGGAGCTGAGGCACAGGGCCAAGAGAGCGCTTCCGAGGGCGAGACGGGTGACGGAGAGGGAGCGGTGCATGGGGTTTGCCTCGAAGGCTGCGTCACCGGCTGGCGGAGCCAATCGGGAGCCCAAACGGAGCCAGATCGGAGCCGAGTTAGCACGAAGCAGCCCCGCTGTCTCGCGGAGGCTACGGCTCGGGCTCCGTGGAACCCATCCCCGCATGGGGTCGACCGCCGACGCTCGCGGCCGCCCCGCTGTGAGCATTCGAAACGTGCGCTGAGGGTCGGGTTTCGCCGGCCCGAGGGCTAGTGCATGCCCTCCCTCACCAGGGGGTGCCTGTGAGGGTCAAAGGACGAGCTCGAGCATTGGAAGCGGAAATCCGAGCACGCCACGCCACGCTCGAGATCGCATGCGTGACAATTATTCCACGGGCAAAAGCGAGATATTGAGCGACGAGCCCAATTGTCGCCCGCACGGGGCGATCCACGCCCGCTTCGCCAGCCCTCCCCTCCCCCGGAGCGGGATCGACCCCGAGACCCGCGCGGGTCTTCCTTGGGGGCGCCGGCTGCTAGGCTCGCGGCGTGCTGGCCGTCAGCCTCGGCCTCCCGCCGCTGACCGTCGCGGGCCTGGTGCTCGGGGCGTTCTTCGCCTTCCTGGTCGCCTCGACCCTGGGCGTCGGCGGTCCGGTCATCCTCATGCCCACGCTGATGCTCGTCCTGAGCCCAGCGGAGGCCGTGGCCATGGTGCTCCCGCCCCTGGTCGCCAACGGCGTCGCCAAGCTGGCGCTGTTTGGCCGCGACGTCGACTGGAAGGCCATCGCCTACCTCGCCAGCGCCGCCTTGCCGCTCGCCTTCGTCGCCGCCTTCTTCACCGGAAACCTCGACCCCCAGGTGATCAAGGCGTTGATCGCCGGCCTGGTGCTGGCCGTGGTCATCCTGCCCCGAGTGCTGCAGCGCGAGTTCGAGTTCGGCCCCCGCGGCCTGATCGCCTGGGGCCTGCTCGGGGGCACGGCCGGCGGCCTCGCCGGCGCCGCGGGCCCGCCCATGGCCATCGCCTTCAAGGGCTACGGCCTCTCGCGGGTCCACTTCATCGCCACCATCGCGGTCATGCAGATCGCCCTCCCGGTGGTCCGCTTCCCCGGCTACTCGAGCACCGGGCTGTTCAACTCGGACTACCTCGTGCTCGCCGTCCTCATGTCGATCGTCGCGGTCATCGCCGTGCCCATCGGGGGTCGCCTCGCCGAGCGCATGGAGGTCGAGACCTTCCGCAAGGGCCTCGACCTGCTGCTGGTCTGCATCGCCGTCACGATGATCGCCAGCTTGGCCTACGCCGCCTTCAGCCCGGGCTGATGGTCCCCGCGGCCACGCTCGCCGGGTCCTTGGCGAAGTCCGCGAGCAGCCGGGCCGTGCCCGCGCTCCAGCTGATCCCGACGTGGCTGGTGTCCTCGACGACCACGAAGGCGGCCGCGCCGGGCATGCGCGCGTGCTCGGCCCGGGAGGCGTCGAGGTCGAACAGCGCGTCTTGCTCGCCGACCACCCACAGCGTCGGCTGGGTGAACGCGGCGTGGAAGCTCTCGGGGTCCGGGGCGGCCATGCCCTGGGCCGTGGTGTAGCTGTTCCACAGCGTGTCGAGGGGGTCGGCGTACTCGGGCGGCTTGTGGAAGGACAGGGTGTAGCGGTGGACCTCGCCGCGGCGCGCCGCCCCGAGCACGGGGAGGTGGACGTGGGCGTAGTCCGTGCCGACGACCCGCCCGCAGTCCCAGCTGCCCAGCTCGTTTTGGGGCTGCTCGGGGTGGTTGAAGGGCGCCAGGAGCATCGCGCCGGACAGCCCCGCCATCCCGCCGGTGGCGACCATCCGGCTGACCACGCCGCCGCCGCTCGAGTGGCCGGCGACGAACAGCGGCGCCTCGGGCCAGGCCGCGCGGACCTCGTCGAGGTGCTGGCGGAGGTCTCGGACGATCTGATCGGGGTCGGCGCTGTCCCCCGGCCGACCCGCCCAGTAGCGGCCGTCGTCGACGAAGCTCCGCGGCCCGCTGGGGTCCCCGCACGCGTCCTCGGCCAGGCACACCGAGCGCCCGTGGCCGCGCAGATCGATGAGCCGGGCGTAGACCCCCTCGTCCGCCAGGGTCTGGCCGATCAACGAGTAGAGCGCGGCGTGGGCCGAGGAGCCGTGGACGAAGACCACCGCCGGGCCCTCGCCGGTCCAGCCCGCGGGGATCCACTCGTAGTGGACCAGCGCCAGGCCGTCCTCGGCGAGGGTCTGGGACGGCGGGGGCGAAGGCGGCAGGCCGCCGCCGTCGAGGAAGGCCTGCTCCCACGCCGTCGGCTCGCCCAGGCCAAACTCCGGCGGCGGCTCGCAGGCGTCCTGGCAGCCCCCGGCGCTCAGGCCCGAGCCCAGACCCACGCCGGCCGCGAACACGGCGACCAGACCCACCCGCGCCCTCCCGTTCACGAGCGCCACCGCCATCGCTGCACGCCCACCGCGAAGCCGCTCTCGATCGCAAACAAGCCCGCGTGCACGACCCCGCGCTCGAAGCCCGCCTCCCACAGCGGCTGCTGGTGCGCCGCGCCCACGGGGACGTGGGCCGAGTAGCCCGCGCTGACGAGCAGGTAGGGCCCGCTGCCCGAGGGCGTCGGCGGCAGCGGGATCACGTAGCCCACCCGCGGCGCGAAGGCGGGGCCGAGGTAGACCAGCGCGCCGCCGTCGACCGGGCCGCCCACGGTGTGGGTCAGCGCCGAAAAGCCCAGGTCCAGCGTCGCCTGAAAGCCAAGCCCCAGCTGGTGGCCCACGCCAAAGCCGAGGTCGAAGAGGGTCGTCGTCGTCGGCACGGGCTGGCCCTCCGCGGAGCGAAAGCCGTAGGTCATGGACGCGCCGAAGATCCACCCCGAGCTGGCGTAGACCCGACCCCGCAGGCCGTAGGCGAGCTGCACCGGCGAGCCCACGGGGACGTAGCCGTAGGCGCTCAAGGTCTCGTCGTGATCGCGGTAGCTCCCGACCCGGGGCTCGAAGGCGAAGGACAAGCTCACGCCGGGTCGGGCCCTGGCTTCGCCGGGCTCGGGAGCGGCCTCTAGAGCGGACTCGGGAGCTGGCGCGCAAAGTGCGGCGGCAAGACTGAGGACCGGAGCGAGCATGCGGGGCGAGAACACTGCCAGCGGGGTCCCGGACCGGCAAGAGAATGAAACAAAACAAACATTTCAAATTTAATCCTAGTTTTGCCAGTTTTTGAGTTAGAGTCTCTCCATGACCTTCCTGGCCCCCCAGCCCGACCATGACAGAGAGCGACAGCGCCCAGCGCCCACGCTCACCCCAAAACTCTTCCGTGTTCTGGCACCCCTAGTTTGCGCGTCTGCGGTTTTCGCGGCCCAGCCTGGCGTGACCCACGCATGCGGCGGGACCTTCTGCGACAACGTCGGCCAGCCCATGCCCGTGGACCAGTCCGGCGAGGACATCCTGTTCGTCCGCGACGGCACGGACATCGAGGTCCACGTGCGCATCCAGTACGAGGGCGAGGCCGAGCGCTTCGCGTGGATCGTGCCCATCCAGGCCATCCCCGAGGTGTCCGTCGGCTCCGACCCGCTGTTCGCCCGGCTGAGCCAGCAGACCGCGCCGCGGTGGACCATCCAGCGCAGCTACGAGTGCGAGGAGGACAGCCCCAACTACGAGGATGACGGCGGCGGCATCAGCTTCATCCCCGAGGAAGACTTCTCGGGCGCGGGCGGGCCCGACGTGGTCCTCGAAGAGACCGTCGGCGCCTTCGAGGTCGTCGTGCTCCAAGGCGGCACGGCCCAGGAGGTCGTCGACTTCCTCGACGCCAACGACTACGCCCAAGACGGCGCCGCCGAGCCGATCCTCCAGGACTACATCGACGAGGGCTTCCTGCTCGCCGCCGTCAAGCTCACCGCCGGCGCCGAGGTCGAGGAGATCCACCCGCTGAGCTTCCGCTTCCAGGCCGACGAGCCCTGCGTGCCCCTGCGGCTCACGGCCATCGCCGCCCAGGAGGACATGGGCGTGCGCGCCTACTTCCTCGACACCGCCCGCTGGGCCCCGACCAACTACCAGCACGTCACCCTCAACCCCCTCGCCTACCCGTGGTGGAGCACCAACATCACCCCGCTCATGCGCTACGTCGAGCTGCTGAGCCTGGCCGCCGACGAGGCCGGGGGCCGGGCCTTCACCACGGACTACGCCGGCCAGACCCCGCCCCCCAACGCCGACATCTACGACGAGGGCTGGGACGAGAGCGTCTACATCGACGCCGATCCGGTCGAGGCCCTCGAGTACATCGTCCAGCAAAACCTCAACACCCACCCGCTGGTCCGCCAGATCCTGCTCGAGTACATCCCGCCGCCCCCGGACCTCGGCCCCAACCAGTTTTGGAGCAACATCTGGGAGTACACCGAGCTCATCGACCTCGACGCCTGGGACGGCCAGGGCTTCGCCGACGCCCTCGCCGAGCGGGTCATCGTCCCCGGCATGCACGCCGCCGATCTGCTCGACACCTGGCCCTACCTGACCCGCCTGAACACCACGATCTCGCCCCACGAGATGACCGTCGACCCGACCTTCCACGTCAACCCGGACCTGCCCATGGTCGCGCCCCAGCAGGTCACGAGCGCGCCGGTGCTGTGCGGCGGCGACCAGCTCTACGAGGTGGCCGTGGACGCGTCCGCGGACCAGGGCGGCAGCCAGACCGTGCGCGTGTGCCAGCCCGACTGGTCCGATCCCCCGGAGTTCGTCGACATGCCGGCGGCGCTGCGCATCGAACAGATCCCCGAGATGGGCCCGCCCCAGGTGATCCAAGACAACAGCGAGGCCATCCTCGCCAGCCACGCGGCCTGGGACTCGAAGGTCTGGTGCGAGTCGAACTCCGAAGGGGGCGAGGACGAGCTCGGCGACGACGAGAGCGCGGGCGGCCAGGCGGACGACGGCGCCATGCCGCAGAACGTGGCCTGCGCGTGCTCGAGCGCGGACGACCCGGGCCGCGTGCCCGTCGGGCTCGCCCTGGGCCTGCTGATCCTCGCCGGCCTGCGCCCGGGGCAGAGGCGCTGGCGTCGGCGCGTGTGAGCCTGCTCCGAGTCGTGGACGTGGGGCAGGGAGGGCGTGGCGTCGTCCACGACGGCTAAAAGAGAGCGACCTGCGAGCAGCTCGGACGCAAGGATCCGCGATTTACGAAGGCCCCGGTGTCCCAGGTATGCTCGCGCCATGGCTTGGCTTCGCTCGACCTCCACCCTCGCCACCTCCGCGCTCGCCGTCTTCGCTGGCCTCGCCGCCCTCGCCCCCAGCCCCGAGGCCGCCGCCTGCGGCGGGACCTTCTGCGACAACGTCGCCGAGCCCATGCCCGTGGACCAACGGGGCGAAGACATCCTGTTCGTCCGCGACGGCACGGACATCGAGGTCCACGTGCGCATCCAGTACGAGGGCGAGGCCGAGCGCTTCGCGTGGGTCGTGCCCCTCCAGGCCCTGCCCGAGGTGCAGGTCGGCTCCGACGCCCTGTTCGCCCGGCTGAGCCAGCACACCGCGCCGCGCTGGAGCACCGAGCTCAGCTACGAGTGCACCGCCGACGACCCCAACGCCGACGGCGGCGGCTCCGAGGGCTTCGGTGACGAGGGCTCGATCAAGCTCGACGTCGGCGAGGGCCCCCCGGAGGTCTTGCTCGAGGAGACCGTCGGCGCCTTCGAGGTCATCGTGCTCCAGGGCGGCACGGCCCAGGAGGTCGTCGAATTCCTCGACGCCAACGACTACGCCCAGGACCCCGACGCCGAGCCGATCCTCCAGGACTACATCGACGAGGGCTTCCTGCTCGCCGCCGTCAAGCTCACCGCCGGGGCCGCGGTCGAGGAGATCCACCCGCTCGCGTTCCGCTTCCAGGCCGAGGAGCCCTGCGTGCCCCTGCGGCTCACGGCCATCGCCGCCCAAGAGGACATGGGCGTGCGCGCCTACTTCCTCGACGCCGCGCGCTGGGCCCCGACCAACTACCAGCACGTCGTCCTCAACCCCCTCGCCTACGGCTGGGGCCCCGGCGGGAGCTCCCTGCTCGAGGTCCTGAGCCTGGCCGTCGACGAGGCCGGGGGGCGGGCCTTCGCCACGGACTACGCCGGCGAGACCCCGAGCGCGACCAACACCATCTACAGCGCGCAGTGGGACGAGGCCGCCTTCCTCGGCGCGGACCCCATCGAGGCCCTCGACCTCATCGTCCAGCAGGGCCTCAACACCCACGCCCTCGTCCGCGCCCTGCTCAGCGAGTTCATCCCGCCCCCCGAGGGCGTCAGCCCGACCCAGTTTTGGAGCAACATCGGCGCCTTCGAGGACCAGATCGACCTCGACGCCTGGGACGACGTGGCCTTCAGCGAGGCCCTCGCCGAGCGCGTCATCGTCCCGGGCATGCACGCCGCCGACCTGCTCGACACCTGGCCCTACCTGACCCGCCTGCACACCACCATCTCGCCCAGCGAGATGACCGAGGACCCCACCTTCCACGTCAACGCCGACCTGCCCGAGGTCGACCCGCTGGTGGTCACCGACTCCCTCGTGATGTGCGGGGGCGACCAAGTCTACGACGTCGCCTTCGAGGCCAGCGAGGACCTCGGCGGCGCCCAGATCGTCCAGGTCTGCCAGCCCGACGGCACCAGCTACCCGAGCTTCGAGGCCATGCCCACGGCGCTGCGCATCGAGCAGATCCCCGAGATGGGCCCGCCCCAGGTCGTCCAGGACAACAGCGCGGCCATCCTCGACGCCCACGCCACCCAGCAGGCCACGCAGACCTGCCTGTCCAACCCGGGCGGGGGCGCAGCGGATGGCGGCGACGGCGGCGATGAGCTCGGCGACGACGAGAGCGGGGGGAGCTACGAACTGCCCTACGACGTCACCTGCGGGTGCTCGAGCGATGGCCAGGACCACAGCCCCCTCGGCGTCGCCATGGGCCTGCTGATCCTCGCCGGCCTCGGAGCTGGGCGCCGCCGCCATCGCTGACTTCCCGCCCCTGACCGCCGTCGCGGCCGAGGAGGACATGGGCGTGCGCGCCTACTTCCTCGACACCGCCCGCTGGGTCCCGAGCAACTACGCCCACGTCGTGCTCAACCCCCTCGCCTACCGGTGGAGCGCGGGCAGCCTGGCCCGCTACATCGACGTGCTGGCGATCGCCGCCGACGAGGCGAGCGGGCCTTCGCCACGGACTACGCCGGCGACACCCCGAGCTCGACCTCGAACATCTACAACGCGCTGTGGGACGAGACCGACTTCCTCGGCGCCGACCCCATCGAGGCCCTCGACATCATCGTCGGCCAGGGCCTCAACACCCACCCCATGGTCCGGGTCTTGCTCGCCGAGTTCATCCCGCCCCCCGACGGCGTCGACACCAACCAGTTCTGGTCCAACATCGAGTCCTTCGCCGACGAGATCGACCTCGACGCCTGGGACGACGTGGCCTTCAGCGAGGCCCTCGCCGAGCGCGTCATCGTCCCGGGCATGCACGCCGCCGACCTGCTCGACACCTGGCCCTACCTCACCCGCCTGCACACCACCATCTCGCCCAACGAGATGACCGCGGACCCCACCTTCCACGTCAACGAAGACCTGCCCGAGGTCTCGCGCACGGTGCTCACCGACTCGCTGATCCAGTGCGGCGGCGACCGGCTGTTCGACGTCGAGTTCGAGGCCAGCGCGGACCAGGGCGGGCAGCAGCTCGTCCAGATCTGCCAGCCCAGCGGCACGGCCTACCCCGACTTCCCTGACATGCCCCGGGCCCTGCGCGTCGAGCAGGTCCCCGCCATGGGCCCGCCGCAGGTCGTGCAAGACAACAGCGAGGCCATCCTCAGCGCCCACGCCGAGCAGCAGGCCGGCCTGGTGTGCAAGTCCGAGGCCGGCGGCACCGGAGACACGGGCGGCTCTGAGGGGGGCACCGGCGCCGGCACCGGGAGCGACGACGGCGGGAGCGAGGGCGGAACCACCGGCGGCGCCGAGGGGGGCACCGGCGCCGGCGGCGGCGAGGAGATCGGCGGCGACGGCAGCGACACCGGCGCGGGCCTCGACGAGCAGGGCGAGGTCAGCTGCGGGTGCTCGAGCGACGGCCAGGACCACAGCCCGCTGGGCGTCGCGCTGGGGCTACTGGTCCTGGGGCTCGTCGGAGGGCCCTTCGCCGGCGCCCGGCGGCGCCTGACCGAGTGACCCTGTCAGGCTCGTCACTCCCCACGCTCCCGTAGCAGCTCCGTCACAACAGCACCTACGTCGTCTACGAGTCGCCGCCAGGCCGGCAGCTGAGAAACCGGGCCATGGATATCGATGCGCTCGAGTAGGCGTCGTCGAGCCTCGGCGAAGTTCGCCGCAGCACGACCGCTTTTTCCAGCCACCACGATCGCCTTCTTGAGCGCCTCCTTCGGGTTTGCACGCATCTCGACGTGCTTGGGCTTGGGCAGGTCAAGGCTCGCCTTCCCCCTTGGGTTTGCCACAGCAAGGCGAATGGCCGCCTCGTCTACCAATAGCCACGCCTCGAGCTCCTGAACGGGAACGACAGCTACCCACTTCGCCTCAATGCCCGCTGTAGAGACTGCCTTAGCGATCCGTTGTCGGACAGGTTCAGCATCCCGACTATCGGCGTCACGATGGATAAACACGATATCTGCACGTGAGGCATGCTCTCTAACCCACGATAGCTGGTCGACGAGTCTCCGGCCTGGCGCTCCGGGAATACTGCTGAAGTCAATATGAGTTCCTCGCACCTCGATCACTCGAGGATCCGCTTCGAGACAAAGCCGCTCCAGGTGCGGAGTCAGCAAGGCATCTGTCGGACCTTCACCAATGAACACAAATGACAGCTTCATTCCTTCATTTCCCCCCACCCCTGTCCTTCGCTAGCTGCGAGGTTCAACTGTGCCCCCGGCAGAGTGCCGTAGGTCCGTGGGTCAGGCTGGAGGTAGTCCAACACCTCATAGAGCTCAAGGCTTCCCCCCTCGGCCATCGCAGCCCTCCGCGACCCCACCACGGGCAACAAGCGAAGCACCCGCGCAGTACTCGTTTCGGAGTCCTTGTAACCAGCCAGTTTCGCAAACAGCAGTGCGTCAGGATCACGGGAATGAACAAATCGAATCAGGCCTGGCGAGTGTGTATTAATGACAATCTGCCTGAACGGATTCACCGGCGAGAGTTCCTCCATGGGATTGACGGCCAAACTACACACGAGTTCTACCATCGCCTCGATACGCGCAGGGTGGATACCGTTCTCTGGCTCCTCCATGCAAATGACCCCACGCTCGCGAGGGTCGATCCCCAACACAGCTAACGCCAAGAAGCGAAGGGTTCCATCCGACAGCGCACGAGCCGGCAAGAAGCCTCCCTCTAGCCCTTCGAGTTCTAGAGTCAGCAACTCCCGCTTGTCATCACGCTCGACTCTGATACCGCGAACAGGCACCAAGTCAGACATCCGATTTGCCAAAGCTGCGTATACTTCCTCGGGAGCAGCATCTTCCCCCTCCTGCCGATTGGCCAGCGAGTATAGTGTAGCGGCTAGCCGAGAGCCATCGACCCCCAGAGTATTTGGAGCCGAGAACGCGTCTGGCTCACGCATGGCCGCTGGTTCCAACGCGAGCCGGCGCCAGGACTGCATTTCTTTCTGGGCCGCCAAAATTGTCGGATGCTCCGTCGTGGCGACTCCACTTGCGAGAGTTGCCTGGGCACTCTTGGCAGGGGACGGCGAGGGGCGCCCACCGTGTTTATCTTGGCTCTGATTGATGACGAGTTGCCCGTCAACATTGCGCTCGGTGTAGATGAACGGGTGCTTGCCAGTGGGCCGGCCTCGAAGTACGGCTTGGCGAAATTTCTTCGCGCTGTGTTTAAACCCCAAACGCTTGGAGGCTTCATCGCGCCGAATATGCTCGAGTTTTTCATGCAACAGCACGAGCCGCCCTCGAGTAGCGAGCCCAGTCGGCGCCTCGTAGCCGAGGTGGACCTCGTAGCGCATGTAGGTCGTCGATGGCTCCGAGCGTCGACCGAACGCGTCCTCGACATGCGGGCTCACGATCATCTCGGCGGCGAAGCGCATCACTGCTGCTCGACGTACACCATCCGTCCAGAACAAGTCCCGAGGGTCACCAGCCCGACTGTGTGTCGTCCGCACCAAGCTGGCCGCTTCGAGCAGTGAGCGATCCGCAAGCGCGCTCAGAAAATCAATGGCGTCGAAGACATTGGACTTCCCGACGGCGTTGGGCCCTGCAATACACGTGAACGGCCCGAAGTCGACCGCGAAGCCGAGCAGATTCTTGAAGCCATCGACTTCGAGACGGGTGAGCATGGGGAGAGTCTACTCGTAGATTGTCATTGCGTCCCGCACGGGCCGAGCGCACGGGGCGGCCACCCAGCTACTCTGGCGGCGGCGCGTCGGCTGAGCCCCGCAGCGCCTCGTCCTTCAGCACCGGCAGCACCTCGCCGGGCGGCTCGTCCCGGACGATCCGTCCGCGCAGGTGCTCGTCCCAAAAGCTGCTCCAGCGCCCGCTCAGCCGGGTCTGCTTCAGGTTGGAGATGCGCACGCGCTGCCCGTCGGTGGTCGTCAGGGCCAGCGAGGCGTAGCCGCCCCCCTCCCGGAGCTCGTCGTTGTCGGCGGCCGAGATGCGCGCGAGCGCAGCCCCGTCTTTGTTGATCACCGCGAGCATGTACTCGCGCAAGCTCGCGACCCCGTTGACCTTCGTGTCGTCGAGCAAGCGGGCGGCCGCGGCCTCCCAGGCCGCGGGGCTCTCGAAGCTGCCCGGGCCGACGGAGGCGCTGGACGTGACCTCGTGGGGACCCAGGGAGGGGTTGGAGCTGCTCCAGTAGACCTGGCTGAGCGCCACGGCCTGGACCGCGCCCTCGGGCGGCTCGGGAGCTGGATCTGGCTCGGCCTGCTCCGAGGGCGCGGGCGTCGAGGACGAGGCGCTCGCGTCCTCGTCCCCGCTGGCCTCCGAGCAGCCCGCGGCGAGGGTCAGAGCGAGGGCCAGGGCGGCGAGGCTGCGCGGCGTCACGCCGACGAGCATGACGAAAGCGAGCCCCGCCGGGTCACCGACGGCGCTCGCCTCTCGTCGTCGCCAGGCGGCCGCGCTCAGCTCAGCCGAGCGCGTTGGCGAGGCTGGTGAAGTCGACCTCGCAGGCCCGGGCCACGGCGTCGATGGTGCACGCGCCGTCCCAGGTGTTCACGCCCTCGGCGAGGTGCCCGTTGCCGGCGAGCGACTCGCGGATCGCCGCGTCGGCGCCCTTGTTGGCCAGCTCGAGGCAGTAGGGCAAGGTCGCGTTGGTCAGGGCGTAGGTGCTCGTCCGCGGCACGGCGCCGGGCATGTTGGCGACGCAGTAGTGGACCACGTCGTGGGCGATGTAGGTGGGCTCTTGGTGCGTGGTCGGGCGGCAGGTCTCGATGCAGCCGCCCTGATCCACGGCCACGTCGACGACGACGCTGCCGGCCTTCATGCCCTGGACGAGGGTCTCGGTGACCAGCTTGGGCGCGGCGGCGCCAGGGACCAGCACGGCGCCGATGACCATGTCGGCCGAGAGCACGTACTTCTCGATGTTCTCCGCGTTGGAGTAGAGGGTCTCGATCTTGGTGCCGAACACGTCCTCGAGGTAGCTCATGCGCGCGGCGTTGATGTCGAGCACGGTGACCTTGGCGCCCAGGCCGATGGCGATGCGGGCCGCCGCGGTTCCGACGATGCCGCCGCCGATCACGGTCACGCGACCGCGCCGGGTCCCGGGCACGCCGCCGAGCAGCATGCCGCGGCCGCCGTTGGCCTTCTCGAGCGACCACGCCCCGACCTGCGGGGCCATGCGCCCGGCGATCTCGCTCATCGGGCGGAGCAGGGGCAGGCCGCCGTGGGCATCGGTGATGGTCTCGTAGGCGACGCCGCGGACCTTCTTGTCCATGAGCGCGCGGGTCAGCTGGGGGACGGCCGCGAGGTGCAGGTAGGTGTAGAGGATCTGCCCTGCCTTGAAGAAGTCGTACTCCTCCGCGAGCGGCTCCTTGACCTTGACGACCATCTCGGCGTCCCAGGCCTCGGCCGCGGTGTCGACCAAGCGAGCCCCGGCGCCGACGAAGTCGTCGTCTTCGAAGCCGCTGCCCTGGCCCGCGCTGCGTTGGACCACGACCTCGTGCCCGGCCTTGACCAGCGCGCGGATGCCCGCGGGCTGCATGCCGACTCGGTACTCGTGGTTCTTGATCTCCTTGGGGACTCCGACTTTCATGGCTGCGCGTCTCCTGTCGCGCGCGAACTATAGGTCGAAGTTTTTGTCAGCGACCACGCCCAGACGACGCCTGGCGACGTGCGGCGACCGTGTGATCCACGGTGCGCGCACATTGATCGGCGTGTGCAGGGATTCGCCTAGCGCGTCGCTAGCAGGCGAGCGCTCAGCTCGAGGAAGCCGTCGAGCTCGCGCTGTCGGGTCACCCGCTCGGGCAGGTGCGCGAACCACTCGCGCTTGGCCGGCACGTCGGCCGTGCCCACGGTCAGGCCAAAGCGCGCCGCCCCCGACTCGTGGGGCGCGAACAGGCCGACGTCGTTGGGCGAGTCGCCGATCGTCACCACCGCGCGCGGATCGATCTCGCGCTCGGCGAACAGGGCCAGCAAGCCCGCGCCCTTGTCGGGCACGCGCTCGGCGAGGTGGATGTGCACCGTCGACCAGATCAAGCACACGCCCTCGGCCTCGGCCGCGACACGCAGGCGCTCGAGCTCCCCCTCCTCGCGCCCATCGCGCTCGTAGGCCACGTCCCCGAGGCGACAAAAGGCGTCCCCGGTCCGCCGGAGCTTGGCCGCATGTTCCCGGTTCAGGTGTTCACCGACGGCGACGAGGCGGTCGAGCTGGGTGGGCTCGCCGAGCCAGCGCGGCGCGTGGTCGGGCACGATCTCGAACAGCCCGTTCTCCGCGACCCCGAATTCGACCCCTGGGAGGTAGCGGCACAGGCCCAGGACCTCACCGGCAGGGCGCCCGCTGATCGGGATGAGCTGCACCCCGGCGGCCCCCAGGGCCTCAAAGGCCGTGAGCAGCTCGGCCCGCAGCGCGCCTGCGCGGGTCAGGGTCCCGTCGATGTCCGTGGCGACCACGCGCAGCCTGGCGATGGCGTCGTCGTCGAGGTCCTCCAGGGGCTGCAGGCAAGCCCGCGCTCGTTTTGCTTGTCGTGCGCTCGTCATGCGACTCGTGATACGGTCGGCCCCTACCACGATGACGCTCGAGTTGCAGCCAGGCGACGTCTACGCCGGCAACATTCGGATCCTGGACGTCCTCGGTACGGGGGCGTTCGCGTGCGTCTACAAGGTCGATGTCCCCGGCTACGACGAGCCCCTCGCGCTCAAGCTGACCAAGGAGCCGGTGACCGCCGGCGACCAGGCCCAGCGAGCCCTCCGCGAGATCACGATCTTGCGCAGCCTCAGCAACCCGCACGTCGTGCGCACCTTCGACTGCGGCCTGCGCCCCGACGGCCACATCTACATGTTGATGGAGTGCCTCGACGGCCACGCCCTCGACGAGTGGCACGACTTCGCCACCCCCCTGACGCCCTCGCAGGCGGTCACCATCGTCCACCAGATCTGCCTTGGCCTGGCCGAGGCCCACGCCAAGGGCATCGTCCACCGCGACGTGAAGCCCGAGAACATCTACGTCGAACGCAGCGGGCACATCCGCGTCCTCGACTTCGGGTTGGCCCGCTCGTGGGACGGCACGCCCGTGGTCGGGGTCAACGCGACGCAGGTCCACATGGTCGTGGGCACGCCCCACTACGCCCAGCCCGAACAGCTCGTGACCCGGGAGCTGAGCCCCGCCAGCGACGTCTACAGCCTCGGGCTCATCCTCTACGAGCTGCTCAGCGCCTGCTCCCCCTTCCACCTCAACCGCTCGCTCAAGTCGGTCAAGGAAGAGTTCTCCAAGCAGCCGCTGCTGTGGCTCAAGTGTCACAAGGACACGGACATCGTCCCCCTCGACCAGCAGCCCAACTGCGACGACCTGCCCGCGCCCCTGGTCCGCGGGGTGATGCGCGCCCTCGACAAGGACCCGGCCAAGCGCCCGCCCGACGCCGGCGCCCTCGCCAACATCCTCGGCTACGTGCTGCACCGCGACATGGGCATCCCGGTCGCCGCCAACCTCCGCATCCTCCACCCCGGCGAGCGCGACCCGGAGGAGCGCCTGTTCCTCCCGGGCTCCTACCGCATCGGCAGCGGGGAGCGCTGCGAGATCAAGCTGCGCCACGACAGCATCCTGCGCGTCCACGCCATCGTCGAGTGGAGCGGGATTCCGAATCGCCCGCAGCTGCGCCCGATCATTGGCGACGGCACGGTGCAGATCAACGACGAGCCCGTGCACCAGCCGGCGGTCCTCGGGCCGGACGACGAGTTCAGCGTGGGCGCCTTCCGCATGGGCATCGCCTTCCAGTCCGCGGGGCGCACGCAGAACCTCCGCGAGCGTCGCTGAGGCCTCGCCCGTACCCCGGCCTGCTAGTTAGCTCACGCTCAGCGGCCGTCTGGGGCCGTTTCGCAGGTTTCGCTTTGACAAGGCTCGGTGCCTCTGCTACCTACCGCGCTCCGAAACGGGGCGTAGCGCAGCTTGGTAGCGCGTTCGGTTCGGGACCGAAAGGTCGGAGGTTCAAATCCTCTCGCCCCGACACGAGAGGGAGGGATCGCAAGGTCCCTCCCTCTCGCCTTTTGGGCCGCGCGGGCGATGCAGTAGGCGCGGATGGGAGGCGGCAGCCCATGCGCGGCCCTGCCCATCCGCCCGGCGCTGACTGATCGGATCGCCAACGAGCGATCCGGCGACCGCACGCGGGGGCGCACCGACGCCCCTCACCCGCGCGGGGTGTCGCGAGGTTCGGCGCACAGCCGCGCGAAAAGCTGGCATGATCGCCTCGTGTCTCGCCTGCGCGTTCTGATCATCGACGACGACGTCAAGGTCTGCGAGTACCTCCAAGAGCTACTCACGCCGGACGGCTGCGAGGTCGTGGCCATCAACGACCCCGACCAGGGCCTCGCCAAGCTCAAGGCCAAGGAGAACTACCACATCCTGATCCTCGACCTGAAGATGCCGGGCATCAACGGCCTCCAGCTGCTCGAGAAGATCCGCAAGGTCGACAAGGACATCGCGGCGATCATCCTGACCGCCTACCCCAGCCTCGAGTCGGCGACGGACGCCATCAACCTCGACGTCTCGGCCTACATGCAAAAGCCCTTCAGCGGCGAGGACATGCGAGAAACGATCGCACGCGTTGCCCGCAAAAAGGGCATCGTCGTGCGCCGCGAGGACGAGCTGCACATCACCATCGGCAAGCGCATCCGCGAGGTCCGGCGCCAGCGCAGCCTGACCCTCAAGCAGATGGGTCGGCGGACGAACCTGTCCGTGTCGCTGCTGAGCCAGATCGAGCGCGCCGAGTCCTCGGCCTCGGTGTCCTCGCTGTTCAAGATCGCCAACGCCCTCGACGTCCGCATCTCCGAACTCTTCGGGGACTTTTAGGCCCCCGCAGGCGGCTGGGACCGGGGACGCTTCGTCGCTGTCCGCTCCTCCGCTCTGGCTGGTGGGCAATGGAGTTCGTGCCTTCTAGACCGCATGTGGCCGCCCCCTGAAGGGGGGCGTGGTTTGGCGGGGGTGAGCAGCTTCTTGGTTTAACGGGGAGCAGCTTCGGGGTTTGGCGGCCGCTGGCGAGCTCCGGCTCAGGGTGTGCGGCGCAGCTTCAGGAAGCTCGCCCACGGCTCTGCGTCGCCCTCGCCCGCCGCGTCCAGGCGCTGCGCGAGGGCGTCGACGTCTGCGTCGTCGAGGCTGCCCGCGGGGGCCAAGAGCGCGAAGGCGCGGATCAGCGGCTCGTCCTCGGCGGCGAGGCGCTCGGCCGGGCGCAGGTGCAGCAGGGCCTCGAGGGCGCGGCCGAGATCGCGGGCGACCTCCCGGCCCTGGCAGACGATGGCCTTGTCGACGAACACCTGCCCGTGGGCGCCAGCGTCACAGTTCCCCTTGCCGTTGCGGTAGTAGGTCACGACCACGTCGACGCGCCGGCGCCAGCGCGGGTCGACGGCGTGCTCGAACACCGCCTTGCGCAGGCTCTTCCACGCCATGTAGCCGGCCCGCAGCCGCGCTTTCGGGTCGCCCGGCTCGCCGAGGTGGTAGCTGGCCTTGCCGCCCGCGCCGAACACGACCAGGAAGTCCCCGCGCAGCTCGACGCGATCGAGCTCGCCGAAGCAAGGCGGCACGCGGATCGTGAACGGCCGCAGGATCTGGGGCAGCTCGATGGTCCGCGCCTCGAGGTCGATGTCGAGGGGCACGGGCTTGGTCGAGCGCCGCCGCCCGTGCCGCCCGCCCATCACGCCTGCACCAGCCGCGCGAGGGCCGTCACGTGCTCGTCCTCCGCGCCCATGTGCGCGAGGGCCTCGGCCAGGCGCAGGAGGTACTCGCGGTTGGATCCGCTCGGGCCGTGGCTGCGCCGAATTTGCGCCGCGATCTCGACCAGGGGCGCCGCGCCGAGCCAGTCGGAGTTGCCCGGGCGCGCGAGGTAGACCAGCGCTCGCTCGACGGTCGGCGCGCCAGCGGGTCGCAGCACGGGGAGCTCGAGGCGCTCGTAGCCCGCCTTCTCGCGGTGGTCGAGGCCGGCGAGCACCGCGTCCTCGTGACCCTCGGCGACGCGATAGACCATGCCCCAGCAGCGCGTCGGCTCCGAGACCGCGACCCGCTCCGCTCGAGGCAGCTCTGCTCGCGGCAGCAAGGTCACCACGCGCCCCGGAGCCCCGACCACGCCGCGGTGGTCCGGCGAGCCCTGCCAAAAGCGACGGGCGTAGCCCTCCACCCAGCCAGGGTGGCGCTCGGCGTAGGGAAAGGCCGGGCGCCAGACCAGCGAGCCGTAGCCAAAGATCCACAGCGGCGGACGGGCCATGGCCCGGATGCTATCCGCTACACTCCCCGGGCGTGAAGCCAGCACGGCACATGACCCCCCGCTCGACGGGGCACCTCGCGGGTCCGGCGCGGCGCGGAGCTCTGTCCGCGGCCCTGCTCCTCGCCCTCGGCGCGACCCTGAGCGCGGGCGCGTGCCGCCGCGGCGGCGGCGAGGTCAGCGAGGAGCCCGACGCCGCCCCCGTCCTCGACACCAGCGAGACCGTCGACAGCCAGCGCGTGTGCCAGGACGGCTGCCGCCGCCTCGACCGCTGCGCCCCCGAGCTCACCCGCGGCCAGGTCGCGGGTGACCCCGTGCTGCTCGCCAGCCGCATCGGCGACCCCGAGGCCTGCGACGCCAGCTGCTCCGAGTTCGACGACACCCGCGTCAGCCTGGGCCTGCGCGACTGCCTGGCCCTGTCCTCCTGCGACGCCTACTGGGGCTGCCTGAGCACCGAGCTCGCCCGCCCCTGGCTCGCCGCCGTCGCGCCCCCCGGCGAGCGCAGCTGCGAGAACCTGTGCAGCCAGGCCAGCGCCTGCGCCATCGCCGAGCTGTGCGAGGACGCCCGCGGCGAGAGCTCGGGCCGCCGACGCGCCCGCGCCCGCGACGACGACCCCCTCACGCCCCCGAGCCAGGCCAGCGAGGACGAGGCCGCCGCGGCCGCGGCCGACGACGCCCCCAGCCCCTCCCCCGCCTGCCAGGCCGAGACCGCCCGCCAGGCCGAGCTCGAGGAGAGCTGCCGGCTCAAGTGCGAGGCCTCCCCCGAGGGCGGCCGGGCCCGCTTCGAGCTGCTCGGCTGCCTCGACCACGGCTCCTGCGGCGGCATGCTCGGCTGCCTCGACAGCTGGTCCCGCATCGACTACTCCCGCGCCGCGCTCATGACCGAGGCCGGCACGGAGCTGCCCGAGGGCGTCGACCCGGGCCCCGGGCTCGACCCGGTCTGCGACGCCTTTTGTACCCGCGCGCTCGCGTGCGGGGCCGCGGCGGAAGGGCTCGAGCTCGAGGGCGAGGCCCTCGCCGAGCTCAAGCGCGCGCTGACGAGCACCTACGTCGAGTGCGCGCTGAGCTGCGCCAAGGACCAAAAGAGCGCCGCGGCGACGAAGGCCTTCGAGGCGTGCACGGCGGTCGAGAGCTGCGAAGCGTTCGCGGTCTGCAGCGACGAGGTCTAGCGAGCTGCTCGTTCGGCTCCAAAGAGCAGCGCAGGGCTTCCGGTGTCGCGTGGTCTCCCCTGCTCTTGCGGCGTCGACGCGATGCCGAGCCGGAGTTCTCGGTGTTTCCATCGAGCCACCTCCTCGTCCGAAGGGGGCGCTCGAGCCTGGAGATGTTTCCAACTACCAACATAAAAATACACCCAAATTGGCAACACTCTTGCGCGCATTCGAACTTCATGCTCATACTCCCAGGGCATGTCCATTGACACGGGAGGGCCATACGGGAGCTTTAGATGGCCATTCAGTCTGGAACCGCAGCGCTCTACAACCAACCTCCCAATTACCGCTGGGAGGCCTACAATCGCGACGGAAAGATCTACGCGATCCTCTACTCCCAAGACGACACCACCCAAAAAATCATCGACTGCGCGCCGGGGTGGGACTGCTACAAATCCGCCCCCGCGATCCGGGCGACGCCGATTGACCCGAACGCAGTCAACCCGAACCAGCGCGCCATCGACGTGTTCTTTGCGACCGCGGACTCCCGCCTGGCCATCGCGCGGATCACCTTCGACTACACCCCCGGGGAGGCCCCCTCGAACCCCAGCTCGCAGGTCACCAAGCTCCGGTACGACCAGGACGGAAACGGGAGCTACTCGAAGCTGCCGACGACGGGCGTGAGCGTGTCGCCCATCGATGGAGGCGTCGTCACGATCACCCGCAACGCCGCGAAGAACAAGAACCTGCTGTGCTTCTTCTCCAACGAGGACCTCGCGGACCTCGGCACCACGGTGGTCGCTTCCCAAGCCCACGAGCTCGAGACGCCGGACGAGTCGCTCAACCTCGATCGCACCATGGGCACCATCATCAACGGCGTGCAGACCCTCGCCAACAATGAGGGCTACGCCGCGACGAACATGCTCGTACTCGGCATCAAGGCGACGTCCGGAGACCCGGGGATTTACGCCGTGGAGTACTACCTCGGCAACGACCAAGGCGACGCCTTCGCGCCTTCGCTGCTCGGGTCGCGCACGGAGCTCCTCACAGCCGACATCTCGTCCATCGCTACCAATCGCCCCAAGGTCCAGACCGCGGTCGACGGGCGCGTCTACATCTCGTT
This sequence comes from Plesiocystis pacifica SIR-1, assembly GCF_000170895.1. Classification (GTDB taxonomy): domain Bacteria; phylum Myxococcota_A; class Polyangia; order Nannocystales; family Nannocystaceae; genus Plesiocystis; species Plesiocystis pacifica. The sequence continues at coordinate 58,662 of NZ_ABCS01000034.1, read as the reverse complement.
CTACCAAGACGACGACGGCGACGCGACCGTGACGCAGTTCGTCCGCCACGGCACGGGAGATCACGGAGAAGACCGCACCTGGAGGCAGGTCAAGCACGTGTTCCCTGGCGTCGCGGACCTCAGCAACGTCGCCATGTGGACCTCGCCTGGGCTCGCGTACCGCTCGGAACAGTCCAACGACGAGATTCAGACCCAGCGAGAGCTCGAGAACCTGACGACGCAGGTCTTCCCCGTGACGCGAAGCTGCAGCGTGGTCTACGGGAGCGGAGGCCTGTCGCTGCAGACCGACAGCTTTGGTCACCTGCGCCGCGAAGCGCTCCCCGTGGTCAGCGCGATGGTGATGCCGCCGGTGCTGCTCGGGGTGGTCCGCGGCGCCCCCCCGATGTCGAACACCATCATCACTCAAAACCCGGGCCGAGCCGGCTACCAAAAGTCCTCGGTCAAGATCGTGCAGTCCGAGTCCGTCCTCGCCGAGACCGAGGTCTCCGCGCAGTTCGGAGCCTCCCTCAACGTCGGCGGCGCGGTCTCGTGGGGGGTCGGGGTCGAAGAGATCGCGGGGACGAAGAAGACGCTCTCCTTCTCCATCGCCCTGGGCGCGATGTTCAGCAGCGTCTATCAGCAGATGGACCGGATGAGCAGCGAGCTCACCATCGACACCGCGCAGTACCCCCTAGACCCCATGGGAGGCGGCTACTTCGTCCCGCCGTGGGGCTACGCCTACTTCATGCTCGCCGGCCTCGCTGGCTACGCCTACTACTTCGTCGACGAGTCGACCTCGGACTACGACTCGGACAACACCCTGCCGAACCTGCCGATCGACGCCACCGTGCTCTACGAGTACTCCTCGGTCCGCAAGGAGTACGTCGCGCTGCCCTTCGACATCCGTCCGGATTGCGAGTGGAACGGCATCCCAGCGGCGGTCCCTGGAGACCTCGGCGCATACGCTGAGACCGCTCGCTACACCGCGCTGAGCGAGCAGCCTCAGCTGTCCTTCGCCTCGTCCCAGGGAAGCCCTCAGGTGGGGTGGGTCATCGGAAACGCATCAGCGACCACCGTCGACTATGAATTCGCCCACAACGACCGAAACGTGAGCCGGCACAGCATCAGCATCGACGCCGCGATGCGCTTCGCCTGGAAGACCCGCGTGAAGTCCAACATCGGCGCGCTCGAAGCCAGCGCCTACGGCGAGGTGGGGGTGTCCTTCGCCTACGCCCAACAAAGCGCGAGCGAGACCGCCTCGACCTTCACCCTCGAGTCCAACCTCGACATGCGCGCCGCCACGGGCCCCGGGCAGCCGATCCCGTCGAGCTATACCTCGCAGATCTTCATGGTGAAGGCGGAAGACTTCTCGACCCAGTCCCAGGAGATGATCAGCTCTTGGGTCGCCGAGCTCGAGGCGAACGACACCCCCTTCAACGCGATCATCTTGGGCCTGGTGAAGCACAAGGATCCGGAAGCCGCGGGGAGCCGGATCGACTCTTCGAACCCCTTCTTCATCGACTACGCGGTGACCAGCATCACCCCGACCGGGTACCAAGAGCAGGTCGAGACCCCCTTCGACCTGTTCGTGGAGCAGGAGAGGGCGTGGCTCGAGGCGCACGCAGGCTCCCCTCAGGCGGAAGGCGCGACCCGAGTCTTTGGTCTACGGGACGCGGTCGAGCTCCACCGCCGGTTGAAGTCCTGACCCTGCCCGCTGCCCCGCGGCGCTGGTCCCTTTACCCAGCGCCCGGGGTGACCGGCGGCGTTCAGGTGCACTCGAGCGCGCGGTGCTTGGCCAGGGCCGAGTGCAGCTGCGCCTCGTGGCGCTCGAGCTCGCCGTCGATCAAGTAGTGCTCGAAGAACACCCGGGCCTTCTCGCAGTCCCCCACCTCGACCGCCGCGTTCGCAACCTTGTAGGCCAGGCCGTGCTTGTTCGGCACGAGGTGGTAGGCCTCCTCGTACTTGGTCTTCGCCTGCAGCCAGTCTTCGGCCTTCGCGGCTTCCTCGGCCTCGGCGTACAGCACCTGGCCTGCTCGACGCGCTCTTCCTCGCTCAGGTCGGCGTAGGGGTCGGGCTGGGCGCGTCGGCTTCGAGGCTCTGGGCCTCCGCGAGGGACTCGAGGGACTCGTCGGGCACCCAGTCGACCAAGCTGCCGCCCGAGTCCCCCGTCGAGCTCTTCACTCGTCGAGGCAGCTCGCCAGCCACCGCTCGGCGTTGCCTGCCAGCACCGGCCCCAGCGTCGCGTCGTCGAGGGCCAGGCCGCGATACTCGCTCCACTCCATCACCCCGTGCTCGCCGACGAGGCGGTTGAACTCGAAGCGATCGGCCTCGAGCAAGCCGAGGTTGGCCTGGACCTGGCGATCCCACTCGAAGCGGGCGATGTCCTCGCGCTGCTCGACCATCGAGGTGACGAGGTCGGAGCCGAACAAGAAGCGCTCGGGCTCGGCGAGGATCAGCGCCCGGACCCGCTCGCGCTCGAGCTCGAGGGCGGTGAAGCCCTGGACCCCAGGCTTGCCCGGGCCGTGGCTGGTGTCGACGAGCAGGCCCGGGTGCGCCGCGAGGATCCGCTCGAGGCGCTCGACGTCCGTGCGAGAGCCGCAAAAGTGGGGGCAGAGCAGGTTGAGCTCGGGGTAGCTGGCCAGGAGCTCGCCGAGCTCGGCCTCGAAGCGGAAGGTGTTGATGTGCAAGAGCACCGGGACGCGTTCGCGCTCGAGGGTCGAGAACATCGGGCGGTGGGCCTCGTCGGCCAGCGGCCGGGCGTGGAAGCTGCGGTGACCCATGTAGAGCTTCACCCCGCACGCGCCCGCGTCGAACCAGGCCCGCAGCTCCTCGGGGCGGGCCTCGGCGGGGTCGGCGGTGATGAAGGGCACGAGCCGGTCGCGGTGCCCCGCGCTGAGCTCGAGCAGGCGATCGTTGGCCCCGCGCCAGTCCGCGAAGCGCTCGCTCTGGTCCGGCAGGTGGGCGGGGTCGAGGTGGGGCGACGCGAGCACGACGGCGCGCTGGATGCCCGCGCGGTCGAGGGTCGCGAGCAGCGGATCGACGGCGTCGCTGACGAGGTGAACGTGGACGTCGAAGCGCGCCCGCGCGGGCTTCGGCTCGGGGGCTGGCTCGGGGGCTGGCTCGGGGATTGGCTGCTCGGGCTCGGCGGCCACCTTCGTCGGCGCCGGCTTCGGTCGCTCGGCCTGGCAGCCGGCCCCCGCGACGGCACCCGCGAGCGCGAGCGCTCGCACCCGCGTGCCCGCCGAGGTGCTCGATGTCGACCGCATGGTGGGCTCCGGACTAACAAAGTCGCGGCGCCTTCGCCATCGCGCGTTGCTCCGCCGACGCTTTTCGCTACCGTGGAGCCTACCCGCCGCTGGCGCGCCGCATCATGACGAGCCCCAAAGCTGTCCCCTTCGCCCTCCGGACCCTCGCCCTCACCCTCGGGCTCGCCGCGACCACGGCCTGCCCCGTGGACGAGGAGGAGCCCGACGAGGCCGGGGACGACGCGGCGACGGAGTCCGAAGAGTCCGGCGGCACGGACGGGACCGAGACCGAGACGACCGAAGAGAGCGAGTCCACCGAAGAGAGCGAGTCCACCGAAGAGAGCGAGTCCACCGAAGAGTCGACCGAGACCGAGACCGAGACCGGCGTGCCTGAAGAGTGCGGCAACGGCATCGTCGAAGACGGCGAGGCCTGCGACGACGGCAACGACGTCGACACCGACGCGTGCACCAACGCCTGCGCCGAGGCGACGTGCGGCGACGGCATCGTCCACGAGGGCGTCGAGGCCTGCGACGACGGCAACGACGTCGACGACGACGCATGCTCCAACGCCTGCCAGCCCCCGAGCTGCACCGACGGAGCGCTCAACGGCGACGAGACCGACGTCGACTGCGGGGGCGGCTGCGACCCCTGCACCCTCGGCCAGGGCTGCGCGCAGCCCAGCGACTGCGCGAGCGAGCTCTGCGAGGCCTCGGTGTGCGCCGTCGAGACCCAGTTCGCGGCCGGCAACAACCACGGCTGCGCCCTGCGGACCAACGGCGCGGTGCGCTGCTGGGGCTCGGCCGCGAGCGGCGGGCTGGGCTACGGCAACACCTCGAGCGTCGGCGACGACGAGACCCCCGCGAGCGCCGGAGACGTCGACGTGGGCGGGCTGGCGGTCCAGCTCTCGACGGGCGCCAGCCGCACCTGCGCCCTGCTCGAGGGCGGCGGCTTGCGCTGCTGGGGCTGGGGCGACTACGGCTTGCTCGGCTACGGCAACACCCTGTCCGTGGGCGAGGGCGTGACCCCGTCCTGGGCCGGAGACGTGCCGGTCGGCGGCCCCTCGGTCTACGTCGCGCTCGGCAGCCTGCATACCTGCGCCATCCTCGACGGCGGCGCGGTGCGTTGCTGGGGCCGCAACCATCAAGGCCAGCTCGGCTACGGCCACACCGATGAGCTCAGCGCCGAGGTCACCCCGGACACCTTCGGCGACGTCGAGGTCGGCGGGCCGGTGACGCAGCTCGCCCTCGGCAGCCTGCACGGCTGCGCCATCCTCGACGGCGGCAGCGTGCGCTGCTGGGGCAGCTCCTCTCACGGCCAGCTCGGCTACGGCAACCAGGAGCGGGTCGGCGACGACGAGACCCCCGCGAGCGTCGGCGACGTGGACGTGGGCGGTACGGTGATCCAGCTGGCCGCCGGCGGCCGCCACACCTGCGCCCTCCTGGACGACGGCGCGGTCCGCTGCTGGGGACGCGGCGGCTTCGGGGCCCTGGGCTACGGCAACGCAGACAACATCGGCGACGACGAGCTCCCCGCGAGCGCGGGCGACGTGCCCGTGGGCGGCAGCGCCGTGCAGATCACCGCGGGCTACCAACACACCTGCGCCATCCTCGAAGGCGGCGGGGTGCGCTGTTGGGGCAATGGGGGCAACGGCCGACTCGGCAACCAAAGTGACGCGGTCATCGGTGACGACGAGCCCGCGGACAGCAACGACCTCGTCGAGCTCGGCGGCCCTGCCCAACGGATCAGCGCGGGCACCTACCACACCTGTGCGGTCTTGGCCGACGATGCCATTCGTTGCTGGGGGTGGGGCTCGTCCGGCCGGCTGGGCTACGCCAACACCGACACCATCGGCGACGACGAGACCCCGCTCAGCGCCGGCGACGTGCCCTACCTGTGAGTCGTGGACGCGGCCGACCCTGTGAGCGTTCCGCGGATGGGAGCGGCGCGGGCCCGTGGCGCGCCACGGAGAGCTTTGCTAAGCCACCCAGGATGGCCTTCCCTACCCGAGCCTCCCTCGCCTCCCTCCCCCTCGCGCTCGTTTTCACCCTCGCCTGCGTCCCCGCCGAAGAGGAGGAAGGCAGCGACAGCGCCGCCGAGCAGGGCAGCGAAGAGGCCACCTCGGCGAACACCGAGGACACCACGGACACGACCGAGGACACCTCGACCGAGGACACCTCGGGGTCGACCGAAGAGAGCACCGAGGACACCTCGGAGTCGACCGAAGAGAGCACCGAGGACAGCTCCTCCGAGGACACCACCACCGAGGACACCGGGACCGAGGACACCACCACGGAAGACACCGGGACCGAGGACACCACCACCGAGGACACCGGGACCGAAGAGAGCACCGAGGACACCAGCTCCGAGGACACCACCGAGACCACCGGCGGCCTCGACTGCCTCGCCGACGACAGCTTCGAGGACAACGACGTCGAGGCCGACGCGGCCCTGGTCCCCTGGCAGGCCAACAACGGATTTTGGATCGAGACCGACTTCGAGGCGACGCTGTGCGAGGACGAAGACTGGTACGCCTTCGACCTCGACGTGAACATGCTCGACGGCGATCCTTCGAACTTCGCCCTCTTCCTCGACATCATCGTCCAGGGCTCGAGCTGGTGCGGCTCGGGCTGCGAGGAGCCCGAGCTCCCCGCCGCCGAGGAGAACACCATCTCCATCGAGCTCTACGAGGCCTCGACCATGAACCTGCTCGTCGCCCAGACCTCGCAAAAGGGGCGCATCAACGTCGACAAGTCCGGGGCCGTCTACGGCCAGGACCTGATCCTGCGCGTCTACGGGCCCGCCGTGGTCAACTACCTCTACGACGTCAGCTTCAACGTGCGCTTCGACGCCGTCGAAGACGAGTGCGAGTGCTGAGCCTGCTCTACCCCCCCAGGCATCTGAGGATCGGGGGCGCTTCGTCGCTATCCGCTCCTCCGCTTTGGCTTGACAGCAGTCTCTGAGCTCTCCGCCTCCGCCAGCGCCCCGAGGGGGCGCTTCGTTGATCGCAGTCGCTCCCCTCGAGGGGCGATTGCTGGCTCAGGGCCCCGCACGACGTAGACCTGCTCGCCCGCTGCGCGTCGACCTCGGGGTGATCGGGGAGGTCGGCGGCGGCGCTGGCGAGAGAGCGCCTACTTGGACCGGATCCACTTGCTGCGCGGGAGGCCGCCGGCCTCCCCGAGGGCCGCCTCGACCTCGGCGATGAAGCGCTTGGCGTCCTCCGGGTAGCCCGCGGTCGGGCGCAGCTCGGCGACCTTGGCCGCGAAGTGGCGGTTCATCCCGCGCAAGATCAACTCGCGCAGGTACTTGGCGAGGATCGAGGCCCACGAGATGCGCGGATCGAGGCGGTCGCCGCCCATGACGAAGCCCAGGTCGACGCGCTGCAGCGGGCCGCCCTGCTCGAGGCCCGGCAGGCCCAGGCGGTAGTGGCTGCGCGGCCGCGCCTCGTCGAGGATGCGCAGGTAGGGGTCGGGACAGCGCTCGGCTCCGCCGAAGAGATCGAGGTTGGTCGAGGGGTCCACCCGCGGCCCCGAGCCGGCCTCGGCGAGCACGGGGAAGGCCCGGCGCAGGGGATCGGCGTAGGCCTGGCGGCCGCCGGCCTTGTCGCACCACAGCGAGACGGCCTCGATGGGCTGACCAGGCTCGCCCTCGGTCAACAGCGAGCCCAGCGCGACCGCGCTCAGGCGCAGCACGGCGTGGGTCGCCCAGGTGTTCTTCGTGCCGCCGCGCTCGCCCTCGACGCCCAGCTCTCGGTTGATGCGCGCGGCTGACAGCAAGTCCGCGCCGTACCACAGGGCCTCGACCCCCGCCGCGTCCGCGGCCGCGCGCAGACCCTCCCCCAGGGCCTCGACGCGCCCGCGCCCGGCCGCGCTGCCCGGGTCCGCCCCGGCGACCGGCAGGGCCTCGTCGAGGCGCGCCCACCACGGGACGCCGCGGCGATCCTCCGGGCGCTCGCCGGGCTGCGAGCAGACCAGCGCGACGAGCTCCGCGACCGTCCGGGGCACCCGCCCGTGGACCCACGCGACCGTCGCCAGGGCCGTCCGCTCGATGCGCTCGAGCTTGCGCGTGCCCGCGTGGATCTTCTTGCTGTCGCCGACCTCCAGGCGACCGTCCCGGGTCCCCGGCGGGCCCACGGCCTCGGCCAGCGGGGCCAGCAGGTCGTCCATGGGACCCGCGGGCGCTTCGTCGCCCCGGCGCCGCGTCACGAAGCCGCCGATCACCAGCGGCCCCAGGGTCGGCCCGAGGCCCGCCTCGTCGAAACCTGCGCGAATCACCCGGCGCTCACCGACGCTCGTTGCACACGCCCAGGTAGGCCTCGAAGGCCATGCGCCCGGGGCTGCGGTGCGGCCCGCCGACCTCGGATCCGTCGAGCCACTCGGGGTGCCACTGCACGCCGACGATCCAGCGCTCGTCGGTGATCGACTCGACCGCCTCGATGATCCCGTCGGGCGCCCGCGCGACGACCCGCAGGCCCTCTCCGGGCTGCTTCACCGCCTGGTGGTGGATGGTGTTGGTGAGCAGCTCCTCGCTGTCCCAGGCCCGCGCCACCCACGAGTCCGACTCGAGGCGCACGCCGTGCTCGATGACCTCGTAGCGGTGCCAGTCGCGGTGCACCAAGCTGCCCTCGACCTGCGTATTGATGTCCTGGTAGAGGCTCCCGCCCAGGCCCACGTTGATCACCTGGGCGCCGCGGCACACCCCGAACACGGGCTTTTTGTGGGCCAGGGCCAGCTCCAGGGCGGAGAACTCGAAGCGGTCACGGACCGCGTCGCCGTTCCACTCGGGGCGCAGGGCCTCCTCGCCGTAGTGGCCCGGGTGCACGTCGGCGCCGCCTTGGAGGAGCAGGCCGTCGCAGCTCGCCACGGCCTCCTCGACGGCGTCGCGCTCGTCGAGGTCGAGGATCTGCACGGGCAGGCCGCCCGCGCGCCACACCGCCAGGGCCATCTTCTTCTCGGTGTACTGCAGCGCCTTGCCCTTGAACAGCGGGCGCTCGGGGTCCTCGTGCATCAGGCAGGCCGGGATGCCGATGCGCGGGCGTTGGTGCAGCTTCGGCTCGCTCACGCCGCCCCCTGGCTAGGCAGCAGACCTTCGCGCGCGAGCAAAGCGTCGAGCTCGGGGTCGCGGCCGCGGAAGGCCCGGTAGAGCTCGGCGGGATCGCGGCTGTTGCCCCGGGCCAGGATCTCCCGGCGAAAGCGCGTGCCGGTCTCGCGGTCGAAGACCCCCTTCTCCTTGAACAGCCCGAAGGCGTCGGCGTCGAGGACCTCGGCCCACTTGTAGCTGTAGTAGCCCGAGGCGTAGGCCACGGCGCCCGCGAACAGGTGGCTGAAGGCGCAGATCATCGCGTAGTCCTCGGGCAAGTCGGCGAGGCTGAAGGGGTCGGCGACCTCGCGGGCGTAGTCCAGCAAGGACGGCCGCTCGCCGCTGTCGTCGCCGAGCTTGGCCGCGTACTCGAGGTGCAGGGCCAGGTCGACGGTGGCGAAGCCCAGCTGGCGCATCTGCGCGCTGGCGCTGCGGAAGTTCTTGGCCCGGATCATCTTGTCGAAGAGATCGTCCGGGATGGGCTCGCCGGTCTCCCAGTGGCGCGCGAACAGGTCGAGGGAGGCCCGCTCCCAGCACCAGTTCTCCATGATCTGCGAGGGCAGCTCGACGAAGTCCCAGGCCACGTTGGTCCCGGCCAGGCTGCGGATCTCGACCTCCGAGAGCATGTGGTGGAGCAGGTGGCCGAACTCGTGGAAGATGGTCTCGACCTCGCGGTGGGTGAGCAGGGCCGGCTTGCCGTCCACGGGCTTGGTCAGGTTGCCGCACATCAGCCCGAGGTGACGCTCGCCGCCGCTGCCGTCGGCGTTGGGCGGAAGCCCGGTCATCAGCGCGTTCATCCACGCCCCGCCGCGCTTGCTCTCGCGGGGGTGGAAGTCGGCGTAGAAGCAGCCGAGGCTGCGCCGCGCCTCGCCCTCACCGTCAAAGATCTCGTAAGTGCGCACGTCCGGGTGCCAGGTCGGCAGCTCGTCGGTGGTCTCGACCTCGATGCCGTAGAGGCGCTGGACCAGCTCGAACATGCCCGCGAGCACGGACTCGAGCGCGAAGTAGGGGCGCAGGGCCTCGTCGTCGAAGTCGTAGAGCGCCCTGCGCTGGCGCTCGGCCCAGTAGCCCACGTCCCAGGGCTGCAGCTCGCCCACGGAGGGGTCGCGCTCGGCCACGAAGGCGCGCAGCTCCTCGCTCTCGCGGGCGAAGAAGGGCTCGGTCTTGGCCTGGAGATCGCGGACGAAGTCCCGCGCCGACTCGCCCCGCTTGGCCATGCGGTCCTCGAGGACCAGATCAGCGAAGTTGGCGTAGCCGAGCAGCTGCGCCCGCTCCTCGCGCAGGCGCAGGATCGTCTCGATGTGCCCGCGGTTGTCGAACTCGTCCGCGCTCGCCCGGCGGGTGTAGGCCCGCCAGACCTGCTCGCGGATCGCCCGGTCGTCCATGTAGGTCAAGATCGGGATCCACGAGGGCGCCTGCAGGGTGAAGCGCCAGCCCTCGACGCCCTTTTGCTCCGCCGAGGCCCGGGCCGCCGCGATCGCGCTCTCGGGCAGCCCGGCGAGCTTGGCCTCGTCCTCGGGCGCGATCACCAGCTCGAAGGCGTTGGTCGCGTCGAGGGCGTTTTGCGAGAACTTGGTCGTGGTCTGGGTCAGCTCGAGGGCGATGGCCGCGAGGCGCTCCTTGCCCGCCTCGTCGAGCTCGGCCCCGTTGCGCTTGAAGGCGTCGAGCAGCCGGGTCAGCAGCCGCGCCGCCGTCGGGTCCGTGTCCGGCAGGGCCTTGGCCTCGTCCGTGGCCGCGTAGTCGCGCAGCGCCGCGTAGAGCCCGGCGTGCTGGTAGACCGAGGACGAGAAGGCGCTGACCTTGGGCTGGATGGCCTCGTAGGCCCCGCGCAGCTCGTCGTTGGTCATCACCGACTCGAGGTGCGCGACCACGCCGACGGCCCACTCGAGGCCGCGGCCGAGCTCTTCGAAGGCGTCGAGGGTGTTGGCCCGGTCGCGGGTCCCGCCCTCGGGGGTCGCGGCGATGGCCTCGACCTGCGCCTGCGCCTGCGCGAGGAGCTCGTCGACCGCGGGCTCGACGTGCGCCGCCGTGATGGCGTCGAAGGGGATGCGGAAGGTCTCGGTGACCAACGGGTTGTCGTGCGACGCCGTACTCACCCCTTGGTTTTGGCGCTCTGGCTCCAAAAACACAAGCCCCCAACGTGGCGTGGGTGCGCCCAAACGCCCCCCGGACCCGCGAAAGCGCCCGCTCTTCGAGTCGGGGTTGGGGCGCGATCAAAAGCGCAGGTGCTCGCCGAGGGCCTTGCGCAGGCCTCGGGCGTCGCGCAGGGACACCGTGTCGTGCTCGTCGTCGAGGACGAAGAACCGCTCGTACTGGGCGAGGCCGGCGATGATCTGGTCCTGGCTCGAGCCCAGGCTCGACTTGACCGCGCCGACCAGGCGACCCAGGCCCATGGTCGAGCCCAGATCCCGATCCCACTTGCCCCAGCTGCCGAGGATCATCATCGCCGAGTTGGCGATGTCGTGGGCGCTGCGCTCGATGCCGACCCCCATGGCTACCATCCGCCGCTTCTCCTCGCCCTCGGAGAAGCGCTGGGCGAGGGCGCGGATGAACGCGCCCATCCACGGCTTCATGGCGTCGACCTCACTCTCGAGCACCTCCCGCGTCACGACCACGCAGGTGACCTCGGTCAGCGCGACCACGCTCGCCGTGCGCGGGGTCGAGGCCAAGATCGCGGTCTCGCCGAAGACCTCGCCGGCGTGCAGCTTGCGCAGCGACTCCCAGCGCCCGTCGATGCTCTTGAACACCTCGCAGCTGCCGGTGAGGATGATGTAGGCCGCGTCCCCGACCTCGTCCTCGCGGATGATCCAGTCGCCCGGGGCGTACTTTTGCCGGGGGAAGTCGCCGCCGCCCCGGCGAAAGCGCTGGACGTCGCGCTGCAGCTCCTCGACCTTGAGGTAGCGATCGCGGGGCTCGACGGCCATGGCCTTGGCGAGGATGCGGCGCAGCTCTCGAGGCACCGGCAGGTCGTCGGGCAAGCTCGCGCCCCCCTCCTCGGCCTGCATCAGCACCTCGACGGCGCTCGTGCCCCGGTAGGGCGGGTGCCCGGTGAGGATCTCGAACAGCATGGCCCCGAGGGCGAACACGTCGGTGCGCTCGTCGATGGAGCGGTGCTCGCCGCGGGCCTGCTCCGGGCTCATGTAGGCCGGCGTCCCCATGATCACGGTCTCCCGCGCGGCCGACAGCGGGAGCGTGTCCTTGACCCGGCGCGACAGCTCGTAGGGGTTGAGCCCGGCCGGGGGCGGGAGCACCTTCGCGATGCCCCAGTCCATCAGGTAGACCTGCCCGTAGTCGCCGACCATGACGTTCTCGGGCTTGAGGTCGAGGTGGATCACGCCGCGGCTGTGGGCGAAGGCGACGGCGTCGAGGACCTTGGCGAACACGTCGAGCAGGCGCAGCAGGTCGTCGTGCTCGACGGCCGTGGCCACGGGCAGGCCGTCGGATCCGAAGCGGTCGTGGGTCGCCCGCAGGGCGTCGATGAGCGCGGCGAAGGTCCGCCCCTCGACCAGCTTCATCATGAAGAACAGCCGGCCGTCGCCGTTGACCCCGAGCTCGTGGACCGGGACGATGTTCGGGTGGTCGAGCTGACCGGTGATCTGGGCCTCGCGGATGAAGCTGCGGACCGCCAGCATCGAGTGCTCGTTGCCCGGGCGCAGGACCTTGATGGCCACCCGGCGCTGGAGCGCCCCGTCGATGGCCGCGAGGATGCTCGCCATCCCGCCCCGGGCGACCTCGCCCTCGATGCGGATCCGCTGGCTGCGGTCGGGGACCACGGTGTCCAGCAGGGCCTGGACGGCGTCGACCTCGTTGGCCGCGCTGCCGAAGTCCCGGGTGTCGCCGCCGCGCATGGTGGCCATTGTCGCACGGACGCGGGATTTCCGAACAAATCTGGCCAAACGGACGGGTGGCTCCAGCGCGCCCCCAGGACCCGCTCAGACCCGCTCAGACCCGCTCAGCGCCTCTCGCGCTGCTGCGTCCGTGCGCTCGCGCGGACTTTGCGCACCCCTACTCCGGGGCGCACGTGACCATCTCGGTGCGGAAGGTCAGATCCCGATCCCCGTCGATGGACGAGGTCCCTTCGGGGTAGGGATCGCCGTCCTGGTAGCTGAGGTAGCCCGAGGTCTGCTCGGGCACGACGATGCGGAAGGTGTAGCGCTCGCCCACGGCCAGGGGCACCGGCTCGGCGAGCTCGAAGGTCTGCAAGCTCGCGAGGCCGGGCTGGAACACGGCCTCGAAGCTGGTCAGCGTCGTCCCGCCGAGGCCCTCGCCCTCGAGGATCTCGAGGGTCACCGTGGCCGGCTCCGGATCGAGGGGCGAGCCGGTCTCGATGGTCAAGCTCGCCAGGCCCCCCGCGACGCCCGGCGTGAACGACTGCCACACGTCCATGCCCCCGCCGCCGAGGTTCGACTCGAGCTGGCTCTGGTCGGCGATCGAGCCCCCCGCGGGCGTGCAGCTGCAGGTCCCGTCGTTGAGCTCGGCCATGGGGTCGTAGTTCGAGGACCCGGCGACGGTGCAGCCCGTGCACGGACCCCCGGGCCCGCCACAGACCCCGCACTCGTCGATGACCCCCGCGCAGGCCTCGGTCTCGTCGCCCTCGTCTCCCTCGTCCGCGCCCCCCGGATCCGAGAAGCAGCCCAGGCCAAAGCCGAGGACGAGGGCGGGCAGGAGCGGGGCGGGGAAGCTGGTTCGGCAGGGTGAACGGAGACCCATGGCGCGGAGCTTACGACGCATAGCGACACAGCGTCGCGCTATGACGAATGCGCGTTCTCATATCGATATGTTTCCAGCGCTCAACCCCAGGCTCACCCCCAGGCTCACCCATCGAGGAGCTCGACGTAGTCGACCCGGCCCCCCGCGTCGAAGCACAGCGCGACCAGGTAGGGCGTGTTATGCAGCAACATCGGCTCGTGGCGGCAGCAGGTCGAGCCCTCGCTCGAGCCCTTCCCCGGCGCACAGGTCAGCCTGAGCTCGTCCGCGTACGCGCCCAGAGCCAGCGGGTTGAGCCCGCGGCAAGGATCGACGGGGTCCTCTGCGCAGCTCGGGGCCCAGGTCGCGCGGACCTCCCCGAGCCAGGCCTGCGTCTGGCTCGAGGTCACCAGCTCCATCTCGACGGCGGCCTCGCCGACGCTGTTGGAGCGCCGGACCGTCACGTCCGCGCCCGCGTAGGCTTCGAAGGCCGCCCAGTCGCCGTCGCGGAGGGCCTCGTAGACGCCGATGAACATCGCCTCGCGCGTGGGCTCGACCGGCGCGTTCCCGGTGCTGGCCGCCTTCGACGGCGGCGCCTCGACGAGCACCGCGGGCGCAGGATCAGGATCAGCTTCAGGCTCGGCCGGCGCGTCGGCGGCGGGCCGACAGCTCGCCAACACCAGGCACGCGCCGAGCCAGACCCGGCCGCGCACTCAGCTGCCCCCGACCATGCCGAGGACCACGACCGCGACGTTGGCGATGGCCACGGCCGCGAGCGCGAGGAAGGTCAGGATCATGCCCGCCACCCGGCCCTGGGTGGCCGCGGGGTTGGTCCCGTAGCGCGGCAGAGCCCACGCGTGGATCACCCGCCCGAGGACCAGGGTCACGCCGACGGCGTGGGCGACGTAGACGTTGCCGTCGTTGACCTCGAACAGGGCCAGCAGCAAGAGGGTGATCGGGGCGTACTCGATGAGGTTGGCGTGGGCCCGGATCCGCCCCTCCAGCTCCCCGTCGCCGCCGCTCCCCAGGGAGACCTTACGGCTCCGGCGCAGGCGGATGACCCCCGCGGCCAAAACGATCACGAGGAGGCCGAGGATGGCGGCGTAGAGCGGAGCAGCGACGAGCGTGGGCATGGCGCGCGCCGAGCCTACCAGCTTCTGCTCCGAGCTCAGTCGTGAACGATTCACAGTCTCTGAGGCGAACACCAGGGCCCAAGTGTTCCCCTGACCTCGCCGTCCGCCCACATCGCCCACACCGCCGAGCTCCCTCGCTCCCTGCCAAGGGGCGCCGGGAGTGCCAAAAGGCGCCAGGACGCGCCCTCCGAGGCGGGGGCCCATCCCCCCTCGCCGGTCGTGTATCCTAGGCTGAAGTTGCGCCGGAAACCCGGCCTGACGAGGCGATGAGCTCCCTCGAGACAACGGTCACCATCGACTCGTCGACGGCCCGTGGAACCCAGCCAACGCCCGGCATCATCGACGGGCAGAGCCTGCCAAACGTCGCCGGCAAGCTCGACAAGTTCTCGATCCTGCGCAAGATCGGCGCCGGCGGCATGGGGGAGGTCTACGCCGCCTACGACGACCACCTCGGGCGCAAGGTCGCCATCAAGCTGCTGCACGCGGATCTGGGCATCTACAACTCCCGCTTCACCCGCGAGGCCCAGGGCCTGGCCCGGCTCAACCACCCCAACGTGGTCCAGGTCTACGAGCTCGGGGTGTTCCGCGGGAAGCTGTTCATCGTCATGGAGTTCGTGGCGGGGGTCACCCTCAAGCACTGGATCCGAGCCCAACGCCACACCCGCCCGGAGATCCTCGAGGTGTTCATCGCCGCTGGCCGAGGGCTCGCGGCGGCCCACGACGCCAACCTCGTCCACCGCGACTTCAAGCCCGACAACGTCATGGTCGGCAACGACGGCCGCGTCCGCGTCATGGACTTTGGCCTGGTCCACGAGGACGGCGAGTCCGACGACGAGCCCGAGTTCGAGACCAGCGACCACGGCGAGCGCATCGAGCTGTCGCGGGCGCGCTCGGCCCTCAACGTCGAGCTGACCACCCCGGGCTCGCTGCTCGGCACCCCGGCCTACATGGCCCCGGAGCAGCACCTGGGCCTGGCCACGGACGCGCGCTCGGACCAGTTCTCCTTTTGCGTCACGCTGTGGGAGGCCCTCTACGGCTCCCGGCCCTTCAAGGGCGACACCCTCGCCGAGATCGTCGAGTCCGTGACCAAGCACCAGCTGGCCGAGCCGCCGCGCAGCGCCGACGTGCCGACCTGGCTGCGCGCCGTGGTCGAGCGCGGCCTGGCCCACGAGCCCGACGAGCGCTGGCCGAGCATGGCCGAGCTGCTCGCCGCCCTCGAGCAGGACCCGACCCGGCGCCGCCGCTGGCTGCTGACGGGCGTGGGCAGCGTCGCGCTCGCGGCCTTGGGCGTGTTCGCCAACCACCTGCGCGTGGAGAACAAGCGCGAGACGGCCCGGTCCGAGATCGCCGCGGCCACCGAAGAGCGCGAGGCTCGGTGCGCCGCCGAGGCCGGGACCATCGACGAGGTCTGGAACCAGCGCGCCCGCGAGACCATCCGCGGCGCGCTCTTGGCCACCGAGCACCGCTCGGCCGAGAGCGTGTGGGAGCTGACCGGCCCCTCCCTCGACGAGTACGCCGCGGCCTGGGCGACGACCCGCGGCGAGGTCTGCCTGACCGGCGCCCTCGAGCGCGAGCTGGGCTCCGGCGCCCGGGACCTCTACCGGCGCGCGGCCATGGACCTGCCCGAGCCGCCGCTGCCCCTGAGCTCCGAGCAGGCCGAGCTCGCGCGCATCTGCCTCGACGAGCGCCAGGTCGCGCTGACCTCCCTGGTCACCGCGCTCGAGAGCACCCAGGACGCCGGCGGCGTGCTCTTGGCCCTCAACGCCGTGGCCAAGCTGCCGTCGATCACCGACTGCGTCGACCCGGTGGTGCTCGCGTCGAGCGTGCGCCTGCCCTCGGACCCGGCGATCCACAGCGAGGTCACCAAGCTGCGCCAGCGCATCGTGGCCATCGAGTCGCACCACTCCATCGGCGACAACGAGAGCGCCCGGGCCGAGGCCGAGGCCGTGCTCGCCGACGCCCAGCGCGTGGGCTTCGAGCCGCTGACCGCCGAGGCCCACTACTGGGTCGGCTGGCTCGACCTCAAGCTCGGCAACCTCGAGCGGGCCGCGGAGCACCTCGAGGACGCGCTCTTCCTCGGCGGGCGCTCCCACGAGCCCGTGACCCTGCGCGCCGCCTCGAGCCTGGTCTTCCTGCACACCGAGCACAAGCGGGACTACGACGCGGCCCTGCGCTGGGGCCGGCTCGGGCAGCTGTTCGCGGACCTCACCGAGGCCCACGACGGCCTCGCCGAGGCCAAGCTGCTGTCGGACATCGGCACGGTCTACTCCAAGCAGCAAGAGCAAGATCAGTCCATCGAGTACTTCACCAAGGCGCTGCAGATCTACGAGTCGCGCCTGCCCCCGGGGCACCCGGACCTGGCGCTGATCCTCAACAACCTCGGCATGGATCACTACCAGCGCGAGGACTACGACAACGCCCTCAACTACCACCGCCGCGCCCTCGACCTGCGCCAGCAGAGCCTGCCCCCGGGGCACTCGGACATCGGCGTGACCCGCTACAACCTCGGCCTGGTCTACGAGCGCCAAAAGGCCCACACCCTCGCCGTCGAGTCCTACACCGCGGCCCTCGACATCTGGGAGGCGGGCTACGCCAACCAGCGCGGGACCATCGCGCTGATCGCCAACAGCCTGGGCCGCGCCCAGCTGGCCGCCGGCTCCCTCGACGAGGCCGAAAAGCAGCTCGAGCGCGCCCTCGAGCTGCGCCTGGCCGCGGACGCCAACACCCTGCCCCGGGACCGCGCCGAGACCCGCTACCTGCTCGCGCAGGTGCGCTGGAAGCAGGACGACCGCGAGGGCGCGCGCGCGCTGGCCCTCGCCGCCCACGGCGACTTTCGCGGCACCAAGCTCGAGCGCGCCGACCCCGAGACGCGCCGCATCGCCGAGGCCATCGAGGTCTGGCTCGAGGCGCGCGACCTGCTCCCCGCCGAGCCCGCCCCCGCGACACCCGGCGCAGACGCGGAGGACGCAGAAGCTGCTGGCTCCGAGGCTGGCAGCGGCGACGCGGGTTGACGCGCCGACCTGCCAATCGCGGCGGGATGGCGCATCATGGATGGACCGTGGGTCGCCCAGCTACCGCCTCGCTCCAAGCGCTCGCCCTCGCGGCGCTGTGGACCGGCTCGGTCATGGCCTGCGCCCCGCCGCAGGGGCCCCAGGCCGAAGCCAGCGACGACGAAGCGGGCAGCGAGGCCGACACGGGCGACGACACGGGCGACGACGGGGGCGAAGGCCAGCCCGAGGACGAGCCCCTGCCGCCCCTGGGCGAGCGACCCGAGGACCACGACTGCCGCCTCGAGGGTCGCCCCGCCGAGGCCCTGCCCGGCCTGCGCGCCCGGGTCCCCGAGCCCTGGACCGCCCTCGGCACGAGCTTCCCCGCCGCCGTCCAAATCCTGCCCGCGCCCGGCGAGCAGCTTGTCCCCTCCCTGCTCGTCGTCGAGGCCGACGGCGCGATCTGGCAGGCCCGACCCGAGCACCCCTCGCTGGCCGACGTGCCGCCCACGAAGGTCCTCGACCTCGGCCCTCGGGTCGCCGCGCCGAGCCCAGACCTGCCGCAGCGCCGGGGCCTGATGGCCGCCGCCGTGGCGCCCGACGCCACCGCCGTGTTCGTCCACTACCAGCGCGCCAACTCGCCCCAGCGCACCCGAGTGGCCCGCTACCCCCTCGAGCTCCAGGCCAACGGCGACCTCGACATCGACGTCAACGCCGAGCTGGTGGTGCTCGACATCGACCACGAGGGCTGGCTCGCCCTCGGCGGCGGGCTGAGCTTCGACGCGGACGGCATGCTGCTGATCGGCACGGGCGACGACGCGGCCGCGGCCCCGACGAGCCCCGAGTCCTCCCCGGCCACCGACCCCCTCGACCCCCGCGGCGCCGTGCTGCGCGTGGACGTCTCGGCCCCGGGATCGGGCTACGCCGTCCCGGCCGACAACCCCTTCGCCGGCTCGGACGCGGGCGCCGACGAGGTCTACGCCGTGGGCCTCCACGACCCGCGGCTGTGCTTCGCCGGACCGGCCGGGGCGAGCTGGTGCGTCGATCGGGGCTCGGGCCTGCGCGACGAGCTCAACCGCGTCGAGGCCGGGCGCGACTACGGCTGGCCGCGGGTCGAGGGCTACCTGTGCACGGGCAGCGGGGGCGAGTGCGATCCCGCGTTGACCCTCGGGCCCCACGCCGACTACGGCTTCGACGACTTCGAGCCGACCATCAGCCACTGCGAGCTCCGGGGCGGGCTGGTCTACGCCGGCGCGAGCCTGGGCGCCGACGCCCTCGGCCTCGACCCGGGCCAGGGCCTCGACGGCGCCGTGCTGTTTGGCGACCGCTGCTCCGGTCGGATCTGGGGCCTGCGCCCGGAGGTGGGCCCGGGCGCCTTCGAGGTCGTCGGCTGGCTCGAGTCCGACACCCCCAACGCCGCGGGCGTCGGCGTCCTGGCCCTCGGCGCGGACTCGGCGGGCGAGCCCTGGCTCATCGACAGCGCCGGCGGCCTCGCCCAGCTCACCCTCGACCCCCACGGCGTCCCCGGCAGCTTGCCGACCACCCTCTCGACCACCAGCTGCTTCGCGCCGGACTTCAGCCCCGACCCCGAGCTCGTCCCCTTCCAGGTCGCCTCGGCCCTGTGGAGCGACGGCCTGAGCAAGCGCCGCTACCTCGTGCTGCCTCCAGACGAGCGCATCGAGGCCTTCCCCGACGGGCGCTGGTCCTTCCCCGAGGGCAGCGTGCTGATCAAGACCTTCAGCGCCGACGACGGCGACGCCCCCGTCGAGACCCGCTTCATGGTCCGCCGAAATGGCGTGTGGACCTTCTACTCCTACCGCTGGCGCGAGGACCTCAGCGACGCCGACTTGCTCGCGGGCGGCGACACGCGAGACCTCGGGAGCTTCGAGTGGGCCTTCCCCGCTCGGGCCGACTGCCAGACCTGCCACGGCTTCGCCTCCGGCCGACCGCTGGGGCCGACCACTGTGCAGATGAACCGAGCGGTGCGCTACGGCGATCGCAGCGAGAGCGTCGAGGCCCAGCAGCTCGACGCCCTGGTCGAGGCGGGTTACCTCGCCTTTGCCGACGGATTCGTCGAGACCCAGCAGGGCGAATCCGTCGCCCCACAGCTCCCGGCCCTGCCCGACTTCCGCGACACGGACCTGCCCGTCGACGTGCGCGCCCGGGCATACATGCACGCCAACTGCTCGCACTGTCACCACCCCGAGTGGATGCGCCCAGACCTGCGCTACCCCACCTCGCTGGCCGATACCGGGGTTTGCGAGCCCAGCGAGTTCCCCAACCCGTGGACCGACGAGGGCAGCCCGGCGCTGCCGCGGGTCGCCCCGGGGGACCCCGAAGGCTCGATCCTGTGGCTGCGCACCGGCACCCGCGACGAGGGCAAGATGCCCGCGCTCGGCTCCGCGCTCGTCGACCCCACCGGCCACGCCCTGCTCGGTGCGTGGATCGAGTCGCTCTCGACCTGTCCGTGAATCGGTCGAGTTGAATCGACGCCACGCACACTCGCCCCCGAACGCCGGGCGGGTATGCCGGAAAAGTCCCCATTCGCGCGTCGCCTTCGCTAGACTTCGCGCGAATCGCGGCGCGTCCCTCTGCGCCCGATCATCGACTGCGAACCCCGACGCCACCGAACGCACCCACTCATGAGCACCACCGAACCCAAATCACGCGAGGCCATTGAAGCGTCCTTTGCGACCCTGTTGAGCGCCCACCGCAAGCGCGCCAGTCAGATCGAGACTCGAGCCGAGGCCGCCGAGCGTGGCCGCGAGCGCGAGGTCGTCGACCAGGCCTCGGCCTACACCGTCGACGCCATCGTCAAGGGCCTCGCCGAGCTGCAGCTCGAGTTCTCCAAGGCCCTCGACGGCCTCGCCGATCGCATGGAAGGCGAGTCCGGCAAGGTCGGCCAGCTGCGCCGCGCCATCGAGATCGAGCGCCGCCGCCTCGCCGAGCTCGAGGACCTGACCGTCGCCGCCGAGGCCGTGGCCCTGCTCGAGCAAGATCACGCCCGCAAGCTCGCGGACCTCGACGCCAAGATCACCAGCCAGCAAGAAGAGCTCGACGCCCGCATCGACAAGGCCCGCGACGCCTGGGCCGAAGAGGACAAGGCGCGCGAGGAAGAGGACGCCGCCTACAAGGCCCGGATCGAGGCCGAGCGCAAGGCCGAAGAGGACGAGCACAGCTACGCCCGCGAGCGCGCGGCCCAGCAGACCGAGGACCAGCAGGCCGAGCGCCGCCGCGACCTCGAGCGCGAGCTGGCCGCGACCACGGCCGAGAAGGACAAGGACTGGGCCAGCCGCGAGGCGACCCTCGACGGCCAGGCCGAAGAGACCGCCGCGCTGCTGACCAAGGTCGAGGGCATGGACGAGGCCATCGCCGAGGCCGAGCAAAAGGCCCGCGACAAGGCCATCGCCTCGATCAAGCGCGACGCCAGCCACGAAGCCAACCTGCGCGACCGCGAGGCGGCCAACGCCTCCGCCGTGTTCGAGCTCAAGATCCAGACCCTCGAAAAGCGCATCGCCGACCAGAGCGCGCACATGGAGGACCTGTCCCAGCGCCTGAACGCCGCCCTGGCCCAGGCCCAAAAGCTCGCCACCGAGGCCCTCCGCGGCGCCCACCAAGAGCGCGGCTGAGCCCGCCGGACTGAGGAGATTCAAGCATGACCAGCCCCATCAAGGACATCAGCAAGCGCGACACCAAGGCCGTCATCTTCGCGGCCTACGAGGACCTCGCCAAGGCCTACCGCGCCCTCGACAAGAAGCACACGGCGCTCGAGAAGAAAAAGGGCGGCGCCAGCTCGGCTTCGGCCCAAAAGGCCCTGCCCCCCGCCCCCGGCGACGCGACCTCGGGGGGCCCCTCGGGCTCCCTCGCCGAGCAGCTCTCGGCGATCGGCGGCCACATCGGTGAGCACACCTCCAGCCTCCAGCAGCGCCTGACCGCCGAGGCCGTCGCCCTGCTCGAGGTCCACAGCCAGGTCGAGGCGCTGACCAACGATCTGAGCCGGCTCTACAACATCGAGGCCAAGGAGGGCGCCCTCGCCGGCCTCGTCGCCGACTACGAGGCCAAGTCCCAGGCCTACGCCGACGAGCTGTCCGAGAAGCGCGAGGCCGCCGAGCAGGCCCTGTCCGACAAGCGCGACGCCTTCGCCAAGGAGAAGGCCAGCCGCGAGCAGCAGGTCAGCGAGCAGATCGCCGAGCGCGACAAGGCCCGCGCCCGCGAGGAGGAGGCCTTCGAGTACAGCCGCGACCAGAGCCGCAAGCGCGAGGCCGACGAGGCCGAGCAGGCCACCAAGGCCTTCGAGGCCGAGCTCGTCGAGCTGCGCGAGAAGCAAGAGGCCCAGTGGGCCGCCCGCGAGCAGGCCATCGCCGAGCGCGAGGCTCAGCGCCTCGAGCTCGAGGCCAAGGCCGAGGGCTTCGAGGACGCCCTCGCGGCCGCGCGCAAGAAGGGCGAGAGCGAGGGCATGAGCATCGCCCGGCGCGACTCCAAGGTCGCCGCCGAGCTGGCCACCAAGGACATCGAGGGCAAGTCCGAGGTCTCCGTGCTCCAGATCGCCAGCCTCGAGGAGACCCTCGCCAAGCAGACCAAGCAGATCAGCGGGCTCGAGAAGCAGCTCGACACCGCGCTGACCCAGGCCCAGGACCTCGCCGTCAAGGCCATCGAGGGCTCGTCGAACGCGACCTCCTTCGAGGCCATCCGCGAGATCGCCATGGAGCAGGCGAAGAACTCCAGCAAGGGCAAATGACTCGCGCCAGCGGGGGCCCCGCCCGAGCTTCCCGGCCACCAGGACGGGACTCGTCGGGGGCCCTCGCCGCTCGCGCGGCGCGGGCCTGAGACCCTTCACGATCCGGGCACGCACCGAGGGCTAGCGACCCCGCCAGCGACCAAAAAGACACCGACCACCGTCCGGCATCAGTGCCGAGCGGTGGTCGGTGTTTTACATCGCGTTTGATGAAACGTGTCGGGCCCAAGAGGGCCTCAGCTACGTCTCAACCGCGTCCGGGAGGGCTCTGGTACATGGCGGTTGCTCCTTGGCGAGGTTGGGTTGGTCGACGATTTCGCCCCCAACCGACTGGCTCTGTCCAGTCTCAGGGCGGCGAGTCGATACGCTCACAAGCTACCGCAGCGACGCGAGCCGAGGCAAGCGCAAACACGGCCGCGACGCGGAGCAAACACGACCTCGCTCGGCCGTGGTATCACACGATCCCGACCGAAGGTGAGCGACGCGATGGCGACCCAGTCTGACACCGACAACACCAGCGATGCGTCCACCGGCGCCGAGACCAACGGAGCCAGCGCGCCGTCCCAGGGCTCGGGCGATCGAGAGTCCCGCCTGCTCAAGGCCGAGGCCATCGTGCACCGCAACGTGCTGTGGGCCTTCAGCGCGGGCATCCTGCCCCTGCCGATGTTCGACCTCGTGGCGATCACCGGCGTGCAGGTCAAGCTGCTCAAGGAGCTCAGCGACCTCTACGGCCTCGAGTTCACCGAGGGCATCGCCAAGAAGGCGGTCACCTCCCTGCTCGTCGGGATGGGCGGGGTCGGCCTCGGCGGGGCCATCGGCGCCAGCATGCTCAAGTTCGTGCCCGTGGTCGGCTACGCCCTCTCGGCGGCCAGCGTGCCCGTGGTCTCGGGCGCCCTGACCCACGCCGTCGGCCGGGCCTTCATCATGCACTTCGAGTCGGGCGGCACCATCCTCGACTTCGACCCCAAGGCGATGCGCGAGTTCTTCAAGACCGAGTTCGAGAGGGCCAAGGAGACCGTGTCCAAGCTCGATCCCAAGCAGGCCAAGGCGGCCGCCAGCAGCGAGCCCGAGATCGAGGTCACCCCGACGCCATGAGCCTCGTCGCCATCGCCCTGCCGGTGCTCGCGATCGTCGGCGCCGGGCTGGTCGGCAGCACCCGCCGGCTCGGCTTTTGGCTGACGATCCTGGTGTCCATCTTCCTGACCCCCATCGGCGGCTTCGTGGCCGCGTGGCTGTCTGGGCCCAAGCCCTACCGCCCGCCCCGAACCAGCTAGAAGCAGCGGAGCGCGCCCCATGGACGAGCAGCCCCTGAGCCCCGACGAGCAGCCGGAGGTCGAGCGCAAGAGCGCGCGCGAGACGGTCTACGAGCTGTTCCTGACCCTCCGCTTTTACGTCTACACCTTCCTGCTCGTGGTCCTCCTGGGCCTGGGCTTTTTGTGGCCGCGGATGTTCATCACCGTGCCCGCCGGTCACCACGCGGTCATGTACCGCTACTTCGAGGCCGGCACGGTCACCGACCGGATCTGGGGCGAGGGCTTCCACGTCATCCCGCCCTGGGACACGCTGACGGTCTACGAGAGCCGGCTGCAGCAAAAGACCCTGCGCTTTAGCGTGCTCAGCGACGAGGGCCTCGACCTCGAGGTCGTGGTCTCGGTCCGCTACCGGCCGCACCGCAACCAGCTGGGCCTGCTCCACCAGGACATCGGGCCCAACTACTTCGAGCGGCTGATCAAGCCCGAGGTCGAGGCCCACGTGCGCCGGACCTTCGGCAACCGCCCCGCCCACGAGATCTACTCGAGCAGCAAGGACGTGCTCCAGGAGCTGCGCAACATCCCGATGATCACCCGCATCGACGAGGACGACGCGGACGATGCCGGCGCGGGAGGGGTCGGCGTCGAGGTCCGCGAGGCCATGCAAGACCTCACGGGCGAGCTGCCCGGGGAGCTGCTCGGCGAGCCCGTCTCGTCCACCCCCGAGCTCGGCTACATCGACGTCCAGGAGATCAAGCTCATGGACATCAACCTGCCGGAGATCGTCAAGGCGGCGATCGCCGACAAGTACCGCCAAGAGCAGCTCAAGCTCGAGTACATCCACCGCATCGCCCGCGAAGAGCAAGAGGCCGAGCGCAAGCGCATCGAGGCCGCCGGCATCCGCGACTACAACAGCATCGTCAGCGAAATCTCTCCGGCGCTGCTGCGCTGGCGCGACATCGAGGCCACCCGCGAGCTGGCCAAGTCGCCCAACGCCAAGGTCGTCGTGCTCGGCCAGGGCGGCGGCCAGACCCCGCTGCTGTTCAGCCTCGGCGACGCCCCCGAGGGCCCCGACGCGTCGCAGCAGCGCGCGGATGACGGGCCCAGCGACGCCCTCCCCGACGACGGCCCGCTCGAGGTCCTGCCCGAGGCTCCGACCGACGATCTGCCCTGAGAAGCGCTGCGAACGCCGTTCTCATCGGACTTTTGCGCCAATGGCACCTGCCTGTCCATCGCGCGAAGGCCCCGGAGATGGTAGGCGGAGGGAGGCGTCGCCATGCAAGCGCTGACTCAGACCCTCGACCGCCACCTGCGCGAGTCTCCGAGCCTGTTCCTGGTGCTCAACCCCAACGCCGGCAGCGTCCGTCGGCTCCTGCGTCGACAGGGCGCGGACGCGGGCGAGCTCAACCCGCGCCTGCACCTGACCGCCAACCTCGACGAGCTCACCGCGCTGTTCGAGCGCCTGCCCGTCGACCGCTCGCAGACCGTGTGCTTCTACGGCGGCGACGGGACCATCGCCCGGGGGCTCAGCGCGATGATCAACAGCCTCGGCCCCGACGCGCCGCGCCCGGTCATCCTGCCCGTGGCCGCCGGCACCATCAACGTGCTCGCCGAGTACCTCGGCTTCTCCGAGAGCCCCGAGCTCACGCTCTCCCGCCTGCCCGACCCCACCCGCCTGCGCCGGACCCTGCTCCCCTCCCTCGACATCCGCGTCGACGGCCACGAGCCCATCTACGGGTTCATGTTCGCCTGGGGCGTCGGCTACCGCGTGCTCGACTCCTACTACAGCCGCCGCGATCACCCGACCGTCGCCGACGCGGCCGTGACCATGGCCCAGACCTTCGCCCAGAGCCTGCACCCGCGGGCCAGCGAGCAGCCCGTGTTCGCCCGCCACGATCTGGCCATGGTCGTCGACGGCCAGCCCCTCGCCGCGCCGGCCAGCCAGCACCGGCTGCACTCGCTGATCGTCGGGACCCTGGCCCAGACCACCATGGGCTTTCGCCCCCTGCCCCCCGAGGCCGTCGCCCCCGAGCGCTTCCACTTCTCGGGCAACGGCATGGCCCCGGCGCAGTGCTTCCGCCATTCCTTTCCGTTGCTGTTCGCCCGCGGGGATCAGCGCGAGCTCGAGGCCGAGTACGCCCTGGTCGCCCGGGCCAACGTCGAGGAGCTGCGCTTTCGGATCCGCGAGGGCTTCACCCTCGACGGGGAGATGGTCGCGGTCGAGGGCGAGCGCGACTGCTGCATCCGGCCGGGGCCGATGATCGAGTTTTGGTCGGCGGCCCCGAGCTGAGCTTGGGCAAATCAATTCGACAGGCCCGACCCCCTCGAGGGGCCGGGCCTGCGGGTTTGGCCCGGATCGATCGCTACGGCAGGTTCCCGACGTAGATCTTCTTCATTCCGGCTTTGACACGGGTTTTCTGCTTCATGCCCCGGCCATGACCGCCGCGCCGCGATCCGTCCCGACGACATCCACTCGATCCGGTCAGGGGGTGAGCGACCCAGGGCGCGGGATCAAGCTCCGAGCTCGAAGCGCGCGCTCGCAAGCGCGAGGCCGGCCGTCGCTCGGAGCGCGGAGCTACTCGCGCCCGGTCGCGTCCTGCCAGCGCGCCATGACCACGGCGAGGACCTCGTCCTCGATGACCTCCCCCAGGGTCTCGGCGATGTCGAGCTCGAGCTGGACCCCGTGCCGGCGCAGGCGCAGGAAGGGGTTGGGGCCGGCGTCGTAGCTGCGCAGCTCGACCTCGGGGTTCGCGGGCCGAAAGCCGAGCTCGAGGGCCCGGGCCTGCTGCTCCTCCCCCAACAGCACGTCGACGAAGCGCTGGGCCACCGCCCCCTCGTCGTGCTCGCCGAGGGCCAAAAACAGCGCGGGGTGATCGAGCTGCGCGGTGTCGTCGGGGTAGACGATGCGCACGGCCTCGACCCCGGCCTCGTGGGCGTCGATGCGGGTCAAAACCGAGAACGCGAGCTGCTCCGTGCTGATGACCCCGTCGGAGCCGTTGCTGCTCTGCCCGGGGTCGCCGAGGTTGAACATGGTCTCGGTCAGCAGGCGGCCGGTGGCCTTGGGCTGGGGCAGGCCGGCCTCGCAGCGCTCGAGCCAGCGCTGGAAGTCCGCGCCGAGGCGATCGAAGTCTTCGAGGTCCTCGAGGCTGTGGCCGCGGGACTGGGCGTAGTCGCGGGCGACGAGGGTCAGCCCGAGCAGGCCCACGGACGAGTCGCTCGGCGAGGCGTGGTCGACCCGCACGTGCCCCCAGCCGGCGAGCCTGGGCTCGTGGCGCAGCTCCGCCCAGGAGATGGGCACCATCGCGTCGCGCTCGAGCTTGCCCTCTCCCGGGTCGGGGTGGAGGCCCCGCGGCTCGGTGGGGATGCCGGCGCACACGCTGCCGCTCCAGCCCCCTCGCCCCCGCAGGCCTGCGGGCAAGGCCGCGTCGAGGGCGTCGAGGCGGTCCTTCCACATCAGCATGACCATCGGCGTGCGGACCAGCGCGGGCCCGTCGTCGACGGCCAGGGCCTCGCCCCGGGTCCAGCGCGCCTCCAGCAAGGTCAGCATGGAGCGGTCCCGGGGGATCCACAGCGTCGGCTCGATCTCGCCGGCCGCGATGGCCCGGACCGCGTCGATGTCCCTCATCGCCCGCAGCTTGATCTGCGAGTTGGGGCAGTCGTGCATGTAGCGGGTCGCCGCCGGCTCGATCCACTCGGCCAGGTCCGGGCCGTAGACCACGCGAATCACGAAGGGCCGCGGGCGCGCCTCCCCGCAGCGCTCGGGGAAGCTGGCCTCGACCATGTCGGTCTCGCCCATGGGGTGCGCCAGGGGGTACTGGTTGGGCGAGAAGATCAGCTTCCAGCCCGAGTAGAACAGGGCCACGAGGGTCGCCACGGCCAGCACGAAGCCGACCACGTCGCGGGCGGCCTGCTGCGTCGGCGTCCGCTTGCGCGCCCCGGGGAAGCCCGCGACGAAGCTCGGCCACCGCCGGCTCACGGCGCCACCGGGCTGCTCGAGGGAGGGCCCGCGGACGCGGCGGGGCGGGGCGAGGGCGCGGACACGGGAGAGCAGCATGCCTGCCGAGGGCCCCCGCCCGCAAGCCGAGCGAGGTGATCGCCGCCCAGGATCCCGCTACCCTAGCCCCACCACGCGACCAGCATGACCATCGTCGACATGATCAAGGAAGAGGCCGGGGCGCGGGTCACCACCGTGTTCGCGGCCGCGACCCTCGCCGGCGTGTCCAATGCGATGCTCCTGGGCCTGGCCAACCACGCCGCCGAGCACAGCGAGACCGTCGACTTCCGCCTGCTCGCGATGTTCGTCGTCGCCGGGCTGCTCTATGTCATCAGCGCCCGCCAGACCCACCACCGGACCACGGCGATCGTCGAGGACGCGCTGCTGCGGATCAAAAACCGGATCACCCGCAAGCTCGAGCGCGCCGAGGCCTACGGCCTCGAGAACATGGGCCGGTCCGAGATCTACGACCGCATCACCGAGAACATCGGGATGATCTCGGACTCGGCCGGGCAGATCGCCAACTTGATGATGTCCGTGCTCGTGCTCGCCGCGGCCTCGCTCTACGTGCTGTGGCTGAGCCCCGAGGGCTTCGTGTTCGTCGCCCTGCTGATCGGCTCGGGCATGGCGCTGTTTTGGAACAAGCGCAAGGTCATCCTCGACGGCCTGCAGGAGGCCTCGGCCCAGCGCCTGGTGTTCTTCGACGCGCTCACCGATCTGGTCCAGGGCTTCCGCGAGACCAAGTTCAGCGCCAAGCGCAGCGACGAGGTCGTCGGCGAGGTCGTGCACGGGACCAAGACCCTGCGCGACCTGACCGTGCGCACCCACGTGCTCTTCGACGACAACTACATCTTCACCAACGTGGTCCTGTTCACGCTGCTGTGCGTGCTGACCATGATCCTGCCCCAGTACCTCGAGTTCACCCCGGCGACCATCGGCGCGCTGACGGCCACGGTGCTGTTCGCCTGGAACCCCATCGCCGGCATCGCGGGCGGGCTCCCGGCCTACCTGCGCTCCAACGTCGCCCTCGAACAGATCGCGACCCTCGAGGGCAAGCTCGACGCCATCGCCAGCGAGGACGCCTTCGGCGAGGCCATCCAGCGGCCCTGGCCCGTGCAGGACTACGAGCGCCCCGGGCAGGTGTTCGAGCGCCTCGAGGTCCGCGGCCTCGAGTTCAAGTACCCCGACAGCGACGAGCCGGGCTTTCGCGTCGGCCCCCTCGACCTGAGCGTCCGCGCGGGCGAGGTCGTCTTCCTCGTCGGCGGCAACGGCAGCGGCAAGTCGACGCTGTTCAAGGCGCTGACCGGCCTCTACCCCGCCGCCGCTGGCCAGCTCATCGTCGACGGCGTGCGCGTGGGCAAGGGCAACGTCGCGGCCTACCGCGAGATGCTCTCGGTGATCTTCACCGACTTCCACCTGTTCACGAAGCTCTACGGCCTGCTCGACGCCGACCCCCAGCAGGCCGCGCGCTTGCTCGACCAGATGCAGCTCAGCGCCAAGACCAACTTCGAGAACCAGCGCTTCACCAACCGGGCCCTGTCCACGGGCCAGCGCAAGCGCCTGGCGATGATCGTCGCGCTGCTCGAGGACCGCCCGATCTGCGCCTTCGACGAGTGGGCCGCCGACCAGGACCCGGAGTTCCGCCAGTACTTCTACGAAGAGCTCGTGCCCAGCCTGGTCGCGCGGGGCAAGACGGTGATCGCCGTCAGCCACGACGACCGCTACTTCCACTGCGCGGACCAGCTGATCACCCTGGACTACGGCAAGGTCCGCAGCGTGGTCCGCCAGGGCGACGGGCCCGAGCCTCAACCGCCCCAGCCCTCCCCGCCTCCGCCTGCACCGACGCCTTGAGCGCCGTCGACGTCGACGGGATCCTGGCCAAAACCGCGCGTTGACCGCAAGCGGTTGCCGTGTCACTCCGAAGACTCGGCATGCTGAACACTCCCGCGACCCCCGAGCCCGAGACGCACACCCACCGGGCGCGAGCCGGACGGTCGACGAGGGGGATCACAGCGCTGGCTCTGAGTGCCGTTCTCGCCAATGGATGCGTGCCTGATGCGGGTCCAACGACGGACGAAGGCGCCGACGACAGCGGCTCGGAGGGCGCGGACGAGGGAGGTGCGGGGTCGACGACGGACGCAGACGGATCGACCTCCGAAGACTCGACTTCCTCCGAAGACTCGACTTCCTCCGAAGACTCGACTTCCTCCGAAGATTCGACCTCTACCGAAGATTCGACCTCCGAAGAGGACTCCTCCTCCGAAGATTCGACCTCCGAAGAGGACTCGACCTCTACCGAGGATTCCTCCTCCTCCGAGGAAGAGGAGAGCAGCGAAGACGGAGACACCGGCGGCGACACGGGAGGCCTCGACCCCCTCGACCCCCCGGAGTTCTTCCCGCCCCAGGACGGCTTCGACCAACTCGCCGATCGCTGGATCCGCGTCTCCGACGACGGCGACATGCTGTTCGGCGTCGACATGGAGACCGGCGAGACCCAAGACCTCGTCGCCGCCTGGCCGTGGCCCGAGGACCACAACGTGTGGATCGACAGCTTCGCCCTCGACGGCAACCTCGCCCACGCCTTCGCCTTCGTCTCCCACGGCTCGTTCAACGAGAACCTGCTCTACTGCTGGTGGGAGGAGTACGTGGCCATCGACCTCGAAGACGGCTCCGTCACGCCGATCTCGGAGAACTATCAAAATTGCTGCGACGACTGCGGTGACGACCGAACCTACGAGGATCCGATCGTCGACTCGACGAACACCTACCTGCGCAGCATCTACGCCGACTGCGACCCCAACGCCTGCGACTACGACCTCTACAGCGTCACCGTCCACGACTTCGCGTTCTACAAGTCCCAGTACCTGTTCAACGAGTACTGCGACTGGGAGGAGTGCGACATGCAAGGCATGATGGGGGACGCGCCCGCGCGCGCCATGGTCGAGGACCCCCGCGACCCACAGGTCGTGCTCCTGCTCATGCTCCACGGCGACCTGCTCGCGCTCAACCACGTCTTCGACGAGGCGGCCCTCGAGCTCCAGCTGAGCGCGGACTGGGAGGGCGTCGCCGTCGAGCTCGACAACTACGACCAGCGCCTGCTCCTCGACCCCGACCACGAGCGCGTGTTCGTCACCCTGTCCACCGAGGGCAACGTCTACGCTCCCTACGCGACCTTGCGGCTGACCCTCGCGGACCACTCGCAGAGCCTGCTCTATGGGGGCGGGCCCATCGACGGGGTGGAGATGCGCTGCGTCGACGACTTGGCCTTTGACTCGTTGCGCAACCGCGTCCTCTATCACAAGGAGGACTTTGGTAGCTGTGGGGAGGCGGGGTACTTCGCGGTGGATGTCGAGAGCGGTGTGGGGGAGCAGCTGTTCGTGCCTTAGTGGCGCGTGTTCGGGGCTTTCTTGGGGTTTGGTGGGGGTCTCGGCGCTGACGGGGAGCGGGCACGGGTCAAGGGGGTCGGATCCCCCGCTGTCGCCTGACTGCGTGGGTTGTGCTGATCTCGAGCGTTTGAAGGTTGATGTGGAGCTCGGCTTCGGCGAGGGCTTGGGCGGCTCCTCGCGCTGGGGGAGCCGACCCCCTTGCCCCTGTTGTGCCCGTCGTGGTGCGGAGGTTGTTGGCTCCGACTCGGGCGGGCGATGGTGTTCGGCCCGAAGTCCGGGTGGGGCTTGAAGTCCGGGTGGGACTTCGGGTCTTCGGGGTTAGGCCGGGTCGCAGGTGCCGTCGCAGTCGCTGATGACTTGTCCGGTGCGCAGGAAGGTGTCGAGCATCGACACGCCCTCCCCGCCCATCATCGACCAGATCGCGCTGTGCGGATCGCTGCCCTCGGTCATCGGGACGTTCTCCAGGGGGATGGGCGGCAGGCCAAAGTCGTGCATCATCGTGGCCGAGCCTTCGTAGCCGTCGGCGACGGGCTCCATGCCCCAAAACAGCTCGCCCGAGGCCTCGTGGGGGGGCGCGCCGATGGTCCGCGCCATCAAGTGGGTGCCGAAGTTCGAGACCTGGTGGTCGCCCATGGCGCCTTGGATCAGCACCTCGTGGGTGAAGCCGTTGGCGAAGCGGCCGTCGCGGAGGCCGGTGGTGACGCCGGTGGGCTCGGCCCGGTCCCACAGCAGCATGGCCGCCGACAGGAACAGGGGGATGTCGAGGGGGTCGGCGTAGTTGAAGGTCAGGACGTCGAAGAAGGGCTCGAACAGCACGCTGCGGCTGAGCAGGAGGTTGAAGGACTGGCCGGGCACCCCCAGGCCGCCGCGCTCGACGTCCTCGGTGATCGACATGTAGACCGAGCCCATGATCCCGCCGAGGCTGCCGCCGAAGTAGTAGCGCTCGTCGGGGTTGATGGGGCTCTGGCCGTTGAGGGCGATGGCGGGGTCGTCCTTGAGCGCGCCCTGCATCATGCGCATGGCCAGCAGGGCGTTGACGTGGGACTGGAGCAGGCGCGAGGGGAGGGTCTGGAAGCCCGAGAGGTCGCCGCCGCCGAGCGCCGCGGCGAGCTCGGCCGGGTCCTCGCTGGACATGCCGATCCACGACACGCCGAAGCTGACCATGTTGATCTCGGCGACGATGGGCGCGGTCACGTCGACGCCGGTGTAGTCGCCGAACAGGCCGTGGCCGAACTGCATCAGCGGCGCGGGCTCGTCGGCGGCCGACTCGGGGATGATCAGCGTGAAGGGGTAGGTGGTCGTGCCGTCGGGCTCGGGCAGGCCGTCGTCGCCGAGCAAGATGACGCCGCCGGGCCCGGGGATGTCGAGGTAGAGCGGCACCTCCATCTCGCCGACGACGTGGTAGGCGATGCCCGGGGCCCAGTCGGGGATGACCTCGGTGAGGGTGTAGGCCGGGCCCTCGGGGCCGACGCTGGCCAGGGCCTCGTCGCGCATGTGCAGCAGCCACGAGGCGTTGTCGGCCTCGCTGGCGGTGGTGAAGTCCCACGCCAGCTGTAGGTCCGCGCGCGGGACCCCGGCGTCCTCGAGGCGGGCGAAGATGTCCCCGTAGAGCGGGCGGCGGGCCTCGACGCTGGGCTCGTCGCTGGGCAGCTCGTCGCGCAGGGCGGCGAAGGCCTCGCTCGGCGCGAGCACGCTGGCGTCGGCGTCGACGACCCCGCGGATCGCCGCGATGTAGCGCCGCCCGTCCTCGAGGCGCACCGCCGGGCGGATCAGGAAGGCGCGGCGATCGTCGTCTGGGGTGCTCTGGTCGAGCTCGGACCAGTGCGGGACCCACTCGCCGGTCTCGGCGTCGATGAGCACCGTGGGCGAGGCCTCGGTCAGCGAGAGATCGATGCTGTCGGGCGTGGGCAGGCCCTCGGTCGTCGCCCCTGGCAGATAGACCGCGAGGTGGATGCCCGGGGAGAAGCCGTCGCGGGTGTTGAAGGGCGCCACGTCCGTGACCCCGCCGCCCATGCTCATGGGCACGGCGACCTCGGGCAGCTCCACGCGCAGGCCCGTCTCGCTGTCGGGCTCGGCCACGGTGTAGACGTTGCTCGGGAAGGGGAAGGCGCAGTAATCGGGGACCAGGGGATCGCAGTCGACGCTCGGCCAGGTCCCGTCCCAGGCCTCCTCGCCCGTGTCGGTCTCCGTGTCCGCGTCGGTCTCCGTGACCCCGCTCGAGTTGGTCTCCGTGTCCGCGCCCGTGTCGTCGCTCGACTCCTCCTCGCTCCCGATCTCGTCGTCGGCCCCCTCGTCGCTGACGTCGTCGGTGCAGCCCGTCGAGAGCGCGACGGCGCAGATCAGAGCCACGGGGATCGAGAGCGAAAACGAGGGAGACAAACCAGCCATACGCGGCAGCCTACCGCGCATCCGCCGACCCGCGCGCGCTCGAGGTGACCGCCACGTCTTGCTCCTCCAGCGAAGCTTCGGCGATCGCGCATGCCCAACGCTCGCCGTGAATGCAGGGGTCTGCGCGGGCCCAAAGCGGGGCTGAGCCTGCCCCAAAGGACACACGACTCCGATCGTGCCAAGAAGCTCGAAGAGGTGCGCAGCACGGACGCTGCGCCCCTCGATGGCCCCGCCCCCGAGCCTGGACGCATGGACGCGCTCTACGAATTCTCCGACGACAGCTGCTACGTCTCCATCGACGCTCGCCAGCTCCCCCTCCTCGTTGCGATCTGGCGCGGGACCCCGAGCCTGCCGGTGATGGAGCAGTACTTCGCCAAGCACCGGGCGATCATCGAGGCCCTCGACGCCAAGGGCGAGCGCTGCATCCTGCTCACCCGCACGGAGAAAGCCGGGCGGCCGCCCGCCGAGGTCCGACGCTTCATCACCACCCGCACCGACGAGCTGCGCGGGCTGCTGTCGCGGGTGATCGCCAGCAGCTCCATGGTCGTGACCAACCCGCTCGTGCGCGGCGCGATGACGGCGATGAGCTGGGTCGACCCGGACCTGCGCGTGCCCATGCACGCCAGCGTGGCCGAGGGCTACGCGTGGGCCCGGCAAGCCCTGGCCATGCACGGCCTCCCGACGCCCCAAGAGCTCGGGGCCGCCCAACCTGCGTGAGCCTGACCCCAACCTCCTTCATCAGCCCGGGCTCGAGCCGTCGTGACAGCCTGAGCCAGTCTTTTCAACAAATACACCGCTCCCAGCCTGGTGCGAGCATGCGCTAGCCTCGCCGGCACCATGCTCATCAAACGCTCTAGACGACGGCGTAATCTCGCCTTCCCCACTGCGTGTTTCAGTTTCTCTCCCTGACTCGATGTGGACGACCGTGAACAACGCTCGGCAGATTCACTCCGGATGGATTAATGTTTGGGCTTTACACCAATCGTGTTGGGGCGTGGCCTCCCACTACCTGCACCGACCCATCGACACCTTCCCAAGACAATTTCACGGGTTGGAATTCCATCAACGACCTCCTACCCGACGACATCTTTGATCCAACAGCACATGTCCTCCCCCATGACGGGGACACCGATGAGGACACTGCTCACATCCTGATGAGTGACACCTACGTCGGATCGGGCGACTACCTCAAAGTGGTTGCCGGTCGAGAAGTACACATCACCGAAGGAGTTCACTTCGACTCTGGATCATTTGTGATTGTCGAGATTAATCCATGACACAAAAAGCCATGGTCATGCTGCTGCTAGCAGCACTGTCGACCGGGTGTCTCCCACCACCCGCTGACGCGATCACATCGCTGATGCAAGTGTACTCCGACACGGCAGAGGGCGAGGTGAGCGCGCGGAAGAAGGCAGAGCGCTCGAAAATGCGGGAGCTACTACGGGGGCAGGGACTTCGCGTCTGTGAAGAAGGCGAGGTCGGAACAACGTGGAGGGAGGACTGCAACTCCTGCCGGTGTCTCGAAGGTGGAGTCCGTACCTGTACAATGGCCAAGTGCCGCGATCAGACCGAGACTGACGATAACCCCCACATGGGCTCTCAGTAACCTGACGCGGTTCACCAGGGTTTGTCGACTCTATCCAGCGGGCCATCCACCATACTCGAAGGGGAGGCTCCCCGCCGAAGCGAGGAGCCCCCTGTCTGCGTCGAGCCGAAGGCTCAGGAGTCCCAGAAGGTCTCGACGTCGAGGACGATCACCACGCCCGCGTCGCGCAGCAGCAGCACGTAGCTGTCGAGGAACTGGTGGCAGTTCGGGCAGGGAATCTCGTCGGCGGCCCGGGCCACGTCGTAGGCCTCGCCCGTCAGCCCCAGATCCGCGAGGACATCGTCGAGCAGCGCCTGCGCACCGGCGGAGACCGCCGGCAGCTGGTCGCTGGGCTCGCGGCTGAGCCACGGCCCGTAGTAGGCGAAGGGCGCCTCGGGGATCACCGCCTGCATGACGTCGCCGAGCAGGGTCGGGGCCATGCCCGGGGCGTAGTCGTAGGCGCGGACCCAGTAGCCGCACTCGCCGTTGCAGGCCGTCTCGAGGGCCGCGATCTGAGCGTCCCAGTCGGCCTGATCCGCCGGGTCGACGGCGAGCTCGGCCACGGCCAGGTCCGGGGCGAAGAAGCCGGCGCACTCCGGGCGGCTGCGCTCCGCGACGCCGGCGACCCCGAGGGCACAGATCGGCTCGCTGCTCAGCTCGCACATCAGGCTCTGGTAGCCGAGCATGGGCTCGAGGTAGGCGACCGCGCCGGCGTCGGCGAAGTAGTCCGCCGAGGGGAAGGCCGGGTCGCTGGCCGTGAGGCAGCTGGGCAGCAAGTCGGCCTTGTAGGGGCCCCAGCCGTACTCCCCCTGGAGCTGGCTCTGGATCGGGGCCGCGGCGTCCTCGAGGTGGCGCAGGCAAGCGGACACGGCGTCCTCGAGCTCGGGCTCGCAGCTCGGGGCGGGCAGCGGATCGGCGACGTAGCCGCTGAGCAGCGCGTAGTTTTGGATCTTCCACAGGTTGGCCGGGCCGAGCCAGTACAGGCCGTCGAGCTCGGCGAGGTCGGGCAGGAACTGGTCGTCGGCGGTGCCGAGGAGCTCGTCCTGACCCGCGCGGTACTCGACGATGCTGGTCGCCGCGCGCTTGTCGAGGGCCACGTCGATGTCGAGGGTGTCGAAGTCGAGCTCATTGGCCACGCGCAGCATGGCGTAGGCCAAGGGCGTGCCCTCGGCGGGCAAGGGCGGGTAGTTGCCCGAGCGCTCGTCGAGGAGCGCATCCTCAGACTCCACGGCGCAGCCGAGGAGGGTCGGGGCGGACAGGCACAGGGCGATCAGGACGGGGGTGTGAATACGGATGAACATGGACCGGGCTCGCTTCATCGAGGGTCGGGTGGGGATCCCATTCCAGGGAGGGTTGTCCGAGGCGGCGCCGCGATACGGTCCACGGCGCGCCCTCGTGCGCCTGGACTAGCGTGGGTCGGAGCGCCCTTCAAGGCGCGCGAACGTGAGCGCAGGGCCCAACCACGCGGACGTGCGACCATGGGTCGGGGCCCTCGTGCCACTCGTTTCAAACACCCCAAAAAGCGGCCACCAAGCCGCTACTCTATCCTCGTCATCCCCGGTGCCAATGCGTCACGTTCCCTCCACTCTCTGGTGCATCCTCGTCACCTTGGGCCTCCCCCTCGCGTGCGAGCGCGAGCCCGAGAAACCAGCGCCGAGCTCTCCCCCCGCGGCCACCGACCCGGCCGCTCAGCTAGAGACCTGCGCCGCGGGCTTCGAGGCCCTCGAAGACACACCAACCGACGAACGCGCCAGCGAGCTCGTCGCCTGGCTCCCGACCGGCCGCCCCTGCTTCGAGCTGCTGTTCGCAGGCTGCGCGGACCTGGGCGCCCCCGAGTCGCTCGCGGACTTCGGGACGATCACCGCCGCCTGCGTCGAGCGTCTCTGTCCCCAGCTCGAGCCCCGCCCCGGTCTGTGCGACGCCCCCGACGCGTCCGCCTTCGTCGGGGGCGAGGAGGCGGTCTACGACCACGTCGTCGAGTTCCTCGCGGCCAAGCTCGCGGCCGACCTCGACCGACCACGCGCCGACCCGAGCATCCAACGCTTCGCCCGGGCCTACGCCCCGCTGTGGGCCTCGCCGATCATGGCCGGGCGCGTCGTCGTCTCGCCGCCAACCTTCGCGCCCGCGGCGGGCCCCCGCGAGTTCAGCGTCCGCCTCGAGATGGACGGGCGCATCGTGCTCGAGCGGGCGCTGAGCCCGGGCGCCGACTCGGAGCGCACGACCCTGGCGCCCAAGCCCGACGGCGCCTTCGACTTCGAGGCCCTGGCCGAGTTCACCCGCGCGCAGGTCGAGGTGCTGCCGCCCGCGTCGACGACGGTCTCCGTCACGGCCGCGTGCACGGTCCCGATGCAAGACCTGGTCACCACCCTCGACACCCTGCGCGGGACCGAGTGCGAGAGCCCGTCGGGCTCGTGCCTCTATACCCAGGTCGAGGTCGTCGCCAACGACCCCGAGCCTGAGCCCGACCCCGACTAGAACCGCCCCACGACGCCGACGCTCCCGCCCTGGGGCGAGAGGTCAGAGGTCGGCTGAACGCGAACGGACGCCTCGCTGCGCTTCCAGTCTCCGTTCCGACGAGCGCCGAGGACGAGCAGCGCCGTTCCCCCCGCGAGGGAGACCCCGCTCCCCGCCAGGAGGCCCCATCGCGCCGAATCGACGGGTTCGGCCGCGCCCGGTATGGCGAAGACCGTCATCCCGATGCTCCCGGCGGCCAACAGGAAGGACCCCGAGACCAGCAAGCCGTGGCCCTGCGGAGGAGCGGCCGGGTAGCCCTTGGCCAGGTGCGCCCCATAGTCTCGATGACGGCGAATCCCGTACACGAGCGCCGCCGCCCCCCCGCCGAGACCGCCCAGCGTCAGGACGCTGACGACGGTCACTCCGGCGGCCCCGCCGAGGGGGCTCCACGGCCCCACGACCGCACCAAAGGCGACGGCTGAGCCGATCAGCACGCCCCCAGCGACGATGCGGCCCTTCCCGTCCTCGGGCGTCTTCCGCGGGCGCCGACCCCGCGGCAGGAGCCCCGCCAAGTGACGCCCTTCTCCCCCGCCAAACGACGCCCCCGCCTGCGGGGGCGACCACACGCCCCCTCCCAGGCACGAACTCCATTGCCCACCAAGCCAAAGCGGAGGAGCGGAGCGACGGAGCGCCCCCGGTCCTCCGCTCCCTGCGGGGGCAAAACAGCACTCAAGGCCGGCGGTTGTCGTCGCGCTCGCGCAGCAGCGCCTCGCCCCGGGCGAACTCCCGCTCGTAGTGGTCGCGGACCTTGTCCGGGTCGAAGCTCAGGAAGGTCCCGCCGGACTCGAAGTGCATCACGAACACCCGGCCCACGGCGTAGGTCGAGGCCCCCGACAAGATCGGCGCGCTCACGCCTCCGAGCAGCGGGCCGATCAAGGGCACGCCCTTGAGCAGCGAGGCCGAGGACAGAGGCACCAAGCCCCCCGCCAAAGACGCGAGCAGCGAGCGCCCGAGCGAGTCGGTGAAGGGCTCGTCGTAGAGCTCCCCGATGGCCCGGAGCATGTTGATCTGCACGGCGACCAGCGCCGCGAGGTCGGCCATCGGCACGGGCACGAGGCCGGCGGCCATGGCCGCGACGACGTGGCGCTGGATCACCGACTCGGCCGCGTCCGCGGTCTCTCCCGAGGCTGCGGTCGCGTCCGCGTTCGTGGGGGGCGGCTCGGGCGGGCTGGCCTCGGAGTTGGCGTCGTCGCTCATTCGAAGAAGCTCCAGTCTTCCACGTAGCTGCCGACGATCGCCTTGGGGAAGCCAGGCTCGGCGCGCAGGGTCACGGGGTCGTAGCGGATGAACTGATCGCCGCGGAAGAAGTAGTACTTGCCGTCCTCCCAGCGCATCGCGGCGTCGATGCGGTCGAAGGTCACCCCTCGCCAGCGCCGCTGGATCAGATCGGGGTAGCCCTCCGACACGGCCCCCGTGGCGAGCTCGAGGCGGAGGTAGCGGCCGCCGGAGAACAGGTACAAGGCGTCGGGGCCCGCGCTCAGCACGGCGTCGATCTGCTCGAAGGGCAGCCCCGGCCAGACCTCGCGCAGCGGGACCGGGTCGCCCTCTCGGACCGCGCCGGTCTCGAGGTCGAGGCGGACCAGCTGATCGAGGGCGAACACGCACAGCTCCCCCGCGGCGCCGAGCTGGCCGTCGACGTCGAAGAAGGTCGCGTCGACGCGCTCGATGCCCAGGGCCTCGAGGGCCGGCCAGCGCTCGCCGAGGGGCTGGGGCCGCGTGCCCAGGCGCGCGTCGAGGTCAAAGCAAAAGGTCGTCCGCCCGCGGGTGAAGTGCAGCACGTCGCCCGCGGCGAACACCGAGGACACCGGAGAGAAGGTCGCCGCGGCCGCGTAGGCGTCGTGCAGGGCCTGGCTCTTGACCTCGTCTACCACCAGAGTCCAGATGCCTGCGAGGCCGAGCTCGACGGTCTGGGGGTTGTCCTTGATGGTCTTCAGCCACGCGTCGTAGGTGCCGCCGTCGAGGGAGCTGAGCGAGGCCAGGGCCAGCTCGTCGCCGCCGCGCCCGACCACGGTGCACTGGGCCCGGCTCATCAGCGCCTCCTGGCTGCGCGAGAGCTCCCGGCCGACCTTGGGGCTCGGCGAGTTGGGCAGGATGAAGCTCGCGCGCAGGCCCGCGTAGATGTCCTCCCGGCTCATCTTCCCCGACTTGGCCACGCAAAACAGCACCTCGGCCTTGCCCCCGACCCAGGCTCGCTTGACGAAGTGCGTGCCGTAGCGGTCGAAGAAGGCCTCGTAGGCCCGGCGGTGCGCGGGCGAGTAGGGCGCGGGCAGGTCGTCGACGGGCAGCGCGTGCGTGGGCTGAGAGGGGTCCTCGAGGTAGACGCTCCACAGCGCGACGAAGGAGCTGCGCGAGCCGTAGTAGGACTCGTGGTCCGAGCGCAGCTCGTTGCCCAGGTGGCTGCTCGCGTCGACGTTGAAGGTCATCCAGCCCGCGGCCAGGCCGTAGTCGAGGGCGCGCGAGCGAGAAAAGCGCTCCCACGACTCCTCGATGCGGACCTGGTTGAGGGCCGCCCCCCGGGGCAGCGGCGGGCTCTCGTTGGTCACGAAGCCCCGGGGCAGGGCGTAGCTGCGACCGGCCTCCCGGAAGTAGACCGGCTCGAAGTCCGCCTGGGCGAAGTGCCGGCGCTTGAACTCGTGGGGGCTGTGCGGGCGCAGGTAGACCCCGCGCCCGACCACGTCGAGGCCGGGCAGGGGCGTGAGCGCGGTGGGCTCGTGCTTCCCGTCTGGCGAGTCGTCCGGCTCCATCGCCCCCATGATACCCGCGGCGGGCCGGCCCCGAGCGAGATTCCCCCGCTCCTGCCCAGGCTCTGGTTGACGCCCCTCCCCAACCGTGGCGCAATCTCGATGGTGGGCGCCACCCAGCGGATCTTCGACGCCATCGGGGCGCAGCTGATCCTGCACGAAAACTTTGGCGCGCCGCCGCCCCGGGTCGGCGAAGACTACGAGCTGCGCGAGGTCCTGGGCGCCGGCGGCTTCGGGCTGATCTGTCGCGCGACCCAGGTCGCCCTGCGCCGCGAGGTCGCCCTCAAGCTCTTCCCCCTCGACGAAGAAGAGCAGCGCCCCGGCGTGCGCGAGGCCCTGCGCGAGGCCAGATCCCTCGCCCGCCTCGAGCACCCCGGCATCGTCACCGTCTACGCCGCCGGGGAGTCCGAGCTCATCGCCGAGGGCCGCACCCCCTGCGCCTTCGTGGAGATGCAGCTGATCCACGGCGTCGATCTGCGCACCCACCTCGAGGCGGGCCCGCACGACGCCCGGGCCGTGCTCGAGCTCCTGCTCCAGGCCGGCGAGGCCCTGGCCCACGCCCACGCCCACGGCGTGGTCCACCGCGACTTCAAGCCCGAGAACCTCATGGTCGACGGCAAGGGGCGCGCGACGGTCATCGACTTTGGCCTGGCCCTGGCCGCGCGCGAGGCCAGCGACGCGTCCCGCGATCCGGCCCGCGATCCGGCGGCTGAAGGCGACTGGTCCACCCACGCCGACGCCCTCGGGACCCGGCTGACCGTCGAGGGGCTGGTCCGCGGCACGCCGGGCTACATGGCGCCGGAGCTGACCCAGGGCATGCCGCGGCCGGCCAGCGATCAGTTCGCCCTCGCCGTCGTCGTGCGCGAGGCGCTTACCGGGCGCCACCCCTTCGACGACCGCGCGAGTCCGATCCAGGCGCCCGCGGGCGGCCCCGAGCTGTTCGAGCGCCTGCGCGGCCCCATCGACCGCGCCATGGCGGCCGTGCCCGCCGATCGTTTCCCCGACCTGACGCAGCTGTGCGCGACCTTGCGGGCCTACGCCGACGAGGAGGTCGAGCTCCCCGCAGCTGGGGCCGCGAACGCGAGCGAGACCCCGCGCTCGCCCTCGACCCTGGCGCGGGCTGGCCTCGGCGTGGCCTTGCTCGGGGTCCTCGGCTTCGGCGGGTGGCAGCTGTTCGGCCCCGAACCCGAACCGACCCCGACCGACGCCGACCAGAGCGAAGAGCCCGACCGGGACACGCAAGAGGGCGGAGACCCCGAGCGCGCCGCGACCACCGAGACCGGCAGCGAACCGGACGAGACCGACACCGAGACCGACACCGACAGCTCGGACACCAGCGCGGCCCCTCCCCTCGCCGCCGCCCCCGGCAGCTGCAGCGAGCTCGAGCGCTGGATGGGCACCTGGCAGGTGGGGTCCAGGGTGCTGTGGACCGAGTACGCCTACCAGCTCGAGTGGCGCGTCGACTACGAGTTCGAGCTGAGCCTCGGCGAGCGCTGCGTCGTCGAGGCCGTCGCCCGCAAGTTCCCGCCCCTCCTCGAAGACGGCGCGATCCCAGGCGAGCCCATCGAGGCCGAAGCCCGCGCCCTCGCCCTGCCCAGCTTCGACGGGCGCGGTCGCCAGATCGGCTGGCGCCTCCCCCTGCGCCTGGCCTTCCCCGACGACGGCAAGAGCTACACCACCGACGAGTTCTACGACCTCACCCTGACCCTCGAGGGCGCGGCCTCGAGCGAGGCCGACCCGCGCCTGCGCGGGGCCTTCCGCAAGCGCAACGAGAAGGGCTACTGGATCCGCCTGGGCGCCCTCGAGGGCAGCCGCGGCGCCACCCCGCCGCCGAGCACCGTGGACGTCGACGGCCTCGCCTGCGCCGCCCGCTGCCGCACCGAGTGCGCCGGCGACGAGGCCGAGCGCGCCTGCCTCGAGCGCGCCTGCGCCAGCTTCCCCGAGACCGACGCCCGCCTCTCCCAGACCACGGAGGCGGCCGCGGCCGCTCGGGGCCCCACCGGCCCCGTCGACGTGTGCGGGCCCCCGAGCGCCGACTTCATCCCGCCGATGCTGTCACGCTCGACCCGGAGGACCCTGCTCGCTGGCGACGACCCCTTCGAGCAAGCCATGGCCAAGGGCTCGCGCTGGACCCTCCAGGCCATGTGCACCAAGAACACCGCCCGCCTCGCCGGGCGCTGGCTGGTGTGGAGCCAGTCGAGCGAGGCCTGGGTCCTCGAGCTGCGCGACGAGCAGTGCCAGCTGACCGGCAGCGCGCGGCCCCTGCTCCCGCCCGAGGCCCCCGCGCCCGCTCTCGCCTCCGTGCCCATCGCGGGCTACTCGACCCCCGCGGGGACCTGGGTGCTCGAGGCCGACACCGACCCCAACCCCGCCCCGGACTGGCTGCGCGCCCCCCTGGTGCTCACCGGCACCGGCAAGCCCGGGGTCGCCCTCGGCATCTACGCCACCCCGAGCGACGACGAGGACCTCCCCCTCCGCGCCGTCCGACTGCCCGAGCTCCCCCCGAACTAACTCCGCCCCGTCACAGGTGATCGGTCACAGGTGATCGGGATACAGCAGCTTCGCCAGCGTATCCAACATCGACTCGAGCACCGTCGGCTTTGGCGTCTCGATACCGCTCGGCAGCTCGACCACCCGCTTGGGTCTGGGCAAGGCCGTGACGTCCTCGTTTGGGTTGAACTTGCGCGCCTGAGTCAGCCCGCCCTCGCGGATCCACTCGAGGATGTGGCTGAGCTCGCCGACGTCGAGCCACACGCCGTGGTCGACGCAGTAGTCGACGATCACCCCGCTGTGCTTGCCAAAGTGACGGCGCGGCATCTCCGTGGCGCACACCGGGCACGCGCGGCGCAAGCCCTCGGTCCGGATCTCGAGCGTGCCCGGGCGCCAGGCGACGGGGCCGCCGCCCGCCCGCGCGTTGGCCTCGGTCTCCGCGATGGTCTGGGTGAAGGTCCCGATCTCGAGCCACAGCCCGGCGCAGCGGCTGCACTCGAACATCACCCGGTCCGAGTCGAACAGGCGCTCGTGCATGCGCTGCTCGCCGCCGCAGCTCGGGCACGGGAGCTCGCTCAGCGCTCCGACCTGGGCCTCGCTCGTGAGCCCGTGTCCGCAGTGATGGCAAAAGCGCGCGTGGTCGCTGACGCGGGTCATGCACGCCGGGCACATGCTCGCCATGTCGCGCTCGAACTGCTCGAACTGGGCTCCGCAGCGCCCGCAGCTGTGCCCCTCCCCGCGCGGGGCCCCGCAGCTCGGGCAGCGAATCACCGCGGCTTCGAGGGCGGCGAGCGCTTCGATCTCGACGACCTCGCCGCAGTGGCACCGAAAGCGGCCCCCGACGGGGTACCCGCTGGCGTCGTATTGACGGTGGCAGCTGGAGCAGGCGACGAGTGCGGGCATGGTCGTGGATCAGGAGTATCCCACGGTCTGCGCCCGCGTCCACGCCTTGGCGCGAGGCGGCGCCTTTGGCTATGGTCGGGCCATGGCCAAGGCCAAGCAGCCGCCAAAGGGAGGCGCGATGGACCCCGAGGTCGCCGCGACCGTGCGCGAGAGCTACCCCAAGCTGCGCCGCTTCTTCGCCAAGAAGGTCGGCCCCGCCGAGGTCCAGGACCTGGCCCAGGACACCCTGCTCACCTTCCTCGAGAAGGACCGGGCGACGATGGACGACCCCCGCCGCTTCCTGTTCGGCATCGCCCGCAACAAGCTGCTG
Organism: Plesiocystis pacifica SIR-1; assembly: GCF_000170895.1. Lineage (GTDB taxonomy): Bacteria > Myxococcota_A > Polyangia > Nannocystales > Nannocystaceae > Plesiocystis > Plesiocystis pacifica. The sequence continues at coordinate 15,259 of NZ_ABCS01000034.1, read as the reverse complement.
CAGCACTTCGATCGCCGCCGCCCCGGCAAGACCTTCGACTCTCAGGTCATGTCCGTGCGCCAGCTGTCGACCACCCTCGGCACCAAGCTCGACCGCAGCACGCGGATCGTCGAGGGCATGCGCGGCCTCCCCCTCGAGTGGCAGATGGCCCTCGAGCTGCGCTACGGCGAGGGCATGAAGATCAACGAGCTCGCGGCCGCGGTCGACAAGAGCCCGGCGCAGGTCAAGCGCTACATCCGCTCGGGCCTGGACCAGCTCCGCGAGACCCTCGGCGAGGACGCGCAGGCCGTCGACGACGAGGCCCTCGCGGCCAAGCTCGGCGCGGAGTACCGCGAGTCCTGACGCGGCACCGCATGTCTCGCAGGCCCTGCTAGTGTCCCGCCATGGCCACGCTCAGCCGCGCCTTCACGACCTTGCTGTGCGACGACCTCGGGCGCACGCGCGCCTTCTACGAGGCCCTCCTCGAGCTCAGCGTGCGCTTCGACAGCGACTGGTTCGTACACCTCGCCGCGGCCGACGACGAGGGCGTGGAGCTCGGCCTGCTGCTGCGCTCGAGCGAGCTCGTGCCCGCCAGCGAGCGCGAGGCCCCAGCGAGCGCCCCCAGGGCCATGGCCATGCTCTCCCTCGTGGTCGACGACGTCGACGCGATCCACGAGCGCCTGCTGCCCCGCGCCGCCGAGCTGGGCGCGCGCGTGGTCGAGGCCCCGCGCGACCTCTTCTACGGCCAGCGCCGCATGCTCGTCCGCGATCCCGACGGCGCCCTCGTCGACCTGTCCTCCCCCTGCGCCCCCGACCCGACGTGGATGCAGCGCGTGCGCCCCCTCGAGGGCGGAGGCTTTTGCGAGGACCCCCGGTAGCGACAAAAGGGCCCGAGACCGCCAGGTCCCGGGCCCCTCCACGGCATCCCGCAGGCTCAAGCCGCGCGGCGTCGGCTCGAGCGGCGCAGGCCGAACACGCCGAGGCCGAGCAGGGCCAGCAGCCAGCCGCCCTTGGGCTCGTCGCCGTCGTCGGTCGAGCAGTTGCAGCCCGCGTCGTCGTCGATGCCAGCGTCGCCGACGTCGGTGCCCGCGGACTCGTCGTCGCCGATCTCGTCGCCCGCGTCGCCACCCTCTTCGGTGGTCCCGTCCTCGCCGGACTCCTCCCCGGATTCTTCGGTCGTCCCCTCGTCCGTCGTCCCCTCGTCCGTCGTCCCCTCGTCCGTCGTCCCGTCGTCCTCGGTGTCCGCGGGGATCGGCTCGCACATGCCGTCCTCGCAGAACTCCCCCTCGGCGCAGTCCTCGTCGACGTTGCAGCAGCCGCGGATGTCCTCGTAGACGCAGCCGATCGCCGGGTCGCAGCTGTCGGTGCTGCACATGTTCTCGTCGTTGCAGTCGAGGTCCCCGCCCGGGACGCACGCGCCCTCGGTGCACACGTCGCCCTCGGTGCACAGGTCCCCGTCCTCGCAGGGCGCCTCGTTGAAGGGGTGGGTGCACTCGCCCTCGGAGCACACGTCGTCCGTGCACACGTCCTCGTCGTCGTCGCAGGGCGCCTCGTTGTTGGGGTGGGTGCACGCCCCCTCGGCGCACACGTCGTCCGTGCACAGGTTGCCGTCGTCGGTGCAGGTCTCCCCGTCCGCGTTGGTCACCTCGCAGGCGTTGTCGACGCAGACCTCCGTGGTGCACTCGTTCCCGTCGTCGCAGTCGGCGTCCGCTTCACACTCGATGCCCGCGGCCCAGATCCACGTGTCCGAGATGATCGTCGAGCCGCCGATGCCGTAGCTCCCGCCCGCCCACATGTTGTCGTTGCCGTAGGTGACCATGCCGATCGGCACGCCGTTGGTGTCGACGCCGACGAAGGCCGAGTCGCTCGCGGGCGTCCAGGTCACCTGACCGATCATCGTGCCGGACTGGTCCCAGACCGTCAGGTACTGGGTCCCGTTTTGGCTCGCGGTCAGGCCGACCTGGGTGATGTCCTGGTCGAAGGTCACGGCGCCGCCGAAGAAGGTGTGCACGCCCTCGTAGACGCCGCCGCCGGCGGTGGGCTGGGGGAAGTAGCTGGCGTTGTTGAAGTACAGCGGCGCCGAGGCGGAGCCCGGCTCGGTCACGCCGGGCAAGATCGACGACAGGGCGCCGGTGTGCCAGGTCGCGCCCTGGGCCGCGTAGGTGTCCAGCGGCATGTTCTGCCCCTGGACCCCCTCGTTGAAGGTTGCCGTGCCGACGATGGCCTGAAGTTGGCTGACGTCGTCGAGCGCGGTGACGTTGCCCTGCGCCGTGATGGTGCCGGCGTAAGCGGTAGTCGAGATCCCAAGTGACGCGAGCACGACGGCTCCGCGCGCACCCCAAGTGTGAGTCGCAGTTTTCACGTCACCAATCTACGAGAACCCAAACTGCGACGGAGTCGCATGCTGAATTCGCATGGTCAACATCGCGCATTCCGGACTGTGCTGTTACCATTTGCCAATGCGACTCAAAGAAGTCCGCAAGCGGCTCCCCGTCGTCGACTCCCTGCCCAAGGGCCGCGGTCGCCGCTTCCGTACCCATGAGGCAGAAGGCCCCGTGCCACGCCCCGCCCTCGCGGTCTGGGAGTTCACCCTCGCCTGCGACCACCGCTGCTTGCACTGCGGGCCACGAGCGGGCGAGGCGAGGCCCAACGAGCTCACCACCGACGAGGCCCTGCAGCTCGTCGACGAGCTCGCCGAGGCCGGCGTCGGTGAGGTCGTGCTGATCGGCGGCGAGGCCTACCTGCGCAACGACTTCCTGTTGGTCATCCGCCGCATCCGCGAGCGCGGCATGACCTGCACCATGACCACCGGCGGCCTCGGCCTGACCAAGACCCGCGCCGAGGCCATGGTCGAGGCCGGCATCCAGTCGGTGTCCGTGTCCATCGACGGCCTCGAGGCCGCGCACGACAAATTGCGCAACCGCCCGGGCAGCTGGGAGCACGCCTTCGAGGCGCTGAGGAACCTGCGCAACGCCGGGTCCCGGGTCGCGGTCAACTCGCAGATCAACCAGATCAACCTCGGCGATCACATCCACTTGCTCGAGCTGATCGCCGACGAGGGCGTGCACAGCTGGCAGCTGCAGATCACCGTCGCCCACGGCAACGCGGCCGACAACGCCGACATCATCCTCCAGCCCTACATGTTCCTCGAGCTCTTCGACCAGCTCGACGCGATCATCGACCGCGCCTTCGAGCGCCGGGTCCGGATCTGGCCGGCCAACAACCTCGGCTACTTCGGCCCCTTCGAGCACAAGCTGCGCAAGTCTCAAAAGGCCCACTACCGCGGGTGCTCGGCGGGGCGCAGCACCATCGGCATCGAGAGCGACGGCAACATCAAGAACTGCCCGAGCCTCGGCGGCCCGGCCAACATCGGCGGCTCGTGGCGCGAGCACGGCCTGGCCAAGATCTGGAAAGAGGCCGCCGAGATCACCTACATCCGTCGGCGCACCGTCGACGACCTGTGGGGCTACTGCCGCGAGTGCTACTACGCCGAGACCTGCATGTCGGGGTGCACCGCCGCCAACGAGCCGCTCCTGGGTCGACCCGGCAACAACCCCTTTTGCCACCACCGCGCCCTCGAGATGGATCGCATGGGCATGCGCGAGCGCATCGAGCCCTTCATCCCGGCCAAGGGTGTGCCCTTTGACAACGGCCTGTTCCGGCTCATCCGCGAGTGGAAGGATCCGGCGCGGCGCGAGGCCGAGGGTCCCGTCGAGGTCACCGAGCCTCGGGTGTCCCGACTCATCGACGAGATGGGCAGCGGTCGAGCGATCCGCATGGACGAGCTCGTCGATGGGCGCGCACCATTCGAGCTAAAGGATCATTAGACGATCCTTGCAAGGGTCGATGTCGGGCAATGCGCAGCGCGCTGGGGATCCTCTCCGGCTGTACTCTGCGCGATCTAGACAACATCGAGCTTCACCGGCATCGACCGTCACCCACTTTTCCGGGAGTTTGGGGGCAATTTGGGCACGCAAGGTATCCCCTGAAAGAGCGTGGAATAGTAAAGTCCTCGGCACCATGAAATCCCTGAGCGCATCTCCCCTGCTTGGTCTGTCCCTCGTCCTGTGCCTCTCGGCCTGCCCCTCCGATGACGGTGGTGACTCCGACTCCGACTCGGAGACGGGTGACGACCACACCGATCACGAAGACCACGAAGAGGACGCCGAGGAGTCCGAGTCCGACGAGTCCGGCACCGAAGGCGAGACCACCGAGGGCGAGACCACCGAGGGCGAGACCACCGAGGGCGAGACCACCGAGGGTGAGACCACCGAGGGTGAGACCGGCGCCGCGGCCTGCGGCAACGACCCGGGCTGGGGTTCGCTGGCCGTCGGCGAGCCCGTCAAGCACATCGGCGCGACCAACCACCTCGGCGAAGAGGCCAACCTCTGCGACTACGCCGGCACCCCCATCGCCGTCGACGTCTCGGCCGTGTGGTGTGGCCCCTGCCACCAGGCCTCGTCTTTCCTGGCCGGCATCGACGCCAACGACCCCTTCACCGGGATGGGCCAGCAGCTGCTCGACCTGATCGCCGACGGCACCATCCAGTGGGTGACCATCCTCGGCCAGAACCAAGGTGGCGGCGACGCGGCGGCCTCCGACGCCACGGCTTGGGACGAGATGTACCACAACGTGAACATCCCGGTGTGGTCCGAGGGCGACGTGCCCATGGCCCTGAGCTACCTGCAGATGCAGTGCTGGCCCTCGGTGTTCGTCATCGACGAGAACCTCGACTTCCTCGCCATCGAGGACTGCCAGACCTGGAACCAGCTCGCGGCGCTCATCCAGCACGTCGGCGGCTGATTCCCCCGACCAACCCGGCCCCTCTCGACCGAGCGGGGCCCCTCTGGGATTGACGGCGTTCCCCTCTGCGGACGGGAGCGCCGTCGCTTTTTGTTCCGACTCTGATCCCAATCGCGTATCCTGATCCCATGCTCGTTTGCCACGCCTGCCACCGCCACTACCGAGCGACTGACTCTGGGTGCCCGTTTTGCGGCGCGAGCCTGGAGACCACCCCGGCTCCGAGCGCGAGCAAGATCGGCGCCATGGCCTTCGCCCTGAGCCTCGGCCTGCTCTCGGCCTGTGGCGACAGCAGCGGCGAGGAGGGCAGCACCGGGACCGAGGGAACGACCGAGACCGAGACCGAGTCCACGGGCACGGAGACGACCACCGACACGACCACCGAGAGCTCGAGCGAGTCCATGGGCACGACCGACTCGACCAGCTCCTCGTCGGAGGAGACCCCAGAAGAAGAAGAGGCGGCCGACTACGGCGGGCCGCCGCCGGACACCTGGGGCGAGGAAGACACCACCACCGACACGGACACCGGCGGCGAGGGCACGGACACCACCGGCGGCACGGACACCACCGGCGGCTTGGACACGGACACCGGCGGGGCCGACTACGGCGGCGCGCCGCCGCCCGAAGAAAAGTGGTGACGTGGTGAGTCCCGGGTTGCTGGCGGGAGCCTGACAACTCGAGGTCGAGCTCGACCACCCGAACGGCACCTCGCGCTTTGCGAGGTGCCGTTCGCGTTCAATTGCGCGGAGGCAAAGACTATCGATATCGAGCATCATCGTGAAATCATGGTGCCCTAAAAAAATAGTGCATTTTCCATGCAACCAGATCGGGTGCTCCTCAACTGCCACGAAGCGCCGGGCGACATCCCCCCGGCAATGAGGACCACCATGTTCAAGAGCACTGCATCTCTCCCCGCCTTCATCCTCTCCGCGCTCTTCGCACAGCTGTGCTGGGCGTCCGCCGCTCAGGCGGGCCCGTGTATGAAAAACTATGATCATCGCGCCAAGTACCCCGCGCTATCGAACATCGACACGGACAGCATTGGCGAACACTCGGAGCTGACCATCTACGTCCAAGACCACGAAGCCGTCGCCGAGATCGACGGCTGCTTCTACACGATCACGGACGAGCCGCTGGAGCTCGACCCCGCCGAGCAGGTCACCTTGAATTTCGTATTCATCGATCTTCTGAGCACGGAGCTGCTGCTCCACACCCAAGATGGAACGACCTTCGTGCTCCAACCCGGCGGTGGCTACTTCGAGTTCACGCTCACCTACGGCATTGGGGCATCGCTCGCTTTCCCGATGAGTCCGCACGAGGCGCCCTACGTCCCGATCATCGTTCGCAAGCCGAAAGAGCCGGAGCAGGAGCCCAGCTAATTGTGCGATACCGCGCTGTGTTTCTCGACGGAAGATTAAATTCTCATGTCGGCATCAAAGATCCGGCTGCGCTCGACACTCTGTTCATGAGACTCCATCCCAGATGCACATGAACGACGACACAAACCCGCTCCGGCAAGCGAACCTGGCCACAGACGGCCCGGGCTCCCGCGGGTCGGGAGACGAGTCCTGCGGGGAAGACTTCGAGACCCGTCGGATCGTCGCGTCCCTCGAGAGAGCCCTGCTGGGGCGGGGAGAGCTCGTCCGCATCGGCGACTACGAGGTCCGCGAGCTCCTCGGCGAAGGTGGCATGGGCGTCGTCTACCGCTGTCACCACGACAGCCTTCAGCGGGACGTGGCGATCAAGCTGGTCAAGAGCCGGGCCCGCGCGAACGAGCGAGACCGGCTCCTGGGCGAGGCGCAGGCCCTGGCCCGCCTGTCCCACGAGAACGTCGTGGGCGTCTACGACTGGGGCGAGCACGAGGGGCAGCCCTACATCGTCATGGAGTACGTCGACGGCCAGACCCTGCGCGAGCGCGTCAGCGCCCTCGAGCCCCTGAGCTGGCGGGCCATCGTCCACGACTTCGTCGAGGCTGGGCGCGGGCTCGCTGCGGCCCACGCCCATGGCCTGGTCCACCGCGACTTCAAGCCCGAGAACGTGCTCGTGAACCACGACGGGCGGGTCTGCGTCGCGGACTTTGGCCTGGCCATCGCGGGGACCCTCGCGCTCGAGCGGGAGTTCACCGAGACGGCCAGGGGCTCGACGGACGAATTCGCCACGAGCTCGGGCGCGATCGCGGGAACGCCGGCCTACATGTCGCCCGAGCAGCTTCGTGGGCAGCGCGTGGACGAGCGCAGCGACCAGTTCTCGTTTTGCGTCGCGCTCTACGAGGCCCTGTGGGAGCGCTCTCCCTTCCCTGGAGTCACGGAGCCGCAGCGCGCCCAAGCGCGCAGAGAAGGCCGCGTCGTCACGCCCCCGGACAAGCGCGCGCTGTTTCGGGTCATCGCCCGGGGGCTCTCGCCCGAGCCCGCGCAGCGGTGGCCGAGCATGGAGGCTCTGATCGACGCCCTGCAGGCGATCTCGACGCGTCGCAAGCGATGGCGGCGCGCCCTCGCCTTCGCTGGGGCCGCGTGCTCGACCTTCGTCATGGGCGCCTTTTTGTCCCACGAGCCGGTCAACACCTGCGAGTCCACCCCCTCGCCCTGGAGCGAGCAGACCCGAGCGAGCATCCGGCTTCGGGCCGCCGCCAAGCCCGAGTACGCAGGCGCGTGGAACTCCCTCGACGCTGGACTGACGCAGTGGTCCGAGCGCTGGACCCAACGCCGCCACGAGCTGTGTGAAGTCGAGGGCGGCTCGGAGAATGCGTGCCTCGAACATCAGCGCATCTGGGTCGACACCATCGTCGTGTCCCTCAGAGGGGCGGAGACACGAGCGCTCCCGCTGCTCGTGGACGTCGTCGATGAACTCCCGGATCCCGACGCGTGCATCCCCAGCGCGACCGCCCTCTCGGCCGATCGGGAAGCCCGGACTCGAGCGGCCTGGCGCAACACCTCGGAGTCCCACGTCCAACGACTCCGCGGCCACCACCAAGAAGCCCGCGTGTTTGCCAGGGAGGCAGTCCGCCAAGCCCAAGGCCTCGACGATGTGGGGCTGTTGGCGCGGAGCCGTGGGCAGCTCGCCAAGGCCGAGCAAGAGGGAGGCTCCGTCCAAGAGGCCCGGCGGCTCTACGAGCTATCGGCCGAGGAGGCTCGCGCGGCAGGACTCGTGGTGATCGCGGCCGATCTCGAGCTCCAAGGACTCGAGCTGTCGCTACGCCAGGCAAACGTGAACCTCGACGAGGTCGAGAGCGCGCTCGAGCTGCTCGCAAAGGACATCCACAGCCGTCGGCACGCGCCCATGGCAGCCCACGTAGAGTTCCTGCGCGGCCGCATCGCAGCCAAGCGCGGAGACTGGGGCCAAGCAAACGTGCACTACGACCGCGCGCTGCAGCTGGTGGGCAAGCACAGCCTGGCGGTCCCCGTCTACTGGAGCGCAAAGGCGAGCGTGGCCAGCGAGTCTGAGGTGCTCGAGCTGTCGGCGCGCGCCCGCGATGAGGCCGTCGCCCGTTTTGGAGCGATGCACCCCCGCACCGCTCGATACCAGTACAACCTCGGCCTGGCCCTAGGCCCGACCCCGGAGGGGCGGAAAGAGCGGAGCGACGCGGAGCACATCTGGAGGCTCTTCCCCCAGGCGCCCCTGGCCTACCTGGCGCTGACCGAGCTCGCCGAGCAGGCCCTGGTCGAGGGCGATCCCGAAGCCGCGAAGCGCCTCGCGGCCAAGGCCATCGCCCGCTTCGAGGACACCAACCCGAGCGAAGGAGCGGACTACGCCGAGCTGCTCCAGCTCCTGGCCAAGGCCGAGACCGGCATGGGTGAACTCGGGCTGGCCATGGAGCTGGCCAAGCTAGCCGTTCGCGCCTACGAAGACAGCGACAGCACCTTCGGGCCCGGAATTCTCGAGTGTCACCTCATCATCATCGACAACGCCCTGAGCCTCGAGCGCCATGACCAAGCGGCGACGGCGATCGAGGCGCTACTCGCCCAACACGGCGAGGATCCCCGCGTGCGCGAGCTCGTCGGCCTCCGGAAGGCCGAGCTGAGTGTCCGGCGCGGAGCGTTCCAGGCCGCGCGGGACCAACTCGAGCGCATCGAGCTGGTGACCAACGACCACCCGCTGCGGCACCTCAGCGTCGAGCTGCTCCGCCTGGTCGTCGATCTTCGCCTGGGGCAGAGCACCTCCGCGGCCATCACGAGTTTTCACGAGCGACTCGACGCGACGAAGGATCCAGTGGTCCGAGAGGCCCTCGAAGGTTGGCTCGACGAGCTGCCCGTGAGCGCCGAAGAGCGGGAGGTGCTTGGGATGTGAGCCTCAGCGGGACTCGATCTCGTCCCGCACTCTGATCGCCCACTCGGACAGGCGGCTTTGGGTCCCCGCGAGGTCGCCATCGCCGACGCCATCTTCCATTTTTCCAATGAGCTCTTCCAGGCGCTTTCGGCCCCGGGAGATCGCAGATTTAATCGTGCCCTCGGGGAGCCCGAGAATACACGCAATTTCTGCCACTCGCATTTCCTCCCAATAATGCAACTCGATCATGACCTGTGTATTCAATGGTAGTTGGCGTAAGGCAGACAGCAAAAAACGCCCCTTCCCCTTGCGTGCAATGCGCTCGGAAGGGCTGGTTCCGATCGCGGCGAGGGAGAGCTCTCCAGGGTCGGCGTTGCGGTCCCGCTCTCGCATGATTCGGCGAAGATGGCCATTGAGCTTGTTTCTGGCGATGGTGAAGACCAGGGTACGAACGCTCGCGTCATAGCGAAACCCCTCGAGGGCCTTGCGCAGGTCCGCGAAGGTGTCTTGCACGAGCTCTTCGGCCTGCTCCGAGGCGAGCTTGTTATGAAAGAAACGATGAATTTGGGGCATGAGACGGACAACAACGAGCTCACGGCCAGCCCCATTGTCCCCACGGGTCCACGCTATGGCGAGTTCCTTGTTGCTTCTCGATGAGTGGGCATCCACGACAGTCCGATGGTACACCCGCCGACACTTGGGAAACAAATGCACGCAGCGATCGGCCATTATGTCATTGAGCGTGAAATCGAGCGTCGCCAAGACGGGGTCGTTCACCTCGCTCACGACCTCGAACTCGACCGCCGCGTAACGATCGAGCAGCTGCCCCTCGAGCCGACCCTCGAGGGGCGCAACCTCGTCTTGCGCGAGGTCGTGGCCCTCGCCAAGGTCACCCACCCCAACGTCATCCCCATCTACGAACTCCGCGAACAGGGCGGCGCGCTCTTCCTCGTGATGGACCATGCGAAAGGGCAGTCCCTGCGCGACTGGCTGTCTCGTCCGCGCACCCTCGCCCAGCTCCTGCGCACCTTCAAGGCGATCGCGCGGGGCATCGCCGCGGTCCACGCTCGCGGCTTGACCCTCGCCAACTTCACCCCCGAGCACGTTCGCATCGATGCCAACGGCCACGTCCGCCTCCGGCTCACTGGCGCAGCCTCGGCCCCGAGCCCCTACCTGTCCCCGGAGCAGCGGCGCAGCGAGCCCGCGGACGCGCGCAGCGATCAATTTCGCTATTGCCTCGCCTTTCTCGAAGCCATCCACGGTGGGCTTCCCAGCGCGGACACGGCCTCGCCCACGCCAGAGGCGCCCGCCTGGCTCGACGCGATCCTGAGCCGCGGCCTCGCCCCCCAGCCCGGGCAGCGCTTCCCCTCGATGCGCGCCCTCATCGACGCCCTCGTCACGGCGGAGCTCTCCACCGACGACGACCCCCGCGAGCCCCCGAGCTACGTCTTCGTCGTCCACCGGGGCCCCGACAAGGCCGTCGTTCGGCGCCTGTGCGAGTCGCTCCTCGATCTCGGCGTCCGCCCCTGGCTGGACATGTGGGAGCTGCCTCCAGGGGCGCCCTGGCGCGGGCCCATGCGGGCGGCCCTGGCTGCGGCGCCCGCCGTGATCGTGTGCCGCGGACCTGGCCCCTGGCAGCCCGGAGAGTTCGAGCTCAGCAGGACCCTCGGTGCCCGCCTCGCGCAGGAGCGGGAGACCGTCTACGGCGTGACCCTACCTGGCGCTCAGGGAGGCTTCGACGGGCTCGAGGGCCTCGGCGGAGAGTTCACCTCGAGCCCGGCGAGCTGGGACGAGGACGTCCTCAAGCTCGCCCGCTTCGTGGGCATGGACACCGATCGCTCGGACTGGTTGGAGCGAGAAGCTGCGCGCCTCCACCTCGACCCATCCAGCCCGGGGCCTGGGGCCGAGCTGTGCCCCTATCGCGGCTTGGCGTCCTTTTACGAGCGAGACGCTCGCTGGATGTTTGGGCGCGAGGCCGAGATCGCCGCCCTCCTCGAGCTCGTGCGCGCCGACACGCACCGCTTCGTCACCTTGGTCGGGGCTTCGGGCTCGGGCAAGTCCTCGCTGGTGATGGCGGGCCTGTGCCCCGCGCTGCGAGGTGGCGCCCTCGACGGGCGTAGAGACTGGCGCATCGCGTACCTGCGGCCCGGCGCGCGCCCGTGTCGAGCGCTCGCGCGGGCGTTGTGCCCGCTCCTCGGCCAACCAGACGCGGCCGAGGGCGCGAGCGAAGCCCTGGCCGACGAGCTCTCGAGCGACGATCAGGCCCTCCAGCGCGCGCTGGCGAGCTCGAGAACACCGGGGCGCGTCTTGCTCGTCGTCGACCAGCTCGAGGAGCTGTTCACCGAGGCCAAGCTGAGCGCGCACGACCCAGAGTCCGAGGCCGCAGCCTTCGTCCGCAACCTCCTGCGAGCCACGGACGCCTGGGGGCGCCGCGACGGTCGGCTGTGGGTCCTCGGCACCTTGCGCGCCGACTTCGTGTCGCGGGCCCTCGCCATCCGGGAGCTCGGCGTCGCGTTGTCGGCACCGGCCATGGTCAGCGTGTTGCCCATGGGCGAAACCCAGATCCGCGCAGCGATCGAGCGCCCAGCCGTGCGCGCGGGCTACCGCGTGGCGCCTGCCCTCGTCGACGAGCTCGTCGCCGCCTGTGCCGGCAAGCCCGAGTGCCTCCCCCTGTTGCAGTACGTGCTGCGCGAGCTGTGGCAGCGACGCGATGTCCAGCGCCGAGTGTTGAGCGCGTCCAGCTACCGCGCGACCGGCGGCCTGGAAGGATCGATCGCCACGGTCGCGGAGCGCACCCTGAACGAGCTGCGCGACGCGATCGGCACGGCGCAGGCCGACCTCGTCACGCGCAAGCTGATGACGCGCCTGGTCCACTTGGGTGAGCGTGGGGAGGGAGCCGCGCGGCGCCAGATCCTGCGGGCCGAGCTCGGCGAGGACCCGCTCACGGCCCGGGCCCTCGCCGCCTTCGTCAGCCGCGCGCGGGTCCTGGTCGCAACGCGACGCCGCGACGGGAGCGAGGTCCTGGAGATCGCCCACGAGGCGCTGCTGCGCGAGTGGGCCACCCTCGGCAGCTGGCTCGAGGAAGACCGCGAGGGGCTCGAGCTTCGCCAACAGCTCGAGGTCGACGCTCAACTCCACGCGGCGCGTCGCAAGGGGGACTACCTGTGGGCCCTCGGGCGCGTGGCCCATGCCCGTCGGGTCCTGAGCAGCGCCCCCACGGTCGTCCTCGCGGAGACCGAGGAGAGCTTCCTGCGGGCGAGTCAGCGGGCCGCCCGAACCCGCCGCCGGCGCAAGCGAGCAGCCATCGCGGCGCTGCTGGTGAGCGCCGCCACGGTCGTGGCCTTCGTGCTCTTGCGCAGCCGAGAGCTCCGCGACAAGGAGCAGGCGAGCCAGGAGCGCCTGCGCGAGATCGAAGCGCAAGACCGCGACCTCGAGCGCAAGCTGGCGCTCACCCAGAGCCGCCAGGCCACCAACACCGCGAAGCGCCAGGGCTACGAGCTCGACGCCCTGCGTCTCACCCTCGAGGCCCAGGCCCGGCTCGAGGGCGAGCGCCACGGGCCAGCCCACGAGCCAACCCACGAATCAGTCCCCGAAGAGGTGTTCTCGGGGCTCGTCTCGACGGTGACCGCCCTCGAGCGCGGGCTCCACCTCGAGGGCCACACCAACAAGCTCACCGCCCTGGCCTACTCCCCCGATGGGACCCTCCTCGCCACGGCTGCCTGGGACAAGACCGTGCGCATCTGGGACGCGCAATCGGGCGTGCCGCTCCAGGTCCTGCACAGCGACGAAGACAAGGTCTACGCGATCGCCTTCTCCCCCGACGGCGAGCGCCTCGCAACGACGCACTTCAGTCGCCACGTGAGCCTCTGGGACCTCGCTACCGGTCAGCCCTTGCCGTCGATCGATCTCGAGAGCTTCGGGCACATCGACGCCAGCTTCGCCCCCGACGGCGTGCGCCTGGCCACGGGCGGCCCGAGCGGGAAAGCCGGGAAAGCCGAGATCTGGGACACGTCCACGGGGGAGCGGCTCCACGAGCTGCTCCACGACGCCCCCGTGCGCGCCGTGGCCTTCTCCCCAGACGGCCAGCACCTGGCGACCGCGAGCGCCGACGGCACGGCCGCGCTGTGGGACACCGACTCGGGCCACGACACCCATGCCTTCGTTCACGGCCCGGGCAAGCTCCACGCGATCCGCTTCTCGCCCGACGGCGAGCGCCTGGCCACGGGCGGCCAGGATGGCTACGCGCGGCTGTGGAGCGTGACCACGGGCGAGCCCTTGGGGGCCTTCGCGCATGGCGAAGTCGTCTACTCCGTGGCCTTTTCCCCCGCGGACCCTGGCCTGCTCGCGACCGCGACCATGGACGACGACGCGGCGCACTTGTGGGACATCGGCCGGGGCCTTCGCTTGCGCTCCTTTCGTCACGACAACTCCGTGGACGCGGTCGCCTTCTCTCCCGGAGGTGACCAGCTAGCCACGGCCAGCTGGGACCACAGCGCACGAATCTGGGATGTGCAGCGCGGACGTGTCTCGACCCCGCTCGAGGGCCACCGCGACGCGGTCTACGCCGTCGACGTCTCCAGCGACGGTGCGCACATCGCCACGGCCAGCGGAGACAACCGCGCGCGGATCTGGGACGCAGCCAGCAACCACCCACGCCTCGAGCTCCGCGGCCACCGCCTCGACCTCGACCGCGTCCGCTTCTCGCCGAGCGGTCGGCTCGTGGCCACGGCGAGCTGGGACGGCACCGTGCGCGTGTGGGACGTGGAAGCGGAGCGTCAGCTCCACGCCCTGGACCAACATCGAGGGCGCGTGCGCGCAGTCGACTTCTCCCCCGACGGAGCGCGTCTGGCCACGGCCAGCGTCGACCACTCGGTGCGGGTCTGGGATGTCGCGTCGGGAGCGATGCGCACCTCCCAGGGTTTCGGCGGTCCCGTCGAGGACGTGGCGTTCTTGGAGCCCGACGTGGTCCTCGTGCTCACGCAGTCCAGGCAGCTGGCTCGCTGGAAGCTGGGGACCGGGGAACAGACCCCCCTGTTCCCCGAGCTCGGCCCGATCACAGCCGTCCGCGTGTCTCCCAGCGGCCAGAGGATCGCCCTCGCGACCGACGATCGCACCATCCGCTCGTGGTCACGGGTGACGGGCGCCTTCGAGGCGCACCTCCGCGGCCACACCGCGTCGATCACCACGCTGGCCTTCTCAACTCGAGAGGACGCCCTCGCCAGCGGGAGCGAGGACGGCACGGCCCGGGTCTGGGACCTCGAGGCCGGGGCTCCGCGGGTGACCCTGCCGCACCGCCGCCCGGTCGTGAGCGTGGCCTTCACCACCGCGGGCGACGAGCTCCTCACCGCCAGCGGCGAGAAGGTCGCGTGGCGCTGGGCGCTGGATCCTCGCGGATGGTGGGCGCGGGGCTGTTCGCTCCTCACCCTCCGCGGGGCCCACGACGAGCAGTCCTCCGACAGCTGCCTGCAAGCGCCAGCCGCCGAGCGCCCCCTGCCCGCCCCCTCCAAGCCCGCGCGCGTCGTGGATGCGCGCGACCCTGGCCCACAGACCGTCACGGTCCACGGCATCGAGCTCGTCCGCATCAAGGGGGGGACCTTCCTCATGGGCTCGCCGGAGGGCGAAGGCGACGACGCCGAGCACCCCCAGCACGAGGTGACCCTGGACGATTTTTACCTGGCCCGCACGGAGGTCACCAACGCCCAGTACGCCCGCTACCTCGCCGCTCACCCCGAGGTCGCGCCGCCGCTGACCATGCTCAGCGAGCACTATGGCCAGCCGCAGCAGCCCGTCGTGGGCCTCACCTGGTTCGAGGCCCAGGCCTACTGCGACTGGGCGGGGTTGGCCCTGCCCACCGAGGCTCAATGGGAGTACGCCGCGCGTGGGGGGAGCTCCACCCAGTACTGGCACGGCGACGATCCGGCGGCCCATCCCCGCTTCGAGTGGTCCCGAGCGAACGCCGAACTCCGCCCGTACAGCGTCGCCACCAAGGACGCCAACGGCTTTGGGCTCTACGACATGAGCGGCAACGTGTTCGAGTGGGCACGAGACGCCTACGGCCCCTACTCGGCCCCGCCGCGGCCAGGCGACGGGTTGCGTCACGAGCCCACGGGCGAGGCTCCAAGGGTCATTCGATACGGGGGCTGGTCCAAGCCGAGCGAGAAGGGGCGAAGCGCACAACGAACGAACTTCTCGCCCACGCGGCCCGCGTACTTGGTGG
>NZ_ABCS01000035.1 GCF_000170895.1 Plesiocystis pacifica SIR-1 | reverse complement strand
CTTGCGCTGGGGGATCCGACCCCCTTGCCCCTTTTGTGCCCGTCGTGGTGCGGAGGGTGGTGGCTCCGACGACTCGAGGGGGCGTGGGTTGGTTAGCTGGTTCGGCGGCTGCGTAGTTCGTGGGCCAGGGTGGTTCCGGCGAACAGGGCACAGATCAGCATGAAGAGGGTGAAGCCGGCCATCAGTAGGGGTGGGGAGGGCTCCGTGCCGACGTTGACGATCACCGGGGGGTCGCGAAAGCGCAGGCCTGGGAAGCGCGTGTCCAGGTCCTTCATGGCGGCGCGGCGCACCTGGCCGGTCACGCAGCTCGGCCCGGGGCACAGCTGCTCCCAGTCGGGGGCGGCGTTCATGTCGACTGGGCCGAAGGTGGCGAGCACCTCGACGCGGTCTTCGGGGCGCCAGCCTTGGGCGACCACGGGGACGTGGAGGTAGCCGAGGTTCTCGTCGACGTGGGCGTCGTGGGTGCTCCGGCGCAGGTGCGCGTGCTCGACCGCGAGCCGGCCGCGGACCTCGAGCCACTGCTCGCCGCCGTAGCGCGCCCCGAACTCGTGGGCCTCGAGGCGCGTGGGCTGTTTCTCGGACAGGGCCACGTAGACGTCCCAGCTGCCGATCAGGGCGCCGAAGATCGTGCCGAAGAGCACCATGCCCAGGCGCAGCCGGGAGACGCCTCGCCGAAGCTTGGCTTCGTCCAGTCCGGCCTCGTCCACCATCAATCCAAGTCTGGGTCAGGTCCGCGTCAAGTAGGGGTACTCCTGCAGCACCCCCATGGCCCAGGGCTGGCCCAGGGTCGTGTCCACGCCCAGGTGGCGGTCGCGGATCATCTGGGTGATCGAGTCGACGTCGTAGTCCATCTCCTCGAGCATGTCCTGCACGCTGTAGCCGGTCTTGACCTCGAACCACAGCCCGCGTTCGAACTCGATGGACTGGGCCCCGAGGATGACCCCGTCCTCTTCGGGGCCGCGCACGATGACCTCGTGGCAGCGGCCGAACAGGTTGTGGGCGTTGGCGAGGCTGTCTTGGTAGGCCCCGGTCATGAAAAAGCCCAGGAAGTAGGGCTCGTCGTTGCGCGCGGGCGGGGCGTGCAGGGGCAGGGACTTGAGGTTGTCGTCGGGGTGGGCGAAGGTCCTCACGCAGCCGTCGCTGTCGCAGGTGATGTCGACGATCTCGGCGTTGTAGGCCGGCGCGGAGCCGTGCCCGGACAGGGGCGCGGCCGGGAACACCTGGTCGATGCTCCAGGTGTCGGGCAGCGACTGGAAGATCGAGAAGTTGGCCAGGTACTTGACCTGCGCGCGGTCGAGGTAGTCGAGGATCTCCTCGGGCTTGTGGCGCATCTGCCGGATCAGCTTGGCGCAGCGCATGCGGATGCGCTGGAACAGGCCCTCGGCGCTGGCCCGATCCTCGAGGCTCAAATACCCGCGCGAGAACAGCTGCAGGGCCTCGTCGCGGTAGTCGACGGCGTCGTGGAAGTACTCCTCGATGTTCTTGACGTTGATGTACTCGAGGCACTCGCGCAGCGAGGTGATCAGCCGGTCCTCGGCGGGCGAGGCCTCGGGCACGGGCAGCAGCGCGCCCTGGACCTCGCGCAGGTCGGCCACGGTCACGGCGTGCTGGGCCACGAGCACGCGCCCGCTCTCGGTCACGATCGTCGGCGCGGGCAGCTCGAGCTCGCGCACGACCTGGCCGATCTCGAACACCACCTGGCTGGCGTACTCCTCGAGGGAGTAGTTGGCCGAGCTCGGGTAGGAGGTCCGGCTGCCGTCGTAGTCGATGCCGATGCCCCCGCCCAGGTCGATGTAGCGCAGCCCCCCGCAGCGCGCCCGCAGCGAGCACCACAGCCGGATGCCCTCGCGGACGGCGACCTTGATGCGCTTGATCTGGGTGATCTGCGAGCCGATGTGGAAGTGCAGCAGGCTCAGGCGATCGAGGGCGTCGGCGCCCTCGAGCCTGCGCACGACCTCGAGCATCTCGTTGGTGGTCAGGCCAAACTTCGAGCGCTCGCCCCCGGAGCTCTGCCAGCGCCCGCTGCCGCGGCTGTAGAGCTTGGCGCGCATGCCCAAAAAGGGCGTGGCCTTCCACTCGCCCTGGGCGTAGATGTCGAGGTAGCGCTGGACCTCGCGCATGGACTCGAGCACCAAGATGACCTCGTGGCCGAGCTCCGCGGCGTGGAAGGCCAGGCGGATGAACTCGCGGTCCTTGTAGCCGTTGCAGATCAGCGGCGCCTTGCTGACGGGCTGGGCCATGGCCAGGAGCAGCTCGGGCTTGGACCCGGCCTCGAGCCCGTAGGCGCAGCGCTCCCGGGCCGCGACCACGGTCTCGACCACGCTGCGCCGCTGGTTGACCTTGAGCGGGTACATGCCCATGTGCTCGCCCTGGTACTCGTTCTCCTCGGCCGCGAGCTCGAACGCCCGGTGCAGGCGCTCCATGGCCGCGACGATCATCCCCGGGAAGCGCAGCACGAAGGGCGAGTGGACCCCGCGCTCGCGCAGGACCATGGCCACGCGCTGCAGGTCGAGCTCGGGCAGCGCCGGGGCCTTGAAGGTCAGGCAGCCCTCGCCGTTGACCGCGAGGAAGCCCTGGCCCCACTTGTCGGCGCCGTAGCGCTTGAGGGAATTTTCCAGAGCCCACGTCTTGAACGCGCGCGTGGTCGTGGTCACCTCGGCGGCCGTCGGTGCGTCGGCGTCCACGACGGGGGCGGCGGCGAAGTCGGAGCTCTCGGTCATCGGCCCCCGATTGTCGGGCCGGCCCGGGCTGCTCACAAGAGCCTGGCGCGAGCAAAGTGCTGCGCGAGGCCCGGGCACCCAGGCTCCTCGCCCCGCGCCCGCCCTAGCGAGCGCCTCCCCCGCGCGCCCCCAGGGCGCCGCCTCGACCCTTGCCCGCGGCCCCTTTGCGGACCCCCGCGACCTGTCTACAATCCGCGGCCAATGGCCTCCTACCAGTACATCTACACGATGCAAGGCCTCTCCAAGATCTACCCCGGCGGGAAACAGGTCTTCGAGCGGATCCACCTCTCGTTCCTCCCCGGGGCCAAGATCGGACTCATCGGCAACAACGGCGCCGGCAAGTCGACCCTCCTGCGGATCATGGCCGGGGTCGACAAGGAGTTCATCGGCGAGGCCTGGGCCGCCGAGGGCGTGCGCATCGGCTACCTGCCCCAGGAGCCCGAGCTCGACCCCACCAAGACCGTGCGCGAGAACATCGAGGAGGCCGTCGCCGACATGCGCGACACCCTCAGGCGCTTCGAAGAGGTGTCGATGAAGTTCGGCGAGATCAGCTCCGACGAGGAGATGAACGCGCTGCTCGAGGAGCAGGGCGAGCTCCAGGACAAGATCGACGCCGGCAACGGCTGGGAGCTCGATCACACCCTCGAGCTCGCCATGGACGCCCTGCGCTGCCCGCCCGGGGACTCCGAGGTCACCAAGCTCAGCGGCGGCGAGCGGCGCCGCGTGGCCCTGACCCGCCTGCTGCTCGAGCGCCCCGACATGCTGCTGCTCGACGAGCCCACCAACCACCTCGACGCCGAGTCCGTCGCCTGGCTCGAGAACCACCTCCACGAGTACCCCGGCACCGTCGTCGCCATCACCCACGACCGCTACTTCCTCGACAACGTCGCCGGGTGGATCCTCGAGATTGACTCCGGCAAGGCCTTGCCGTGGCAGGGCAACTACTCGGGCTGGCTCGAGCAAAAGCGCAAGCGCCTGGCCGACTCCGAGAAGCGCGAGTCCAACCGCCAAAAGGAGCTCAGCCGCGAGCTCGAGTGGATCCGCATGAACCCCAAGGCCCGCCAGGCCAAGAGCAAGGCCCGCATCCGCGCCTACGAGGAGCTCGTCGCGGGGTCCGAAAAGCGCGAGCGCGACACCACCTCGATCCACATCCCCTTTAGCCAGCGCCTGGGCAACGTCGTCGTCGAGGCCAAGGGCCTGCGCAAGGCCTTCGGCGAGAAATTGCTCGTCGACGGCCTCGACTTCACCCTGCCCCGCGGCGGCATCGTCGGCATCATCGGCCCCAACGGCGCCGGCAAGACCACCCTGTTCCGGATGATCACCGGCCAAGAGCAGCCCGACGACGGCACCCTCAAGATCGGCGACACCGTCGACATCGCCTACGTCGACCAGACCCGCGACGCCCTCGACGCGGACAAGACCGTGTGGGAGGAGATCAGCGAGGGCAAGGAGACCGTCGAGCTCGCCGGGGTCGGCGGCACCGTCGAGATGAACTCCCGGGCCTACGTCGGCAAGTTCAACTTCAACGGCGCCGCCCAGCAGCAACGCGTCGGCACGCTGTCCGGCGGTCAGCGCAACCGGGTGCACCTGGCCAAGCTGATCAAGCGCGGCGGCAACCTGCTGCTCCTCGACGAGCCGACCAACGACCTCGACGTCGACACGCTCCGCCACCTCGAGGAGGCCCTGCTCGCCTTCCCCGGGTGCGCCGTGGTCATCTCCCACGATCGCTTCTTCCTCGACCGCATCGCCACGCACATCCTGGCCTTCGAGGGCGACTCGAACGTGGTGTGGTTCGAGGGCAACTACGAGGACTACGAGAAGGACCGCAAGGCGCGACTCGGGGACGACGCGATGGTGCCCAAGCGCATCAAGTACCGGAAGCTCACGCGGAGCTGAGACCGAAAGAGGGGCCGAAGGGCCCCTCTCTCAATTCATCCGCATCAGTAGTCGGTAATCCCACCGACGTTGGTCACCGCCGTGAACCCGCTCTGCTCGAGCACGGCCTTCGCCGTCCCGGCCCGCCCGCCGCGGCGGCAGTAGACGACGATGGGCTTGTCCTTGTCCCCGCCCTGGCGATCGAGGATCTCCCCGAGCCGCGCCGCGACCTCGACGTGCGGGATCAACAGCGCGTTTTCGAGGTGGTGCTCGTCGTACTCGGCCTGGGTGCGGACGTCGAGCAAGAGGGCCCCCTCGGCGACGAGGCGACGGGCGAGCTGCGGATCTCGATCGGGGAGCGACATGGCCAAACCTTAGCCCCGACCTCGCCCCGCGTCCACGCCCCAAACTGGCGTATGTTCACGCCAGAGGCCGTTTCGAGCCGTTTCGCCGGGGTTGGGACGACGCGAGACGAGCGGCCTCAGCCGCCGACCTCGATGGCCGCGGTCTCGATGTTTCCGCGCGCGTCCCGGGCCCGCACCACGACCCGGTGGGCGCCCGGGCTCAGGGTCGGCAGGAGCAGCTCGAAGCTCTCCTTGCCCGAGTCGAACACGCCGTCGCTGGCCGAGGCCGCGCGGAAGTCCCCGCCGTCGACGGCGAAGGCGACGTCGTGGATGAGGCTCCCGCGGTCCTCGGCGACGCCGGTCAACCGCGAGCCGTCGACGCGCAGGTTCGAGAGGCTGGGGCGGGTCCGATCGATGACGAAAGGATCGGAGATCAGCTCGTCCGTGGCCGCCGCGCCCGTGCCGTTGTCGGGCTCGTCGCTGGCGACCACGCGGACCTCGTAGCGGCCGTCGGGGAGGGTGTCGAGGTCGAGCTCGACGGAGGTCTTGGACACGGGGCCGTCCTGGGTGAGCGAGACCCACGCGGGCTCGCCGGCGCCCTCGGCGGAGCGGATCCAGGCCTCGTAGACCAGGTCGTCGCCGTCGCGGGACTCGGACTCCCACTTGATGGTGACCTTGGCCTTGGTCTCCTCGTCGTCGTCGCGCTCGAAGCTGGCGGCCTTGACGGTGATCTCCTCGAGCATGGGCGCGAGGTTCTCGGGGGCGTAAAAGGCCGTCAGCCCGCGGAGCTCGGCGCCGTCACCGAGGCCGACCTCGACCTGCATGTAGCGGCGCTTGGGCAGGTCCGCGCGCCCGCGCAGGTCTCCGCTGCCGGCGTCGCGGCTGAGCGAGACCTTCTTCCAGGCGCTCCAGCGGCCGTCGACCTCCTTGGTGGGCCCGGTGCGCACGCGCAGCTCCATGCTGCCCTGGCCGTCGAGGGCGAAGGCGCCGTAGGTCGCAGGCTGGCCCGCGTCGAGCACGTCGCTGACCCAGCGGGCCTTGGCCGCGGGCGCGTCGTCGAGGGTGTAGACCGCCGCGCCGTCGCCCGCCGTCGCCAGCACCTCGCCGTTGTCGAGCAGGCACAAGCTGGTCGCCTGGCGCTCTTCGAGGTCGGCGATCACGGCGGCGTCTCGGCGCCCGCGGACGCGGTAGATCTTGCCGCCCTGGGAGCTGGCCGCGAGCACCGTGCCGGGCTGGTCGGTGGCGACCAGGTCGATGAAGTACTGGTTCTTCTTCTTGAGCCACTCGTCCCAGGCCGCATCGAAGGCGCGGCCCAGGTCCTGCTTCTTGCCCAGGTCCACGGCCCACACGGTCGCGTCGGCGCTGGGGCGGGAGCGGGTGGTGTTGTTGTCCTCGGGCTTTTCGCCCGTGAGGCTCGAGCGGTTGAGCTGCTTGGTCAGCGCCGAGCGGCTCGACACGCTGCGCGACTCGAAGTCGTTGACGGCCGCGACGAGCTTGGAGCCCGACAGCGCCAGGGCCCGGACCTCGTCGCCCTTGAACTCGCGGATGAGCTGGCCCTCGAGCTCCTTGCCCGCCTCGCCGCCCACCTGGTAAAGGCGCGCTTTCGGCGAGGTCCCGACCAGGACCGCGTCGCCGACCGCGAGCACGGACAGGATGTCCTTCTCGGGCACGTCGAGCACGACCTTGGCGTCCTTGCCGTCCGTGCCCACGCTCCACAGCTCGCCGCGGGGTCCGGTGGCCACGAGCAGGCGGCCCTTGTGGGGCAGCAGGGCCCAGATCTGCTCGACCTCGGCGAGCTCGGCGAAGTCGCTGACCTCGCCCTTTTTGTTCACGCGCACGAGCTTGCCGCCAGGCAAGACGGCCGCGACCAGGTCGCCCCCGGGCAGCCGGGCCATGGCGCTGACGACCACGCCGTCGAGGGCCTCGGCGCCGACGAGCTCCTCGACCGCGGGGGCCTTGGCGCGCACGTCGACGCGCTGGATCGTGGCCGAGTCGGCCGTGCCGACCCAGGCCTGCTTGCCGTCGACGAGGCAGGAGAAGGTGGTGCTGTGGGCGCTGAGCTCGACCTTTTGGTGGCCGTAGCCCACGGTGACCTTGCCGCTGGCCTCGACCGCCGCGCCCTCGACCTCGCCGTCGTCGAAGTCGGAGAAGCCGGAGATCGAGTGGGTCTCGGTCCCGCCGGCGAAGCTGAGGGCCGGAGCCAGGACGAGGGCGGCGCAGCCCAGGAGCGTGAGGGGGCGAATGGTGGTCATGGAGACGAGGCGGAGGGAGAGAAGGTCGCCGAGCGCAGAGCAGTCGGGCTAGTCGATGGCGCGGGCGGGCAGGATGTCGAGCTCGAGGCTGGCCCGGCCCTGGATGATGCCGTCGGTGCGGATGATCCGGCGCGAGGCCTGCTTGAAGTGCACGGCCTTGCGGTTGCTGCCCGAGGGGCTGAGGCTCTGGAGCACGCTCTCGGGCAGGTCGGCCATGAGCCCGTGCTCCGTGGCCAGGCCCTCGTTGGCCCGGTAGATCGTGCCGATCACGCTGCGCGCCGGGAAGGTCGCGGCGACGTTGTCGATGAGGTCGTCGACGTCGCCGGGCAAGGGCGCGTAGGGCAGCACCCACTCGCCGCCGGCGAGCTCCACGACCACGCGCTCGCCCCCGGCGTCCTCGGGGATGCGCAGGCTGATGGTCTGGGTGCGCGCGCGGCCCTGGGGCGGGCGGAACTCGACCTCGAGCTCGACGAGCTCACCGGCGCGCAGCTCCCCGTCGGCCACGCGCACGCGCTCGATGCGTTCCACCGGCGCGCCGTAGTGCAGCGTCGCGTGCTGCTCGACGGACAGGATCTTGGCGACCTCGAACTGGTTGTCGAGGGCGATGGTGATCAGGGTCAGGGCCCGGCTGCGCGCCATGATCCCGCCGATGATCCCGCCCGGGAAGTAGGTCTCTTCCTCGAGCTCGATGGTCCGCGGGCCCTTGCTGGTCTCGATTTTGATCAGGCTGCGGGTCTCGAGCACGAGCTCGACGGCGTCGTTGCCCGCCTCCTCGACGGCGTCGATGAGCAAGGTCGCGACCAGGGCCGCGGTCAGGTCCTGGTTGTTGGCGACCGCGCTCTCGTAGCGCCGGGCGGCGAAGGCCTCCTCGGGGCTGGCGACCGTGGTCGTCACCGGGATCATCGGGGTCTCGATGTCCGTGCGCAGGTAGATCGCCGGCTGGCGGTCCTGGATCATCGTGCCCTGCAGGTCGAGGGCGCTCGACAGCTTCACCGAGCGCTCGACGCTGTTGAGGATGGTGTGCACGTGGGCGTTGGCGATGGGCAGGTCGCTGGGTCCGCCGCCGTACATCGGGTGGCCAAAGGCGAGGACCTTCTCGCTCTGTTTGCCGCCGACCCAGGTCACCGTGCCGTTGGGCGCGGCCCCGTTGTCGCCGGCGATGAGCACCACGGACACGGAGTCGCCGGGGCTGAAGGTGTGCTTGTTGCCCGCGCCGGCGGCCTCGCCCGAGGACGCCGCGGCGGCGTGGGAGCCCCCGCCGCGCACGGGCAGCAGCCCGGTCATGTCGGCGAGGAACTGGCCCGCGCGGGGACCCAGGCCGGCGATGGACATGGGCGCGCCGATGGGCTCGAGGCCGCCCGAGGGCGCGCCGCCGGGGCCGGGGATGTCCCGGGGGCGCTGGCGCGCGGGCAGGGGCTCGGTGCCGAGGTGGAGCATCTGGTCGGCCCACGCGTCGCTGCCCTCGCGACCTTGGGCGTAGGGGGCGTAGGCCCCACCCGCTCCGCCGCGCCGCGGCGGCCGGGGCAGGACGTCGGGGCGGTAGGGCAGGTCCGAGACCTCGAGCATGTTCTCGATGGGCGTCAGCCCGCCGAGCGGATCCTTGCTGAAGCGGTAGCCGTAGGCGAGGGCGCCGGCGAGCTTGCCCTCGATCCAGATCGGGCTGCCCGACATGCCGCCGACGATGCCCGAGTGCTCGAGGCGCGGATCGGGCGAGGTGAACAGCACGGCGTCCTGGCCCGTGGCGTAGTCGCGGACCACGTCGACGACCTCGATCTCGAACTTGTCGGGGGTCTCGCCGTGGAAGACGGTCAGCGCGTAGCCCTTCATGCCGCGCTTGATCTCGTCGATGGGGATGATGTTGGGGTCGCCGGTGCGCTTGCCGGGGCGGCGGCGCTTGGCGGGCGCGGCCCGCTCCTCGTCGTCGCCGGGCTTGGCCGCGACCGCGTCGCCGGCGGCCCAAAAGCCCGCGTAGAGCCCCCCGAACACCCCCGCGACCATCAGCGGCGTGACCAGGGCGGACAGGGTGCGACGGAGGGGGCTGGCCGAATCAGCTGGTTTTGCCATGGCGCTGCAAGGCCGCCCGCATGGTGGCGACGATGTCTTCTTGCGGGGTGTAGAAGTAGCGGAAGCGAGACTCCCGCATGGGGTTGTGCAGCTCCTCGTCGAGCTTGCCGTCGGAGTCGAGGAACATCACCCGCGGGATGTACTGGCCGTCGGGGGCGTAGAGCGCGACCTCGGGGGTCACGTCCTGGTCGACGTGGATCATCACGAAGTCCTCGGACAGCTCGGCCAGGGTCGAGTCCGAGTTGAACACGCCCTTGAGCGCCCGGCACTTGCTGCACCACGAGGTGTGGACGACGAGCATGGTCGGGCGGCCCGTGGCCTTGGCCTCCTCGAGGCCCTCTTGGAAGCCGCGCCAGGCGATGTCGTCGTTCCAGCCGTCGGCGGGCACGGTCGCCGTGCGCTTTTCCTTCGGGGCCTCGGCGGTCTTGGTCGCGGGGTCGGCCTGGGCGCCGGCCTCGGCCTGCCCGGCCCCGGCGCGGGCGGGGGGCTGACAAGCCGTCAGGGGGCTGGCCGCCAAGACGGCGCCGAGCAGCCACGGGAGCTGCCGTGGGCTCCGGCGCCGCCGGGTCTCGTTGCGCTGGGGTAGGGCTCGCAAGGTGGGGGAAGATACCACGAAGGACACGACCCAGCGCATACGTCACAGCCACCCGCGCTGCTACGGAGATCCGGGCTTTCCTCCGCGCCATCGCCGGTTTTGGCGTGCCCCGGCGGGGATCCCGTGTTGCCCCAGCGACAGCATGGCTGCTCCGAACGCGCGGCGCGGCCTCCCGAGTTGGTCGGGTTGGGGTCCCGGTTTTTGAGGGAGGGTGCCGAGCCCCCAGGCTGCGCCGTCGATCCGCAGCGCGGTGGACCGGGCGGCGCGCTGGCGGTGCTGGGCGCCCTCGGGCTACTCGACGATCAGCTCGAAGCTGACCTCGACGTCGACCTCGCCAGGCAGCGCCTCGCCGCCCGCGAGCATGTCCGGCAAGTCGGCTTCTTTTTGTGGGTCGCCGTTGCGCTCGGGCAGGTGGCGCAGCATGACCTTCAGCTCGCTCGTGCCCGTCGCCGTGGTCTCGAAGGTGTTGACCAGCCCGACGGGCAGATCCTCGCCCACGGCGTTGGTGACGTAGTCCGACTCGAGGTCGTCGTAGCCGTGGGTCGCGAGGACCACGCTGCCCATGCCCGCTGGGCCGAGCACACCGTCGCCATAGACGAATACGTAGTGCTCCTCGGCCTCGTCCGCGATCTCCTCGGTGATGTCCTCCGGGGGGCTCTCGAGGTTGTTGATGAACTCGAGCTCGAGCATGTAGGTGGTGTCGGCGGCCAGCGTGATGGTGTCGGAGGAGCCCGAGACGCCGCCGTCGCCGTCCGGATCTTCGAAGCTGAACACCAGGGCCTCGCCGCCGTCGACGGGGGTGAAGGTCAGCTGGACCTGAGAGATGACCTCGGTCTCGTGGTTGTGGCCGTGGTCGTCGTGGCCGTGGTCATCGTCGTGGCCGTGGTCGTCTTCCTCCCCGGTGCAGGCGGACAGGCTCACGGCGAGCAGGCCCGCCGAGAGGAGTGCGAAAGCAGAGTCGAAGGTGCGCATTGCGGGGCACGATAGACAACCCCAAACTATGCGCAATCAATGGGTCGGTCTGTCCAATGAAGGACTGTGCAACCATTGGGGCGGGGCGCCCACGGCCGAACCCGGGGCGATCTCGAGCCCGCCGCGCGGGCGCTCCGGGCCTTGGCGCCCGGGAGCCAGCGGGGCCGCGCTCGCCGCTGCCCGATCAGTCCCCGCCCGCGATCAGCCCCGGCAAGCGCTTTTCGTAGCAGTCGTGGCAGACGGGCTTGTAGCTCTCGTTGGCCCCGAGCTGGACCTGCTCGCCCTCGCGGACCGGCGCGCCGTCGACCAGGCGCATGTTGAAGATCGCCTTGCGGTTGCAGTACTGGCAGGTGACCTTGATCTCCTCGATGGAGTCGGCGAGCTCGAGCAGGCGCCGGGAGCCGGGGAACAGCCGGGTCTGAAAGTCCGTGCGCAGGCCGTAGCAGATCACCGGCACGTTGTGGGTGCGGGTCAGCCCGCGCAGCTGCTCGATGACCCCCGGCGAGAGGAACTGGGCCTCGTCGACGAGCACGCAGTCCAGATCGGCGAAGAAGGGCGCGTCGAGCTCGCTGTCGGGCTCGATGAGCAGGTCGACGGGCTTTTGCAGGCCCGAGCGCGAGGCGATCACCTCGGCGCCGAAGCGGTCGTCGAGCTTGGGCTTGAGCAGCGCGACGCGCTTGCCCTGCTGGCGGTAGTTGTGGGCGACGGCGAGCAGGTTCAGCGACTTGGCGCTGTCCATGGTGCCGTAGCGAAAGTAGAGCTTGGCCATTACTCGTTCTCCGCCTTGGCTTCGGGCTCCGGCTCCGGCTCCGGCTCCGGCTCCGGGACCTTCAGGGGCTGCGCGGGCCCGTCGAGCTCGCGCTCGGCGAGGATGTAGGCCATCAGGGCCATGGCCGCGGCGTTGCGCTCGAGGTGGTAGGGCGCGATCTTGTCGATGGTGTCCGCCGGGCTGTGGTGGAGATCGAAGTAGTGGCTGGTGTCCGGGCGCAGGCCCAGGCCGAGCATGCCCGCCTGGGTCAGCGGCGAGATGTCGGCCCCGCCCCCGCCGAGGGTGAAGTTGTGGGCGCCGAGGCCCTCGAACAAGGGCGCGTAGGGCAGCAGGGCGTCGTACTGGGCCTGGTCGCCGCCGATGCCGAAGCCCCACGGCGCCCCCGCGCCGCTGTCCGACTCGAGGCCCGCGACGTGCAGCTCGTCGGCGTGGGCCTCGAAGTAGGCCTTGCCCCCGCGCAGGCCGTTCTCCTCGTTGGTATAGAGCACCACGCGGACGGTCCGGCGCGGGATCAGCTCGAGCTCTTTCAACATCAGCGCCGCCTCCATGGCCATCAGGCAGCCCGAGCCGTCGTCGGTGCTGCCGTCGCCGACGTCCCAGGAGTCGATGTGGCAGGCCAGGACCACGTACTCGTCAGGCAGCTCGCGGCCGGTCAGCTCGCCGATCGCGTTGCCGCTCTCGGCGTCCGGGAGGAGCTTCGCGCCGAGCTTCAGGCGGATCTTGGGGGTCTCCCCGCGGGCGACCATGCGCGCGAACAAGTCGGCGTCCTCGGGGGTGATCGCGGCCGCAGGGATCTTCGGCAGGTCCTCGTCGTAGACCAGCGTGCCCGTGTGCAGGGTGCGGAGGCTGTGCGCCGTGACCGAGCGGACCAGCACGGCCTTGGCCCCGTACTTCGCCGCCCGCGAGGCCCCCTGGGTGCGGCCCTGGACCGTCGGCCCGTAGAAGGAGTCGTGGTGGTCGTGGTCGTAGGGCGGCATGGCCATGTTGATGAGCACGATCTTCCCCTTCACCTGCTCACCGAGGGTGTCGATCTCGTCGACGTGGTTGACGACCACGACCTCCGCCGTAATCCCCCGCCGCGGCGTGCCCACGCTCATGCCCAGGGTCAGCACCGGCAGGGGCCGCTCGACGGGGGCGAGGAAGGCCGCCTGCTCCTCGCCGCGGACCCAGTGCGGGACCATGACCTTCTCCTTGCGGACCTTGGCCAACCCGTCCTCGCGCATGGTCTCGAGGGCCCAGTCGATGGTGTCTTCGAGGGCTTGCGATCCCGACAGGCGGTGGCCGTAGACGTCGGAGATGTAGGCCAGGCGATCGTAGGCGCGGGTGTCCTCCTCGGCCATGGCGGTCAGCTTGCGGCCCGCCTCGACGTACTTGTCATCGATTACCGGGGTCGCAGGTTCGGGGTCGACGGGGGCCTCGACGGAGGGCGCGGCTGGATCGACCGCGGGGCTGGGCATGGGCCCCGCCGGCTCTGCCCACACCGTGTTCGCGCTCGCCCCACGGTCACAGGCCGACGCCGCGGCCAGGAGCGTGAGCGTCGATGCGGCCAAAACCCTGTCCAGGCGGTTCATGCCCCCAGCCATACCCGCCGCGCTCGGGCCGGTGCAAGACCGGCGAGACCGCGCTATCGTCGCGCTGCCCGGCAGCCCCCGTCGCGCCGCTCCGCGCCATGATCGACCCCAAGCTCGCCCTCCCCTCCTCCGCCCGCGCCTGGTTCCTCGCCTGCGCGCGGATGGTCCTCGTGTTCGTCTGCGCCCTCGGCCTGAGCGCGTGCGCGGCCCGGGCCTACGACGTCCCCGACTCGGCCTATGGCGGCGACTACGGGGGCGGGGGCTACGACGACGACTACGCGTCGGCCGACTACATGGAGATGGAGTACGACGAGGTCGCCGCGGAGGAGTCCATCTCGCTGGCGGGGACCACCTCGGCCCGCCGCGCGCGATCCGGCGGGGCGCGGATGAAGCGGCGCGAGCGGGTCCAGGGCGCCTCCCCTCCCGGCGAGCCCATGGCCGAGCCCGCCGAGGCGCCCATGGACACGGGCGGCGAGGGCGAAGCGACAGAGAATGGGGCCACCACCGAGCCCGAGCCCGACGCCGCCGAGCCGACCAAGCGCCAGATCATCTACACCGCCTTCATGCGCGTCGCGACCTTCGACGTGCCCAGCGCGCTCGAGGCCGTGCAGGCCATGGCCGAGGACTACGGCGGCTGGATCCAGGGCTGGAACGACGACGCGATCACCATCCGCGTCCCGGCCGAGCGCCTCGAGCAGGCCATGGACGCCGTCGGCGAGCTGGGCGTGGTCGAGGCCCGCAACCTCGAGTCCCAGGATGTCACCGCCGAGTTCACCGACCTCGACTCGCGCATCCGCGTGCTCGAGAGCATGCAGGCCCACCTCCAGGAGCTGCTGAAGCAGGCCAAGACCGTCGAGCAGTCCCTGAAGATCCGCCGCGCCCTCGACCAGGTGACCATGGAGCTCGAGCTGCTCCGCGCCCGCATGCGCAACCTGTCCGAGGCCATCGCCTTTTCGACCTTGACGGTGCAATTCACCGAGCGCGGGCCCGGGACCGACGTCCCGACCAGCAACGATCCCTTCCCCTGGGTCGACGGCCTCGGCGTCGAGGCCACCGAGTACCGCTGATGGGCGTAAGCCGGCCCCCAAACCCCGCGTTCCCGCGCCCGCTTCCCCGGGAAGCCTGCCTAGCCCTGCCCAGCTTTCATGGCCCTAGCGCCAACGGAGACTCCATGACAACGAGCCCCACGAGCCCCCCCTCTCCCCTCGCTGCCGCGCGCGGTCCAAGGCCTCGTCCCTGGACCGCGCTGCTCTTTTCTCTAGCCCTCCCGCTGCTGCTCACCTCGGCCTGCAACAAGGACGCCTCGTTCACCATGAGCCCCGAGATGTCCGGGGACTACGCCGAGGAGCTCCCCCCGGCGCCCATGGTCGACATCACGAGCCGCTCCGCCGGCGCGGGCATGGCCGCCAACGAGGCCTACGACTTCAGCGACGACCTCGCCGAGGACGAGCGCGCGCCCCAGGCCGTGATGGCCGCCCCGGCCAAGGCCGTGGCCAAGCCCGTCGAGACCCCAGCCCCCAACGACCAGGCCCAGCAAGGTCAGCCCGGCCAGGACCAGCAGGACACCCCCGACCACGGCCGGCAGATCGTCTACACCGCCGGCATGCAGGTCAGCGTCTACAACCTCGACGAGGGCATGAACAAGCTCGAGGCCATGCCCGAGGCCTACGGCGGCTGGGTCCACATGCGCGGCTCCAACCAGGTCGTGCTCCGGGTGCCCGCGCGCAGCCTCGAGGCGGTCATGAACGCCGTCGGGGACATGGGCGTGGTCGAGGCCCGCTCGCTCCAGGCCCAGGACGTCACCGCCGAGTACGTCGACCTCGAGTCGCGCATCAAGGTGCTGCGCGAGACCCAGGCCCAGCTGCTCGAGCTCCTCGACCAGGCCAAGACCGTCGAGGAGGCGCTGCACGTGCGCCAGGCCCTCGACGACGTGACCATGGAGCTCGAGACCGCCCTCGGGCGCATGCGTCAGCTCGGCGACCTGATCGCCTTTTCGACCCTGACGGTCACGCTCGTCGAGCGCGGCCCCATGGACAACATCCCGACCAGCAACGATCCCTTCCGCTGGGTCGACTCGCTCGGCGTCGAAGCCACGGAGTGGAGGTAACCATGCTCTCTCGTCTCTCGAATCTCTCCCGCCTCTCCACCCTCGCCTGCCTCGGCGGCGCCTTCTTGCTCTCCACCCTGGCCACGGGCTGCGCCAGCTTCAAGCTCAAGGACCCGCCGCCCGGCTTCATCCAGGTCAGCGAGAGCCACTGGAGCGGCGACGCCGAGCTGCGCATGAAGGCCCCGGACAACGTCGGCCTGAACATCACCACCTTCGAGAACCGCGTCGGCGGGACCCTCGAGCTGTGGGCCGACGACCTGGTCAAGAAGTTCGCCCAGCGCGGCTACACCCTGACCAAGCAGACCGCCGTCGAGTCGGCCAACGGCGTGGCTGGGACGCGCTTCGACTTCCGCTACACCCCGGCGGGCTCGTCGATGAGCAAATTCTACACCGCCGTGCTGTTCGTGACCGACGAGTGGCGCGTGGTCGTCCAGCTCGCCGGTGAGGCCAAGCTGGCCAAGGACCACGAGCAGGACCTCGACGGGATCCTCGGGCAGATCAAGATCCGCGGGTGCAAGGCCGGCGAGCGGACCTGCAAGGGTCCCCAGCCCGGGGACTTCACGGCCATCGCCAAGGGGCCGAAGGTCGCCGAGGAGGCCGAACCCGCCCCCGAGGCTGCGCCTGCGGAAGAGTCCGAGGCGGACGACGCCCCCGCCGGCTGAGGGGTCGCGATCCCCAACGTCCGCGAGCGCGCCCTCAGGGTGCGCTCGCGGCTTTGTCTTGGGCCCCACCATCGATTGGGGTGGTTGTCGGAACGTGAGCCGCGAGCCATGGTCGCGGCGTGCAGACCTCCGCGCCCGAGTGGATCCCCGGCTTCGACAACAGCTTCGTGCGCGAGCTGCCCGGCGACCCCGAGGCGGACAACTTCCGCCGCCAGGTCCTCGGGGCCTGCTACTCCCGGGTCGAGCCCACGCCGGTCTCGGGTCCGGAGCTGCTGGGCTGGTCGCGGGAGGTCGCCGCCTTGCTCGGGCTCCCCGAAGATCTCCAGGAAGATCCCCAGGAAGATCCCCAGGCAGAGGCCACCCGCGAAGAGCTCGCGGCGGTGCTCTCGGGCTCGCGCCTGTGGGCCGGCATGGAGCCCTACGCCGCGTGCTACGGCGGGCACCAGTTCGGCAACTGGGCCGACCAGCTCGGCGACGGCCGGGCGATCACCCTGGGCGAGATCCTGCGCTCCAACGACGGCGAGGACACGCGCTGGGAGCTGCAGCTCAAGGGGGCCGGGCCCACCCCCTACTCGCGCCGCGGCGACGGCCGGGCCGTGCTCCGCTCGTCGATCCGCGAGTTTCTGTGCAGCGAGGCCATGCACCACCTCGGCGTGCCCACGACCCGCGCCCTGTCCCTGGTCCGCACCGGCGACGAGGTCAGGCGCGACATGTTCTACGACGGCAACGCCGAGCTCGAGCCCGGGGCCGTGGTCTGCCGGGTCGCGCCGTCCTTCGTGCGCTTTGGCAACTTCGAGCTGTTCGCCGCGCGCAAGGACCACGAGACCCTGCGCCGCCTCGCCGACTACGTGATCGCCGAGCACTTCCCGGAGCTCGACGCGGGGGACTACGCGGCTTGGTTTGGGATCGTCGCCGAGCGCACCGCCGAGATGATCTGCCACTGGATGCGCGTGGGCTTCGTGCACGGCGTGATGAACACGGACAACATGTCCGTGCTCGGGCTGACCATCGACTACGGCCCCTACGGCTGGCTCGAGGACTACGACCCCAACTGGACGCCGAACACCACCGACGCCCACGGCCGGCGCTACCGCTTTGGCAACCAGCCGCGCATCGCCGCGTGGAACCTGACCCGCTTCGGCGCCGCCTTGCTGCCCTTGGTGGACGAGGCCGAGTCGATCCAGGCCGGGCTCGAGGCCTACGCCGAGCGCCTGTCCGCCGGGGTGCTGAGCACCTACGCCGACAAGCTCGGGCTGCGCTCGATCGACGCCGACGAGGGCTCGGACCAGCCCGGCTCGGGGCCGTGGCTGGCCAACACCTGCATGGACGTGCTGAGGGGCGCGAACACGAAGGTCGAGACGGACATGACGATCTTCCACCGCCAGCTCGCCGAGGTGCCCATGGACCCCGAGGCCAGCGACGAGGCCGTGCTCGCCCCGCTGCGCCCGGCCTACTACGGCGAGTACGATCGCCGCGAGCTCCCGCCCAAGCTCCGCGAGCTGACCCTGCGCTGGCTCCGAGGCTTGCAGGCGCGGGTCCGCAGCGAGGGCCTCGACCCCAACCAGCGGCGGGCCATCATGGACGGGGCCAACCCCAAGTACGTGCTCCGCAACTACCTCGCCCAGGAGGCCATCGACCTGGCCGAGGCCGGCGACCCCTCGCGGATCCACGAGCTGCTCGAGCTCCTCCGCCGGCCCTACACCGATCAGCCCGGCAAGGAGCACTTCGCCGGCAAGCGACCCGAGTGGGCGCGCCATCGCCCGGGCTGCTCGATGCTCTCGTGCAGCAGCTGACCGGCAAGTCTAGGCCCGGACTTCCCTGGCTTTGCGATACCCTCGCGCCATGGGGAACGGACCTCGCCTGCGTCGCCTCCTGGGCAGCGGCGCCGCCTTGCTCGTCGCCGCCCTCGCCCTGCCTGCGTGCGGCGGTCACCTCCACCGCGCCGGCGATGCGGCCCTGTCCGAGGCCGCGCTGGCGTCCAACGACGCCCTCGACTTCGAGGCTGGCTTTCGCGAGCGCGACGAGGCCGAGGGTGCGCTGCTCGACCGGGAGCTCAGCGCCGCGCGGGCGCAGGTCGACGCCGATCGCGACGCCGCGCTGATCGCCATCCTCGAGGACTACGGCGGGCGCGCGGCCTGGTCTGCCCGCCTCGGCGAGCGCCTGGCCGAGCTCACCGGCGAGGGCATGGACGCCGACATGGCCGCGTTCATCGAGCGCTTTGGTCAGGGCGGCAAGGACCTGGGCGACTTCCAGGCCGCCTTCCGCGAGCTCGAGCGCGCCCGCGACAGCTACCTCGCGCGGGCCGTCGCCCTCGACCTCGACGTCCAGCGAGCGCCCCCGCTCGAGTGCCCGGGCCTGGACGACCCGGCGCGCTCGCCCGAGCTCGACGGGGAGTTCGCCGCCTTCACCGAGGCCTGCGACGCCATGGGCCAGCTCTTCGCCCGCCTCGGTCAGGGCGAGGGCGCCCTCGGCACGCTCAGCGCTCGACTCGCGGCCCTCCACCGCAGCATGGACGCCCGGGCCGAGCGCGGCCGAGAGCCGCTGAGCGCCTACGTGAACGCGCGGGCGAGTTGCCGGGCGATCGACGACGAGGACTTCGTCGCCGTCGCTCGGTGCCTCGACGCCGAGCTCGACGGCTCGCTCATGCGCCTCGACGACACCCCCGCGCTCGAGGCCGAGCAGGCCGCCTTCGTGGGCCTCGACCTCGACAGCCTCGGCGAGGGCCCCGGCGACCCCCTGCGCCTGCGCCTGCTCGACGAGCAGGTCCAGGCCGTCGAGCGCGTGCTCGAGTACGAGGCCTCGGGGCGCTTCACCGCCGACGGCGATCCCCTCGAAAAGCCCAGGGAGATCGAGCGCAGCGAGGCCCTCGACGAGGTCGCCCTCGCCCTCGCCGTGAGCGGCACCCGAGCCACCGTGAAGCTCGACGGCAAGCCGCGGCGCTACGGCGTGCGCGGCAGCGAGCTGGCCCTGGTCCTCGAGCTGCTGTCGATCGAGCGCGACGGCACCAGGACCATCCACCAGCTCGCCATGCACCGCCTCGACCTCGACTACATGCGCGTCGAGGCCATGCTGCGCGAACGCCAGGCCCTGCTCGCCGCCCAGACCTTCCTCCTCGATCCCGGCTGCGCGGCGATGTCCGTCGAGGACGCGCTCGTCGCCGAGCCCGGCTCCGAGGGCGCGGCGGGGCAGTGCGCCAGCTACCTGCGCGCGAGCCTGATCGAGTTCGCCAAGGCCTGGACCGTGGGCAAGGCCCGGGCGCGCGAGAGCGAGGTCCGCAGCGACGCCCTCCACGAGCACGAGATGCGCGTGCGCTCGACCATGGCCCTGGCGACCCGCGGCATCTGGATGGCCGCCGCGATCGCCGAGCTGCACCGCTACAACGCCTCGGGCCTGCGCCCGGAGACCCTGGCGACGGTGGTGACCAACCTCGCCGGCTTCGCCGTCGTCGCCGCGGGGGTGTTCCGATGAACGCGCGCGCCGTCACGCTCGGCCTCGTCAGCGCCGCCTTGCTAGCCACGAGCTGCGCCTCGCGTCAGGCCATGAAGCGCGAGGCGGTGGTCATCGCCGCTTCGGCCAACGCCCTCGACAACGATCTCGGGCGCCTCGACTCGGCCCTGGACACCGTCCACCGCCTGCGCCGCGTCCGGGTCGAGGGCGACCGCCTGTCTGCCGAGCGCGCCGCCCGGGTCAGCGAGGCGACCATCGCCGCCTGGGCCCTCGACCACGACCCCCTCGCCCGGGCCCGCGTCGAGGTCTTCCACGGCGTGCGCGAGGCCTCCGACGCCATTGGCGACCACGCCTACGGGGCCATCGACTACAAGCTCAACGTCGAGGAGCCCGTGCCCGGCTACGCCATCGACCGCCACAGCCTGCGGACCCTCGTGACCCAGCTGCTGCGCCTGGCCAGGCCCTCGAGCTTCAAGGACGAGGCCAAGTTCTTCATCGAGTACGGCGTGCAGGTCGGCACCGCCTCGGCCGAGGGCATCGACGAGGTCGCGCGCATGGCCAACGAGCACAAACGTCCGCCCCCGCCTCCGCCCGAGGACCTCCCCCCTGGCGATCCCAGCGTCGGCGATCCACCGCCCGAGGCCGCGGGCCCCTCCGAACCCGACGCGCCTCAGCCCGAGCGCGAGCCCACCCCCTAGTCCCTCCTTCCCCCTTCCAGAGGAGCACCCACCATGTCCGACGCCCTGACCACCATCGACCAAGCCATGGCAGCCCTCGGCGCCGCCGAGTCCGAGCTCGAGACGGCCCTGGCTTCTCTCAACCCCGTCACCCACCGCGGACAGATCGCCCAGATCAACTCGCAGCTCAGCAGCATGCGCGACGACGTCCGCGACGTCGAGCGCAAGCGCGGCCGCGTCACGGCCGAGAGCGCGGTCGCAACGCTCGACCCCGCCGACATCCAGGCCCTCGCCGAGGCCAGCGCGACCTTGGCCGGCTTGGCCGGCAAAGGCGAGAAGGTCGACCGCCTGCTCGGGGCCGTGGGCGGGGCCCTGAGCGCGGCCAAGTCAGCCCTCGCGGCGGTCTAGACTCGATGGAGGCCTTTCGCAGGCCCTCCCCGTGCCGGCAAAGCCGTCTCGAGTCCCTCTCCCCAAGCCCTCCTGCCCCCTGGACTCATCGAAGTAACCCCTGAGCCAGGAGACCAGCCGTTCGCGGCGGCGAAGACCGGCAGTAGCGCAGGCTCGCACACGAGCGCTTCCCCATCCCCGCCAGACAGCACCCCCCTCGGGGGGTGACCACATGCCCCCTCGCAGGCACGAACGAGTTTGAGGACGAGCCCAAGCGGAGGAGCGGACAGCGACGAAGCGTCCCCGGTCCTAGCCGACTGCGGGGGCAAAACACAAAGCGTCCCCGGCCCCAGCCGACTGCGGGGGCAAAGTTAAATCACGTCTTCGGACAGGTTCTCGTCGCGGCGGCGCGTGAACGAGGGCTTGGGCGGCGAGGGCTCCGTCGGCCGCGGGGAGGGCTCGACCTTCTCGCTCGGAGTCCAGCGCCCGTTGACCCGCTCGCGCAGCTCCTTGCCCACCTTGAAAAAGGGCAAGCGCTTGGGCGCGACGTGGACGACGTCGCCGGTCCTCGGGTTGCGCCCCTCGTAGGCCTTGTACTGGCGCACGGTAAAGCTGCCGAAGCCACGGATCTCGATGCCGTCGCCGGCCACCAGGGCGTGCGTCATGGACTCGAAGATCGTGTTGACCACCATCTCGGCCCGACCCTTGGTCAGCCCCGACTCCTGCGCAACGCGCTCGATCAACTCGGACTTGGTCACGACGGCACTCCCGCGTGCATCGTGCTCATGGTAGAAGCAAAAAGTCAGCGATATCAAGAGCTTTTGCCCGCGAGCGGGATCAGCCTGCGCGCGCGCGTGTCGACCCGGACGGCCTGGCCTTCGGTCAAGCGCGTGCACCCCCGGCAGCCGATCAGCGCAGACAAGCCCAGCTCCCGGGCCATCAGCGCGCCGTGAGCCAACGCCCCGCCGTACTCGGTGCACACCGCCCGCACGCCGAGGCGGTGCAGGGCGACGGCGGCCTGGGCCGTGAGCGCGGGGATGCACAGCACGGTGTTCGAGGCCGGCGGGTCGCTGAGCAGGTCGCGGAGGTCTCGGCGCTGGACGACGGCGCCGGTGAAGGACTCGCCGATCGCCAGGCCGCGCAGCTGCCCGCCGAGGGAGTGGGGCACGGGCAGGCCGTCGACGATGCGCGCCGGGGGCTCGAGCTCGGCGTGGGCGGTCCATCGCCGCGCGCGCGCGTCGAGCAG
This sequence comes from Plesiocystis pacifica SIR-1, assembly GCF_000170895.1. Lineage (GTDB taxonomy): Bacteria > Myxococcota_A > Polyangia > Nannocystales > Nannocystaceae > Plesiocystis > Plesiocystis pacifica. The sequence continues at coordinate 63,394 of NZ_ABCS01000035.1, read as the reverse complement.
TTCGTCGAAGCTCCGCGCGTCACCGAGGCCGGCGCGGTCCGTGTCGAGGGTGACGAGCTCGTCGCCGGTCAGCAGGAACACGCGCTCGGGCTGAACGAAGCGCAGGCGATCGGCGGCGTAGAGCCACAGCCGACGCAGCGGCGCGAGGCCGAGGGCGAACAGGTGATCGTCCCACTCGCCGAGCAAGCGCGCGACGGCGACCTCGTCCTCGTCCCCGTCGAGGGCCGGGCCCGCCGCGGCCGCCTCTTTCTCGACCTCGGGACCCGTGAACAGCTCGGCGAGGCTCGGGCTGGCGACGTCCCAGGTCGCCGGGAGGACGTCGAGGAAGTTGTTGCGATCGCGCAGGGTCAGGGGGTCCGTCGACGCGCCGCTGTGTTCGAGCGCGGCCGGGCCGAGGGCCGCGAGGGCGGCTCGCCGGGCGGGCACGAGGTGCTCGACGTAGCTGTCGATCATGGTCAAGAACAGCGCCCACGCGGCGTCGAGGGCCTCGCCCAGGGGCGGCCGGTGGCCGAGCTGATCGTCGAAGGCCTCGAGCTGCGCCCGGGCCTTGGGCAGGGCCTGCTCCGACAGCCACGCGAGCGCTTCTCGGGCGGCCATGGCCGTGTCCGAGGCGAAGGGATCCTTGCCGAGCTCCCGGGGCAGGGCGCGGACGTAGAGCCAGCCCGCGAGGATCGCCGGGTCGCCGGACTTGCCAGGCCGATCGCGGCGCAGCTGCTCCATCACCCAGGCGTGGGCGGGCGAGAGCGGCGTGGGGTTGTGCTCACCGTCGAGGATCAGCCGGCCGTCGAGGGGCTCTCGCGAACCCTCGGCCTCGAGCGCGGCCAAGAACGCGGGCCAGCCGGGGTGCAAGGGCGCGGTCAAGGGTCGGGCCTGGACGATCCACGGGTTGCCGGCGGGATCGACCACGATCTCGAGGTCGACCCCGTGGGGCCCGGCCTCGCTCCCGGCGACGGAGTCGGCGAGGGCCTCGACGAGCTCGCGGCTGTCGTCGGACCACTCGTCGAGGGCCCCGGACCAGCTCGGCGAGCGGCCCTCGGCGAGCGGCTCGGGTCCGGCCTCGGGGCCGTGGACCTCGACGTAGAAGCGACCGGACAGGCCGTCGCGGACCACGACCAGGAGCGCCCGGCGGGGGACCTCGCGCTGGAGCAAGATCAGGGTCTGCTCGCCGAGCAGATCGCCCATGCCCGACATGCGCCCGTGGGCCTCGATCATCGAGAGCGCGGCGTGGAGCTCGGGCAGGCTGCCGATCCCGGCGATCGACATGCCCAGGCCCGCGCCGCTGGCCGTGCCCTGGTCCTCCCGCGAGCCTGCGCTGCGCGCGATGAGCTGGGTGCCCAGGCGCTCGTCCTCGGCCTGGCCGGCGAACACCGCCTCGACCCAACTGCGCGCGCCGTCCTCGACGGCGTCGGCCGTGGGCGCGAACAGCTGCCGGGCTCGGGCCAGGTCCAGGACCACGCCCGGAGGCACCGGGAGCCCGCGCGCGGCCAGCTCGTGCTGGCGCGCGACCTTGGGGAAGCGGTGCAGGTCCTCCCGGTCTGGGGCCTCGCCGATCTGGAAGCTCACGGCGGGAGTGTACCGCTACACTCCCGCCGTGGACGTCCACCTGCCCTGCCCGCCCCTGCGCGAGTGGCTGCCCGCTCGCCTCGAGGGTCAGCAGGTCGGCGCGTGGGTCCACGGTCGCCGCGTGCCGAGGACCCTACGACGCACCCTGACCCAGTGGCCGCGGCTCACGAGCGAGGCGTCCGCATCCGGCGAGCGAGCCTCCGCCGTCGAGCTCGCCCAGCTCGACGCGCTGATCTTCGGCGTCCGGCTCGAGCGCGCCGACCCGCCGAGCGCCTGCGTCGAGCTGCTGCGCCCCGGCGCGCTGATCATCGAGCTCGCCCAGCCCCGGGCCCGGCCCCTGCGTCACCTCCTGGGCGCGCAGCTGCGGCCGTCCAAGGTGGCGCAGCTGAGCCAGGCGCGGGCGCTGCACTGGCTCGAGCGGGGGTGCTACGCCCTCGAGCAGTGGCAGAGCGTCGACCCCCAGGGCGTGCTCGTGACCCTCGCGCGGGTGCGCTGACCGGCGACCGACTCGCCAGGCGGACGAGCTGGACCCTCGGCCTTCCGACCGGTCGCCGCGCTAGCGAATCCGACGGGTCTGCTTGGCGTGCTGGTAGTCGGCCTCGAGGGCGCGCAGGCCCATGGCGTAGATCGCCCAGAACACCACGCCGACGACGACCCCCGTGGCGATCGCCGCGAACACTGGCGCCTCGACCCGGACCTCGCGCAGCTCCCCCGCGGCCCGGCCGAGGGCGACGAAGAAGAACATCAGCGCGATGCTGGTGAACACCGCCTGGGCCAGGCGCCAGCCGGACAGGCGCGGCTGCTTGCCCAGGCCCGAGCGGTCGGACTCGATCCACTGCAAGAGCACGCGGATCCACCCGCCGATCGCCGGCATGAGCAGCCCGCCGACGAGGCCGGCGAGGCCCGAGACGGCGAGCTCGAGCTCGTCGGGTCCGATGAGGGTCTCGCCCACGGCGAGAGTGTGCAGCAATCTATGCCGCGGGCCAACTCCCGGTGTTGGAGCTCGCTCGCGACGGGGGGCGTCTCGCTGAGCGCGACCCCAAAGCGACCCAGGCGCGGGATCGGCATGTCCGGCAGCTCCACCGCGTACTCGCCGAGGTAGCGCGGCTCGACGACGCCCATCGTCTCCTCCACCCCGAGCCGGTAGGACACGGCGCCTGCGACATCCATCACCTCGCCCATATCCGCGACGTAGGCCTCCACGGCGGCGTGATCCTCGTCGGGTGCGCTCTCGGGCAAAAAGGCCGACTCGCCGCCTCTGCCGAGGGTGTCCTCGTCGCATCCGCTCGGCGCGACAGGCAAGACGAGCAAGACGAGCAGACAGCTACACGGGGCCGACCGATCGCGCACGGACAGCCCAGACATCGAATCTGGCGTGAAGTTCACGCAAGTCGATTTTGCAACTTCCGTGCCCCGGGCGCAGCCCTACTGCAGCGCCTCGAAGTGGACCTCGACCTCGACCCCGGGCTGCACCGGCCCCGGCGGCACGCTCTGGCCCACCGCCAGCCCCGTGCCCGTCGCGCGCAGGTGCACGTGGGCCTTCTCGGCCTCGGCCATGGCCTGGCTCAGGGTCAGGCCCGTGAAGTCCGGCAGCCCCGTGGTGAACTCGACCACGCGCTTGCCCGGCAAGGGCGGCTGCACGTCGGCGTCGGCGAGGAAGCCGTCGACGAGCTCCGGAGCGTCCTCGGCGATGGCGATGGTCTCGGGCACCGCCCCGCTCTCGTCGTCCCGGGGGACGCCGAGGTAGGCGAGGGCCCGGCCGCCCAGGCGCGAGAAGGTGGGCGCCGCGACCTGGTTGCCGTAGTGCCCGCCCTCGGGGTTGTCGACGGACACGAGGATCACCAGCTTGGGGTCGTCCGCCGGCACGGCGCCGACGAAGCTCGCGTAGTACTGGTCCTCGAAGTAGCCGCCCTCGGGGTTGGCCTTTTGGGCCGTGGAGGTCTTGCCCGCGACCTCGTAGCCGTCGATGCGCGCCTTCTTGCCGGTGCCGTCGCGGGTGTGGACCACGGCGGTGAGCATCTCGAGCACGGTGTCGGCCGTGGCCCGCCGGACGATGCGCTCGCCCTCGGGCCCGTCGGCGCTGCGCTCCCAGATGGTCTGGCCGTCGGCGTCGATGACCTGGGAGACGATCGCCGGCGTGTTGTAGATGCCCCCGTTGGCCAGGGCCGAGAACGCGGCCGCGACCTGCAGGGGGCTGGCGCTCATGCCCTGGCCAAAGCTGACGTTGGCGGCCTGGATGTCGGACCACTTGTGCCAGTCGGCGACCAGGCCCTTGCTGACCGCGGGCAGCTGGACCTCGGGGCGCTCGCCAAAGTGGAAGCGGCGGATCCACCGGTACAGCGACTCCTTGCCCAGGGTCTCGTAGATCTTGGTGGTGCAGATGTTCGACGAGACCGCGAGGATCTCGGTCACGTCGAGCCAGCCCTTGCGCTTGGTGTCGCGGATGGCGTGGCGGGGCGTGTACTGCCAGCGCCCTTCTTCGCAAAAGAAGGTCTGGTCCGGGCGGATCGTGCCCTGCTCGAGGGCCGCGGCGACGGTGATCGCCTTGAGGGTCGAGCCGGGCTCGTAGGCGCGCTGGACCGCGAGGTTGACAGTCTGCGAGGCGCTGGCGACCGGGTGGTTGGGGTCGAAGGTCGGCCGATTGACCATCGCCAGGATGTCGCCGGTCTCGGGGTCGAGGACGAGCACGCTGGCGCCGACGGGGTGCCAGTTGCGGACCAGCTCGTCGATCTCCTCTTCGGCCATCGCCTGAATCGCCGAGTCGACGGTCAGGACCACGGTCCGTCCCCGAGACACGCCGTGGTCCGGGTGGCCGTCGACGAGCAGCTTGGTGCCCTTGCCGCCGAAGGCAGCGTAGTAGGCGGGGCTCGAGGCCGCGCGACCGGCCAGGTCCTCGTTCATGCCCAGCTCGACGCCGAGGTTGCCCTGGCCCTGGGCGTTGACCCGGCCGAGCACGTGGGCGGCGAGGGAGCCCCGGGGGTAGACGCGGTGGGGCTCTTGCTCGAGGCGGATGCCCGGGAGCTTGGCCTCGCGGATCGCCGCGACCATGTCGTCGTCGACGGGCAGGCGCAGCCGCCGGTAGGCCTTGTCGCGCTCGAGCTCGCCGATGATGTAGTCGGCCTTGTCCGGCCCGTACATCCCGAGCAAGAAGGCGAGCACCTCGTCCTCGCGGTCGTGGGCGCGGATCAGCCGGGGGTTGAGGACGATCCGATCGAGGCGATCGTTGACCGCCATGGAGATGTGGTTGCGATCGACGACGTTGCCGCGGCTGGCCTCGAGGGTATAGGTGCGCAGCTGCTGGCGGTTGCCCTGGGCGGCGTAGTCGGCGTGGCGGTGCACGCCGATGTCCCAGGCGCGGTAGCCCATGCCGAGCAGGCCGGTGATGACCAGGCCGCCGACGATCGCCGAGCGGCGCCGGACCGAGCGCAGGTCGCTGGCCATGGTCGGCAGCGAGGGCATGCTCGGGCGCCCCTCGGGCTTCTTGGCCCGGGCTCGGACGCCGCTCTTGGCCGCCGGGGGCTCGGCGACCTCGCAGGACGCGGGCGTGGGCTCGGGGCTGGCCTCGGCCGCGCCCTCGTCCTCATCCTTCGACCAGCGCCCGCTGGTGAACAAGCCCGCGCCGCCGAGCCAACCGCGACCGGGGGCGCGACCTTGGGCGATGAGGTCGACGTTCTTTCCGCGCGCACGCGCGAAGCGGCTGCGCAGGCTGGACTTGGGCGGCGCGCTCACGGCTGCTCCTCCTCGGACTTGGCCTCGAGCTCGATGCGTTGGATCCGCTCTGGCGGAGCCGGGACCATGCCCAGGCGCGTCCCCGCTTGCGAGGCGACCCGCGCGGGCCGGCGCAGGTAGGCCCGCTCCGTCTCCAGCCGCCGCTTGCGATCGAGCAGTTGCTGCTGCTCCTCGCTCAGCGCCGTGATCTCGTTGGCGACCTGCAGCACCTCGATGCGCGAGTTGACCCGGGCCAGGCCCACGCCGGTCAGCACGGCGAGGATCGTGAACAAGAGCAGCGGCGTCCCGTCGGCCCGGCGGCGCTCGAGGAAGCTCGGCCGCGGGCCCTCGACCGGGCGCGGATCGCCGGCCCGCGACCACCCGTGGGCGCGGCCGTCGGGCGCGGTCTCGGGCTGCTTGCGCGCCTGCAGCCGAGCGCGGCGCTGGGCCGCGAGGTCGGAGCCCCGCCGCGATCGCGGGAGGCTGACGACGCCGTTTTCAAAGCGCGGAGCCCCGTGGCCCGACGGCGTGGGGTCTGCGGAGGAGCGCGGAGCTTCGGAGGCGGAGGAGCGACGGAACATCGGTGGTGCTCGGCGATGGGAGAAGAGGGCTAGGCGGAGGGCTCCGGGGCCCAGCCGGGGTGCAGGCGCTCGATCGCCCGCAGCCGGGCCGAGCGCGATCGAGGGTTGCGCTCGCGCTCGGCCTCGTCGGCGACGACGCCCTTGCGCGAGATCTCGGCGGGCACGCCAAAGTGCGCCCGGAAGCCGCGGGCCTCGAGCTCGGCCGTGGTCAGGGGCAAGCTCGCGGGCAGCTTGGGGGCCCGGCACAGCTTGGCGAAGCGCTGCTTGACCGGACGATCTTCGAGGGAGTGGAAGCTGATCACGCCCATGCGCCCGCCGACGGCCAGGCGCGCGGGCCCGTCCTCGAGCAAGCGGTCGAGCTGGTCGAGCTCGCCGTTGACGAGGATGCGCAGGGCCTGGAAGGTCCGCGTCGCCGGGTGGATGCGCTTGCCCAGCGCCCGCCGCGACCGGGCGCTCATGGCCTGCTCGACGACCTCGGCGAGGACCTTGGTGGTCTGCGGTCGGGCGGCGAGGATCGCCGGCGCGATGCGGGCCGCCTCGGCCTCTTCGCCGTAGCGCCGCAGCACCCGGACGAGCTCATCGACGGTCATCGCCGCAAGCCGCGCGGCAGCGGTCTCGCCTCGCGTCGGATCCATCCGCATGTCCAGGGGCGCGTCGGCGCGGAAGGAAAAGCCCCGTTCGGCGGTGTCCAACTGGTGTGAGGACACTCCCAAGTCTGCGATGAGCGCGCTGACTGTCCCCACACCGAGCCGATCGAGCTCGGCCGCGAAGTCTGCGAAGGGCGCGTGACAGAAATCGACTGTGCACGCCGCGCCGTGAAGCCGACGCCGGGCGTGCTCCAGCGCCGCCGGGTCGCGGTCGACGAGGACTACCCGATTGGGGGTGCAACGCGCCAACAGGGCGGCCGTATGGCCCCCTGCGCCACAGGTCACGTCGACCAGGGCCCCCTCGGGCACCGAATCGATGGCGGGCACCAGCGCGGTGACCACGGCCTCGGCGAGCACGCTCTCGTGGAAGTCGACCACTCCTGTATGTCCTGCCAGTACCCCTCGGAGCGGTCAAAATTTGCGAGTTTGCAGCGGATGCGCGGGGGTCGTGGGGCCCACGCGGTTGACCATGCCCGGATCCACCGAGTAGCTTCCGCCCCCCGGAGGGTCGAAAGGGCTTGCTTTTCGATCGCCCCGGCAACCCACGAAGGAGCCCGATGCCGCCTCGAACGAGGAATTTTCGCCAGTTGCACGAGTCCTCCGAGCTACTGCTCGAAAAGCTCGGCATGCTCGGGCCGCAGCAGCGGGCCAACTTCGACGAGCTGTTCCTGATGTCGTGGATCTTCCACGACTTCGCCCTCGAAGGGACCGTGTTGACCGTCGCCGAGATCAAGGCCGCGATCGACCCGGAGATCATCTCCACGCCCAACCTGATCCCTTCGTACAACCACATCGCCTCGCTCTACGACGGCATCAACGCCATCTTGGGCTCCCGCGGCAAGCGGCTGACGCTGAACCTCGACTGGCTCAAGCGCCTCCACCACCTGCTGCTGCCCGCGGACAAGAAGGATCAGGTCCAGTACCGCAAGGACAACCCGATCCACCGGATGTACTTCCACGATCTGGCCCAGGCCGACAAGATCAGCTACCGCATGCGCAAGCTGACCGACTGGTTCCGGACCGAGGAGTGCAAGCGCGCCCACCCGATCGAGCTGGCCTGCGAAGTGCACCGCGAGGTGATCCGCATCCTCCCCTGGCCGGAGATCAGCGGTCGCGTGGCACGCTTGGCCATGAACCACATCCTCGTGAACGAGAGCTACTGGCCCGCGATCGTCCACCACGTCGATCGCCAGCGCTACTACGACACCTTGCAGCGCGACCAGGATGAGCTACTGGAACTCGTAGTTGAATCCATCCGCGAGGGAATGGTTGCAAGCAACAAGCTCTATCAAGGTATCGTCGATTCGAGCCGAGGATTCTGAAGTGCTATCCATCAACCCGATGGTGCGCGTCTACGCCCGGGCCAAGCTGCCCTCGCGCCACGGTGACCTGGAGATCGTCTCGTTCACTACGCGAGACGGCCAACGCATCGACGACATCGCCATCATCGCCGGGGACATCACCGGCAAGTCCGCGGTCCCGACCCGCGTGCACTCCGAGTGCCTGACCGGCGACGTGTTCGGCTCGCTGCGCTGCGACTGCCGCGACCAGCTCGAGCTGGCCATCGACCGCATCTGCTCCGAGGGCGTCGGGCTCATCGTCTACATGCGCCAGGAAGGCCGCGGCATCGGCATCGCCGAGAAGGTCCGGGCCTACGAGCTCCAAGACAGCGGCCTCGACACCCTCGAGGCCAACGTCCACCTCGGCTTCGACGGGGATCTGCGCAGCTACGAGGTCGCCGCCTCGATGATCCAGGCCCTCGAGGTCGACTCGGTCGTGCTGTTCACCAACAACCCCGAGAAGGTCGAGGGCCTCCAGGCCAACGGCGTCGAGGTCGAGCGGCGCGAGGCCATCATCAGCGAGTCGCGCGAAGAGAACGTGCACTACCTGATGACCAAAAAGGCCAAGATGGGTCACATCCTGTAGCTCCCCTGAGGCCCACAGCGTTCCGAGGCGCCGTTGGCGGGTGAGTTCCTGCCAACGGCGTTGTCTTCTGTTCTCCCACAAAGCTCGCTACCTTCGCCGGGATGATGGACATGAGCCCCATCGCCCAGGCGATCTTGGTCTACGCGGTCCTCGCCATCGGCGTGTTGATCACGGCGCTCACGGGCGCGGCGCAGCTGCGCGAGCTCCCTCGAGCCCTCGAGGGCAAGGCGAGCGACGCCCTGAGCCGGCGCGGCTTCCTGGCCGCGAGCGTCGGCATGGGCAGCGTCGGCGGGTCCATGCTCGCCCTCGAGCTCGGCGGACCCGGTGCCATCGCGTGGATGTGGGTCGCCTCCTTGCTCGGCATGGCGCTGATCTACGCCGAGGTCCGGCTCAGCGTCCGCCTCGAGCTCAAACGTCGCAAGCAGCGGCGAGACGACGACGCGCCGGTCCAGGCCGACGCGGCCGCCGTGCTCACCGAGTACCTGCCCGCGCCCCTCGGTCGGCCCCTCGCCGCGCTCTTTTGCCTCGCGCTGATGATCTTCGGCGTGTCCGCCGGGGCCGTGCTCCAGACCCAGCAAAGCGCGTTCATCCTCGAGGGCCTGATGGTCGACCCGAGCTGGGTCGTCATGAGCCTGGCCGGCGTCGCGGCGATCGGCATGGCCGTGCCGCGCCTGCGCACCCTCGTCGCCGCCATCGGCCCCGTGGCCGTGGCCCTCTACGTCGTCGCCCTGGTGCTGATCATCGCCCGCGCGCCCGGCAGCCCCGGGGAGGCCTTGGCCTCGATCCTCGGCGGGTTCACGGGCAGCGACGCGGCCCTCGGCGGCGCCGCCGGTGGCGGCGTGCTGATCGCCCTGCAGGCAGGCTTTTTGCGCGCGACCCTGGCCACCGAGGCCGGCCTCGGCAGCTCGGGCTTCACCCCCGAGGCCGACCGCGCCCGCGACCCCGAGCGCACCGCCGCCTCGGTCATGCTCGTGCCCCTGGTCAGCGGCGCGCTCGTGCCCACGATCACCGCCCTCGCCGTGCTGACCACCGCGCCCTCGGCCCTGCGCATCGACGAGCCCGGCGAGCGCCGCCCCGCCGCCGACGCCCGCGTGGCCTCGGAGGCCGAGCTCGAGGAGCTCGCCGAGCTGTTCGCCGACGGCGACGTGACCCAGCTCGACGAGGCCGACGCGCTCAAGGTCCAGGCCGCGTGGATCCCCCTCGAGCTGCCCCAGTCCCGGGGCACCGCCGGCAGCCTGCAGACCGGGCAGACCGTCATCCTGCCCACCGACGTCGCCATCGAGGCCGACGCCTCCGCCGACGCCGCGGGCCTGCGCCGCGACCACGTCTACCCCATGGTCATGCGCTCGAGCCCGCGCGGGACCAAGATGCCGGTCAAGGAGGGCATCAACAAGATCATCATCCGCTACGGGCCCGAGGCCGAGGGCATCACCGAGGTGGTGTTCCGCGACAAGGACCCCAAGCGGCGCAACCTCGCCGCCTACGACATCCGCGTCGCCGTGACCACCGAGGTCGCCGGCCCCGAGAACGCGCAGTGGATGAGCCTCACCCCCGTCGACGAGGACATCGACCTCTACCGCCTGTCCAAGGTCCGCGACGGGCCCTACGTGGTCTACGGCGACTTCACCTTCGGCGCCCGGATCGTCCGCATGTTCCACCAAAAGTGGGGCAACCACGACGCCGTGGTCGCGGCCGATCAAAACGAGTGGCGCCCCCTGAGCCTGCGCACCACGGTCGAGTCGCCCTCGTACCGCGGGCCCTACCTCGACGACGGCAGCGCCCGGCCGCCCGTGGCCATGGTCGCCCGCGAGGGCTTCGACGCGCCCATCGGCAGCCGCCTGCCGGTCGAGCTGCGCAGCCCCAGCCGCGGCCTCGACGTGGGCCAGCTGCTCGCCTCCGGCGAGTACATCACCCCGCCGTGGCGCTTTTTGATGGACACCACCCACGCGGTGCTGCGCCACAAGACCGACCCCGCCCAGGACATCCGCATCCCCGTCACGGTCGAGTTCCGCAACGGCTACCTGCACTTCCTCAGCGGCGACCCCAAGACCGCCGACTTCGCCAAGGCCGCCCGCTGGCGCGACTACACCGGCCCCTACCTCGACGCCCCCGCCTACGCCTTCGACGTCGAGGTCCACAGCGCCGTCCGGGTCCCCGCCTCCCAGGCCTACCTCGACCGCAAGGGCCTCGAGCGCCAGGGCCTGACCAGCCCCTACGCCGAGCGCCGGGCCCTCGTCGCCGTCCACCCCGAGCTCGAGGCCATGGGCTCGCGCCGGGAGCTCTACGACCCCCACCCCGCCGAGGTCGCCCCCTTCATGGACGGCCCCTACCTCAGCGCCTCGGGCCGGATCACCGTCGGCGCCAACCACCTCGCCGCCGCCGCTGCCCACGGCCTCGACCACGGCGGCGACATCCTGCTCGGCGTGTGCGTGCTGATCCTCGCCCTGACCACCATGGTCGCCTGGTCCAGCTACGGCGCCCGCGCGGCCGACTTCGTGTTCGGCCAGGGCGCGGGCATCGGCTACCGCGTCGTGTTCGTCATCGGCAGCATCCTCGCCGTGGGCGCCTCGGCCCAGAGCATCCTGCGCGTGGCCGACCACGCGATGATCGTCCTGGTCGTGCTCAACGGCGTGGCGCTGATTCTGGGGACGCTGCAAGTCCGCAAGGAGGGCCGAAAGTGACCCGTCGGCTGCTGCTGTGCGTGCTCGCCGGGGTCGCCCTGGGCTGCGCGCCCAAGGGCGACCGGCAGGGGCAGGCGCCGCACGAGGAGCCACCCACGGCCGACCGGAAGGGGCAGACGCCGCACGAGGGCCCGCCCTTCGAGCTCGCGGGGATGACCGGGGTGATCGAGGCCTCGGCCGTGTGTACGGAAGAAGCCTGCCCCGCCGGGGAGTGCTGCAACTCGTGCTCGCTGATGTTGCAGTTTCAGGCGGACGCGCCGGTGGACCCCGAGGGTGACGCGGTGGCGCCGGTGTTTGATTTGGTGAAGCATCACTGCCAGGCGGACGGCTGCGGGGAGATGATCCCGTGCTGGTTGCAGCCGGGGCCGTTTACGCTGCCGGAGGATGCTCGCTACGGCCGGAGTGAGCGGGAGATCTGGTTGAGGGCGCCGGCGCGCTGAGGAGCGGTTGCATGTGTTGCATGCGGCGGGGTTCTACGGGCACCTGCTGCATGCGGCGGGGTTCTCCAACCACTGCTGCATGCAGCCCGGGTTGGAGGACAGGCTGGTTTTCCCCATGAGGTGCTATCGGGAGGCCCTCGACAGCGTCCGCCCCGACGATGAATCGTGCTCGCTTCGCTGCGCGCGATTCATCCACCTCACGCTCGCTTCGCTCGCTGCGGCTCCGGTCACGGGGCGGCGAGGGGAAATGTTTTGGCGGGGGTGAGGCGCCGTGGTGGTGGCTCGACCCCTGCTGCAGGCGTTTTGGAGACAGGCAATAGGCCGCGGTGCACCGTCGGAGCCAACCGAGCCCGAGCACCGCAGGCCAACACCCACGACCCTCGCCAAGCTCAGACGTTAAAGCGGAAGTGCATCACGTCGCCGTCGCTGACGACGTACTCCTTGCCTTCGATCCGCAGCTTCCCGGCAGCCTTCGCCGCAGCCTCGCTACCCAGCTCGACGAGCAAGTCCCAGGCGATCACCTCGGCCTTGATGAACCCGCGCTCGAAGTCCGTGTGGATGACCCCCGCCGCCCCGGGAGCCTTCGTGCCCCGGCGGATCGTCCACGCCCGGCACTCCTTCTCGCCCGCGGTGAAGTAGGTGATCAGCTCGAGCAGCTCGTAGGCGGTGCGGATCAGCTTGTTCAAGCCCGCCTCCTCGAGGCCGACGTCGGCGAGGAACTCGGCGCGCTCGTCGGGGTCGAGGGCCGCGATCTCGGCCTCGATGTTGGCCGAGATGACCACGACCTGCGCGCCCTTGGGGCTCACGTAGTCGACGACGCGCTTGACCAGCGGGTCCTCGAGCCCGTCGCCGAGCTGGTCCTCGGAGACGTTGGCCACGTAGAACACGGGCTTGGCCGTGAGCAGGTCGAGGGCCTCGAGGATCTCGACCTCGGCGTCGGTGAACTCGAGCTCGCGGGCGGACTTGCCCTCGTTCATCGCCTCGATGATCCGGGGGCACAGCTCGAGGGCGAGCTTCTCGGTCTTGTCGCCGCTCTTGGCCTGCTTGCGCGCCCGCTCGAGCCGCTTCTCGAGGCTCTGGATGTCGCGCAGGATCAGCTCGGTGTCGATGGTCTCGATGTCGTCGAGGGGGTCGACCTTGTTGGCGACGTGCTGGATGTTGTCGTCGACGAAGCAGCGGACCACGTGGGCGATGGCGTCGACGCTGCGGATGTGGGCGAGGAACTGGTTGCCGAGGCCCTCGCCCTTGCTCGCGCCGGCGACCAGGCCCGCGATGTCGACGAACTCGACGGTGGTCTGGACCGTGCTCTTGGGCTCGATCACCCGGACGAGCTCGTCGAGGCGCTTGTCCGGCACGGGCACGATCCCGTGGTTGGGCTCGATGGTGCAGAAGGCGTAGTTGGCCGCCTCGGCCCCGGCGTTGGACAGGGCGTTGAAGAGGGTGGACTTGCCGACGTTGGGCAGACCGACGATTCCGACCGAGAGAGCCATGTCGGCGCTGCCTAACACGTTTCCCCGAGGCTCGAAACGCCGGAGCTCGAAACCCGACCTCGCCCGCGCCAAAAACAAAAGACGAGCCCGTGGGGCTCGCCTCTTGGATGGGTTGGGGGCTGGATTCAGCCGGCGGCGGCGTCGCGCTTCTCGACGCTGTCGAGCAGCAGATCGACGAGCTGGTTGATGTTCTCCAGCTTGTTCAGCTCGGAGCGCGGTACCTTGACCTTGAGCTCACGCATGCTGCAGGACACGACCTCGACGATATCGAGGCTGTTGGCCCCGAGATCCTTCATCGACTTCGCGGGGTCGATCTCGACGTCCTCCAGCTCTTCGATGGTGTCCTGAAGGTGACGAGTGACGACCTCGAGCACATCTTCGCGGGTCATTGGTTCTCCTGTTCTCGTTTCGTTTGCTGCCCCGGAAGTCCGTGGGCGGAAGGGGGTCCGTAGCGGGGAGTGCGCCTGGGTGGCGCGGGGGACATCCCGGAGGATGAGGTCGCTTCAGAGTCCGTAGCGTTCGCGCTCGGTGAAGAGACGGACCACGTTGTCGGAAAATCCGAAGCCCCTGTCCAGTAGCAGGACCTGACCTCGGACACCGTCCATGAGCCCGCTGCTCAATGCGAGGGCGGCCTCGGCGACCTCGGACGGCTGGATGAAGAAGCCCTCGCTGTACCATTTCTTGCAAAACGGGGCGAATTCCGGCCCAAAAGTGGCTTCGAGAGAGTCCGTCTCCACGGGATTTGCGCGGAGCACGTTGATGCGGATGTCCTCGTCGAGCAGATCACTCGTGAGGTAACGACAAAAAGTCTCCATGACCGCCTTCGAGGCCGCGACGAAATCGTACCCAGGAAGGAAGTACTCCGGGCCGCGCGAGGACATCCCCAGGACGTACCGGGGAAGCTTTCCAAAACTCGCCTTGGCGTGCTGGAGGTAGGCGACGAAGGGCCACGAGCTGTACTCGAGGGAGCGCTTGAGGCCCTTGAAGGTCAGGTCCGAGTGGTGCTGGCTGATGTGGGCGAAGGACACGTTGGCGATCAGCACCTCGAGGTTGCCGACCTCCTCCTTCACGCGCTTCATCAAGGCCTCGGTGTCCTCGTCGTTGCTGACGTCGGCCTCGAGGATGACCGGCGGCGGGGCGCCGACGGCCTCGAACTGCGCGCGGATCGGGCCCTCGTCGGCGCTGCCCCAGCGGTTCGTCAGGTAGGTCCGGGCCCCGCAGGCGCCGTAGGCCAGGCCGCAGGCCAGGCCGATGCCCTTGGTCCCGCCGGTGATGACCACGCCCTTGCCCTCGAAGCGCTCGCGCAGCATGGCGGTCAACGTGCCCGCGCCGGGGCCGTCCTTGGGCGCGAGGATGGTCGGGGTCTCGACGGGCGGGCGCTCGGCCTGGACCTCCTCGCCCTCTTGCCCGCCGAGCAGGCGCTGACCCATGGTCATGATGTTGTCCACGAAGGACGCCCCGCGGTCGAGCTGCAAGACCTGGCCGGAGAAGCTGTCGAACAGCCCCGAGCACATGCCCACCGTTGTCGCGGCGACCTCCTCGGGGGTCACGGCGAACTCGGCGAAGCGGGCCGCGATCGCGGTGTTGGCCTCGCCGAAGATCTGCGCGTAGCTGTCGGTGGGCACCTGCCGCGTGCGCAGGGCGTTGACCTTGCAGCCCTCGTCGCGCAGGTGCGTCGACATGTAGCGCACGAAGGTCTCGAGCACGGACTTGGCCACGGCGACGTAGTCGTACTGCGGGTAGTGCTGGTCCGGGCCGTCGGAGCTCATCGCCACGGCGTAGCTCGGGTAGCGCCCGAAGGTCTCGTGCATGCGCTTGAGGTACTCGACGAAGGGCCACGCGCTGTACTCGAGGCTCTTGGTCAGCGAGCGCTTTTGGTGGGCGTCGAGGCCCTGGCCGCGCACGACCACGGCGACGTTCGAGATGAACACGTCCACGCCCTCGACCCCCGCCTCCTTCATCTTGGCGAGCAGGGCCTGGGTCTCCTTGCGCTTGGACGCGTCGGCCTCGACGACCACGGGCGGGTGGCCGCCGACGTCGAGGAAGGCCTGGCGCAGCTCATCCTCGTCGGCGGAGCCCCAGCGGTGGGTCAGCCAGCAGCGCGCACCCATGCGGGCGAAGGCCAGGGCGCAGGCGCGGCCGATGCCCTTGGTGCCGCCTGTGATCAGCACCACCTTGTCGCGGTAGTCGTGGAGGGTCAGAGCGGTCTCGGTCATGTCGGAGTGGAGTCGCGGTCGCGGGTCAGCCCTCGCTGGAGTTGGCGAGGTCGTAGTTCTCCCGGATGCGCTGGCGCGTCTCGGGGTTTTGGAAGCAGACCTGGTGCATCGCCGCCTCGGCGGTCCGGGCCTGCTCGAAGGCGAGGCGCCGCGGCAGGGCCAGCTGGCGCTTGAGCAGCTCGATGGCGAAGCGCGGCTTGTCCGTGAGCCGGGTCGCGACCTTGCGCGCGCGGGCCAGCACCTTGGCCTTGGGCAGGACGTAGTTGACCTGCGCCCGGCCCTCGAAGTGGCTGCCCTTGAAGTACTGGCAGCCGAACATCATCTCGGCGGCGATGTACTCCCCGACGGCGAACTGGATCAGCTTGGTCGTGCCCATGCCCGGGGTGAAGCCCAGGTCCATGAAGTTGGTCCCGTAGCGGCTCTCCCTGGCCATCACGACCATGTCGCAGGCCAGGCCGAAGACCAGCCCGCCGCCCACGGCGTGGCCCTCCATGGCGGCGATGGTCGGCACGGGGATCTCGAGCAGGCTGCGGGTCAGCTCGAGGTCGTAGGGCGCGATCCGGCCGTCGGCGAGGTCCAAGAGCACGCTCCGATCGCCGCCGGCGCTGAACACCTCGGGCAGGCCGCGGACGATGCAGACCTTGGCGCGCGGGTCCTGGCCCACGGCCGCCATGGCCTCGACGAGCTCGGTGACGAAGTCCCGGCCGAAGGCGTTGCTGTTGGCCTCGTCGCGCATCCACAGCTCGGCGACGCCCTCGTCGCTCACGCTCAGCGCGACGCGCGGGGCCGGCTCGGCCTCAACCTCGGAGGTCTCTACATTTTTCTCGGCGGCGTCGGTCATCGCTTGTTGCCCCCGGGACGATAGCGCTCGAACCACGGCGGCACCTCCCCCGCCATGAAGCCCTTCACCGCGGCGATGGTCTCGAGGTCGAGGAGATCGGCCGCGGTGCGCTGCGCCCCCAGCTCGAGGCCCTCGACGCGGCTGGCCGTGGCGATCTCACTGGCGTAGCGTTTGAGTCGAGCGACGGCTCGGGGGCTCGCCCGCAACAGGCGCTTGAGGATCTTGCGCGTGGCTTGCTCGAGCTGGATCGGGCCCTCGACGAGCTCGTCGACCAGGCCCAGGTCGAGGGCCTGGCTGGCCTTGATGCCGCGGCTCGACAGCGCCATCCAGCGCGCCTTTTGCACGGGCATGCGCTCGTAGAGCAGCGGCAGCACCATGGCAGGGATCAGCCCAAACACGCACTCGGGCAGCGCGAAGCTCGAGCGCGCCGTGGCCAGCACGACGTCCGCGGCGGCGACCAGGCCCACGCCGCCGCCCATGGCCTGGCCGTCGACCTGGCAGACCACGACCTTGCTCGACGCGCGCAGGGCCTCCATGCAGCGGGCGTAGTCGAGCAGCTTCTCGGTCTGGTCCTCGCCCGCGTGGGCGACGAGGAACTCGAGGTCCATGCCCTTGCAAAACACGCCCGGGCTCGAGTCGATGACGATCACCCGGCAGCGCGCGGACTCTTCGGCCGCGGCCATCAGGCCCGAGAGCTCGGCGATGCCCTCCCCCGTCAGCGCGACCTCGCCGCGCTCCCCCGGGGACAGGTGCACCCGCCACACGGGGCCTTCTCGAGCTTCGCAGCGGACCCGCATCGCTCAGCTCAGCCGGTACTGGCGCTCCCAGCCGTCGACGCCGTCGAGGACGCAGCGGCCCTTGCCCTCGTAGGCGGCCTCCCACAGCCCGGCGGGGCTGCCCTTGTCCGTGGTGAAGTTGGCGTTGTCGACGGTCGTCGCCCGGGCCTT
This sequence comes from Plesiocystis pacifica SIR-1, assembly GCF_000170895.1. Taxonomy (GTDB): domain Bacteria; phylum Myxococcota_A; class Polyangia; order Nannocystales; family Nannocystaceae; genus Plesiocystis; species Plesiocystis pacifica. The sequence continues at coordinate 46,354 of NZ_ABCS01000035.1, read as the reverse complement.
CTCGACGGCCTCGTACTCCGGGACCGTCAGCGCCCGGCGGGCGTCGAGCAGGCCGTCGAGGTCGGCCGCGTCGACGATCGCCTTGGCCTTGGGGCCCACGCGCACGGGGTAGAACTCCGAGCACGAGCCCGAGCCGTAGGAGAACACCGAGATGCGATCGCCGGCGCTCAGCTCGTCACCGGCGGCGCTGATCGTGCCCATCATGGCCAGGAAGGTCGCCGAGGTGTAGGTGCCCCCGAGCCGGCGGTTGTACTTGAGGCCCGGCTTGCTCTTGCGCTCGAAGTGCGGGCGGATCTGCTTGTTGGGCAGGCTCATCCACCGACGGACCACGGCGCGGTGGGCCCGGTAGGTCATGGCGCCGAAGGGCACGTGGTAGATGTGCCGCGCGAAGCTGTCGTAGTCGGGCTCGCCGGCGACCTCCATGAAGTGCTCGGCCGAGCCCTCCACGGCCTCCAGGTAGCCGAACAAGCTGGTGTCCGCGTGCCCGACCTCGTCGCGCGAGGTCGGCCGGTAGGTGTCGCTGATCTCGTTGGTCCAGTAGCCGTTCTTGTCGAGCTCGAACTCGAGGAAGTCGGGCTGGTCGGAGATCAGCATCGCCGTGGCCCCGGCCCCGAGCACGAACTCCCAGGGCTTGCCCAGGTGCATGCGGCTCTGGTCCGCGCACACCACCAGGGCCTTCTTGCCGCGGTTGAAGCCGCTGGCGACCCAGTGCGCGGCGGCCATCAGCCCGCCGGTGCCGCCGTAGCAGGCGTGCTTGGTCTCGAAGTTGCGGCAGTTGGCGCTCGCCCCCGACAGGCGCTGGACCCAGCTCGAGATCGGCTTGCCGAAGTCCACGCTCGACTCGGTCCCGACGACGATCATCTCGACCTGCTTGGGGTCGATCTCGCTGTCTCCGCTGTTGAGCAGGCCCAGCGCGGCGTTGACCGCCATCGTCACCGGGTCCTCCCAGACCGGGTTGAGCGAGCGGGACTCGACCCACAGCTCGTCCAGGGGGTGCGCCGGCGAGACCCCGCGGGCCTCGGCGAGGGCGACCATGTCCAGGCTCAGGGTGCAGGGGTAGGCGAAGATCTTCTCGATCCCCACCCGGTTCTGACGCATCTGGATGATCTCGGCCATGCGCTTCGCTCGGGTGCTCTCGGTCAGGTCGTCCAGCCCAGGCCGCCGGTCACGTCGATGACCTGGCCGTTGATGAACGAGTCGCGGGCGGCCAGGAACTCGACGGTCGCGGCGAGCTCGGAGACCTTGCCCATGCGTCCTTTGGGCATGGGGCAGTACTTCTTCCAGTAGTCCTTGTTGACCTGCGGCATGGTCTCGCGGGTCATGTCGGTGTCGAAGAAGCCCGGCACGATCACGTTGGCGGTGATGCCCCGCCGGCCGTACTCCTTGGCCAGGGTCTTGGTCAGGCCGTGGAGCCCGGCCTTGGCCGCGGCGTAGTTGGCCTGGCCGGAGCCGCCGTTGTGCTGGATGGAGGAGATGTTGATGATCCGCCCGAAGCGGTTGGCCATCAGCGCGGGCAGGAACTGCCGGCACACGTAGAAGGGCCCGTCGAGGTTGGTCGCCAGGACCTCGCGCCACTCCTCGTCGCTCATGGAGATCAGCAGGTTGTCGCGGTTGACCCCCGCGCAGTTGACGATGACCTCCATGGTCTCGAAGTCCTCGAGCACCGCGTCGGACACGGCCTCGACCTGGGCGACGTCCTTGACGTCGAGCTGGTAGGCCTTGACCTGGACCTCGTGGCCGGCCGCCTTGGCGGCCGCGAGCGCGGCGGCCTGGGACTTCTCGGCCGCGTCCTTGTTGGCCACGTAGGTGAACGCGACGTGGTGGCCGCGGGCGGCCGCGTACTCGACGATGCCCGCGCCGATGCCTCGGGACCCTCCGGTGACGAAGTAGAACATGGTGGCCTCAGAGCGAGTTGGGGTCGAAGCGCTTGAACAGCGCGCAGCAGTTGAGGCCGCCGAAGCCGAAGGAGTTCTTCAGCATGATGTCGATCTGGTGATCGACGGCCTCGTTGGCGCACACGTCGAGGTCGATGGCCGGGTCCTGGCTCTCGATGTTGATCGAGGGGTGGAGCTTGCCGCCTTGCATCTGCAGCAGCCCGGCGACGGTCTCGACCGCCGGCGCGGACCAGCAGGTGTGCCCGAGCATGGACTTGGGCGCGTTGATCTTGAGCTTGTAGGCGTGGTCGCCGAACACCTTCTTGAGCGCGTTGACCTCGCTCAGGTCGCCCAGCGGGGTCGAGGTCGCGTGCGCGCACACGAAGTCGACCTGCTCGGGCTTGATCTCGCAGCGCTTGAGCAGGCGCGCGACGGTCCGGGCCTGGCCCTCGGTGGACGGCGAGGGCAGGTGCGAGCCGTCCGAGGTCGAGGTGCAGCCGAGCACCTCGCCGTAGATCCGCGCGCCGCGGTCGAGGGCATGACCCAGCTCCTCGAGCACCAGGCAGGCCGCGCCGTGGCTGGGCACGAAGCCCTCGCGCCGCGAGTCGTAGGGGCGGCTGGCGAGCTCGGGGGTGTCGTTGAAGCTCTGGAAGGTGATGGCGCCCATGATCGCCATGGCGTGGGGGCCCATCTGCGAGAAGTCGAGGACCGCGCCCACGAGGGCCACGATGTCGTGGTCGTGGTGGCGGATCTCGTCGATGGCGCTGCGCAGGCCGATGTTGGCGCTCGCGCACGCGCCCCCGAGGGTGTAGGCGGCGCCTTGGTTGCCGAGCACCTCGCTCACGGTCCCGGCGTGGTCCGTGTCGAGCATGAGCAGCGCGGCCATCGAGTCGATGTAGTCCGGCTCGTCGAGGAAGGTCTCGTAGTTCGACGAGAAGTAGCGCTCGTTGAGGTTGTGGCCGCCGATCAGCGTGGCCCGGCGGGTCGGGTCGAGGGTCTCCTCCTTGCCGACCAGGCCCGCGTCGATCCACGCGTCGGCCGCGACGATGGCCGAGATCTTGGTCGAGAAGGGGGCCTTCTTGACCAGCTGGCGCAGGCGCTTGTGCATGCTCGGCTGGAGCACCTCCTTGAGGCCCTTGACCCGCGCCTTGGCGTCGTAGTTGCTCAGGTCACCGCCGACCTTGGAGTAGACCTCGGGGTTCTCCATGAAGGTCCACTTGGTGATCGCCGACTTGCCGGCGAGGAGGTTGGCGTAGAAGGCGTCGAGGGTGTCGCCGATGGGGGTGTTGATGCCCATCCCGGTGACGACGATGCGCTTTTCTCGATACAAGGCTGCGGCTCCAGAATTCGGTGGTTGGGGGAGTCTCGACGGGCGGGGCCTAGCCCTCGTCCTCGAGCATGAAGACTTCGTAGATGGCGAGGGCCTGGACGGCGTCGCCGAGCATCGCCTGGCCGGCGCACACCGACACGTAGTCGCTGTTCTCGACGGACTTGGCAACCAAGGTCAGCTGATCGCCGGGGCGCACCGCGCCCTGGAACATCGCGTGCTGGACCTTGAGCAGGCGCAGGGCCCGGGGCTTGTCGTCCGCGGCGATGCGGACGTCCGCGCCGGGGGTGCAGCGGTCGAGCAGGTGCTGCAGGCAGATGCCCAGCTGGCCGACCATCTCGAGCAAGAGCACGCCGGGGTAGACCGGGTCGCCGGGGAAGTGGCCGGCGAACACGGGGTCGTCGGCCCGGACCTCGCGGCGCCCCTCGACCAGGCCCTGGACCAGGTCGACGCGGGTGATGCCGTCGAGCAGCAAGAAGGGGTCGCGGTGCGGCAGCATGCGCTCGAGCTCCGCGCGCCCGAGCTGGGCGGGCTGGGTGGTCTCGGCGGCGGTGAACAGCGAGCGCCGGCGCCCGGACTTGATCAGCTTGGTGTACAAGCCTGCCTCCCAGGGTCGGCGCCGCGCAGGCCGTCGACGGTGGCGACGAACTGGGCGTGGATGTCCTCGCGGCTGTCGACGCGGAACTTGCGGTTGCGCACCCACTTGCGGTGCATGAGGTTGTGCAGCACCGACATCGGCCCGACCTCGACGAAGGCCGCCTCGGGGCAGCGCTCGACCACGGCCTCGATGGACTCGCGCCACAGCACGGGGGCGTGGACGTGGGTCGAGAGCAGCTCGACGAACTGCTCGGGGGTCGGGGCGTCGATGAAGCGCGCGAGCCGGTTGGGCAGGTAGGGGCGCCGCGGCACGCAAAAGTCGAGGCCGCGCAGGTAGTCGGCGAAGCGATCGCCCACGACCTCGAACAGCGAGCTGTGCATGGGCACGTTGCGGTCGATGATGTGGGCCTGGGCGTAGTGCTCGTCCTCGGCCTGCTCGACGGCGACCTCGACGGCCGCGCGCTCGCCCGCGATCACGTGCTGGCGCGGCGAGTTGAAGTTGACGATCTCGATGGTCCCCACCTTGCTGGCCTCGCGCACGATGTCCTCGAGGGACTCGCCGTCGATGGGCTGGATCGCCGCCATCCACCCCCGCGGCCCCGTGTCGTAGCACTGGCCGCGGAACTCGACGGCGCGCAGCGCCTGCTCGAAGTCGAGGGCGCCGATGTGTACGAGGTGGTTCCACTCGCCCAGGCTCAGGCCCAGGGACAGCTCGGCGCGCACGCCCTCGGCCTCGAGCGCGCGCAGGACCATGTGGTTGGCCAGGAACACGCTGATCTGCACGTCGACGTTGCGCGCGAAGGCCTGCTCGCCGGCGGACTCGGCGAAGTGGCCGCGCAGGTCGCGGTTGAGCACGTCCGAGGCCCACGCGAGCAGCTCGGCGTTGGGGCGGTGGAGGTCGACGAGCTTGTCGAGCATCCCCGGGTAGCGCGAGCTCTGCCCGGGGAACATGAACACCACGCTCACGCGCGCTCCCTCCGGATCTCCCGCAGGGTCGAGACGGCGTCGCGCAGGTTGAGCTCGCTGGTCGCCCGGATCAGCCGGTCGTAGGCCGTGGACGGGTCCCGGGCCCGCTCGACGAAGTGGTCGTAGGCCATGGACGAGAGCTGGGCGATGCGCGCCCGCTTGTTCGACGAGTTGGCGATGGCCGAGGCCTGCCGGTACATGAACTTGGCCATGGTCTGCCAGCTCGCCGAGGCGCCGGCCTTGGTGTAGCCCGTGCCGTTGACCCCGTTGGCGCCCGGCCGCGGCTCGCGGACCTCGCCGAGGGTGCCCGCCTCGCGCAGCGCCTTGACCAGGGTGTCCTCGAGGATGTTGAGGGCCCGGTCGAGGTCGACGAGCTCGTGGCCCGCGGTCACGGCCACGCGGTAGCGCAGGGACTCCTCGGGCACGGAGGGGAAGTCGACGGGGGCGAGGAAGAGCCCGGCGTCGTTCATGGCGATGCACTGCTCGTAGAGCATCTGCCGGTCGCCGCCGATGATGATCGGGAACACCTGCGAGTCGGCCTCGCCGATGTCCAGGCCCAGGGACTCGGCCCCGGCCCGGAAGTGCTGGACGTTCCGCCACAGCTTCTCGCGCAGGCTGTTGTCCCGGGTCCCCAGCTCGAGGGCCTTGAGCACGCCGCCGACGATCGCCGGGGGCAGGGCGCAGCTGAACGCGTAGCCGTTGACGTAGTGGCGCAGGTACTTGATCAGCTCCTTCTTGCCCGCGACGAAGCTGCCGGTGTGGGCGAAGGACTTGGAGAAGGTCGCGTACTGCAGGTTGATGGCCGAGGGCGGCAGGCCGTAGTGCTCGGCGCAGCCGCGCCCGCGCGCGCCCAGGGCGAGGATCGAGTGGGCCTCGTCGAGCATCACGCCGACGCCGTGGCGCTCGGTCACCTCGAGCAGCGCCGGCAGGTTGGCCGTGTCGCCGTCCATGGAGTAGACGCCCTCGAGCACGACCACGCGCCGACGCCCGGCGGTCTTTTGCAGGGCCTCGTCGAGGGCCGCCGGGTCGTTGTGGGTGAAGAAGTTGAGCTTGGCCTTGGCCAGCTTGACCCCGTCGATGAGGCACAGGTGGCACTTGTCGTCGAGGATCGCGACGTCGCCCTTGCGCAGCAGCCCGGTCAGCGTGCCCATGCCGCCCCCGAAGCCGCTGTTGAACAGCATGACGTCCTCGTGCCCGGTGAACTTGCGCAGCTCGTGCTCGAGCTGGCGGTGCAGGTCCGTCATGCCCGAGAGCATGGGCGAGCCGCAGGCTCCGGTGCCGTAGCGCGACAGCGCCTTCTTGCCGGCCTCGATCACCTCGGGGTGCGCGGCCAGGCCGAGGTAGTTGTAGGACGACAGGTTCACCACCGTCCGGTCCTTGCCGGCGCGGTGGATTCGCATCACCGGCTCGACGGCGCCGAGCATCTCGGGCTCGAACAGCTCGAAGGCCCAGGCACCATCCTGGACCCACTTGCCGAACTCCGGCGGCGGCACCATCGGATCGTCGGTGTCGGTGAAGTAGAAATCGGCCAGGCTGTACTGGGCTTCGCTACTCATGAGCAGGACCGGGGGTCGGGGGGCTCAGTACGCCAAAGATGGCGCCCTGTCACGGGTGAACGGGATTTCAAGACCGGTGGGATCAGCGCCGTGGCGCCTGCGGTGTTGCAGGCTGCAACGCACGAGCGATCGGCTCCAGGCTCGTTCCAGGTCGAGGCTCCACGGACGGATCTCGCTTGGACTCTCGGCACGGCGGGACGGAGGGTGGCTGGGGGCAGCATCTCGTGAATCAAAGACCCGCAGGGGCGAGGGTGTGACCTCGGATGCGGCGTGAGTGTTGCGACGCTCCGAGAGCTGACCCACGCACACTTCGCGGTGCAGCCGTTCATCAGATGAATCGAGATTCATGTCAAGCAAGCAAGCCCACCTGATCAAAAAAAAGCTTTGAATTCAAACCCTTGTGCCCAGCCTTGGGAGCTTCGTTGGCGTCTCGGGGGACGCGCTCGGTGAAGTTCATTCACGACCTGGCTTGGTCTCCCGACCCACCTGGATGGTTCAGGCCGTCGAGCCCTGGACGGCTCGCGCACTGCCGGGCTATTCGCGGCCCACGCCGATGAGCTCCGACATCGAAGTCATCCGGGTCCACGCGAGCAACCGCAAGCTGCTCGACCGCTTCATTCGCGTGCAGTGGTTCATCCACCGCGAGGCCTACCCCAACGAGGTCTGGGTGCCGCCGCTCATGCTCGAGCGCCGGGAGTTCCTCAACCCCGACAAGAACCTCTTCTTCGAGCACGCCGAGATGGCGATGTGGATCGCCCGCAAGGGCGGCCGCGACATCGGCCGCATCGCGGCCATCGAGGACCGCTCGTGGATCGACTTCCACGGCGAGAAGACCGGCTACTTCGGCTTCTTCGACGCGCCCAACGACGCGGCCGTGGCCGGGGCCCTGCTCGACCAGGCCCGCAAGTGGCTCCGCGCCCGCGGCATGGACGAGATGATCGGGCCCATGGACCTGTCGACGAACCACGTGTGCGGCGTGCTGCTCGACGCCTTCGACCGCGAGCCGTGCATCAACATGCCCTACAACCCGCCGTGGTACGACGAGCTGCTGCTCGGCCAGGGCCTGAGCAAGGCCAAGGATCTGATCCAGTGGGGCATCGACCTGGCCACGCCGATCCCGCCCCGGGTCGTGCGCATCGCCGAGAAGATGAAAAAGCGCGCGGGCATCCGCGTGCGCGCCATGAGCTTCGACGACTGGGACGCCGAGGTCGGGCGCACCTTCGAGATCTACAACGAGGCCTGGGAGAAGAACTGGGGCTTCGTGCCGGTCACCGAGCGGGAGTTCCGGCAGATCGCCGAGGACCTCAAGCTGGTCCTGCACCCCTCGCTGCCTCTCGTGGCCGAGATCGACGGCGAGGCCGTGGCCTTCGCGCTGATCATCATGAACCTCAACCCCCTGCTCAAGCCCCTCGACGGCAAGCTGCTGCCCTTCGGGGCCCTGCGCCTGTTGTGGGATCTCAAGGTCAAGCAGCGCGTCGACTCGGGCCGGCTGATCTTGCTGGGCATCCGCGCCGAGCACCGCCGCCGCGGCCTCGACTCGATCCTCTTCCTCGAGATGGCCCAGCGCGCCAAGGCCCTGGGCTGGTGGGGCGGCGAGATCGGCTGGACCCTCGAGGACAACGTGATGGTCAACCGGGCGATCGAGAACTTCGGCTGCGAGGCCGTGGCCAACTACCGCATCTACACCGAGGACCTCACCGGCAAGGCCAAGGCCAAGGCCAAGGCCGACGCGGGCGAGCCCGCCGAAGCAGCTGGGGCAGGCGAGGCCAGCGATGACTGACGCGCGCGCCCGCGTGCTGGTCACCGGGGCCAGCGGCTTCATCGGCAGCCACCTGTGCCAGGTCCTGCGCGAGCGCGGCCACGCGGTCCAGGCCATGGTCCGCAAGACCTCGAAGCTCGCCAAGCTCGAGGACGCGGCCCGCGAGGGCGGCCGGGTGATCCCCTTCGAGCTCGCCTACGCGAGCCTCGACGACGTCGACGCCTTGACCGAAGCCGTGCGCGGGGTCGAGGTCGTCTACAACATCGCCGGGACCACGGCCGCCTTCGATCGCGTCGGCTTCGACCGCACCAACGTCGCCGGCGTCGACAACCTGATCGCCGCCATCGAGCGCGCCCGGGCCAGCGAGGGCAAGGGCCCGCGCCGCCTCGTGCACGTGTCCTCGCTGATGGCCGCCGGGCCCTCGCACCCCAAGGTCGGCCGCCGCGAGCACCACCGCCACGAGGCCGGGTTCACCGACTACGGCGACTCCAAGCTCGCCGGCGAGGCGCGGGTCATGGTCGCCGCGCGCTCGAGCGAGCTCGAGCTGATCATCGTGCGCCCGCCCCTGGTCTACGGCCCGCGCGACGAGGACGTGCTGCAGATGATCAAGTCCGCCGGCATGCGGGTCGTCGCCCAGCCGGGCCTGCGCCCGACCTGGATGTCGGCGATCCACGGCCGAGACCTCGCCCGCGGCATCGCCCTGGTCGGCGAGCGCGGCCAGCCCCTGCCCCGCGCCGACGCCCGCGAGCAAGCCAAGGACGAGCGCCACGTGCTCGGCGGAGGCGGCCTCGACCCGGCGATCCCCGGGGCGATCGGTGACCCCCGCGGCCTCGGCATCTACTACCTCACCGACGGGCGGCCGAGCAGCGTCGCCGAGTTCGGCCAGGTCGCGGCCGCGGCCATGGGTCGCCGCGCCCTCACCCTCCCGCTGCCAGCCGTCGCCGTGCGCTCCGTCGGGTGGCTCAACCAGGGCATCGGCCGCGCGCGCGGCAAGGTGCCGGCACTGACCGCCGACAAGGCCCGCGCGAGTCTGTCTCCGGGCTGGTGGTGCGACGACGCAAAAGCGCGGACCGAGTTGGGCTGGTCCGAACACTTCGATCTCGAGCGCGGACTCGAAGACACGATCCGCTGGCTGCGTGATCGCGGTCAGCTCTGAGCTGCGCGTCCTCGCGGCGATCCCACGGCTCGCCTCCAATCCAACCAACGGATGGGGCACGCAGGGGCGCGAGATCTCGCATCGGCAGACTCCGCAGATCGCGTGAAGGCGAGCAGCGTCTCACGCGCGCCACCAATGGGGGGCCCGTCACCCTCCGGGCGACCGGGCGCCTTGGTCGTCCGATCACCTCTCGGCCCTCGGACTCGAACCCCCTGGAAACACGCGCTGCCCGTTGCTGCGGGCGCTATCGAGCGACCCATGGGGAGAAATGCCTCATGTCGCCGGACTAAACGAGGGTTTGGTCGCAGGCCGCGCAGCTCATGATAGCTTTGAGAGCTTTTTAGCTTTGTCCGCTTTGCGCCTGGCACAAGAACCACCAAACTGGTCGTTCGACCTTTTGCCAGTCCTTGTTTCGATCTATCCTATTGGACGCAGCCGTATTCTTCCTGACGTATCCGGAGCAGCAACGTCATGTCTCAGACCGCACTTGACCAAAGCGTCGTCGACCTCAAGGCCGAGCTCGAGCGACTCTACGACCAATCCCAAGACCCCAACGCATTTGGGCGCAGCTTGCTGTCCTTCCTGGACGAGCTCGGTCGAAAGGTCAGGGACGAGGGCGAGTCGACCAACGTCGCCGAGCAGATCGCGGAGCAGCTCGACCGCGCCGCCACTGCCACATTGGCAGCAGGTGCAATGCACGACCTGCGCTCCCTCGTACAGGTGCTCGTCGCTCACATCGATCACTCGCGCAACGGCGTGCTCGGAATGGCGGCGACTTCGGGGCAAGCCGGGCCTGCCCGTGAAGTGCTGCGCACCCTCGACGAAGCTCGCCTGGTGGCTGCGACCATGGTGAACATCACCCGCGACGGCGTCGCGCTTCAGCGCGCTGCCGGTGCGGGTGCGATCGTCGACCTCCCCGATCTGCTCAAGACCACGCTGCGCATGCATCGACGCGTTGCGAAGGGCCGCCTGGTCCTCGCCGACATCCCCCGCGTCGACATCCTGGCCCCTCGTGGCGCGCTGCTCCGCGTCCTGGCCAACCTCATCAAAAACGCCCTGGACGCCATCCCAGAGGGTCCTGAGGGCCGCGTGTCCATCTCGGCCTGGGTCGCCACGGACGACGTGTTCGTCCAGGTCGCCGACAACGGCCCCGGCATCCCCGAGGAGATGCAGCCGAAGATCTTCGACATGTTCTTCACCACCAAGGAGAAGGGCTCGGGCGTCGGTCTCCCGGTCTGTCGTCGCCTCGTCGAGGAGTGGGGTGGTACGCTGCAGGTCCAGTCGCGTCCCGGCTCGAACGCCCAGTTCACGACTCAGTTCACCTTCGGTGTGCCCCGCGGTTGAGCCCCGCGCGGCTCCCCGGGATTGAGCATCCCGAATGGCCACGCGGAGCTTCTCGCCCAATAGCCTCGGCCGCCTAGCTGAAGCCAGCGTCATGGACTTCGAAGCTGGCATGATCCTCTGGCAGCGCTTTTGCGTCGTCGGAGAGGTCGTCGAGAGCGCGCACAGCCTCGTCGTCCCAGTCACGGACCTCCAGCGCGAGTACGGCCACCGGCCCAGCCACCGCGTCGAGCTGCACATCCCGCGGCGCTCTCGGGACACCTACGTGTCCCAGGAGGACCGCGCTCGGCTGCACCGCGCCTACAACCTCGACCGCAACAGCCAGCACCGCAGCACCCAGCCCCGCGCCCACGCGGACTTCGAGTCCGGCGAGCAGTTCGTGCTGGTCTGCGACCCCGTGGCCGGCGATCCGGTGCTGACCGGCGCCATCACCTTGATGAGCGGGGAGACCCGCGGCGACACCCTCGACAGCCAAGAGCTGCTGCACCTCGGCAGCGCCCTGGCGACCTTGCTCGTTCGCCTCCACGCCCAGGAGATCTACGGCGTCCAGTTCAGCCGCGAGGCCCTGCGGGTCGAGGGCGGCCGCTACTTCCTCGCCAACTACGATCACCTGTTCACCGAGGAGCACGACTACAGGAACGACCTGCGCCAGCTGTGCGCCTTCCTCGAGGAGGTCGGCGGCAGCTCGGCGTGGCCGATGATTCGGCCGGCGCCGAGCAACGCCCACGAGCTGTCTCAGCGCATCCGCTCGATGGCCGGAGAGCGCCAGCTCGAGACCATCGAGCTGCCCTCGGAGCCGCCCTTCGTCGGCCGCGAGAAGACCATGTCCTTCCTGACCGACGGGCTGTCTCGGGCCCGCATCGCCCAGCCCACGGCGGTCGTGATCCGAGGCAACCGCGGCGTCGGCAAGTCTCGGCTGCTGCGCGAGTTCATCAGCGCGCGCCTCGAGGCTGGCGACGCCTTCGTGCTCGCGGGCACCTGGCAGCCGCGCAGCGCCGACACCCGCGGCGGCCTGCTCGGCGCCATCGAGCAGGTCACCAAGGCCCTGCGCACCCTCGAGCCCGAAGAGCGCGAGCAGGTCCGCGGACGCATCAACCGATCGATCCGCAACCTCGGCGCCATCGTGACCCGCAGCGCGCCCTCCCTGGGCAGCCTGCTCCGCGTCATCGAGGAGCTCCCGCCCCTCGAGCTCAGCGGCGACTTCAACCGCCACACCTCGGTGATCGCCGATCTGCTCCGGGCGATCGGCAGCCAAAAGCGGCCCCTCGTCCTCGTCCTCGACAACCTCGAGAACGCCGACTCGCGCTCGCTCGCGGTGCTCAAGATCCTCACGCAGCTGCGCCCGGCTCACCACACCCTGGTGATCGCCGGCCTGCGCGACGAGAAGCAGCGCTACAAGCCCGAGTTCGAGACCGAGGTCCGCGACCTCCGGCCGCTGCAGATCGACGAGATCAACACGCTGCTCAACCGCACGCTGCTCGGGACCATCGCCGATCAGGACCTGCTCGCCGAGACCCTGATGTCGGTCAGCGGCGGCTACCCCCTGGCGATCTGGGCGAACCTGCGGGCGTGGATCGATCGCAGCTTGCTGATCCACGAGGTCGGCGACTCGACCTGGCGAGCGCGCCGCTCCCTCCAAGAGGAGATCGACCACGAGCCCGACGTCCGCGATCTGTTCGGCTTCCGGCTGGCCGGAGCGGCGTCCGAGGTCCGCACCCTGGCGCTGCGGGCCGCCGTGCTCGGGCTGTCGATCACCACCGCCGAGCTCCACTCGCTGACCGCCGACGACGAAGACCACGTCAACAGCGCCATCCGAGACCTCGTATCCCGCGGCATCCTGACCCCGACCAGCATCGGCGTCAGCTTCCCCCACGACTCGATCCGCGAGCTCGTGCTCGAGTCCGTCGACGCGAGCCAGCGCCGAGAGGCGCACCGCGCCGCGGCCCAGCTGCTGCTCGAGCAGGACGCCCCCCTGGCCCAGATCGCCTACCACCGCGAGCTCGGCTTCGAGGCCGACACGGCGACGCTCGAGGACTTCGACCGCCTCTCGGTGTTCCACGTCGAGGCCGGCCACGAGCGCCTGGCGATCTACGACCTCGAGCGCGCGCGCTGGCACCTCGAGTGCGCCCTCGAGCGCAGCCGCGACCCCAAGCAGCGCTCCCTCGCCGCCGAGGCCCTCGCCGACGTCTACCTGCTCAGCGACGACTTCGAGAACGCCATCGAGATGTTCTCGGCCCTGATCGCGGGCACCGATCCGGCCCACGCCGTGCGGGCCGGGGCCAAGGCCGTCCACTACCTGTTCTTCAAGTCGCGGGCCGACGACGCCCAGGTGCTCGGCGACATGGCCCTCGAGGTCGTCGGCGAGCCGACCCCGCGCACGACCTTCGGCAAGATCCTCTCGGTGATCAGCTCGCTGATCAACGCGACGTTGCGCAAGCCGCCGCACGGCCCCGAGATCCGCGACGCGCTGTGCGGGCTCTACCCCCACATGGTGGTCAAGAACCTCGGCACCGACCCGCTGCTGAGCTTCGTGTGCATCTACCGGGGCCGGTGGATGGCCCAGGGCCTGCGCACGGCCTCCGCCGCGCTGACCTTGAGCTTCGAGGCCTCGATCCGCGCGACCATCGGTCACTTCTCGACGGCCGAGAAGCGGTTCCAAAACCTCACCGACATCGCCAAGGACTCCGGCGATCCCTGGGCCCGGGGCATCGCTTGCCACACCCGGGCGCACACCCTCTACCTGCCCTCGCTGCGCTACGAGGAGGGTCAGGACCTCCTCGACGACGCGATCGCGGCCTTCCGCGAGACCGGCGACATGTCCGTCGCCGTGCTCTCGCTGCTGATGAAGGCGCTCTACGGCAAGAACCACGAGCGCGCGGACAAGGTGCTCGGCTGGCTCGACGAGGCCATCGCCATGGGCCAGCGCAACGGCAAGACCGCCCTCAGCGCGACCCTCGAGTCGATCCGCGTGTGCGTGCTCGCCCGCCAAGGTCGGACCGACGTCTCGCTGCGCATCCAGGAGCTCGCCCAGCGCGTGAAGCAGCCCGAGATCGAGGACCTCGATCGGCTGTTGGCGCAGACCAGCCTGGCCCTCGCCGCGCTCTACAGCGGCGAGCGCAAGCTGGGCTACGAGCAGGCCCTCGCCGGGCAGGCGATCATCGCCAGCGTCCCGGGCGTGCCCGAGTTCCTGCTCGAGCACCACTTCGCCACGGCGATGATCATCCTCGACCACCAGCTGCCCTCCCGAGACGAGCGCAAGCTGCTGCGCAAGACCATCCGCAAGCTCAAGTCGGCCGCCTCCGCCTCGCCGCGGCTGACCGTGCACTACCAGGTCGTGCTGATGCGCAAGGCCATGGTCGACCGCAAGCCGGACACGGCCCGCAAGCACGCCTCGGAGATCATCGCCGGCCTCGACAGCCACGGCGACCTGTTCGGCGCCCGCGAGGCCCACCGCACCCTCGCGCAGATCAACATGGTCGACAACGTGAGCGCGGCCAAGGAGCACGAGAACATCGCCAGCAAGTTCGGCAAGCGCCTCGGGCTGTCGAGCCGCACCCAGGACAACCCCTTCGAGTTCGACGACTCCTCGCTCGTCGAGGACATCCAGCCCAACCTCCTGTTCGACGCGCCCAAGCTGCCCCAAGCTGGCCTGCTCGACGAGGCCTCGACGCAGCTGTCGATGACCAACATGTCGATGGAGATGACCAGCGATCACTCCGAGATCCTCGACGACTGGGGCATCGGCTCGGAGCCCGTGCAAGAGTCCCAGCTCCGCGAGGTCGTCGGGCCGCTCAAGGACGTGCTCGCGCCGCAGCTGCCCGGCTCGGTGTTCGACATCAACTGCTCCAACCCCGACATCGTCGTGCCCGTGTCCGCCGGCGACCTGCAGGTGTTGATCATCAACCTGGTGCTGTCGAGCCGCGACGCCGTCGGCGACCAGCCGCAGATCAGCCTCGACCTCGAGCTCGAGGAGCTCAGCGGCGACATCCGCCGCAACCGCGACTCCGCGAACCTCAACCCCGGCCGCTACCTGCTGCTGCGCGTCCTCGCCCGCGGGTCCGGCACCCACGTCCCCGTGATCGGCGGGTTCAAGACCTGCGAAGCCCTGATCCGGCCCATGAACGGCGAGCTCACGGCCACGGCCGGCCGCGCCCGCACGGTGCTGCTCGGCCGCATCCCCCTCGAGGTCGACGCGACCATCGACGAGTCCGAGGACTACGGCAAGGTCCTGGTCGTCCACCCCGAGGTCGCGATCCGAGACACGGTCCGCTCGACCCTCGCCCAGCTCAACGTCGAGCCGCTGTGCATGGCGCCCCGTGAGTTCGAGCCCGGCCTGCTCGAGGGCGCGACCTTGATGCTCGCCGACGGCGAGACTTTGCGGAAGCACCAGGTGCTCGAGCCCCTCGTCGAGGCGCGCATGGTCGAGATCGTCAAGCGCGGGGTCGACCCCGTGACCGCGGACCAGCGCGCCTGCCTGCGCGTGCCCTTCATGGTCAACGAGATCGAGGCCCTCTTGAAGGGCGACGAGTAGCGAGGCGAGCAACCCAACGCGAGAGCGCCCCGCACGAACCGTGCGCGGCGCTCTTGACTTGGCCTGTAGCGAAGCCGGAGCCGCTCAGCCGTCTTCGCCGCTGACCGCTTCGATGCGCGGGTTGTAGGGCTTGATGTTCTGGTCCGTGGGCATGACCAGGAGCAGGGGCTTGCCCTTGTTGGCTTCGATGACCTCGCGCGCCTGAGACAGATGCTCGATGCGCTCGGAGGCCAGGCCCATGGAGCGGGCGAAGGTCACGAAGTCGATGTCCGGGGTCGAGAAGGTCGGCGTTCGCCCGAACAGCACGTTGAAGCCGTCGTCGACCATGCCCAGGCGACGATCGTCGAACACGACGGTGACCAGCGGGATCTGGTAGCGCACGCAGGTCGCCAGCTCGCTGCCGGTCATCAGCAGGCCGCCGTCGCCGATCATGCACACGACCTGGCGCAGGTAGCCGTAGGCCAGCTGCATGCCGATCGCGGTGCCCAGGCCCGAGCCCATGCCGCCGAGGCCGTAGGACACCCAAAAGCCGTCAGGGCGCTCGACCAGCAGGTTCTGGGCCGTGAACAGCAGGTGGTTACCGATGTCGCAGCAAAACACCGCCTCGGGCCCGAAGATGTCGCGCATCAGCGGCGCGAGCAGGCGCGGGTCGTGGGGCGCCTGGCTGTCCTCGTTGACCTCGGGCTCGATGATCTCCGGCTGGACCTCGCGGATCATCCGGTCGCGGTGGAGGATCATCTGCGGCGTCGGGGTGGGCAGGTGCTCCTGGATCAGCTGGAGGGTCCGGCCGAGGTCGGCGCACATGGCCACGTCGGGCGCGTAGGACCGACCGATGCGCTCGGGGTCGTGGTCGAGCTGGATGAGCTGGCCGTAGCTGGGGCGCAGCACGTCGGCGTAGCCGCCGGTGCTCGTGTCGTCGAAGCGGCAGCCGATGGTCAGCAGCAGGTCGATGGACTCGTCGATGTAGGCGTTGGCTGCACCGCGGCTGGCGATGCCGAACACCCCGAGGCTCAGGGGGTGGGTCTCCGGGAACACGCCCTTGCCCTCGATGTCGGTGATGACCGGAATGCGCAGGGTCTCGGCGATCTCGAGGATCACGTTGCCGATCTCCGAGCGCTTGGCCCCGACGCCGAGCAAGATCGCGGGCCGCGAGGCGCCGGCGAGCATGTTGGCGATGCGGCGGCAGGTCCCGATGTCGGGCTCGTGGCCCCGCGAGAGCATCACCGGCATGCGTGCCGGGAGCACGCTCGAGTGGGTGAGGTTGATGGGCAGGGAGATGAAGGCGGTGCCGAAGGGCGGGTTGTTGATGACGGACAGGGCCTGATCGACCACCACGGGGGCGCGCTCGGGACGGAGGGCGAGCTCGGCGTACTTGGTGATCGGGCGGACCATCGCCATGAGGTCGAGGCCGGAGGCGCTGCCGTCTTGGAGGGGCGAGCGGCCGAAGTTCCGCATGTCCGCCTCGCCGGAGAGGATCAGCACCGGGAGCTCGTCGCGGCAGGCCGCCGCGAGGCCCGTGAGCGCATTGAGTGCGCCCGGGCCCGAGGTGACCGCGACGACGCCGGGGCAGCCCGTCGCCCGGGCGTAGCCCGCCGCGGCGTAGACCGCCATGGTCTCGTGCTGGCAAGTGACCAACTCGATGCCCGCGCCGTAGAGCGCGTCGAAGACCGGCGAGATCGTTCCGCCAGGGATCCCGAACACGCGGTCGATGCGGTGCCGCATCATGACCTCGGCGATCTGATCCGCGACCCGGGTCTCCCGCCGCTCGGGCACAGCCCGCGGCGTCAGCTTGTGGGACGAGTTGATACTCATGATTCTCTCCGTCATCCGCGGTGGCCCGGTCACCTCAATCGACGCCGAACTCAGCCGCTAGGGCGATACCCGTTGTAGTCAGCGTATCGCTTTCTGCTTCGAAAGACCAGATCTTTGCCGCGTGCTGTGATGATTTGTGCCCCCAACTCGACTCTCGAAACGAGATGTAGGCATGCCTGACGAATTGTGGGCCTGTAGCGAAATGTCGCGAATCGACCGAAGCGGCACGGTGACTCACTGAAACCGGATGGCCGGCAACACCCAGATACCCATGAAAATCAGCAACGCGAGGGCCAACAGGTTCATCCAGATACCTGCGCGGAGCATGCTCTTGAGCTCGACGAGGCCCGATCCATATACAATCGCGTTGGGTGGAGTCGACACCGGCAACATGAACGCAAAGCTCGCCGCCAGCGCCACCGCGAGGGCGACCGGGAGGGCATGATGCCCCGCCGCAAGCGCCAATGGGATGGCGATTGGAAGCATCATGTTCGTGGTCGCCGTGTTGCTGACGAGCTCGGTCAGGTAGATGACCAGGATCGACACGACGACGATCAACAACCACTGCGGCGGAGCGCCGCCAAGGGCCGCTCCAACCGCGTTTCCAACGGCTTCGGCCAGGCCCGTGCTGACCGTCGCGCTGCCCAGCGCGAGGCCACCTCCGAGCAGATAGACGGTACCCCAGTCGATGCGCTGGGCCTCCGACCAGGTCATGAGCGGCTGGGGGGAAGCGCCGTTCGAGGGGGCTCCTCGGCCTACCACGAAGAGCAAGGCCGCCGCTGTAATCGCCACTACCCCTTCCGGTAGTGAGCTTTTTGCCCAAAGGGCCAATTCCGACTTCGGTCCCCATCCCAGCCGGATCAACGAGGGCACCAACCAGCCAACCACGGCCAGGCCAAAGATCGCCACGGAACGCCGTTCCTTTGGACTCATGGGCCCAAGCTCGGCGAACTCCCGACGCACCCGAGTGTCGAGCTCGGTCACTTCGGACACCGCCGGTCGCCAGTAAAACCGCGCAAAAACCAGCAATGCGATTAACGCGGCACTGCCGATTGGTACACCGAAGCTCATCCACTGGAAGAAATCGATCGTAACCCCAGCAAATCGATCGAGTGCCGCGATTGCAATCAGATTGGGGGCCGTGCCTACCGGCGTGCAGATGCCTCCGAGGGAGGCTGCGTAGGCCGTGCAGATCAACATTCCCTCGGCGTAGCGACCATGCGTTTCCAGCACTTTGGGATCGTCCGGACAGGCCTCCCGGATGCTCGCGCACAGCCCCAGGACGATCGGCATCATCATCGCGGTGGTCGCCGTATTGTTGATCCACATCGAGAATGAGAAGGCCGTCACCGCCACGGCGGTCATCGCCCGTTGGGGCGATCCGGCCACGAAACCCCGGGATAACAGCCACAGCGCCGCCCTGCGGTCGAAGCCGTGGACCGAGAGGGCGCGGGCGAGGATGAAGGCGCCGACGAATAGAAAGATCAGCGGGTGGGCGAAGGGGGCGAAGATCTCCTTGGCGGGTCCAACCCCGAGAGCCACCGCGAGCGCAGGACCGAGCAGGGCCGTGATGGCTAGGGGAATGGTCTCGCAGATCCACAGAATGACCGTGAAGGCGACGACGGCGAGGAGCCGGTGGGCGGGCGTCTCGAGCCCCGGCGTGGGGACGAGCAGGAGCGTCGCCAACACCACAGGTGCAAGACCGGCGCCGACCTGTGCGCGAATTCGATCGAATTTTGACGGGGGAGGAGTCACGCCCGCATCACGCTCGAAAGTTTCGCTCACGGCCTGCTCACTGCCTCCGGCCACATTCGTCGGGAAGAATGCACGGAATGTCGACGAGACAGTACCTGGAAAAATGTGTGGGGAGAAATGCCCCGACCATCCCAAACTGAACCGGGAAAACTATGATGAATTGATTTACATTTGCAATGAGATGCTCCGCCAAGATGCCCTCAAAGTGCCGCGCAGCTCGCGGCTCTCCATCGCGTTGATGTGACCGACCCTCCGCGATCGGCACTGAACATCCAAGCCTCTCTGTGAGCACCCCTTCTCCCACACCAGCGGACGCCAAGCGCTCCTTGCTCCGGCGTCTCGGTGGGGGCGTCGTGCTCGCCTCTTGCGTGTTCGTGTGGGTCGCCAACTCGGGCGGGATCCTCAGCAGCAACGATGGTTCGCACCTCGCCCTGGGGCGCGCTCTCGCGCTGCGCGGGGAAGCTACGATCGACCCCGATCGGGCGCTGACCCTCGAGGTCGATCTCGCCGAGCGAGGCGGGCACGCGTACTCGGATCGACCGCCGGGGACGGCCTTCGCCGCAGTCCCCGCGATCTGGATTGGAGATCGCCTCGACCCCATCGCCCGCGCCCGCGCGGTGGAGCAAGCCAAGGCCGGCGAGCGGGTCGATCCCCTCCCGGGCCCGGAGCTCTACGTGCAGACCTACAGCGCCCGCGCCCAGGGCCGCGGTGCTTCGCTCGTCGATCGCATCGCCAGCTCCGTGCTGATCAACCTCCACGCCGCGCTGGTCGGGCTCCTCGGCCTGGTCCTGCTCCGACGTCTGGTCGCGCGGGCGGGCTTCGACGAGGGCGCGCAGCTGTTCGCCTGCGCGAGCCTCGGGCTGGCGACGCTGTGGGGGCCCTACTCGACGGCTCTGTTCGCCCACGTGAGCGCTGGGACGGCGTGGCTGGCCTTCGTGCTCGGAGCCACGGGGCTGCGCGCGACGGCGGCCGACAGCCGAGACCGGCGAACCGTGATGATCGCCCTGGGTACGGGCCTGGCGGGGGCGTGGGCGATCGCCTGCGACTACGCGCTGATCCTCGCCGTCGTTCCAGCCACCCTCGCGCTCGTCCCCTGGCGTCGCTGGCCGCTGGTGCTTTTTGGGACCGCGCCGATCGCCGCGGCGACGCTGGCCTACCACGGCGCGGCCTTCGGCCACCCCCTGGCGATCGGCTACGACTTCCAGACCAACTTCGACTTCGCCCGTGAACGCGGCTCGACCTTCTCCGGCTCCATGGGCGAGGGCCTGTGGGTGACCTGGGGCCTGGGCAAGGGGGCCGGGATGCTGGCCCAGAGCCCGCTGAGCCTGGCTGGTGTGGCCGCGCTGGTCACCGCCGTGGCCTCCGCAATTCGACGCGGCGAGGCGCCCTCCGAGACGCTCCGCGGGGTCGCGATCGCGGCGCTGTGCATGCTCCCCTGGGTCCTCGCCGTCGCCCTGCACCGCACGCCCTGGGGCGGCGGCACCCTCGACCACCGCTACCTCGTCCCGCTCTTGCCCCTGGCCTGCGTGGGCCTGGCCTGGGCCTGGGCCCGGGAGTCGACGGTCCTCCGCGTCGTGCTCGTGGCCCTCGCGGGGGCCTCCGCCGTGCTGGTCTGGCGCCACTTCCTGGGCTGGCACGAGGCCCAGGCCTTCGCGCGGGCGCAGCTGGGGCTGGGGGCCGCGTGCGTGGTCGCCCTGGCCACGCTGCTGGCGACGAGCGAGCGCGAAGACGAAAACGCGGACGAGGGCGCGAGCGCGGCTCCCCCCGACCAAGCTCCGCGCTGACCAAAAACTCTGGGCCCCGGCGCTTTCGTGCTAGCCCCCGGAGAAGGTGTCCGAGCCAACGCCAGCCGAGACCGCAGCCGAGCAGCCGGCGTCGGCGGGCTCCGGCGGCGCGCGAGCCGAGGCCCCGACGACCTCGCGGATCCGCGGCGCCCTGAGCAGCCCGCACCTGTGGGTGTCGAGCACCTACTTCGCCGAGGGCTTCCCCTACACCATCGTCAACAACCTCGCCGACATCCTGTTCAAGGAGCTCGGCGCGAGCTTGCAGGTCATCGGGCTGACCTCGCTGTTCCACCTGCCGTGGAACCTCAAGTTCCTGTGGGGGCCCTTCGTCGACGGCTACGAGACCAAGCGCCGCTGGCTGGTGGGCACGGAGATCGTGCTCGTCGCTTTGATCGTCGCGCTCGCGCTGCTCGCCAGCGTCGCCGGGCCGGGCGGCAACCTCATGCCGCTGGCGGCCGGCTTCCTGGTCCTCGCCGTGCTCTCGGCGACCCACGACATCGCCATCGACGGCTACTACCTCGAGGCCCTCGACACCGACGGGCAGTCGCGCTTCGTGGGCTACCGCGCCGCCGCCTACCGCCTGGCCATGCTCTTGGTCGGCGGGCCGATCGTGACCTTCTGCGCGTGGGCGGGGTGGACCGTCGGGCTGCTCGGCTGCGCCGGCGCCCTGGGCCTGATGCTGGCCTACCACGCCTTCGCCCTGCCCCAGGTCGAGGACCGCAAGCGCCCCGCGACGCAGCTGCTCCGCGCTGTGTTGAAGCCCCGGGCGGCCATCGCCCTGATCCTCGCCGCGGCGGTGTTCGGGCTCGAGCGGTGGCTGGGCCTGGGCGCGCGCATGGGCGGGTGGCTCACCGACGCGCGCGCGGCCGTGGACCACCGCCCGGTGCTGTCCAAGATCGCCAACCTCGGCGTCGGCGCGTGGGTCAGCATCGGGCTCCTCGTCGCCCTGCTGGCCATCCTCGCCGCCCTGCCCTGGCTGCGCCGCCGGCTCGAGGCCG
This sequence comes from Plesiocystis pacifica SIR-1, assembly GCF_000170895.1. GTDB lineage: Bacteria > Myxococcota_A > Polyangia > Nannocystales > Nannocystaceae > Plesiocystis > Plesiocystis pacifica. Next base: position 24,898 of record NZ_ABCS01000035.1, on the reverse strand, counting down.
CCCGCGAGCGCGGCGAGGTGTCCGACTACGCGGCGAGCTTCGTCAGCTTCCTCGACCAGCGCCGGGTCGGGGTCATGCTCGCCTTCGTGATGCTGTTTCGGACGGGGGAGTCCTTCCTTCAGAAGATGCGCTGGCCCTTCCTCGACGACGTCGTCGGCCTGCCCCTCGAGGTCTACGGCATCATGAACGGCACCGCGGGCGTGTTCGCCTCGTTCCTGGCCACGATCATCGGCGGCCGGCTGATCGCCCGGGACGGCCTGCGCAAGTGGATCTGGCCGTTCATCCTGGCCCAGAACCTCCTCAACCTCCTCTACATGGGCGTGGCCTCCCTGCCCGACCCGACCATCCTCGCACCTGGTGACGACGCCTCGGCGCTGGCCTGGCTCCCGCTCACGGCCGTCGTGCTCGCGGAACACGCGGGCGCCGGCCTGGGTACCGCCGTGTTCATGGTCTACATCATGCGCACTTGCGACCCGAGTCACAAAGCCGCGCACATGGCCATCGTGACGGCGCTGATGAGCCTGGGCTTCACCTTCGCGGGGGTGCTCAGCGGCTTCTTGGCGGGCGCCATCGGCTTCTCGGCCTATTTTGGGTTCACCTTCGCGGCCACGATTCCGAGCATGATCTTGATCGCGTTCGTGCCCCACCTCGACGGCCGCGAAGGGAGCTGATTCGGGCTCGGCGAGCGGCCGAGTTGCGCTACCCTCGGGTCATGAGCGAGGTCGAGCTAGTCTTCGAATTGATCGACGCCACGGGGGGCGGCTGCTGTCGCCTGGGCGCGGACGAGACCATCGAAGCGGCGTCGCCGGGCTTCCTGAGCCTGGCCGGATTCGAGGGGGACCCGAGCGGGCAGACCCCCCACGCCCTGGTCCCCGAGCTCCCGGCCCTCGCCGAGCTCCCCGAGCGCGCGAGCGCGGACGCGGCGATGTTCCGCCACGTCGGCGCCGACGGGGTCGGGCGCGAGCTGACGGCCGCCCGCGCGGGCGTCCACCTGATCTTGATCGACCGCAGCGGCGAGGCCCGCCTGCGCCGGACCCAGACCCGCCTGGGCCGGCAGATCGACGACCTCAAGGCCGAGCTCGCCGCCCGCGAGCGCGAGCCACGACGCCCCCGGGTCCGGTCCATGGCCGAGCTCGCCCGCCGCCTCGACGAGGCCATCATGCGGGCCCGTCGCTACCGCCACCCGGTCAGCATCGTGGCGATCCGCGTCGAGGCCCAGGCCAGCGCCGACGCCTCGCTCTACTCCACCGTCAGCGACACCCTCGTGTCGAGCGTCCGCGGCGTCGACGACCTCGGCCGCGTGGACGCCCAGCACTGGGTCCTCGTGCTCCCGCACACCCCCATCGCTGGGGCCGAGGTCGTGGGCAAGCGCGTGCAGGCGCGGCTGGGCAAGCTCGAGCTCGAGCGCGTGGCGATCGGCGTAGCCCAGGTCGGCGACGAAGAGGCCGGCAGCGCGGCGGTCGAGCGCGCGGATCAGGCCTGCACCCAGGCCCTCGAAAAGGGCGGCGGCCTGCTCCTCGCCGTGGCCTTGGTCTAAGCCGGGCCGGGGCTCTCCGGTAGGTCCGGATCGACGTCCGGGATCTGTCCGCGAGCCCCGCGAAAGGCGAGGGCCAAGGTCGCGATCAAGCCCCAGCTCAGCCCCACGACGACGCCCGCGTCGATGGCCCCGCGCCACGGCTGGTCGAGCTGCGCGACGGCGACGATGAGCCCGATGATGCCGACGATCAGGCCCCACGAGCCGATCAAGCGGCGGCGCGTCGCGTGGATCAGGCCCATGACCATCAGCGGCGCGAGCACGACGGTGAGCGCCGTCGGGTGGCGGACCAGGTGCTGGGCGCGGACCACCACCCGGGGCGAAAAGCGCTGCTGAAAGCCGCGGTAGCCCTCGAAGTAGGCCAGGCCCGCCATGGCACCGAGGTAAGCCAGGACCACCGCTGGCTCGACGCTGGCCCCGTCGAGGACCGCGGCCCACGGCTCGAGGGCCCGGGGGGCCAATCTCACGATCGCCTGCCCCAAGAGCAGCGCCACCCCGCCGACGGCCCACGCCGCGATCGCGACGCTGCGCGGGTCTCGTTGGGCCTGGGCCGACACTGCCACCATGTTCGAGCTTAGCGCAGCGATGGTTCCGCTCCAGCCCGAGCTGTCCGCAAAAGAGTGCGAGACAAAGCGCGCCCTGCCGACACATGGGAGCGAGCTCGCCCCGTGCGAAACTACCCGCGACCATCACGCCTCCATGAGGACACCCATGGCTGAGAACCCCCGACTCCGCATCCCCACCGCCCTGTCCCTCGCTGCCCTCACGCTCTGCCTCACCGCGCCGTTGGCGTGCGACAAACCAAGCGAGGGCGAAGGCGAGCCCGCCGAGGAGGCCAGCCACAGCGAGGGCGGGGACGACACCGCGCGCGAGGACGAGGACGACGCGGTCGCCAACCCCTTCGCCGGGATGGCCAACAACCCCTTCGCCGCCTTGCTCGGCAAGAAGCTCAGCGAGCCCGGACCCTACGACCCGCCCAAGCAGTCCGACGGCTTCGACGCCGACGAGCCGCACCTGCGCGTGCTGACCCTCAAAGGCAGCGTCGCCGAGGTCGAGGGCGTCGATCCGCTGGCCATGGTCCTCGGCGGAGGCGGCAGCACCCTGCAGACCCGCGCCTTGCTCGACGAGCTCGACGAGCTCGCGGCCGAGGACGAGGTCCGCGGGCTGATCCTGCGCGTGGGCAACCTGGGCATGGACATGGCCCGGGCCGAGGAGCTGCGCGCGGGCCTGCTCGAGTTCAAGGCCACCGAGCGCTCGATCTACTGCCACGCCGAGACCCTCGACAACGCGAGCTATTACCTGCTCAGCGCCTGCGACGAGCTGTCCATGGCGCCCGTGGGCACCGTGGCCATCCCCGGGCCGATCGCCACCCCGATCCACCTCAAGGGCCTGCTCGACAAGCTGGGCGTGCAGCCCGACTTCCTCCACGTCGGCGCGTTCAAGGGCGCCGCCGAGCCCCTGACCCGCGACGCCCCCTCGCCCGAGATGATCGAGACCCTCGAGGCGGTCATCGACAAAGCCCACGGGACCATGGTCGAGGGCATCGCCAGCGGGCGAAAGCGCAGCCCCGAGGAGGTCTCCGCGTGGATCGACGAGGCCCTGTACACGACCGAGAAGGCCAAGCAGGCCGGGCTCATCGACCGCGTCGACGTGTGGGAGCGCTACCTCGCCGACGCCACGGACGCCGCGGGCACCGACGCCGGGCTCGAGACGCCCCTGGGCTGGAAGAAGGCCAGCGTCGGCGCCGAGGCCTCGGACATGCTCGACGACCCCATGGCCCTCCAGCGCTTCATCGGCCTGGCCCCGCCCAAGCGGCCCACCGAGCCCCACGTCGCCATCGTCTACGCCGTCGGCAACATCATCGACGGCAAGGGCCAGGGCGCCCTCGGGGCCACCAGCGAGATCGCCTCGGGCCAGCTCGTGCCCGTGCTCGACCGCATCGCCGCCGACGATGCCGTGGCCGCCGTGGTCCTGCGCGTCGACTCCGGAGGCGGCAGCGCCCTGGCCTCGGAGCAGATCTGGCACGCCGTCGAGCGCCTCAAGGCCAACAAGCCCGTGGTCGTGTCCATGGCCGGGGTCGCGGCCTCGGGCGGCTACTACATCTCGGCGGGGGCCAACCACATCGTCGCCGAGCCCAACACCATCACGGGCTCGATCGGCGTGGTCGGGGGCAAGCTCGCCATGGGCGAGGCCCTGTCGCGCTGGGGCGTGGAGACCTTCACCGTCAAAAAGGGCGCCCGGGCCAACCTGTGGTCGCCCATGGACACGTGGACCGAGGAAGAGCGCGCGGCCATCTACGCGACCATGGAGGAGACCTACGAGGTCTTCCTGTCTCGGGTCGCCGCCGGCCGCAGCATGGACCGGGACGGCGTGCACGCCATCGCCCAGGGCCGGGTGTGGACGGGCGCCGACGCCAAAGAGCGCGGCCTCGTCGACGAGCTCGGGGGCATCGAGGTCGCCCTGGCCAAGGCCGCCGAGCTCGGCGAGGTCGAGGGCGAGCCGGGCTACGAGGTCTACCCGGGCGAGCCCACCCTCAAGGACCTGCTCGGCTCCTTCGGCGGCGCGGCGGGCATGGCCCAGGCGAGCGCCGGAACCCGCCTGCCCATGAGCGCCCAGCTCATGCTCGACGAGCTCGCCCTCGGGCTCGGGGACGCGCCCGGGGCCCAGGCCTGGCTCGGCGCCGTCGAGCGCAGCCTCTCGACCTTGTTCCACCTCCAGGGCACCACGCTGTGGTGCGTCGAGTGGATCGCCCCACCACGCTGAGGCGCGCTGCGCTTCACTTCCAGGACACGCGGAAGCTGACGTCGACGAGGGCCACGCCCTCGCGCGCGCCCTTGGGGATCATCCGGCCCTCGACCTCGGGCTCGCTCGCGCCCGAGCCCGAGAGCAGGGCGCTGGCGTAGCCCCGGCTCATGGCCAGGAACCACGAGCCGAGGGGCTGAGGCACGCCGTGGAACACGATCTTCGCGTCGCTCGCCCCCTGCTCGAGGATCTCGGCCTCGCCAAAGTCGAAGTTCTCGAAGGCGACCTGGACCAGGCGCTCGACGACTCGCTCGGAGCGACGCGAGCGCAGGCGCATGCGGCCGAACAGGCCGACGTCGGCGTGGGCGAGCTGCTCGGCGTGGGCGGACACCGAGCGCTCCCAGGCTTGGCCCTCGAGCTTGGCGAGGATCTCGGTGATCGGCCGCAGCGGGAGCGCGCCGTACCACTCCTTGGGCTTGAAGCTCTGCGTCACGAAGGCCCGGTGCGCGCCCTCGGGCAGCGCCGCCGCGACGGCCTCCATCCCGCCCGGAACCCGCTCCTTCGCGTAGGCGCCGATCCCCAAATAGGTGGCGCCGCGGGCGTGGAAGGGGCTCTCGCCGGGAGCGTACACCTCTCACGGTGCCACAACCCGACCTCGAGTGGGGGGATTTTGTCCAGGACCCCGAGCGCGCTCAGGGGTCCGTCACCTCGACCTCGAACCAAAACCAGTTCACGCCCTGCCGACCGTCTCGGACCACGTAGTACATCCGCGCCCGGTCGTTCGGCGGACGCTCGTCCTCGTCCTGGCTGCCCTGCTCGAGGGTCCACTGGTTGTAGCTGGACGGGTCGTCGCTGGTCCCGGCGAGCAGCAGCCCCCAGGTCAGGAACCAGTCCCCGGCGTAGCCCTCGCTCCGCTCTTCGAAGCTCTCGCCGTTGTTGACGGGGATCAGGAAGGTCTGGAGGTCCTCCTCGGGGGAGTCGACCTCGACCTGCAAGGTGGCGCCCAGGGGGAAGCTGACGGTGTCGCCGGAGACGATGGTCTGGGCGTTGCCGACCTGCTCGCCCTCGTCGTTGACGGAGCCGACGCGGATCTCGGAGATCCGCGGGTGGCGATCGGCCTCGGGGACGTCCTCGGGATCCGGGGCCTCGAGGCCGGGGATCTCGGCGCCGAACATCTCGGCGAGCAGGGCGAGCTGCTCGAGGGGGCCGACGTTGAGGCGCTGGACCGCGAACAGGCAGTCGTTGGGCAGGTCGAACTCGCCGCGGAGCAGCTCCCGGGCGCAGGTGTCGGTGTCGGTGCCGTCGGGCACGCCGCCGATCATGGTCAGCTCGATGCTGCCGCTGATGAACACGCTGGCCGAGATCGGGACGTCGTACTCGGGCGTGCCCTCGCGCCCGATGACGCAGGGGCTGTCGACCTCGGGCAGGTTCTCGAAGTCGGAGAAGTCGATGTCGGCAAAACCCGGGGACTCGCAGGCCGGGATGTCCTCCAGCTTCAAGGGCATCGCGTCTTGCAAGCACGCGAACAGGCCCTGGCCCGGGGTCAGCTGACAGGCGATCCACACCAGGTCGAGGCTCTCGGGGTCGACGGGCCCGTCGGCGTTGACGATGAAAGGATCGAGGGTGACGGTCTCGAAGGGCAGGGCCTCGGCCTTGGGCCGGTCGGCGAGCTCCGGATCCTCGGGCAACAAAGCGCCCGTGACCTCGGTGCGGATCGCGAGCACGCGGTGCTTGATGATCAGCCGCGGGTCGGGCAGCTCCATGGCGCAGCCCGTCGTCATCGCAACGGTCAACGCCGCGCCGCAACCCACCGCGAGCTTGGGGGCGAGCAGGGACAGAGCTGACAGGCGTGGGAAGGCGGCGGTCATGGCGTCACAGCTCCACCCGGAAGCCGATGCTTGGAATGATAGGCAAGGAGTTGATGGTCGAAAAGGTCTGGAAATCGTAGGCGTAGTTGAAGGCCTCGATGTTCTGGCGGTTGTAGACGTTCTGGACGTCGATGTAGCCCGTAATCTCGAGCACCGGCAGGGTCCAGGTCTTGTCGAGGCGCAGGTCGAGCTGATGGAACGCGGGCAGGCGGCCGCCGTTGATCGGCCCGTCGACGGCGATGTAGTCGGCGAGCTGGGCGTCGTAGATGCCGTCGGTGATGTCCGTGGTCGGGTTGCCCGAGACCAGCCGAAAGCGCGCGCCAAACTGCCAGCCCCGGGCGAAGCGGTAGCTGGCGATGAGCGTGAGGATGTGGGTCTGGTCGAAGTCGAACAGCCGCTGGGCCTCCCCCGGGGCGTCGCGCCGGACGCTGCGCGAGAGGGTGTAGGACACCCAGCCGAAGAAGTTGTCGGTCAGGTCTTTGCGCAGCAGCAGCTCGGCGCCGTAGATCTCGCCGGTGCCCGTGTTGGCGAAGGTCTCGGGCCCGACCGAGCCGTCGATCTTGGTCACGATCTCGCCCGAGGGGGAGACCAGATCCCAGAGGTTCTTGTAGAAGCCGGTGAGCTCGATGAAGGAGTCCCAGGGCAGGTCCTGGGCGATGCCCAAGCTGGCGTGGGCCGAGCGCTGCGGGCCCAGGCGCGGGTTGCCGAACACCAAGTCGAGCTGCACGGGCTGCTGGATGCCTTGAGAGTAGAGGCCGACCGCGCCCTTGAAGGCCGTCGAGTCCGTCAGCTTGAACACCCCGCGCAAGCGCGGATCGACGGTCATGCGGTTGGTCGGCTCGGCGTAGTACTCGAGGCGCACGCCGGGGTAGAGCACGAACTTGTCCGTGGCCGCGATGGTCAGCGTGGAGTAGAAGCCGCCGCGGAACAAGATGCCGTCGACGCGGCGGGTCACCGCCGTCGACGCGTCGACCCCCTGGCCGCCACCGCCGCCGCCGCCCGCCGGCGGACCGCCGCCGCCGCCGGAGGTCACCGGCGAGGTCACGTCGACGATGAACTGCGTGGCGACCACGTTGGTGCCCACGCGCAGGCGCATGCGCTTGCTCAGCTGGCGGCTGATCTCGGCCCGGCCGGTGTAGTCGTAGCTGTCGACGTCGAGCTTGAGCACGTCGAAGATGTCCAGCTCCGTGGTGCTGAAGCGAAACGCGGGCGTGACCAGGAACTCCCACGGGCCCACGCGCTTGCGGTAGACGGCGTCGAGGCGAGAGAAATACTGCCCGGTCTCGATGCCGCTGCGCGCCGCGTCGACGTCCTCCTCGTCCTCGTTGGCGCCGGAGAACACCAGCTTGCTCTGGTCGTTGCTGCCGAAGGCCCGGATGCTCAGGTCGCCGCCGGACACGGGCACGTCGACGAAGGCCTGGTAGTCCCAGTAGCGCGGCGCGACGGTGAAGTTGATGCCCGCGTCCTGGGGCAGCACGCGCGGGAGCAGGAAGTCGATGTAGCTGCGCCGGCCGGCGATCGCGAAGCTGCCCTTGCCCTTTTTGGTCAGCGGGCCCTCGGCCAAGAAGCCGCTGTCGAAGGCGTTGACGTCGATGTAGCCGTGGTAGCCGTCCTTGCGCCCGGCCTTGGGCTGGACGTTGACCACGCCGCCGATGGCGTCGCCGTAGCGGCTGTCGAAGTTGCCGGGGATGAAGTCGATCTGCGCGAGGATCTCCGAGGCGAACACCGAGCGCAGGCCGCCGAAGTGAAACAGGATCGGGATCTCGTGGTAGCCAAAGAAGACCGCGGAGTCCTCCGGGGCCGCGCCGCGGATCGCCAGGGTGCCGGTGTTGAAGGGCGCCCGCGCGACGCCCGGGAAGTTGAGCACGGCCTTGAGGGCGTCGCCCTGGGTCCCGGGGATCTTGGTGATCTCCTCGACCTTGAGGCTGCGCTCGACGACCTCGGGCATGGCCTCGCGCTCGGTCGTGACCTCGGTGCGGTAGGGGTTCGAGGCGGTCCGCCGCGGCCAGATGTTGATCTCGATCTGCTTGTCGGGCTCGAGCATCAGCACGCGATCGCTGCGCTCGTAGCCCGAACCAAGCACGATCAGCCGGACCTTCCCGTCGGGCACGCCGCGCAGGCTGAAGGTGCCGTCGGAGGCCGTCAGGGTCTGAACCGTCCACTCGGGCGCGGGGCCGCTGGGGTCCTCGTAGCGCGTGCCCTTGACCTCGCCCACGGGCAGGTCGCCGGCCGGCACGGCGAGCACGGTCGCGCCCTCGATGGGGTTGCGATCGCCGGCCTCGCGGATCTTGCCGAGGATGCGCACCGGGCCCGCGTCGGCCTCGCTGACCTCTTCGCCTTCGCCCTCCCCCGCCTCGACGCCCTCGGGGTCCCCCTCGGCGCCCTCGGGGTCCTCCTCGGGCGGCGGCTCGGGGATGGGCGCGGCCACGTCGAAGGCCAGGGTCAGCTTGATCTCGACGACCTGGCCCTTGTAGGTGCCGGGCGTGAAACGCAGCTTGCTGACGGTCTCGATCGCGTGGGGGTCGAGGGCCGGGTCGGGGCTCTCGAGCACGGTGATCTCGAAGGGGACGCCGTCGGTGCCGACGACGTACTCGAGCACGATGCGACCCTCGGGCGGGGACTCGAGCTCGAGCAGCTCGGCGGGGTAGACGAACTCGACGGGGCCGAGGGCCTTGGGCGGGATCAGGTCCGGGGCAGGCTGCTCCGCGCCCTCCTCAGCGGGCGGAGCCGCCAACGCCGGGCTCGAGCCCAGGGAGAGAGCGGACGCGATCACCACGGCCGGGAGCAGGCCGCATGCAGAGCGAAGCAGGGTCACGGGAGCGAGTCAGTCCTTGACGCGGAAGGCGTACTCGTAGCGCAGCTCGAAGTCGACGGCCTTGCCGTTGGTGGCGATGGCCGGCTTGAAGCGGGCCTTCTTGAGGGCCTTCTTGGCGACCGCGTCGCAGCCCTGACCGATGCCCTTGACCACCGTGACCTTGCGGACCTTGCCGTCGCGCTGGATCTGAACCTTGAGGATCACGTCGCCCTGCACCCCGAGCTCGGCCGTGGCGGGGCACTCGATCTTGGGCACCTTGGTGGGCAGGGGCATGGTCTTGATGAACAGCTCGCTGCGCGGCTCCCACTTGGCCGCCTTGCCCTCGGGCTCGCCCTTGGGGTCGCCCGCCGGCTTCTTGCCCGTGCCCTTGCTGTCCGGGCGGCCCGTGCCCCCGGGGACCCCGCCGGTGCCCTGCTGCACGACCACGCCGCTGCTGCCCCCGTCCATGGCGAGGTTGGACGCGTCGAAGCGCATGGGCGGCGGGGGCTCTTCCGACTGAGGCTCCGGGGCCTGCTTGGGCGGAGCCTTGGGCGGGGGCTCCTTGGGCTTGATCTGCGGCTCGGGCTCAGGCTCAGGCTCGGGTTCAGGCTCCGGCTCGGGCTCGGGCTCGGGCTCCGGCTCGGGTTCAGGCTCAGGCTCGGGCTCCGGCTCTTGGACCTCGGCGACCTCGAACTCGATGAGCTCCTGCGTGGCGGGCTCGAAGTCGATGAAGTAGGGCAGGACCATCGCCCCGGCGATGAACAGGGCGTGGGCCCCGATGCCCCCGAGGATCGCCGCGATGCCGTGGCCGACCTCTTCCCGCGAGGTCGCGTAGAACAGCGCGCTGAGGACCACGACGGCCCCCGCGAGCACGTACATGGGCAAGGAGATGCCGTTGATGGTGATCTCCCAGACCCACAGCGAGGGGGCCTGGATCATCGACAACAGCTGCACCGCGCCCATGTTCGCCTCAACCTTCGCCGCGCTTGGGCTGCTCGGTGGCGATCGCGTACTTGCTCACGCCGTTCTCTCGCAGCAGGTCGATGAGGTGGACCATCGCGCCGACCTGGGCCTCCGTGTCGCACTGCACGATGCCCTGCAAGTCGGCGTTTTGAGCGACGCGCGCCTTGATCGCCTTGGCGATCTTGTCGTCGACGATCTGCTGCGAGGCGCCCTCGACGGGGGTCCCGTCGATGGCGAACTCGTCCTCGCCGCGGCACATCAAGATGATGCTCAGCGGCATGTCGTCGACGTTCTTGCCCGACGCGGCGTCGGGCTTGTCGACCTCCATGCCCTCGATCTCGTTGATGGTCGTGGTGGTGACCATGAAGATCACCAGCAGCACGAGGATGATGTCGACCATCGGGGTGATGTTGATCCCCGTGATCTCGCCGTCGTCGTCGAGTCCGCCGGACGCCATCAGTCCTCGTCCCCTTCGTCGCCGCGGTCGCGGTCGAGGGCGCTGAGCTGGGCCAGGGCCATGCCCGTGAGGCCGTCGGCCTCGGCGAGCTGCCGCTTCACGCGGCGCTGGAAGGCGTTGTAGGCGATGACCGCCGGGATCGCGACGAGCAGACCGATGGCCGTGGCCACGAGGGCCTCGGAGATGCCGGTCATGATCTCGCTGGCCTCGTCGCCCGTGGTCACGCCCGACTCGCCGAGCTTGTTGAACACGCGCAGAATCTCGAGCACGGTGCCGAACAGTCCGATGAAGGGGGCGTTGCTGCCGACGGTACCCAGGAAGCCCAGGTTGCGCTCGAGGCGGAGCTTCTCGGAGGCTCGGTTGCCCTCGAGCACCGCCTTGGCCGAGGGCGCGCCCCGGTCGGCCACCTCGAGGGCAGCGCCGAGCATGCGGGCGCCGGGCGAGGGCTGGTTCTCGACCAGCTTCGCGGTCCCCTCGATGTCGTCGTTGGCGAGCTTGTCTGCCACGCCCTTCATCAAGCCGGCGTCCTTTTTGCTGATGCTGCTGAAGAACATCAAGCGCTCGATGACGATGGCCACGCTGCCCACGCTCAGGGCGACCAAGATCCAGAGCACCCAGTTGGCGCCCAACAGCGCGAGTTGGAGGAAGGCTTCTTGAAGGTTCATCTCGAATCTCGGGCCTGAGACAGCTACGCCGTGGCGACTGTCTCGACCGGGCGCAACGTAGCCGAGAACAAGACCATGAACCAGGGTTCAAGGTGCTTTTTGACGTTCTGGCCGATCTAGCGGTCCTTTTTTTGTTGAACACACCGACCACTGGACGAACCTTAACCACGGCGCGAGATGCGGGCTCGCGCGGTCCTCAGCCGGTGAACTCTCGGAGCACGGTGGTCGCGTAGCTCCCTGGAGGCAGGCAAAAACGCAGCTCCAGGCCCGCTTGGAAGCCATCGACAGCAGGTGACAGGTCGAGCGCGAAGCCCTCGGGCCACACGCGTGCGCGACGTCGGGTCCCGGGCACGCGCTTGCCGAGGGCCGCGAGGTCCTTGGGGCTGATGCCGGCGATCGAGAGGATCTCGGCTTCGAGCGCGCCGGCGGGCGAGCCAGCCTCGGGCGCGCGCATCTTGGAGCCAAACATCGGACCCGTGAGGACCAGCTCCCCCGCGTCGAGTCGGGCCTGATCGAGCTCGGGCTCGCTGCACTCGAACAGCCCGCCGGTGGCCCGCTTTTGCAGGATGTCCCCGCGCAGGACCCGATCTTCGAGGCCGCGTCGCGCCCGCTCGACGAGGTAGAGGTTGAACAGGGCGGACTGCCCCACGCTCGCCAAAAAGGTGTCGCGCTTGCCCGGCCGAGCGCGCCCTCGGCTGCGTCGCGCACGCAGCCGGGCCAGGCCCGGCCCGAGGTTGGCCCCGTCCTTGCCAAAGCGCTGCGCCCCGTAGGTGTTGCGGACGCCGACCCGGGCGAGGTGCTCGACGAACAGCGCCGCGCGCTCGCGCGCTGCGTCCAGCGCAGGACCCTCGCCGAGCTCGCGGATGACGAGGGTGAAGCGGTTGGCGCGAAGGTGCCCGCGGCGGAGCTTGTGCGAGTGGGGCTCGACCTCGCCGAGGCTGAGCTTGGGGTGGCGCACCCGGCTCAGCGCCGGCGCGGCCCGGGCCGGCACGCTGACCCGCTGGGTGGTCACGGCGTTGCGATCCTTGAGGCCGGCGACGCCGATCTCCGCCGCCGGCACGCCCACGGCCCGAGCGAGGATCTGCACCGCCTCCTCCGTCGTCAGCTCGCGCTTGGTCAGCTCGACGAAGCAGTGGCTGGCCTCGCCTTCGCCGCCGCCGTCGGCGGGATAGGCCGGGAGCTCGTGGACGCGAAAGTCCTCGGGGCGCGACCGAATCTGCCCGCCGATCCCGGCCAGCGACGCGCACTCGGGGATCGACGCGAGGGTCCGCGGCGGGTTCAGGGCGGCCTCGCGCAGGCGCGGCTCATCGAAGGGAGGCTTCACGGCGGCGACCCTACCCCGAAGATCGAGGGCTCGTCCGCCGGAGCAGGTCCTCGTCGGCGAGGGCCCGGGCGAGGCGCTGGGCGTGGGCCCGCGCTCGCGCGCGCTCCTCGGAGCCCGGCGGCCAGGCCTTGGCCAAGCACTCGAGGGCCATGATTCGAAAGCGGACGTAGCCTCCGTCGGCGGCGTGCTCGGCCGCTTCTCGGGCCAGCGCGCGGGCGCGCTCGAGCTCCCCGCCAACGCGGGCGCACTCAGCCATGCACTCGGCGCGGCGAAACTCGACGAAGGGCAGGCCCGTGCCCTCGGGGATCGCCGCCGCGCTCGCCCGCGCCGCGTCGAGCTCGGGCTCGGCACCCGGCGCGCGCGGGCGCAGCCGCAGGTAGATCCGCTGGCCCTCGATGCGCGCCCGGTAGCAGGCTCGCTCCTCGGTCTCGAGCGCGCCCCCGCTCAGGCGCGAGTCGGCCGCGTCGAGGGCCGCGAGCGCGGGCCCGTAGCCCGCCTCGGCGTCGGCGAGCAGGCGCGCCCGGAGCAGGCCCACCTCGAGCTCGGCGGCGAGCCCCGCCCGCAACGCGAGGGCCTCGGCCCGCTCGAGCTGCGCCTCGCAGCGCTCCCGATCCCGCAAACGCAGCCACGCCGAGGCCAGGCCCACGTGGACCCAGGCGAGCTCGGCGGACTCCGAGATGGGCGGCCGATCCCACAGCCGCAGCTGCTCGATGCGCAGGCCCGTGGGCAAGTCGGCGAAGCGGCTGTGGTACTGCCCGAGCCACGCGAGCCAGCGGCGCAGATCCGTCGGCACGCCCAGGTGGCGCAGGACCCAGCGGCCGTACTGGCCGCCCGCCTTCGAGCCCCGCCCGGCCAGGCGACGCAGGCCCTTCTCGACGGTCTGGCGATCCCGCGGGGCGTCGGGGACCGCCGACAGGCGATGGACCAGCTCGTCCGCCAGCGCCGCGTAGCCGCCAAATTCCGCGACGTGGGCCTGCACCAGCGCCCCCCAGCCCACGCCGTGTCCGGGCCCATGTCCGAAATCGTGTCCTTGCACCTCGGGATGCCCCCGAGCACCTTCCCATGGCCGCTCGAAGGGAGCAACGCCACTATGATCAACGAAGATTCGCTGCGCGCCTTCGCGGCCGCCCGAGGCCGCGACGACCGGGTCCACCCGCGCCGGACCCCCTACAACTTCGCCGGGATCCCGAGCCTCGTGGGCGCGAGCTTGGGCCTCGAGCTCGAGCTCGCGCCGACCTTGCCCGAGGCCGCGCTCGGCCCCCTGCCGCGACGCTACGATCGCGTGATCACCCTGCTGGTCGACGGCCTGGGCTGGACCAGCTTCGAGGCCGCCGGGGCTGCCCTCCCCTTCTTCCGCCGCTTCGTCGAGCGCGGCGTGTGCTCCCAGCTGAGCGCCCAGTTCCCCTCGACCACCGCCGCCCACGTGACCACGCTGCACACCGGCGAGCCCGTGGAGCGCAGCGGCGTGTTCGAGTGGGTCTACTACGAGCCCCAGCTCGAGCGCCTGTTCCTGCCGCTGGTCTACGCGAGCGTCGAGGGCAGCGAGACCGCCCCGCTCGCGGCGGCCCCCGAGCCCAACCCGCTGTTCCCGGCGCGGACCTTCTACACGCTCTTGGCCGAGCACGGGCGCAGCTCGGCGTGCCTCCAGCGCGACCGCTACGTCGACTCGCCCTTTTCGCGCAGCGTGTGCCGGGGGGCGCGACGGGTCGGCTACGCCGACGTGCCCGAGGTCGCCCGGCGCCTCGCCGAGGCGACGCGCTCGAGCAAAGACCCGAGCCCCGACTACGCCTGCCTCTACCTCGACGACCTCGACGGCGCGGGGCATCGCCACGGGCCGGGCTCGCCCGAGCACACCGAGGTGCTCGGCCACATCGCCAGCGCGCTCGAGTCGGAGCTGCTCCCCGCCCTGGCCCGCTCAAAGGCGCGGACCCTCGTGCTCGTCACCGCCGACCACGGCCAGCTGCGCGTCGACCCCGAGCGCACGATCTACCTCGACCAGCTCCTGCCCCAGTGCCGGGAGTGGATGCGCCGGGACGGACGCGGCCGACCGCTGCGTCCCGGCGGGAGCCCCCGCGATCTCTTCCTCTACGTCGAAGAGCACCGCGTCGACGAGGCCCTGGGCGCGCTCCAGGCCGCCCTCGACGGCCGCGCCGAGGTCCTGCGCACGAGCGAGCTCGTCGCGCGCGGCGTGTTCGGCCCGCGGCCGAGCCCGCGCCTGCTCGAGCGCCTCGGCGAGATCGCCGTCTTGCCTGCGCACCGCGGCGACGCGGGCGAGATGATCGGCTGGTGGGGCGAGGGCGAGGGCCAGCAACACAAGCGCGGCCACCATGGCGGGCTGGCCTCGGCCGAGATGGCGATCCCCCTGCTGGCGATGGCCTTCGGCCGCGATTGAAGGCTTGCAGCGAAGGCCATGCATGGATTGCGACGCTGCCCTTCGCCGCCATAATGGTTAGACCGCTGGGGAGATGCCGGGAATGGGGCCGCATTTCAAAGTCATCCATTTCAGCGCCGACCACTCATTAACATTCGTCAGCCAAGGGCAGAGCGACGCCCCTGCGCAAGGGCCCGGGTGCCAGCCCTCCGTGCCATTCGCCCGTGACGGTCGTTTCGTGACCTTGGGCCGATGCTCGAACAGACCATTGTGTAAGGCTCGATCCGCGAACGAATGCTACGATTAATGTGATTGTTTAATGCCCCACGATGTGAAAGCGTGAACCTCGATGGTACGAATATCGAGGGCCACGCTGGTGTCGGGGGCGGTGCTCTGTTCGGCTTGTTACGTGGGCATCGACTTCGTCGAAGACGACGCCCAGGCGGACGGGGGCAGCGACGACTCCGCGGCCGACTCGGGCGCGGACGGAGGCGAGGAAGAGCTCGGGCCCTACGCGGAGCCGCGCCTGCGCGTGCTCTTGGGCCGGCAATACGTCAACGCGGTCACGGACCTGCTCGGCCCGGCCGCGGGCGAGGCCGTCGACCCGCGCACGGACGTCGCGCTCAACGGCTTCGTCGCCGTGGGTGCCGCTCAGCTCGCGCTCAGCGACGACGACATCGACCGCTTCGAGTCTTCGGCCCGGGCCGCCGCCGCTGCTGCTCGCGCCGCCGACACCCTCGGCGACTTCTACAGCTGCGAGCCCGCTGACCTCGCCGACGCCAATTGCATGACCGAGTTCGTCGCGGACTTCGGCTACCTCGCCTGGCGGCGCCCCCTCGACGACGCCGAGCTCGCGCGCTGGGTCGCCGTGGGCGTGGAGGCGGCCGTCGACCTCGGCGACTTCGAGACGGGCCTCGAGTTCGTCGTCGCGGGCATGCTGCAGTCGCCCTACTTCGTCTACCAGGTCGAGCGCGGCGAGCCCGTGGCCGACCTGGGGGCAGCGGGCGTCGAGCGGCGCGCGCTCCAGCCCCACGAGCTGGCCACGCGCATGGCCTTCTTCTTGACCGACAGCACCCCGAGCCGCGAGCTGCTCGCGGCCGCGGAGGCGGGCGAGCTCGACGACGAGGCCGGGGTCCGAGCCTGGGCCCTCGCGCTCATGGACCACCCGCGCAGCCAGGCCGCCCTCGAGGGCTACTTCGCCGAGCTGCTGCACATCGACCACCTCGAGGCCGTCGCCAAGGACGGGGGCACCTACCCGGGCTGGTCGCCGGCGCTCGCCGAGTCGATGCGCGGCGAGACCCTGGCCCTGGTCAGCGAGGTCATCTGGGAGGAGGGTCGGGACTTCCGCGACATCCTCGACGCGGACTACACCTTCGTCGACGAGGCCCTCGCCGACCACTACGGCGTCGCCTACCCCGGCCCCGCGGGCTTCCAGCGCGTCGCCTTGCCCGAGGGCCAAAAGCGCGGGGGCATCCTCGGCCACGCCGGGCTGATGTCGAGCCTGTCCCACGTCGACAGCACCTCCCCGACCATCCGCGGCAAGTTCGTCCAAGAGCGCCTGCTGTGCTTCACCATCCCGCCGCCGCCGCCGGGCGTGGTCACGGATCTGCCCTCGACCGAGGAGGCCAAGACCATGCGCGAGCGCCTGGCGCTGCACCAGCAAGAGCCCGAGTGCGCGGGCTGCCACTCGATCATGGACCCGCCGGGCCTGGGGCTGGAGAACTTCGACGGGGTCGGGCGCTACCGCGAGCTCGACAACGGCGAGCCCATCGACGCGCTCAGCGACCTCGACGGCGACCCCTTCGAGGGCTCGGGGCAGCTGGGCGCGGTCATCCGCGAGCGCCCGCGCTTCACCTACTGCAGCGTCGCCAACCTCTACCGCCACGCGACCGGGCACATCGAGTCCGGGGGCGAGGTCGACTCCCTGCTCACGGTCGACGACGCCTTCTCGGCCGAGGGCCACGCCTTCCGGGCCCTGCTCGTCGAGCTCGTGGCCAGCGACGCCTTCCGTCTCGTTGGAGAGCTGCAATGACCGCCAAAGCACCCATCATCCGCTCCAAGCCCCTGAGCCGTCGGACCCTGCTGCGCGGGGCCGTCAACGGCGTCGCGGTCGGCCTGGCCCTGCCCGTGCTCGACATCATGCTCGACGAGCACGGCGAGGCCCTGGCCAACGGCACGCCCCTGCCGCGCCGCCTCGTGACCTGGATGTTCGGCAACGGCGTGGCCCTGAACGTCGAGGGCGAGGTCAACAGCGGGCTGCGCTTTTGGCCCAGCTCGACCGGCGTGGGCTACGAGGTCACGCCCCAGCTCGCGCCCTTGTTCGAAGCCGGGGTGCTCGACTACTGCTCGCTGTGCTCGGGCTTTGACGTGGGCGCCGCGGCCGAGCACCGCCGCGGGCACCACGACGGCTGCACCGTGTTCTCGGGCTACCCCTTCATCGAGCTGCCCGCGGGCGGGAGCAACTACTCGTCGAAGTCGGGCGGGCCGACCATCGATCAGGTCGCGGCCGCGGCGATCGGCGGCGAGACCTTCCTGCCCTCCATCCAGCTCCAGGTGTCCAAGCGCATCGTCAAGGGCGAGGGCCCGACCCTGCAGTACCTGTCGCACAAGGGCCCCGACCAGCCCCTGCCCCAGATCGCCGACCCCCAGGAGGCCTGGGACAAGCTCTTTGGCGGCTTCACGCCCTCCGACGACCCGACCAAGCCCCACCGCCTCGCGGCCCTCGACGCCGTGCGCGAGGACGCCCTGGCCCTGCGCATGCGCGTGGGCAGCGAGGACCGGCACCGCCTCGACGCGCACCTCGAGTCCGTCGCCCAGATCCGCACCCAGATCAACGCCATCGCGCCGCAGTGCATGACGCCGCCCCTGCCCGGCGAGACCAACACGGACATCGACGGGGTCGAGCCGCTGATCGCGGTCAACCAGGTCATGAGCGACCTGCTCGCCCTCGCCTTCACCTGCGACATCACCCGGGTCGCCAGCGTGCAGTTCAGCGGCTCCGTCGGCGGCACCGTGTTCAGCGACCTCGAGCTCAGCGCCGGTCACCACGCGATGTCCCACGAGTCGGCCCGCAACGAGGACATCGACGCGACCACCATCTACGCCATGGCGCGCTTCGCCGAGTGGCTCGTCGCCCTGCGCGACATCCCCGAGGGGGCCGGCAACATCCTCGACAACAGCTGCCTGCTGCTCAGCAGCGACTGCGCCTCCGGCCTCGCCCACAGCACCTTCGACCTGCCGCTGATCGTCGCGGGGGGCGGCGGGGGCGCGCTCGCCTACCCGGGCATCCACTACCGCTCGCCCTCGGCGCAGAACACCTCGGACGTGCTCCTGAGCTGCCTGCAGACCGTGTGCCCCGAGGCGACCGAGGTCGGCGGGACGCTGGGCTACTCGAACACGCCGCTGTCGGCGATCCTCGCCTGAAGCCGACCCCGATCAGGCGTCAGCCCTGGGCCTCGAAGAAGGCCCAGATCGCCGCCGGGGCGAAGGCCGGCCACTCGTGGCCCCCCGGATGCTCGCACCAGTGCAGCGCGGCCTCGCAGCCCGCGTAGGACACGCAACCATCGGGCGGGACGTCGCCGAAGCCGTCGTCGCAGCCGTTGAGCTCGGCCCAGGTGTCTCGGGAGTTCAGGCCCTCGGACAGCTCGACGACATCGTCGGCGCTGCCGTGGGTGATCCACACCGCCATCGGCCCGTCGCAGGCGCCGAAGAAGGGCCCGCCCCCCGCGACCGGGGCGATGGCCGCGAAGCGATCGCCTCGATAGCAGCCCAGCGAGTTCGACATGTAGCCGCCGAAGCTGTGGCCCGTGGCGAACACCCGGTCCTCGTCGACGCACAGCTGCGTCGTGAGGGCCTCGTGGAGGGCGTCGAAGAAGGCCACGTCGTTGCCCTGGGGCATGAGGTTCCAGCCGGGCTGGTTGCCGAACTCGGGGAGCGGGAGGCCGTCAGGGTAGACCACGATCGCGTCGTCGCCGATGACCCCCGCGAGGCCGAAGTAGTTCGACGCCAGGGAGCCGCTGCCGCCGAGGCCGTGGATGGCGTAGACGAGGGGGTAGGCCTGATCGGGGTCGTAGTTGTCCGGCAGGGCGAGCACGAAGGTCCGCTCCTCGCCGCCGACCTCCACGCTCGAGCCCACGTTTGGCGCGGCCCCGCAGCCCGAGCTCCCGCCCGTGCCGCTCGACTCTGCTTCGCTCGACTCCTCCGACTCGGTCGACTCCGACTCGGTCGACTCCGAAGACTCCCCGTCCGACGAAGACTCCTCCGAGCTCGTCTCGTCGCTCTCGCCCGACTCCGAGCTCTCGCCGACCTCGGTGTCCGTGTCCTCGCCCACCTCGCCGCTGGTCTCGCTGCCCGCCTCGTCGCCGCCCTCGTCCTCCGACGCGCCGGGGCACGCCGTCAACACAGGCGCGCACAGCAGACAAGCCAGGAGGGACCACGAACTCGGACGCGCACGCATGCTCCGATGGTGCGCGCAACCCTCCCTCGGGGGCAACGGATCGCCCAAGGACGACGATGAAAACTAGCCCTGGGGCTGCGGGTTGATCGTCGCCAGCCGCAGGCCGCCCGGGTAGGCGTAGGAGGTCACGTTGGTGTAGCCGATCTGCAAGAGCCCAAAGGCCTGATCGCTCTCGGCCAGGTGCGCGCCCTCGGTGATCGGAAAGTCCGCGACCTCGAAGTTACCCACGACCTCATAACCGGTCACCAGCTGCCCATCCACGAACACGTCCGCGCCGCCGATGGGCCGGATGATCTGGGCGTAGTTGAGGTTGTAGCCCGTGCCGGTCACGAACACGTAGCGGGGCAGGTACTGCTCCGTCGGCACCATCTGATAGGAGGCCGGGTCGCCCGTGCCCGCGCCGCCGTTTTGACCCTCGAGGTACTGCACGGGCATGAACGGCCCGTCCCCGGTGAACATGAAGCTCTCGGTGGTCGAGAACTCGACCCACTCGCCCTGGTCGAGGGTCACCGGCGTGCCGGGCTGGGGCGGATCGGTGGAGATGGTCACGGCGTCGTCGCCAGCGTAGACCCGCCAGTAGTAGTCCTCGCTGCCGCGCTGCGGGGCGTGGGCGCCGACGTACTCCTGACCCCAGTAGTCCAGGGGCAGCATCTGCTCCTCGATGTGGTCGCAAAAGGTGATGTTCTGCGGCACGTTGACGCAGGGCACCGCGCCCACGACCCAGGCCGGCTCGCTCGTGGTGATCACCGTGCCGGACACGTCGGTGCCCGAGGTCACCTGCAGCATGTCGAAGTGGTTGACGGTGACCATGGCCGAGCCGCCGCCGTTGACCGCCGGGACCCCCGACCCTGCCTGCGTGCCCTCGGGGGTGCTCCACTCGACGACGGTGCCGTCGTGGATCCCGACCACGGCGAAGTAGGAGTAGTCGCTGCCGATGTTCGTGTCGTAGGCGGCGACGATGTAGTTTTGGCCGAGGGCCGCGTCGGGGATCAGCATCGAGGAGTCGTTGTGGGCCTCGGCGTCGATCGGCGAGTGCTGGTAGGCGACCAGGGGCACGTCCGACTCGACCCTAAAGGCCCCGCCCACGCGCAGCACGGACACGTCCCCGGGCTGGGTCGGGCTGTTGAGCACGAACTCGTGGGCCTGGCCCGGGGCCACCGACACGGGGCCGCCGACGGCCTGCTCGTTGCCGCCCACGCCCTGGTAGAGCTGGACCGTGGCGGTCTGATCTTCCGAGACGTTGCCGACCACCAGCGAGGTCGGCTCCTCGATGAAGTTCTGCATCTTGTTGGCGTGGAAGGAGCAGCCCACGGTGCTCTCGACCAGCAGGGCCTGGGCGCAGTTCTCGGGGATGGGCGGGAGCACGGGGCCTCCCTCGGCGCCGCCGTCGGGGACCCCCCCGAGGTCGAACTTGGGACCCTCGCCGCGGTCCTCTCCCTGATCCTCCTCCTCGCCCGCGTCCGTGGTCGAGCCCGCCTCGCTGTCCTCCCCGTCGCCGGTCGAGGAGCTCGTGCCCGAGTCCTCCGTACCGATGCCCGACTCCGTCGTGCCCAGGGTCGTCGACATGCCCAGCTCGTCGTCGCCCTCGCCCCCCGAGTCCCCGCACGCCGAAGCCGACAGGGAGACGAGAGCGAGCGAGAGCGAGCCAAACAAGCGACGATGCATGGGCGACATCATACGCCCCGAAAACCGAGAAAAGCCCCGTACGTCACCGTACGAGGCCTTCCGTGCGCGGCGCGCTGCGCCGAGCGACTGGCCGAGCTACTGGCGCATCTCTTTTTTGCGCTCGTCGTCGAAGTCCTTGAGGAAGGCCTCGGCGTCGAGGACATCCTGGGACTTCTCCGTATCTTTGCGCATGTTGTCGAGGTTGACGTCGACCTTCGTGAAGCGCGCGAGCATCTGGAAGAAGGCGTTGCGCGTGGCCGGGGCCGGGGGACGCGCTTCGTCGCCGGGATAGCCGCGGTTGATGCCCTCGTCGATGCGCACCAGGATGCACTCGACGGCCTCGGTGACGAGCTTGTCCTCGTCGGTCTGCTGGGCCTCGAGGCCCTTGAGCAGCGGCTTGTCGTCGCTGAAGTCGTTGATCATCCCGTCGAGGGCCATGCGCGAGGCGCAGTAGGCGTAGTCGGGATCGTTCTCGTCGGGCACCTGCCCGCCCTCGAAGTCGCCGCCAGCGGCCGACAGAGTCGCAAAATCCGAGAACACCTGGCGGTAGATCAGCGAGCGGAGGTAGGCCTCCTTGAGCTTGTTGCCCTTGAGCTTCTTGCTGAAGATGAAGGTGATCTCCTGGTAGCCGCCGCCGAGGTCCTCGCGGTGCAGGCCGTAGCCGACCTCCTCGTCGATCTCCACGTCCTTGGCCGCGGCCGGGATCATGTCCGAGCCCTCCATCGCCCAGCGCGCGTGGGTGTCCAGGCGGAACTCCGTCTGCGCCTGGAGATCGGCCACGTTGTTGACCATCTTGAACAGCTCTTCGTCCTTGTCGATCTGCGACGCCCAGCCCTTGAAGGGCGCGTCGTGGGCGGCCTCCCAGGTGATCTTCTCGGGCTCCTTCATGCCGAACTGCTTGCGCAGGCCGCGGAGCAGGGGCTTGAAGGGCTGGTCGTAGGCGACCACGCGGCGGGCGTACATCTTGACGCCCATCCACTTGGCCCAGATCTCGTCCTTGCGCCCGGTGTAGTCGGCCTCGAGCTCGTTGGCGGCCGCGGCCAGGTCGCCGTCGAGCTTGGCCACGGCGGCGTCGTAGCGCTCCGAGGCGAAGAACTCGAGCAGGCGCAGGTCGGCGTAGACCGAGCGGATGAGATCGCGCTGGTCCTCGCCGAAGGAGTACTTGATGGAGTTGAGCTGCTCGGGGAAGTACTTCTCGGCGTCGTTGCGCACGGCGAAGGCGTCGGCCTCGGCCACGCCGACGATGATCGCTTTCGCCCGATCGCCGTCCGAGAGGCCAGCGCGGAGCTCGACGATGGCCAGGACGCCGGGGTTGCTGATCGAGTAGTTGCCCTCGCCCTCGACCTCCCCCTCCCGCACGTCGGGGAGCGAGTCGGCGGCGTAGAGCTCGTTGAGCAGGGGCGCGAGCTTGTCGCGCATGGGATCGGCGGGGATCTTGGGCACCGCGTCGGCGGGGTTGCCCTCGTCGTCGCCGTAGCCCATCTGGCGGCGCATGGCCTCCTCGCGGCTCTCGCCACAGGCGCTGAGGGTCATCGCGGACAGGAGGAGCGCAATCGCGGGAATTCGTAGCCGGTACATCGGGGGAGTCGTCTCCAGATCCAGGGAACTGCCGGCGCCGACGGGCTCTCGCGACGCCTGAGCCGCTTCACCCTAGGCGGACGCCGTCCGCGCTGTCAAACCGATAAATCCGCCGAAAACCCAAGCTCCAGCGGCGCGAAGACAGCGCAAAGCAGCCCATGAGCGAAACCATCGAGCCCACTCCGCGCCCGATCCGCAACCTCCCCTAGACTTCCCCAAAGGTCCGTTTTGACCGGCTCTGCGGGCGAATTTCCGCTATTTGGCTAGTTGACCCCGATGCCGCTGGGGCCCATGCTCTCACCAATTCCGGGCCGTCCAACAGCGCATCGAGGCCAGCCCGACGGAGCCCGAGGGCGAGGCTCGACTCTCCCGCGCACGTGAGAAGAGAAACACGATGTCCGAGACCAGCACCGAGACCAGCACCGAGACCAACAGCGCACTGGCGGACGCGTCGGCCGGCATGACCATGGCAGGGCCGCTCAACATGACGGCCAACGCCGCGGAGAAGGTCGTCGAGATCCGCCAGGCCGAGGACATCGAGGACAGCTACGCCCTGCGCGTCAAGGTCATCGGTGGCGGCTGCGCTGGCTTCCAGTACGACCTGTTCTTCGACGAGCAGGCCGAGGGCGACAACGTGTTCGAGAGCAACAACGTCAAGCTGGTCTGCGATCAGATGAGCTTCATGTACCTCATGGGCACGACCATCGACTACGTCGAGGGGCTGCAGGGCGCCGGCTTCAAGTTCGAGAACCCGAACACCACGGGTAGCTGCGGCTGCGGAAGCAGCTTCTCCGTCTGAGCTCCGTGCTCGAGCCTCTGCTCCCGACGGACTTTGGTCGACGCCTCGACGGCGTCCACGAGTCGCTCCCCGATCCGGGCTCGCTGCGCTTCGCCGCGGTCATTGGCCTGCTGCTCGAGGGCGAGGCCGGAACGCAGGCCCACGATCCGCAGCTGGTGCTGATCGAGCGCTCGAGCCGGCTGCGCCAACACGCGGGCCAGCTCGCCTTCCCCGGGGGCAAGCCCGAGGACGAAGACC
Organism: Plesiocystis pacifica SIR-1; assembly: GCF_000170895.1. GTDB lineage: Bacteria > Myxococcota_A > Polyangia > Nannocystales > Nannocystaceae > Plesiocystis > Plesiocystis pacifica. The sequence goes on along the minus strand of NZ_ABCS01000035.1, from coordinate 1,445 downwards.
GCGACCTCCTCGACACCGCGCTGCGCGAAGCGTGGGAGGAGGTCGGCCTGCCCCGCGAGCACGTCCAGGTGGCCGGCCGGCTCAGCCCCGTGCCCACGCCGACGGGCTACCTGATCGTTCCCTTCGTGGGACGCGTGCGCACGACCTGGGAGCCGGAGCAGACCAGCCCGGAGGTCGCGCGCTTGCTGACCCCGTCCATGGCCGAGCTCATGGATCCCCGCGTCTACCGCAGCCGCGGCTCGGCGATGTGGGAAGGCCGGCGCTACGACCTGCACGAGTACGCCATTGGCAAACCCCCGCTATGGGGCGCCACGGCGCGGATGGTCTGGGACTTGATCACCCGCATCCAAGGTGCGTGAGCTGCGTGCGTTGCGAGCACGCCGCGCGGCCTGGAAGGCTGCGTAGCAGGGCTCTCTCGCTTTTCAGTACGTGTTGACGGGCCACGCCCGCAGTACGGCTTTGCTGTATCGTCGCCCGCGATCGACACCCAGGCCCCCCAGCTTGGATTGGCAACAGCACGAGCTCGTATTCATCATGTTTCTGCGCCACACTTCAATTGCAATCATTCCTTCTGTCCTCTGCCTCAGCCTGAGCCTTGGATGTAGCGACGACACCACCGAGGCCGAGGGCGGCAGCGAGACCGCCGGGGACACCGCTGGAGACGGAGACACCGTCGGCGACGAGGTCGGCGAGGAGAGCTCGAGCTCTGGCGGCGGCGAGACGACGAGCTCCGACTCCAGCAGCAGCGAGGACGAGGGCTGCCCCGTGGGCGCCGAGGGCTGCCCCTGCACCCCCGGCGGCGGCTGTGACCCGGGCCTGATGTGCGAGGGCGGGACCTGCACCGAGGCGGATCCGGACGCCGGCGAGACCACCGAGGAGGGCACCACCGAGGAGGGCACCACCGAGGAGGGCACCACCGAAGAGGGCGAGACCACCACGACCGGCGGCGGCGGCGGGGCTTGCATGGGCGACGAGTTCATCGAGGTCGAGCTCTACTCCGCCGAGCTCGACGGCTGGACCGAAGAGACGAGCATGCTCGGCGAGGGCGAGATCCTCGCTTGGGACCAGCAGACCAACGACGCGACCGCGACCTGGACCATCGACATCCCCTGCGACGACACCTGGCACATCTGGGTCCGCGGCTGGGAGCAGGGCCAAGACGACTCCTACTTCGCCCAGCTCGACGGCGAGCCCAACCCCGACGCCATCTTCGAGCTCGACTGCACCGGCGGACCGCAGCAGTCGACCTACGAGTGGGTCGAGCTCAACTGGCGCGACCAGCAAAACGGCGGGCCCTGCGAGTACGAGCAGGATCCGTGGACGGCCGACTGGGACGCCGGCGCGCACACCCTGACCCTCGGCTACCGCGAGAGCATCGCGATCAGCGAGGTCTGGATCACCAACACCACCGACGCGCCAAACTGAGCGTGTGTATCGACCGGCGC
>NZ_ABCS01000036.1 GCF_000170895.1 Plesiocystis pacifica SIR-1 | reverse complement strand
CGAGCCCCCGGGCAACGACGACGAGGCCGCGGCCTTCCTCGCGCGCATGGCCGAGATCCTCCAGACCACGGCCCAGGCCTTCGTCGAGATCCGCAACGTCCAGGCCCGCTTCGGCGAGGAGATGGGCGTGCGGACCATCCGCGAGTACACGCCCCTGCACGCCGCCGCCGATGCCCGCAACGTGCTCGACTACCTGCTCGATTGGCGCCGCGGCGGCCCCGAGCGCAACGCCCAGCTCTCGGCGGTCTACAGCGACTTCATGCTCCACCAGGTCGCGCTGATCAACGGCGTCGTCGAGGGCACGCAGGCGATGCTCGACCAGTTCCGCCCAGCAGAGATCGAGCGCGGCGTGGGCGGGCTCAACAAGTCGGCGTCGGCGTGGAAGAAGTACACGGAGCGCTACGCGGAGAACATCGAGGAGCGGGGCGTGGCCGCGCTGGTCTTTGGTCCCGAGTTCGCCCGGGCTTACTCCGAAGTGGGCAGCAGCTAGCAGGCTCGGCTTCGCAGATACCAGGCAGATACGAGAAGAGCGCGGTGTCCGAGGACACCCGCGCTCTTCTTGCCGTGGGCGACGAGGGTCTACTCTTCGTCCTCGACCGTCGCGTCGTGGGCGACCGAGCCGTAGTTCTCGATCATCTCGTCCCAGACGCTCTTGCGGGTCTCGAAGTAGCGGTCCTGGTAGAGCAGGCTGCGGTCGTTGGCGGCCGAGCGGAAGTCCTGGGGCGGGGCCTCGGGCTGCTCGGGGTCCTTGTCGCGGATGACGATCTGCTCGGCGACCAGGGGGGCCTCGCCGTCGAAGCTCACGCTGCGGACGATCTCGAACTTGCGCACCCAACCGTCGGGTAGGTCGGAGGTGTACTGCTCGAACATCGCGAACTCGGCCTCGCCGAGGCAGGCGCCGCCCTCGTCGGCGGATTGCTTGAGGGGGACGGTGACGAAGCGATCGTTGACGACGGGCAGCAGCTTCATGATCCGCTGGCAGATCTTGTCGTCGAAGCTGCAGTTGTCGCTCTCGACCACGAGCAGCTTGGCGCCGGCGCCGGTGACCTCGATGCGCATGCGGGCCTTCTCGGCGTAGGCGCGCAGGGTGCCGAGGTTGCGCACGGCGACGCCCTTGTCGGTCCACTCGACCCGGGCGACGGGCCCGACGGCCTCGCCAGAGTCGTAGTGGGTGGCCTTGACCCACACGAGGCTCGAGCCCTCGGGGCCCTCGTTGATGACGATGTCGGCGTCGGTCAGCGGGCGGGCGGGGAGCCGGCCGGTCTCGATGTCCTTGCCCACGGGGCAGCCCGAGACGGTGTTCGGCTCGGCCTCCTCCTCGCCCTCGATGCGCGGGGGCAAGGTGGGGGTGAGGGAGTCGGAGCCCGTGCAGTCCTGGGGCGCGTCGGCCGGGAGCATCTTGTCCCGGTCGAAGTTGGACAGGAGGATCGAGAACCAGATGTCCGCGGGGAGCTCTTGGACCTCGGACTCGACGGCGGTGCCGCTGGCGACCTCGGCGGTGCACAGGGGCATGGGGCCGGTCGGGCCCTTCTTGCAGGCGACGGCCGTGGCGGCCGCGGCCGCGCCCAGCAGCAGGGCCAGGCCGAGGGAGGTGAAGGCGTCGCGCCGCATCACTTGATGCCCTCGTCGCGGATGACCTTGGTGTCGGTCTTGTTGACCTTGCGCTTTTTGACGATCAGGTCGATGGAGAAGACCTTGCCGCGCTTGTTCTTCCACAAGTAGACGTCGTTCTTCTCGGCCAGCGACTTGAGCTTGCCGGGCTCCATCTGCCGCTTGGGGTGGTTGATGTAGTAGGCCCGGGGGGGCTTGTAGCCCTCGCGCTCGGGCATCACGGCGAGGCGGAACACGCCGTCCTCGGCCTGCACGAAGCCGTAGGCGCAGTCCTTGTCCTTGCAGCTCGAGGTGAAGGTCACCCACATCAGCGGGGCGCCGTTCTTTTGGTCGGTGTCGACGATCACGCCGCGGGTGTTCTTGGCGATGATCACCTTGAGGAGGTTGTCCTCGTTGGACTCCGTGATCGTCTTGTTGACGTCGTAGTCCTCGTCGTCGCCGGCCTCCTCGTAGATGACGATGAGCTTCTTGCTCACGAACACGCGGAGGTCATCGACAGCCTGCTCTTGCTTGTCGATGCGCTCGAACTCGGCCGGCGTCAGCCGGAGGCGCTTGGCACAGCCGGTGGTGGTGCTCAGGCCGAGGGACAGGGCAAGGACGCTCAGCGTCCGCACGATTCGCTGGTGATGGAAGGCGGGCGCGCGCATTTTCGGCATTCATGCGTACAGCAGGCCACCGCCGAAGTCAACGTCAAGGGCCCGTTACAGGGCGCGCAACGGCGATTTCTGTCCCAATCAGGGGCGAGGGGCTACCCGCTTGGAGGCGGGCCCCCGGGGCCGGCCGTGGTCGGGCTCATCGGGGCGTCGGCGGGGGTCACGGAGAGCCGAAGGCGGCGCTGCGAGGATTTTTCGCGCTTTGGATCAAGCCCACGCAGGGCTCGAGCTGGGGATCCGCACTGGAGTGAGAAAGCTGTTGGACCACGGCGCGAGCCGGGTCATCCTCGGGTCCCCAGGACCGCTCATGCAAATCAGGATCTCGACCCAGGGCGAGCCTCCGCGCATCGAAACCATCGACAAGGCCGAGGTGACCATTGGCCGCGTCTCGGCCAACGACCTCGTGCTCGCCGAGCGCGGCATCTCGAGCCGTCATGCGGTCCTCCAGATCGGTCAGGACGGCTACCTCTACATCACCGACCTGCAGTCGACCAACGGGACCTTCATCAACGGTCAGCGCATCCAGGGCAGCGCGCCCATCACCTTGCAAGACGAGGTCTACGTCTGCCACGTGAAGATCGAGGTCGCGCTCCCCGGCCAGCAGCTGCCGCCGCCGGCTCCCCAGGTGCCCGTGCAGACGGGCTCGACGCAGATGGCCTCGCCCGATCAGGTCGACGCGCTCCGCCAGGCGCGAGCCTCGGGCTCCGTCGCCGGCGAGATCGGTGGCGGCGGGCAGCAGGGCTACGACCAGCAAGGCCAGTGGCAGCAGGACCAGCAGGGACAGTGGGGCCAGCAGGGCTACGACCAGCAAGGCCAGCAAGGCCAGTGGGGTCAGCAGCAGCAGGGCTACGACCAGCAAGGCCAGCAAGGTCAGTGGGGCCAGCAGCAGCAGGGCCAGCAGGGCTACGACCAGCAGGGTCAGTGGGCTCAGCAGGGCCAGCAGCAGCAGCAGGGTTACGAGCAGGGGCAGTGGGGCCAGCAGCAGCAGGGCTACGACCAGCAGCAGCAGGGCTACGACCAGCAGCAGCAGGGCTACGACCAGCAGGGCCAGTGGGGGCAGCAGTCCGGCGGCTATGACCAGCAGGGTCAGCAAGGTCAGCAAGGTCAGCAGAGCCAGTGGGGCCAGCAGTCCGGCGGCCATGACCAGGGTCAGCAGAGCCAGTGGAGTCAGCAGGGCCAGCAGGGCCACGAGCAGCAGGGCCAGCAGGACCAGTGGAGTCAGCAGGGCCAGCAGGACCAGTGGGGTCAGCAGGGTCAGCAGCAAGACCAGTGGAGCCAGCAGCAGCAAGGTCAGCAGGGCCAGCAGGGCTACTACGGCGACGGTCAGTACGGGGGCGGTGGAGACTACGGCAGCGGCGGCAACCGTCCGCCACGCCCAGGATCGGCCGAGCCGCCCAGCTTCTCGTCTGCGCCCGTCGAGATCGAGGAGATTGAAGAGCTCGAGGAGATCGAAGAGCTCGAGGAGATCGAGCCGGACGAGCCGTCGATGGAGGGACCGCCGTCGATGGAGGGACCGCCGTCGATGGGAGGACCGCCGTCGATGGGAGGACCGCCGTCGATGGAGGGACCGCCGTCGATGGAGGGACCGCCGTCGATGGAGGGACCGCCGTCGATGGGAGGAGGCCCGCCGTCGATGGGAGGAGGCCCGCCGTCGATGGGAGGAGGCCCGCCGTCGATGGATGGGCCGCCGTCGATGGGAGGAGGCCCGCCGTCGATGGATGGGCCGCCGTCGATTGGAGGAGGCCCGCCGTCGATGGATGGGCCGCCGTCGATGGGAGGAGGCCCGCCTTCGATGGAGGGACCGCCGTCGATGGGGGGAGGACCGCCGTCGATGGACGCCGCGCCGCCGGCGATGGACTCGCCGCCCTCGCTGGGAGGCCCACCGGCGATGGACTCGCCGCCCTCGCTGGGAGGCCCACCCTCGATGGATGGACCTCCGTCGATGGACGCCGGCCCGCCGTCGATGGACGCCGCGCCGCCGTCGATGGGCGCGCCGCCGTCGATGGGCGCGCCGCCCTCGATGAACCCGGCTTCCGACTCGCACTCCGCGTCGACGATCGTCGATCGGGCGCCCCAGGCCACCCCCGCGCCGCAGCCGGAGATCGAAGAGCTCGAGCCCGAGCCCGCTGCCAAGAAAAAGAGCCCGGCCCAGCCGCCGCCCAACCCCCACGCCGCGACGCGGACCTTCGTCGCCCAAAAGCGCCGGCGCAAGGAGCCCGAGCAAAAGCCGGCCTTCGACAAGATCCTGCGCCGCAGCCCGCCGGACTACGTGGCCCGCGCGCGGGTCCTTCGGGACATGCTCTCGGACCTCGGGGTCAGCGGCGGGGACCTCCCCGATGACGGCGAGAAGCAGCGCAAGGCCGCGCGGGTGGGCGCCAAGCGGCGCATCGCGGTGCTCGACAAGGAGCACCCCGAGCTCGACCTCGACGACACCGAGTCCGAGGCCCAGGCCCTGCTGCGCGAGCTGTTCGAGTACGGGCCCTTGACCGACGCGATGTCCGACCCCTCCGTGCGCGAGGTGGTCGTCCGCGGTCCGCACCAGGTCTGGGTCGTGCGCGAGGACGGGCGCGAGCGCCTGCCGGCGGGCTTCTCCGGCCCCGACGCCGTGGGCCTGCTGGTCCGCCGCCTCGCCGACGCCCGGGTGCGCTGGGACGAGACCCACCCCTGGCTCGACCTCTACCTCGCCGACGGCTCCCACATCCGGGGCGCCCACGCGAGCGTGGCCCCGGGCGGGCCGGTGGTGGTCATCGAGCGCCCGGCCCCAACCCGCGGGGAGGGGCTCGTCGAGCTCGTCGCCGAGGGCGTGCTGCCCCCGGCCCTGGCCGAGCTCCTGGTCGCGCTGTTCCGCGGCCGCGGGAGCCTGCTGCTGTGCCTGGGCGAGGGCACGGACGGCGCGCCCTTGCTCTCCGCCCTCGGTCACGAGCTGGGCAACATCGCCGCCGAACGCCTCGCCCTGGTCCGTACCGGCGGCCGGGTCGCGCCGCCCAACGGCGCCCTGGTGTTCGACGCCGAGCCGGGCCTGACCGGGGCCTCCATCTCCCTGGCCGTCGACGCCGGGGCGACCCGCCTCATGGTCCACCGCGGCGGCGGGTCGGGCCTGGCGAGCATCTGGTCCGGGCTCGAGCGCGGCCTGGCCCAGGTCGTGCTCAGCCTGCGCTCGCCGACCCCCGAGGAGGCCCTGTCGACCTGCGTCGAGGGCCTGGTCCTCGGCGGCTTTGGTCGCGAGCGCAACACCCTGGCGAGCCGGGTCGGTGACACCTTCGATCTGGCCCTGACCCTCGCCCCCCGCTCGGACGGTGGGGAGGCCGTCGTGACCGTGTCCGAGTTCGATCGCCGCGGCCAGACCCGGCAGCTGCTGAGCCGGTCCTCGCCAGAGGGCGTGTGGCACCACCACGGCGACCCCAGCTGCGTGGCCGCGCTGGCGCGTCGGGGTGTACCCTTCGATCCGGCGCGCCTGGCAGCCCTCGGCCAGTAGACCCCGCCTACACTCGCTTTCCACCCCCGTCCACCCCCTCACCAAACGCGCCCCGAGATTCCACCGCGATGCCCCGCCCCGTCCTCGCCGATTCCCCCCTCCTCGTGACCTCGCCCCGCGCCCGCGGGCTCAGCCTGGCCCTGGGACTGACCTTGGGCCTGTCCGCCTCGTTCGGCCTGAGCGCGTGCAAGAAGAAGCAAGAGCGCGAGAGCTGCTCCCCCGACGACTACGCGTTCGAAGAGGTCGTGGTCGGGATGCAGGCCGACGCGGCGCTCAACCTCGACTCCGAGGGCAACCCGCTGCCCACGGTCGTCCGCCTCTACCAGCTCAGCGGCGACCTGGCCACGCGCAACCTCGACGCCGGCGAGCTGTGGGAGGACCACGAGGCCGCGCTCGGCGACGAGTACCTGGCCGACAAGGAGATCCAGCTGTTCCCCGAGGGCGTCGAGGAGATTCCCCTGACCCTCGAGGCCGACGCGCGCTTCATCCTGGTCGCGGCGGGCTTCCAGCAGCCCGTGGGCAACACCTGGTTTCGGGTCTACGAGGTCCCCGACACCTACGGGCGCCAGGCCTGCGACAAAAAGCGCGAGGGCGGCAACCCCGACGAGCTGGGCACGCCCTGCGTGTACCTGATGTTCGAGCGCAACACCGTCGACGGCGGCAAGTCGGTGCCGCCGGGCTTCGACAAGGCCAAGCTCGAGACGACCTGCACCCCGGTCTATACGCCCAAGACGACCACCGCCAGCGAGTAGCGCCTCCCTTCCTCCCGTCTCCGACTCGACTTCAACCGACCACGACCACGACGAACCGTCCATGGCACGCAAGCAGCACCACGACCGTGTGATCTGGCGCGAGGGGATGTTGATCACCCCGCAACACCTCCAGCAACAAGAGCTCTACGAAGACCAGGTGCTCCACGAGCGCCTGGCCGCGTGCACGCCCCTGAGCTGGGGCGTGCAGGAGGTCGAGTTCGACGCGGGGGCCCTCAAGAGCGGGCGCCTGCAGCTGACCAAAGTCACCGGCTCGATGCCCGACGGGCTCGACCTGCGCGGCGAGCTCGAGGTGCCCTCGCGGACGATCAGCGACCACTTCCCGGCGACCTCCAAGTCCCTGCACGTCAACCTCGGGGTGCCGCGGCTGCGCGAGGGCGTGTCGAACTTCCACGAGGTCGACAGCGAGTGGCGGGGCCGCTACCTGACGGTGACCAAGTCCGTCGGCGACCTGTCGATGAGCAAGAACGTCCGCAACCTCGACTTCGGCCAGGCCGCGCCGGTGCTGCTGTTCGGCAGCGAGAAGGACGAGGACCACATCAAGGTCAAGATCGCCGAGATCGTCCGCGACGAGGACGGCTCGTTCATGCTCTCGCCGGACTACATCCCCCCGGTGCTCAACATCGGGGCCTCGCCGGTGATCATGGCCGGGATGCGCGAGATCATGAGCCTGTCGGTGGTCAAGCAGCGCGCGCTGACGGCCGGTCGGCGCCAGCGCGACGCCTCGTCCATCGAGTTCGCCTCGGCCGACGTGACCCGCTACCTGTTCCTCAACGCGATCAACTCGGGCATCCCGCTGCTCAAGCACGTCAGCGAGGAGCCCAAGACCTCGCCGCTGGCGGCCTACCTGATGCTCTTGCAGTACGCGGGCGGGCTGTCGAGCTTCACCGGCGAGATCGATCCTTCGACCTTCCCGCGCTTCCAGTACCTCGACCTGCGCGCCTGCTTCAGCGTGATGTTCGACCACATCAAGACGATGCTGGGCGCGGCGGTCAAGGACATGAGCATCAAGATCCCGCTCGAGGCCCGCGAGGACGGCATGTGGATCGGCCGCCTCGGCGAGCAGCGGATGATCGACTGCAAGGACTGGGTGCTGGCCGTCGAGGCCGACGCCCCGGAGCAGCAGGTCGCCAACAAGCTGCCGCAGCTGTCGAAGATGTCTTCGTGGAAGCAGATCAGCGCGATCGTCAAGTCGGCGACCCCGGGCGTGCCCCTGCTGCCCACGCACCGCCCGCCCACGGAGGTCGCGATCAAGCCGGGGCAGGTCTACTTCATGATCAAAAAGGACGACCGCTACTGGCGAGACGTGCTCGCCGAGCGGACCATCGCCATCTACGTGCCGCCGCCCTACGACGCCAAGCGGGCCAAGCTCTTCCTCATGGGCATCCCGCGCACGGACGGCTGAGCCTCACCGCGACGCAGATCTAGGAGCGGAGCATGGAACGCATCAACGAAGTCACCAAGGACTGCTTCAACGCCCTGATCCAGTTCCGGGCCGCGGACGCCTCGGCGATGGCCTCCCCGCAGATGCCCTACCAGCGCCTGTGCGGCTTCATCGACCAGATGTTGGCCCACGCCCGGGAGCTCGGCTACGAGGAGGTCGACGTCGTCGACATGGCCTACGCCGTGGTCGCCCTCGCCGACGAGGTCGCGCTGCACAAGGGCGGGGCGATCCGCGACTTTTGGATGCAGCGCCCGCTCCAGCTGCACTACTTCAACGAGAACCTGGCCGGCGAGGGCTTCTTCCACCGGCTCAACGCGGTGATGAGCGACCCGGGCCGGGTCGACATCCTGCGCGTGTTCTACACCTGCTTGCTGATGGGCTTTCAGGGCCAGTACGCCATCCGCGGCGGCGAGCTCGAGCTCGACGCGATCGTCCGCCGGGTCAAGGAGGCGCTGCGCAACCAGCTCAAGGATCAGCCGCTCTCGGTCCAGCCCCTGCGCCCCAAGGAGGACACCGGGCGGGCCGACGGCATCCCGGCGATCTGGATCGCGCTGTTCTTCTTGCTGTTCTCCCTGGGCCTGCTGATCGTGCTGCGCATCGGCCTCAACAACCAGCGCGAGGACCTGGTCGATCGCATGGGGCCGGTGTCGCCGATCCCCGACTCGGGCGTGGGCGCGGGCGGAGGCCCCGGCGACGAGCCGGGCAAGGCCGCAGGCGGGAGCGCGAGCGCGAGCGTGCAGGCGACGGGCGACGACGCCAAGGCTGGCGGCGAGGGCTGAGGGCCGAGGAGACGGAGGTCGAAAACCATGAGCATCTTGAAGTACGTCTTCGCGGTCCTGCTGATCCTGGTCGTCTGGGGCCTGTGGTGGTTCCTGGGCCTGCCGACCTGGATCGCCGTGCTCGCCACGGTGCTGATCATCGTGATCCTCGCGGTCGTGGTGATCTGGGGCATCGTCAAGGCACGCCGAGCGGCGGCCAAGATCGAGGCCGCGCTGGCCAAGCAGGGCGCGGCCCAGGCTGCCGGCGCGCGCCCGGACATGCAGGCCGACATCAACGCGATGTCGACCGAGTTCAACAAGGCCGTCGGCGCCCTCAAGGGCTCGAAGCTGGGCAAGGAGGCGCTCTACGCCCTGCCCTGGTACGTGATCATCGGCCCGCCCGGCGTCGGCAAGAGCACCGCGCTGCGCAACTCGGGGCTGCAGTTCCCCTACCTCTCGGAGCGCGGCGGCGGCTCGGTCAAGGGCATCGGCGGCACGCGCAACTGCGACTGGTGGATGACCAACCAGGCGGTCATCGTCGACACCGCCGGCCGCTACACCACCGAGGACACCGACCGCGACGAGTGGCTGGCCTTCCTCGACCTGCTCAAGGACACCCGGCCCAAGCGGCCGATCAACGGCATCCTCCTCGCCGTCGCCGTGTCCGACCTGGCCGTGGCCAGCGAGGACGAGCTCAACACGATGTGCATGAAGATCCGCGCGCGCATCGACGAGGTCACCAAGCACCTCGAGATGAGCGTCCCGGTCTACGTGCTGTTCACCAAGTGTGACCTGCTGCCCGGCTTCGTCGAGATGTACTCGGAGATGGGCAAGAACGACCGCCGGCAGATCTGGGGCTTCACCCTCCCGGTCACCGGCGCGCACGCGGGCGTCGACCCCGTGGGCACCTTCTGCGACCAGTTCGACCGCCTCGCCGACCGCACCGAGCAGCGCGCCTTCAAGCGCATGGGCGACGAGCGGCGCATCGAGAGCCGCGGCAAGATCTACGCCTTCCCCCAGCACTTCGAGATGCTGCGCGAGAACCTCGCCAGCTTCATCGGCATGGTGTTCACCGGCAACGTCTACGCCGAGACGCCGATGCTGCGCGGCTGCTACTTCACCAGCGGCACCCAGGAGGGCCGGCCCATCGATCGGCTGATGGGCTCGATGGCCCAGGCCTTCGGCATGCAGGCCAACTCCCTGCTCGGCGCCCAGCAGACCGAGGCGCGCAGCTACTTCCTGGGCAACCTGTTCAACAAGGTGATCTTCGCCGACCGCGAGCTGGCCCGGCGCAGCGCCAAGCACATGCTGCGCTCGCAGGTCGTCAAGTGGGCGGCGGCCGGCGGCATCTTGCTGACGGCGATCGGCGCGACGGTGCTGCCGATCCGCTCGATGAAGGCCAACCAGGAGGTCCTCGGCGAGGTCGACGAGGCGACGGAGAAGGTCGCCGAGCCCAACGAGGGCGCGGCCATCGCCCCGGTCGAGCGCATCTACCCGCTCTACGAGGCCCAGGACAAGGTCTACGAGTTCGAGAACGACTCGACCCCGGTCAAGCTGCGCTGGGGCATGTACCAGGGCGACCAGGTCCTCGACCCGGCGCGCTCGCTGTTCGGCCGGACCATGCGCGCCGAGCTGATCGTGCCCTTGCTCGAAGAGCGCCGCCTCGAGCTGACCAACTTCGCCAACCGCTACCCCACCGACGAGGACGAGCCCCCCGTCGACGAGTCGGGCGCGGCCTTCGAGTCCCTGCGCGCCTACCTGCTCCTCGCCGGCCCGCTCTCGGACTACAAGCAAGCCGAGCTCGAGGTGGTCGTCGCCGAGGCGGCCAAGGAGGACGAGTGGCTCGCCGAGCGCCTCGCGCGGTGGTGGGGCGACGCCCTGCTGATCGACAGCGAGAGCCCCAGCTACGCCAAGATGCTGACGATGACCAAGGAGTACGTGCGCGTGCTCCGGGAGCAGCGCAGCCTCGAGATCAAGCCCGACAAGGAGCTCGTCGCCAACGTCCAGAAGGTGCTGCGCCGCAGCGACCGGACCGAGGCCATGCTCGCCGAGCTGATCAAGGCCGCGGGCGAGACCGCCGGGGTCAAGGACGTGACCTTGACCGGCATGAAGCTCGGGACCTCGGTCTACAAAAACGGCGGCATCCGGGTGCGCGGGGCCTTCACCCGCCAGGGCTGGGAGAAGTACGCCCGCGGCGAGCTGGCCAAGCCCCAGGGCGAGTTCGTCGGCGGCGAGTGGGTCCTGGGCCTGACCGACAAGCAGGCCCGCGAGCGCCGCCTCGAGGATCGCCTGCGCCTGCGCTCGCGCTACTTCGACCAGTACATCAAGGAGTGGGACCAGTTCATCGCCAAGATCTACGTCGAGCCGGCGGAGGACATGGCGGGCTCGCTCAAGATGTTCCAGGACCTGGCCCGGGCCGGCACGCCGCTGCGCGTGATCCTGACCCAGGTCGGCTGGCACGTGGAGCTCAAGGAGGCGCCCCAGGAAGAGGGCGCCGACTCGCCGTGGTGGGAGAAGAGCCTGACCCCGGAGCTGCGCGACAAGCTCGAGGCCGAGGCCATGGAGCACGGCGCCCGGGCCCTCTACGAGCGCCGCGACGTCAAGAACCACTTCGTGCCCTTCGTCGGCTTCGGCGTCGACGTGGAGGCCGAGGCCGACCCCGACGGCCCGCCGCCGGCGGCCGGCGCCCTGCAGATCGACGTCTACGCCGAGCAGCTCACGGCCGTGCGCGACTCCCTGCAGGCGGCCATCGACGACGAGGCCGAGATGGGCGGGCTGGGCAAGAAGCTCAAGACCACGACCAACGTGGTCAAGGGCCAGATCGCCGAGCAGCAAGAGCCCTGGCGCAGCCGCTTCGACAACATCCTGCGCCCGCCCTTCGACGCCGTGCGCGGCGTGGTCGAGGGCGGCGAGCGCAACCAGCTGGGCGCCTCGTGGTGCAGCTCGGTCTACCAGCCCTGGCAAGAGCAGGTCGCGACCAAGTACCCCTTCGACAAGAAGGGCTACGACCTGCCCCTGTCCGAGTTCGGGGCCTGGTTCGGCGAGACCAGCCCGGTGTGGGAGTACTACGACACCGTGCTGACCAACCGGGTCGAGCGCAACGGCAACTCGTTCAAGATCAAGTCCGGCGGCAAGGCCTCGACCCTCTCGGTCAACCCGCGCATGCCCGACTTCCTGACCGACATGGCCGACGCTGGCTCGGTCATGTTCCCGCCGGGGGCGACGGCGCCCAAGTTCGACTTCGAGGTCCAGATCGACGGCACGCCGGGGGTCTCGGAGATCACCCTGAGCGTCGACGGGACCAAGGTCTCGTACCGCAACGGCCCGCAGACCTGGAAGCCCATGACCTGGCCGGGCACCGAGGGCGACCCCGGGGCGACGATCCGCGCCAAGGGCCTGGGCCGCAACGGCGAGGTCAGCCGCCAGGGCGAGTGGGGCTTTTGGCGCCTGCTCGCCGAGGCCAACGTGTCGGGCTCGGCGGGTCAGCAGGTCTACTCGATCAAGTGGGACCTGTCGGACCAGCAAGTCGGCGTGATCACCATCCGGCTGCGGCCCAAGCGGGCCGAGACGCCGCTGTTCGGCGTGCCCTCGCGCGGGACCAACAAGTACCTGGGCCTGTTCACCTCCATGAGGGTGCCGCGCTCGGTGATCAGCGGCTACAGCTGCAAGGTGGAGGAGTCGGGGTGAGCAGCGTCGGCCTGTTCGGCAAGACGCCCTCGCAGCGCGACTTCGTCCGGGTCAACATCGGCTCCCAGGTCGTCCGCGCCCTCGACGAGTGGCTGCGCGAGAGCGTGATGTCCCTGCCGGCCCTGCGGGCGCACCTGCCCCCGGAGCCCGTGCCCTTCGTCTTCCGCGGCCCCAACAACGTCGGCGTGCTCGTGGGCGTGATGGTCGGCAGCCAAGACGGCGTCGGCCGGGAGTTCCCCCTCGCGGTGTTCCACCACATCGACGGGGCCGCCCACGCCCGCAACTTCGCCGGCATCCCCCGGGCCTACGGGGGCTTCATCCAGGCCGCCTCGGACCTGCTCACGCGGGTCGACACGGCGGACCCGAGCCACCTGCCGTGGATGCTCGAGCAGCTGCCCCAGCCGACCCCGGCGCAGGTGTCCGCGGCCCTCGAGCAGGGCTGGCAGCAGCTGCTGGCGATCTCGGCCGACGAGCTCCTCGACCGCCTGTTTTGCCGACCCACGGGCAACCCCGAGGGCGACCGCTGGACCGACGACCACATCTACGGCCTGGGCATGGTGCTCACGGCCTGCTACCGCGTCGCCGGCCAGGCGCCGCGCAGCGTCGGCGTGACCCTCGACTGCCCGGTGACCGCCGACAGCGAGCTGGTGTTCTGGCTCGACCTGTGCCGCCGGGTGCTCGGCTGGACCGCGCCGCCGAGCTTCATGTGGTCCCAGCGCCAGTACCGGATGCTCCTGACCCTCGGCAGCCCCGGGTCCAAGCTGCTCGGCGTGCTCGGGACCCCGGGGACCTTCGACCAGTCGATCTGGCCGGTGGTCCCCGACGACGAGGAGCAGGTCGCCCGCGGCGCGAACTTGCTGCTGCCCCAGCAGCGCCAGGTCATCGATCGCCCGGGCCAAAGCGGCGCCGCGCTGCTCGACGGCATCGCGCCCTCGCACTGAAGTCTCCCCCGCACCGCCGCTGACGTCCACGACCGCGCCCCTTCGCCATGGCCCAGCAAAACTCGCCCAACCGAGACCGCGTCAACCTGGTCTACCGCGACAACGAGACCAAGGCTGAGAAGGAGCTGCCCTTCAAGATCCTGGTGATCGGGGACTACACGGGCGCCGAGGACGACCGGCCCCTCGACGAGCGCGTGCCGATCAAGGTCGATCGCGGCAACTTCGGCGCGGTCATGTCGGACATGGGCCTCGAGCTCCGGGTCAACGTCGCCAACGCGATGAGCGACGACCCCGAGGACACCTTGGCCATCCACCTGAAGTTTCGTTCGCTCGCCGACTTCACCCCGGCGTGGGTCGCCGAGCAGGTCCCCGAGCTGCGCGCGATGATCGAGGCCCGGCAGGGGCTGACCGAGCTCAAGCACTGGCTGCGCGAGGGCTCGCTGGTGTTCCGCATGCAAAAGGCGCTGTCGTCCCCGGAGACCCGGGCGCAGCTGCGGCGCGAGCTGAACGTGCCCTACCCCAAGCGCAAGGCCGGCAAGGGGGCCCAGGGATGAGCGCGCAGCTGCTCGACTGGATCCTTGAGGGCGCCGAGGTCGACGCGGCGCACCCCGACTACCGCGACCTGCACCGGGCCGTGTCGGCCTACCTGCGCACGCGCCTCAACGACTTCGACGACCCCGACCCGGCCGAGCTCGAGGCCGAGGCCAAGGCGAAGGAAGAGGCGGCCGCCAAGGCAGCAGCGCAGCCCGCCGACCTCGACGCGCCGGAGTCGCTGACGGGAGAGGGCGCTGAGGCGCCTGCGCTGTCCGAGCCGGCGCTGTCCGAGCCAGCCGACAACGCCGCGCTGCTCGAGGACATGCTCGAGAACGCCGAGGTCGTCCCGGACACGCGGATCCGCAAGGGCATCACCGTCGAGCCCCACCAGATCCTCGTCGACGCGCCCAGCGTGGACGCGAGCATCGTCGCCCTCGATCGCCTGCTCGCGCTCCAGGTCGACGCCATCCTCCACGACGAGCGCTTCCAGAGCCTCGAGGCCGCGTGGCGCTCGCTTCGCTACCTCATCGAGCAGGTCAACTTCCGCGAGAACATCCAGGTCCACCTGCTCAACTGCTCCAAGCAGGACCTCGTCGACGACTTCGAGGACGCCCCCGAGATCGCCAAGTCCGGGCTCTACCGCCTGGTCTACGCCATCGAGTACGGCACCTTCGGCGGCGAGCCCTACGGGACGATCGTGTGCGACTACGAGTTCGACCCGGGGCCCATGGACATGAACCTGCTGGCCAACTGCGCCGCGGTCGCGGCCATGGCCCACGTGCCCTTCCTGGCCAACGCCTCGCCGCGCTTTTTCAACGAGGAGAGCTTCGAGCAGCTGGCCACCTACGCCGACGTGCGGGCCCTGTTCCAGACGCCTCAGTACACGCGCTGGCACAGCTTCCGGGACAGCGAGGACTCGCGCTACGTGGCCCTGTGCCTGCCCCGCTTCCTGCTCCGCGAGCCCTACGGCCGCCAGGACGTCGAGGCCTTCACCTACATCGAGCAGACCCCCGACAAGGCGAACTACCTGTGGGGGCACGCGGCCTACTGCTTTGCGACGCGGGTGGCCGAGAGCTTCGCCCGCTACCGCTGGAGCCCGAACATCATCGGGCCCACGGCCGGCGGCGCCGTCGATGGCCTGGCGATGATCGACTTCCCGTCGATGGCGGGCATCGAGTCGCGCATGCCCACGGAGCTGCAGCTGACCGAGCGCCACGAATTCGAGCTGTCGGAGGAGGGCTTCATCGGGATGGTCTTCCTCAAGGGCGAGGGGAGGGCGTGCTTCTTCTCGGCCAACTCCTGCCAGCGGCCCAAGACCTACGCGAACACCGAGGAGGGCAAGGCGGCGAGCCTGGGCGCCCGGCTCGGCGCGCAGCTGCCCTACATCTACATCGTCTGCCGCCTCGCCCACTACTTGAAGGTGCTGCAGCGCGAGGAGATCGGCCGCCACCTCGAGCGCGGCGACCTCCAGCGCGAGCTCAACGCCTGGCTGCGCCAGTACATCTCGGACATGGACAACCCGGCGCCGGCCGTCCGCGGGCGCCGACCCCTGCGCCAGGCAGAGATCACCGTCGAGGAGGTCCCCGGCCAGGCGGGCTGGTACCGGGCGCACCTCAAGCTGCGTCCGCACCTCAAGTACATGGGCGCGTCCTTCACCCTCTCGCTCGTCGGCAAGCTCGAGCGCGAGGGTTAGTCGGTCGCGCGGCGGAGGACCTCGGCGGCGAGGGCCTCGGTCTCGGCCTCCATGGAGGCCTGGAGCTGCCCGCCGTAGCGGGTCTCGACCGTGCGCCGGGCGCTCCCGCCGACGGTCAGCACGACCCGAAAGCGCGTCCCGCCGGCGCCGTCGTCGACGAGCTCGCGGCAGCGCAGACCCGTGGCGAAGGCCGTGGTCGGCCCGCCGTCGCGCCAGCAAAGGCGCCCGGGGGCGTCCACGGCGGTGATGCGATGCCACATCGAGCGGGATTCGCCGTCGAGCACGACCTCGATGTCCACGCGCGCGCCGAGCTCGGCAGGTCCGCTGGCGGACACGATCCACGGGTTCCAGTCGGCGTAGTGGTCAAAGTCGACGAGCACGGCCCACACGGCCTCTGGGGGCGCCGGGATGGAGGCTTCGTGGCTCCACTCGACCACCTTCGGGGGCCTTGGGATCTTGCGGTCGCGGGCGGGGTCGTAGGCGGTGCAGGCACAGACCGCTGCGAGGACCAGACCCATGAGCAGGTGGGCGTGGGTGGTGTGTGGCACCTGGGGGAGCATACGTGCGCTGCTCCGTTGGCCCGCGAGCCGGGCGCTTGGTTGAAATGCGGTCATGTAGGCCTGGGTCTCACCCCGCGGCACCCACGACATCTCGATCCTGCTGCTGCGCCTGACGCGATCGGGTAGAGTCGCCTGGTATGTCGGCCAGGTGCCATCCCCTGGCCGAGGAGACCCCGTGTCGGATTCGACTGAGTTCAACCAAGGCGGCCCGCCCCAATCCTCGGTTCCTGGCTGGAAGCCCCCGCCGGACCTCGTCGGCACGGTATTGGCCGATCGGTACAAGGTTCTTTCGGTCCTTGGTGACGGCGGCATGGGCCGGGTCTACCTGGGCGAGCACGTCACCTTGCGCAAGCGCGTGGCCATCAAGGTGCTCAAGCAGGAGTTCTGCCACGACCGCACCAACGTCGAGCGCTTCCTCCAAGAGGCGCGGGCGGCATCGATGATCCGCCACGAGAACATCGTGGACATCATGGACTTCGGCCAGGTGCCGGGCGGGTCCGTGTTCTTCGTGATGGAGCTGCTCGAGGGCAGCGACCTGTCCGACCTGCTCAAGGAGGGCGGCGCCCTCCCGTGGATGCGGACGCGCAACATCTTGCTGCAGGTCGTCCGCGCCCTCAAGGCCGCGCACGAGTCGGGGATCATCCACCGCGACATGAAGCCGGCCAATGTCTACTTGATCAAGCGATCGAGCGCGACGGACTACGTCAAGGTCCTCGACTTCGGCATCGCCAAGGTCGACGACTCGACCTCGGGCCTGACCCGCACGGGCGCGGTGTTCGGGACCGCCGGCTACATGGCGCCGGAGCAGGCCTGCGGCGACCCGGTCGACTCGCGCACGGACGTCTACGCCGTGGGCTGCATGATGTTCGAGATGCTCACGGGGCGGCTGCCCTTCCCGGGCACCAACTTCATGCGCGTGCTGACCCAGCACATGAACGAGCCCGCGCCGCTGCCTCGGGACGTCGCCCCGAACGCGGACATCTCCGACGAGGTCGAGCGGATCATCATGACCGCGCTCGAGAAGAACCAGGAGGACCGCTTCCGCGACATGGCGGCGCTCGAGCAGGCCATCGCCCAGGCCAACGGCGAGGTCGCTACCATGCCCCCGCAGAACAAGCCGCGGGTGACCGAGAAGGGGACCATGGTCCTCGACGAGGACGGGCCGAACCCCTTCGCGGGCATGACCCCCGGCCAGCCGCCGCCTGGCTACCAAGGCGGCGGCTCGGACGCGACGATGATGCTCGACGGCATGGGCGGCGTGTCCCTCGGCGACGAGGCCGAGGGCGACGGCGCGACGATGATGCTCGACATGGGCGGCGCGACCCTGGGCGCCGACGCGGAGCCGGCCGACGGCGCGACGATGATGCTCGACATGAGCGGCTCGGGCTCCGGCGCGGCCGTTCCCGGGCCCGTGCCTGGCACCATGCCGCCCGGCCTGGCGGGCCCCGCCCCGAGCCCCGCGCCGAAGCAAGAGGACAACAAGAAGCTCTACATGATGATCGGCGGCGGAGTCCTCGGGCTCATCTTGCTGATCGTCATCGCCGTCGTCGCCTTTGGGGGCAAGAAGGATTCCGAGGAGGTCGCCGACGCCTCCGCCGAGGCCGACGGCGGGGACGCCAAGGCAGACGGCGCAGCGGCAGACGCGGGCGCAGAGCCGGCGGCCGACGAGGGCGCGGCAGCGGACGCGGGCGCGGCAGCAGCAGACGCAGGCGCGGCAGCGGCCGACGCAGGCGCTGCAGAGGGCGGCGCGGCAGCGGACGCGGGCGCGGCCGATGCAGGGGCCGCAGACGCGGGCCCCGAGGTCGCAGCGGCCGACGCAGGCGCGGCGGCAGACGAGGGGGCCGCGGATGACGCGGGCGCGGAGGGAGACGACGGCCTGGTCCTCGAGGACGAGCCGGCGGAGAACCCCGACCCCGTCAAGAAGCCCCCGACGGCCACCAAGGTCAAGGCCAGCCTGAGCGCGGCGGACGTCACCCGCGGCCTCAAGCGCGTCAAGTCCAAGGTCAGCAGCTGCAAGAGCAAGGGCGGCCTGCCAGGCATGAAGGTCAAGGTCAACATGATGATCGTCGACGGCAAGGTGAAGTCCGCCTCGCCGCGGCCGCCCCACTCGAACACGCCCGTGGGCAAGTGCGTGGCCGGGGCCGTCAAGAAGGCGCGCTTCCCCAAGGCCAAGCAGACCAAGATCACCGACCACACCTTCACACTCTGAGCAGGGCTCGAGCGAGGGCCGGGGGAGGCGAGCGAGAGAGTGCAGGGAGCACGGATCAAGATCACCGACCCCGAGGGGCAGACCCGCAGCTTCCCCTTCACCAAGGCTCAGCTGAGCCTGGGGCGGGCGGCGACCAACGACGTCGTGCTCGAGCAAGGGGGCGTGTCCTCGGACCACTGCGTGATCGTCCGCGACCCGATGGGCACCTTCTCGATCGCCGATCGCAACTCGACCAACGGGACGTGGATCGGCGAGCAGCGCATCCACGGCCCGACCCCCCTCGAGCCCGGGGTGTCCGTCACCGTCGGCAGCTACCTCGTCAGCGTCGAGATCGGCGGGACGGGGGCGCTCGTCGGCCGGCCGATCCGGTCCCGGGGCGCGGGGGCCATGGGCATGGGCGTGCGCGGGCCCCTGCTGCGCAAGTCCGAGAGCGAGCGCGCGGCTCGACGGCTCAACGACCGCATCAGCCGCTACGCCAAGGAGTGGGACGAGCAGGACCGGCCCGGCCGCTTGCTGCTGCGTCGCCGGAACCTGCGCCAGGCCCAGGACTTCCTCGAGGCCAGCTTGGGCACCGACGACCCTGAGCTGCAGCTCGGCGAGCTCGAGGAGAGCTTCGTGCGCGCGAGCATCGAGGCCCGAGAGCGCGGCAAGATCTTGCGCTACGCCGGCATCGGCGGCGGCGCGCTGGCGGTGATCGGGCTGCTCGCCTTCGGCGTCAGCCGCATCGGCGGTGAGGAGGACGAGCTCGCCGAGGCCGAGTCGGGCGGCGACACGTCGACCGACGGGGGCGACGACGACTCCGTGGTCGAGCTGGTCGCGGGCGGCGACGAGGGCGGGCAGGACGACACGACCAAGAAGGTGTGGATCGAGCACGTGGTCATCCCGGCCCAGAGCCTCGAAGAGATCGCGCTGCGCTACGACATCCCGCTCCCGACCCTCGCGCGCTGGAACGGCGTCGGCGAGACCGAGGCGCTCGAGGTCGGCCGCAAGCTCCGCGTCGAGGTCGACCCGCTGACCCGGCCGCTGCCCTCGCAGAACTTCGCCTACCGCACGGAGAAGAAGGAGTCGTGGTCGAGCCTGTCCAAGCGCTTCGACGTGCCCGTGGCCAAGCTGCGCGCCTACAACCCCGAGGTCGGCGACGAGCTCCCGCGCAAGGCCGAGCTGTCGATCTGGATCGACCCCAAGCCGCTGCAGCGCAAGGCCAACGCCCAGATCCCGACCTTCGAGGTCCGCGAGGACGCCGTCTCGGTCGGCTCGCCCAACAACGGCTCGATCGAGAACGCCATCCAGTTCCCGCGCAACGACGACCTCTACAAGCGCCGCTACCCCAACATCATGTGGTGCGGCGGGCACATGGCCAAGCACCTGCAGTGGGCCATCGCCTCGTTCCGCTACAACTACGAGTTCGAGGGCGAGATCGTCGTCGCGGACATGAGCAAGAAGAAGGGCGGCCACTTCCCGCCCCACAAGTCGCACCAGTCCGGGCGCGACGTCGACATCTGGCTGCCGACCCTCAAGGGCGTCTACAAAAAGAACCAGCTCAACGATCGCGACTACCGGCCGCAGTCCGAGGAGGCCGACTGGTTCGCGCTCTACGGCTTCCTCCAGGCCCTGCACGAGACCGGAGAGGTCCACGCCGTGTTCCTGGCCTACGAGCTCCACGACCGCGTCTACCAGGCCGCGAAGATCATGGGCGCGACCGACGAAGAGCTCGACGCGATGATCGCCTACCCGCGGGGGGAGCATCACCGCAAGAGCTTGCTGCAGCACTCGCCCGGGCACACCCACCACGTGCACGTGCGCTTCAAGTGCAGCCGGGCGGACAAAGAGGCGGGCTGCTCCAACCGCCTCGCCCACGGCCCCGGCGACTGAGCGCTGCTTTGCCCCCACGGGCATCTCGAACCGGGGGCGCTTCGTCGCTCCACTCCTCCGCTTTGGCTTGGTGGGCAATGGAGTTCGTGCCTTGGAGGGGGCATGTGGTCGCCCCCGCTCGCGGGGGCGCTGAGTCGTTGAGTCGTTGAGTCGTTGAGTCGTTGGGTCGTTGAGTCGTTGAGTCGTTGACGTGGGGCAGGCCATCCCTGACCTGAAAGTCGTTGCGCAGCCGCAAGCGCTTACTCGTGCGCGCGCGAGTGTGGTTCGGGGTCCGGTGCTAGCGTTTTGAGCGATGCGGCGTTCCCGGTCGGAGTCTAGTCGAGAGCGTCCTCGGGGTGGGTCTGCGCCCGCGTCAGCGGGGGCTCAGCGAGGCCCGCGGGATGCCCAAATTTAAGAAGTGCCAGGGGGGGGGGGCCCCAACCCCGGCCGTGCAGCGCCCTGTCCGAGCCTCGGCGCGGTGGCAAAGGAGGGCTTGGGGGCGACCCCCGCTGGGGCCACGCTGCAGGCCTTGGGGGGCCGCGTCGCCGGTGGTGCAGGCGTCGTCGAGCGGGCCGCGGAGGGCGTCCGAGGCAGCGGCCAGGCCTTCCCGCACCGGTCGGCGATCGAGTCTTCTTTTGGGCTGAGCCTCGCCGGGAACACGGCGCACATGGACGCCCAGGCGGGGTTTGCCGCGCGCAGCATCGGGGCCAAGGCCTACGCCTTCGGCTCGAGCGTGGCCTTCCAGTCGAGTTCGCCCAGCTTGCACACGGCGGCCCACGAGGCGGCCCACCTCGTGCAACAGCGGGCGGGGGTGCAGCTCCCGGGCGGGGTCGGCTCGGCGGGCGATCGCTACGAGCGAAACGCCGACGCCGTGGCCGACGCGGTCGTGCGCGGGGAGTCGGCCCAGCCCTTGCTCGCGCCCTACCTGAACGCCAGCGCTGGGGAGTCTGGGGGAGGGGGCGGCGGGAGCCCGAGCGTCCAGATGATCGGCGAGGGCCAGGCGATCCGCGAGAACCTGGCCAGCGGCATGCACCGCGGCAACGTCGTCGCCGACCTCACCAACCATGGCTACGAGACCGCCGCGGCCTCGGACTTCCTCCGCGATCTGGTCGACCTCGGCGCGCCGGTCAACCATGTCCGGCCCTTCCAGCGGGCGCTGGAGACCTCGGTCACCACTCACGTCGCCAACGTCAGCACGACGCGGGAGTACGAGGACTGGTTCTCGGCCAACGAGTGGCACCTGACGCGCTACATCGCCGCGGCGGCCCAGGGCGGAAACTGCGAGGACTGGGCCATGTCGGTGGGCTCGCGCCTGGTCGAGAGCACGACGGGGCAGTGGGTGCACACCGTCCAGTTCGCCGGCAAGGACCACGGCTTCGTGATGACCTACCCCGAGCGGATCCCCCGCGGGCGGGTGCCCGGGGACCTCGACACGAGCCAGGCGATGATCGCCGACGGCTGGTGGGACAACACCGTGATGACCCTGGACACGGCGCTGTTCAAGAACGCCTACGGGCAGCGCTTTCGGCTCACGGACGTCGTGGTCATGGAGTCCATGGAGGCTACGGGTGCGGCCGCCCACGCCCAGACCTTCCCGCCGCAGGTCCTGCAGACCATCCAGACCCAGGTGCCCCAGATGTGGCAGCTCTACGTCGGGACCAACATGTACAAGTTCCGCATCAAGCAGGCGCGGGCGGGGCAAAAAGTCTACGGCACGCCCTCCACGGGCCGCGTGAACATCTACATGGAAGACGCCACGGCGATCTACGCCCAGGCCCTTGGGGGCCTGGCGACCGATCTGAGCCGGGCCTTGACCGCCTGGGCCGCTCGGGTCGACGCGACCTTCGACTTCCAGGCGGACGGGATCACGGCGCCGACCATGCGCTACATCATGGCGCTCGGTGGCGCGGCGCGGACCAAGCTCTACGGCTTCATCAACGCCATCTCCAACAACGACCTGCGCCAGAGCGTGCTGCAGATGATGACGGGCAGGCAGGTCTGGCGGTACTGCAACGACAACCAGATCCTGACCAACTCCTCGTGGCAGAACATGTCGGCGCGGAACAACAACAAGCCGACCATGCGCCACGTCGTCCGCAAGTTGACCAACGCCCAGCTGACGGAGATCCGCAGCAGCATCATGCCCAACATGTGGATCCAGAACATCCGCCCGCACCTGAGCAAGAACCAGCGCCGGGCCGTAGATCCGAGCTGAGCGGGGCCCTGGTAGACTCCGGCCATGAACGACCAGTGGTCGGGAATTGGACTGATCGGAGCGCTGTCCGTGCTCGGCCTCGGCTGCGCGGGGGGACAGGACAGCGGAGACACCTTTTCGTCGGTCTCGGTCGACGACGAAGACACCGACGGCGCGGACACGGAGGGCTCCACCTCGGAGGGCGCCGACGAGGTCTCGACGGAGACGGACAGCGGCACGACGACCGACGAGGGGACCTCGACGGACGCCGGCACGACGGACGAGGGGATGAGCACGGACACCGGCACGGAGGAGTCGACGACGGGGGAGCCCGCCTGCGCTCGGGTGCTGTGGACCTACGAGTTCGACGACGAGAGCTGGGACGAGGCCCCCCTCGACGCCGTGTGGTCCGGCGAGAACGCGCCGCCTTGTGAGGTCGAGCCCCTGGCCGCGACCTACATCGACGTGTGGGACACGCTCTTGGTGATCGGCGGGGACGGCACGGTCTACCGGCGCGACGGCGGCGCGTGGCAGGTGCCAGCGCCCATCGACGAGGTGTTCGGCGTGCTCGCGGGCGAGGACGTGCAGGCGGCCTACTTCATCCCCCCGGAGCTGGGCGCGTCGAGCACGGGGGTGACCTTTGCGAGCTTCCCCGACGCGGTGCTCTACGAGTACTTCGACGACGGGACCGCCGTCTACGACACCTCGGTCCCGATGGTCGACGAGAGCGCCAACGGGGGCCCGAACCAGACCCAGCTCTACCCGCGCTGGTACGCGTCCATGGGCGACCGCGAGCTGCTCGGTCAAGAGGCGACCTGGTTCCTCCTGTGGCTGGGCTACGCCGAGGGGCACGTCTACATGGCCGACGGCGGCTTCACCTGGCAGGCCTGGCCCATGGGCTCCCAGGCTCCGCCCTTCGCCGCCTCGGCGGCCCCCAACCCCGAGGCCATGGAGGCGGCCTGGGCCGACTATCAGCTCAACCGCCTCTACCTCGTGGGTCCAGGCTAGACTGCTCTAGATGACCGACTCTCGCCCGCGACGGCTCGCGCGCGCTGGCCTCGGCCTGGGCGTCGCCGCGCTGGTGGTGTTCGCCCTTGGCCTGCTGTGGGGCGCCGAGCTCGGGCTCATGGGGATCGGGCTGATCTTCCTCGGCCTGGGCCTCGGGGCGCTGCTCGGGGCGGCCGGTCTGGTGGTCTCGGGAATGGCGATCGCACGGGCCGAGGCGGGTCGGGACAAGGGCCTGGCCATCGCGGGGATCGTGGTGTGTCTGATCCCGGTGGTGATCTTGCTGTGGGTCACCCTCGAGCTCCGCCGCGAGCGGGGGGACGTGCCCGAGCTGCCCCTCGAGCCTCCGCCGCCCGAGCTGCGCGAGCCCGCGACAGAAGGCTAATCGCGGCGCTGGAGAGGCATGGCTGGCCAGGCTGCTGGCCGCCTCTGCCTTGCCCGAGTTCACTTCGCTGCAAGGCACGCGCGCCCGGGCCGAACAGGAAGCGATGCCTGGTGCACTTCATCAAGGAGTCCTCGCCCTCTTTCGGGACGACCCGTGGATGGCGTTTCTGCTCGCTCGAATCGAGCGTCCTCCCGGCCTCGAGGCGCCCCTCGACCGACAGGGGGCGATCGACGTGTTCGACATCGACCTGGCGCGGCGGCAGCTCTTCCCCGATCTCGTGCTGGTCGCCGATGGGCCGCAGGGCGAGCAGCGTGGCGGAGGCCTGGTCCTCACCGTCGAGGTCCAAAGCCGCACGAACGGGCAAAAACGCTGGCGAATTCCCCACTATCAGGCCGCGCTGGCCGAGGAGCACGAGCGCGAGACCTGGGTCGTGGTGGTGTCGTTCAACAAGGCGGTGTCCCGACAGCTGGCCGCTTGGAAAGAGACCGGGCCGCCGCGCTTCGAGGTGATCGTGCTCGACGCGGGTCGGGTGCCGGTCGGCTACGACATGGCCCAAGCGCTAGCGAGGCCGAGCGCAGCCGTGCTGGGGGCAACCTTGCATGCCTGCCAGGGGGACATCGACGCCGCGCGTTGGGGCCTCGAGGTCGTCTCGCGGCTCCCCGCCAAGCGGCGCATGCGTGACGCGACCACGATTCTGGCCGCGGTAGACGAGAGTATGCGCCTCACGCTGATCCAAGAATTCCCCTTCGCTCCCGACGACGACCGCCTCATGGAGATCGAGCGCCGGAGCGGGACCTATCACCTCGGCCACGAAGAGGGCGTCGAGGAGGGCCGCCGCCGCGTACTGAAGACGATGGTGCTCGCGCTCCTCGAGGTTCGGGGCATCGCGTTGTCCGAGGTCGAGCGCGCTCGCGTCGACGAGGAGACGCGAGTCGAGACGCTCGAGCGCTGGGCCGAGCGCGCGCGTACGGCCACGCAGGCTGGGGAGCTGTTCGAGCGCTCCCTGGCAAGCTAGCGAACGCTCAGCCCGCCCGTCGGCCGATCTCTTCGAGGTAGGCCAGGGCGAGCTCGTCGTTGCCGGTGTTCGCCGGGTGAAAGCCCGGCTCGAGGTAGGACAGGAAGGCTCGGCGCATCTTCGTGCCGCCGGTGCGCCCCGATCGGACGGCGCTGAGCCACTCCTGTACCAGGCGCTTGGGGTCGAGCTCTTTTTCTTGAGCCAGCAAGCTCAGGGTGGCCGCGGTCCAAAACGCCCACAGCAAGATGCAGGCGGCGACCAAGCCCGCGATGCGGACGCTGTAGCGATCGTCGATCTGGCGCAGGACCTCGAAGGCGACGTCCTTGTGCTCGATCTCCTCGGCGGCGTGCCACAGCAACAGCTCGGCCATGGCCGGGGGCGCGAGCTCGTCGAAGAAGCGCTCGCTCAGGGCCGCCTCGGCGAAGGTCGCGGTGAAGTGCTCGAGGGCGGCGGTGATGGACAGGCACAGCACCTTGGGCGCGGCCGGCTCGATGATCCCAAAGGCGACGCGCTTGTAAGGCTTCAGGAAGGCGTCGAGGTCGTAGCCCTGGCGGGTCAGGACCTCCATGTACTGCTGGTGCGAGCGGGCGTGCTGGCCCTCTTGGCCGAAGAAGCGCTGGACCTGCGCGCGCAGCTGCGGGTCCTCGAGCTCGTCCATGTAGTAGCGGACGCTGCGGACGAAGAAGCGCTCGCCCTCGGGGAAGAGCAGGTTCATGCCGTTGGTGATGGCGGTGCCGAGGACGCTGCCCCCCATCCAGTGTTTGGGGAAGTCGAGCTCGGGGTTGGTGAAGCCAAAGTCCATGCGCCGGACGATGGGGTCGCGGCCGCTGTCGACGGTGGCCGGCGGCGTGCGGGTGCGGCTTCGAAGGTCGCGCAGTGAGTCGAAGAGCGCTCGGGGATCGACGGGCAGCTTCATGCGGTGTCTCCGCGGTCGAGCATGACGCGTTATTGAACTGAATTCAATTCAGTTCCCATGGTTTGTTCAAACCCGCGCCTAGACTATGATCCAAGGGCTCATGCCGCGTCGCGCCAAGAGCGCGCGGACGTCTCGTCTGGACGTCGGCGCGCGCCGAGATCAGCTGCTGGGCCTGGGCCTCGAGCTCTTTGGCCAGCGCAGCTACGAGTCGATCTCGATCGACGACATCGCCAAGGCTGCCGGCATCTCCCGCGGCCTGCTCTACCACTACTTTCGCAACAAGCGGGGCTTCTACGTCGAGAGCGTTCGCTTTGGCGCGAGCATGCTCCGCGAGCGCATCGTGGCCACGCGCGACCTCGAGGCGCGAGCGGGGGAGGGCGCGGAGGATCCGGGGCACCGGCGGGTGGAGCTGGGCCTTCAGGCCTACCTCGACTTCGTGGCGGGCTTTGGCGGGGCCTACGTGACCCTGATGCGCAGCGGCATCGGCTTCGACCCGGAGGTGTGCGAGATCCTCGAGCAGACCCGGGCGGCGATCGTCACGGAGATGCTCGAGGCGATCGGGGCCCGGGCGCCGGAGACGGAGGCCGCCCGCGAGCTCGTGCGCGTGGCCGCCCGGGGGTGGCTGGGCATGGTCGAGTTCGCCAGCCTCGAGTGGCTCGAGCGCAAAGCGGTGCCCCAGGCCGCGCTCATCGAGCTGCTGATTCAGAGCCTCGAGCACGCCCTCGTGGCGGCGGGCGTTCGCCTCGAGGACTGCGCGCCAGAGGCTTAGGTCGCGCTCGGGTTCAGCTGTCCGTCTCGGCGTCGGCGCTGGGCAGGGTGCTCGCCGCCGTCTCGAAGTCGTCGAACAGCGCGGCGAGCTCGAGGGGGAGCGCCGGCGGGTCCGCCTCTCCCTCCGCGCCCTCGGCCTGCTTGGCCGTGATGAGCTTCAGGCCCTCCGCGACGCAGGGGAGGTTCTCGCGTTGGAGGCAGGACTCGGCCTCCGCGAACATCCCGCGCAGCTCGCAGGCGCGGGTGAAGGCGGGGTCGAGGCCTTGGGTCTGCGCGGCGATGCGGCGCAGGGCGAAGGCGTCGCGCTCGAGCCACGCGGCGTCGAGCTGGGCCTGCGCGCGCCGGAGCACGCGGGCTTGCGCGAGGGCCTGGTTGTCGGGGTTCTCCCAGCGCCGCTCGAGGACCGTGTTGGTGTCGGTCTTGAGGGAGAATTCGCCGAGCGAGGCCAGCATGCGCTCGTCATCGGTCTGTCGCTTGGGGCTCTGGGCCGCCCTGGCCTCGTACTTCGCGCGTATGCGTGCTCGGAGGGCGGCCGTCTCCAAGGGGTCCGCCCCGCGGGCCTCGGCGGCGACGAGCTCGGACTCGGCGGCGCCGACATCTCCCACCTCGAAGGCCGCGTTGGCGCCGGCGACCGTCGGGGCCGGGAAGAACCAGCGGATCCCCGTCATCACGAGGCACAGCGCGAGCCCGACCCCAGCGGACGCGCCCAGGCGCAGGCGTCTCCTGGGATGAACTCGAGCGAGCAGCGCGCCGATGAGCACCGCGACGGCGAGGGAGGCTCCGACCATCCACCCGAGGATGGCGAGGTCCACTCCGTTCTCGGCGTACCAGGGGCCTCTATCGCGGTAGACCAGCATGACCTCACCGGCTCCGCCGATGCCGAGCAAGAAGACGAAGGTGGCGACCTTCCCGGCCAAGCTCGTGTTTCGGTTGATCGTTCCCAGTGCTCCGAGTACGCCCATGAGTGGGGAGTATAGAGGCGCGGAGGCCATGGTGCTTTCACGACTTGTTGGGTCCTCGGGGATGGTCGAGGCTGAGCGCATGTACGACTCGAGCAGAGCCCGAAGGCTCCTAGCCGTAGCCAGCCTGAGCCTGGTCCCCCTCGCCTGCGACGCGGACCCGCAGCCCGCAGGCGCGAAGGCCAAGTCGGACGACGCGAAGGTGGAGGCGCCGGCCGAGGTTGCCGAGCCCGAGCCCGAGCCCGAGCCCGCCAAGCCTGCCCCGGGCCTCCAGCCGCCCCCCGCAGACTTCCCCAAGCAAGCCAAGGACAGCATCGGCTGGGAGGAGCTCGAGACCGTGCTCAACCTGCCGCGGGGGCAGGGGCTGACCGAAGCGCAGGTCGTCGCGGCCCTCGGCCAGCCAAACGAGCGCCGCGCGGCGGACCCGATGTTTCCCGTCGAGGGCAAGCCCGACGCCAAGGAGGTGACCTTGAGCTACGAGCAGGGTCCCGGGATCACCCTGCGGGCCAGCGGCGGCGTGCAGTTCACCTTCAGCGACTTCGACGAGAAGCTGCGCGAGCTCTACCCCGGCGACCCGGCGGTCTCGCTCATCGGCCAGAGCTGCGACGAGGTCGCGCGGCGGGTCACGTTCATGGACGAGGTCGGCTCGTACACGAGCTGCAAGCACTACGGCGAGGGCTGGTTCTACGACCTGACGGTGATGTGCCGGGACACGGCCTCGAGCGTGGTCGTGGTCTGGGAGCCGCTGCCGCCCGGGATGACCCCGGGCAAGGATCACTGCTAGGCCTGGTTTAGCCGCGGCGCCCGGCGAGGATCTTCGCAAACGAGCGCAGCTGGATCTCCTCGACGCTCAGCCCCGTCTGGGCCAGCTCGGCGTCGGTGATCGCCCCGCAGTTGCGCGCGCGCAGGAAGTAGTTGAGCAGGCCCTGGCCGGTGGCGGCGTCGTCGAAGACCTCGCCGACCAAGGTGGCCTGGGCGGCCTTGGCGATGAAGTTCGACAGGCGCTCGGCGGCCTGCTCGAAGCCCTCGAGGAAGAAGGCGTAGCAGGCCGCGTAGCGCACGGGCAGCTGGGCGGGGTGCAGGTCCCAGCCCTGGTAAAAGCCGGTCTCGAGCGAGTGCCGGGTGTGCCCGTAGGCCAGGCGCCAGGCGGCGTGGACGGTCTCGGTGTCGCCCACGGGCATGACGTTGGTGGCCCCGTCGGACAAGAACACGCCGGTGCCCGCGTAGGCCCACATCATCATGTTGCGGGCCATGTCGCAGGCCGGGTGGTCCATGACCTGGTAGGCCGCGGTCACGCTCGCGCTGGCGGTGTAGTCGTAGGTCCCAAAGTGCGCGCCGGTGCAGCGCCCGCGGGCGGCGTCGAGGAGCCGGGGCAGGGTCGCGCGGCCGTGGGCGTCGACCATCGACTGGGTGGTCTCGACCATGAGCTCGAGGGCCAGGGCGCCCCGGGCCAGGCCGGTGTGGTCCTCGAGCAGCTCGCACAGCTCGACCACGGCGCTGACCTGCTCGGGGATGCTGACCTTGGGCACGGTGACGACGAAGTTGTCGGGCAGCCGGGGCGCGCCGAGCTTGGCGACGAGGGTCGAGACGAAGATGTCGAGGGTCCGGGCGGCGCGGGCCTTGTTCTCCTCGGTCAGCGACTTGATGCGGATGCCGATGAAGGGCGGGAGCTGCCCTCGGCCCATGGCCTCGACGACCTCGCCGGCCGTGCGCGCGGCCTCGCGGTCCTCCTCGGCGTCGGTGCGCGTCCCGTAGCCATCCTCGAAGTCGATGCGGAAGTCCTCGACGGGCTCGCGCTCGAGCTTGGCCCGGACGCGCCCGTAGACCTTGGCGGCGAGGGCCGCGTCGCCGGCCATGCCCACGGCCTCGGCGAAGGTCTGGGCGTCGGGGGCGTGCTGGTCGAGGGCGCGCAGGGCCAGCTCCCCGAGCTTGGTCGTGGTCTCGGCCTTGTAGAGCTGGGCGCCGCCGTAGACGGTGTGCACGGGCTGACGGTCGGGGCGGTCGCCGCCAAAGCGCGCCGTGAATTCGCGGTTGGCGGGCTCGAGGCGCTCGAGCACGCGGGCGGCGGCTTCGCCCAGGCTGGGTGTGGGGGTCTCGGTGTTCGACATGGCTCAGCTCCCTCGGTAGGTCGAGTAGCCAAAGGGGTTCAGCAGCAAGGGCACGTGGTAGTGCTCGTCGGTCGCGCGGACCTCGAACTCGACGCTGACGCTCGGGTAGAAGGACTCGCGCGCGGTCCGGGCGAAGTAGGCGGCGACCTCGAACTCGATGCGGTAGACCCCGGCCTCGAGGCTGCCGGGGGCGAGCAGGTCGGTGACCCGCCCGTCGTCGTTGGTCACGCCTTCGCCGAGGCGGGTCCAGGCCGCGCCGTCGCGGCGATCGAGGGTCAGGGTCACGCCCGCGGCCGGGCGGCCCAGGGCGGTGTCGAGGATGTGGGTGGTGATCGGGCTGCGGCTCATGGTGCGAGCTTCTCCAGGCGCAAACGGGTGATCTTGGCCTGCTCGGCGGCGGCGATGGCCAGCTCCTGCGCAGGATCGTGGGTCAGGCGCTGCTCGAGCAGGGTGAGCATCTGCGCGGCGCTCTTGCCGGTCGCGCAGACGATGAAGATGTAGCCAAAGCGGGCCTCGTAGGCGAGGTTGCCGTCGCGCAGCCGGACCAGGGTGGCCTCGTCGGCCGCGGCGACGGTGCTTTGTTCCGAGGCCGACCAGTTGGCGGTCGCGCGGAACTTGTCGCGCAGGGCGTCCAGGTTCGCGCCGATGCGCGGGTGGTGGTCGAAGGCCTCGAGGATGTCGGCGCGCTCGAGCGCGGCCCAGGCCTGCTCGGCGGCGTCGAGCAAGCGCGGGCCGTCGCCGAAGGGGCGCCGGGCGAGCATCGCCGCGACCCAGCGGCTCGCGCCGCAGCAGCGGGTCAGGGCGGCCTCCACCTCGGCCTCGGGCAGGCCGTCGAGGTGGGCGGCGGCGGTCGACAGGGCGTCGCTCATGGCGTCCGCTTCCCGAGCACGCGCAGCCGGCTGATGCCGCCGTCGGGGACGATGTCGAGGCGCACGTGGGTGAAGGGGGGCGTGGGCTCGGACAGGTCGAAGGCGTGGCGGGCGTTGGGGCCGAGGGCCTCGTCGACGACCAGCGGGCGCCACGGAGTGTCGGGGAGCATGAGCTCGGGCGTGCTCGCGCCGGGGGCGTCGACGGCCAGGACCGAGGCGCGGTCGGGGTAGTTGCCCTTGAAGAACAGGGTGTCGAGCTCGACGCGCTCGACGGTCCCGCGGGCGCCGAGCTCGAGGATCAGCCAGTCGTGGGGGCGGCCGTGTCGGCGCCGGCGGGTCTCCCAGCCGCCGCCCATGTCCGCCGGGTCGCCAGGCGCGATGGCGTTGGCCATGGGCGAGAAGAACATGTCGCTGCACGCCAGGGCCCGGCCGCCGTTGCGCAGCGCGGCCAGGTCGACGCGTTGGTCGAGGGCGGGCCAGCGCGGCTGGACGTCGCCATAGACCCGAAAGCGGGCGACGCCGCCGTCGGGGTAGATGCGCAGGCGGGCGTGGGTGGCGAGGGTCGGGGTCGCGGCCAGGAGCAGGTTCTGCGCGCCGCCGGCCAGGGGCGTGGGCGGCAGGGCCTCGGTCCAGGACAGGGCTTCGAGGTCGAGCTCGCCGGGCGCCCCCGGTTCGATCGCCGCGAGGTCGACGGCTGCGAAGGCCGCGTGGTTGCCCGTGAAGTGGTTGGTGTCGATGTCGAAGGCGCGCACGAGCCCGGGGGCGCCGAGCTCGACGACGGCCCAGTCGAAGGGCCCCCCGCCGCGCCGACGCCGGGACTCCCAGCCGTCCATCCACTTGCCGCGATCGGTGTAGGCGCCCTCGCGCCACTCGCCGCGCCCGGGCTGGACCAGGTTGTCGACGCTGGCGAAGAAGTCGTCGGAGGTCCCGAGGGCCCGGCCGCCGAGGGAGGCGGCGGCGAGGTCCACGAGGCCGGTGAACACGGAGGGAGGTCGGAGTTCGTCGCCTTGCATGTCGGGTCTGGTCTGGCCTGGTCTAATCGAATCGGATTCGTCTGTGGCTCGGGGCTGGTTCACGGGCGTCCGCGCAGGAGCTCGCGCCCGCGCGGCGGCCCGAGGGGCACGCCGGCCTCGCAGATCAGCTGGCCGCGCAGGTAGGTCCGCTCGACGGCCCCGAGCAGGGTCTGGCCCTGGTAGGGGGTCAGATCGTGGCGCATGTACATCGTCGCGCCGTCGACGGTCAGCGAGGCGTCGGGGTCCCACACGCACAGGTCCGCGTCGCAGCCCGGGGCGAGGCGGCCCTTGCTGGCCTCGAGGCCCGCGAGCTTGGCCGGGGCGACGGACAGCCACTGGTAGAGCTGGGCGAGCCCGACTCCGCGGGCGCTCGCGGCCGTCCACGCCAGGGGCAGGGTCAGCTGCAGCGAGGCGATGCCGCCCCAGGCCTGGCCAAAGTCCCCGCGCTCGAGCTGCTTGAGGGCGGGGGTGCAGGGCGAGTGGTCGCTGACCACCATGTCGATGTGCCCGTCTTCGAGGCCGCGCCACAGCAGATCCTGGTTGGCCTGCTCGCGGATCGGCGGGGCGCACTTGAAGTGCGTGGCCCCGGCCGCGATCGACTCGGCGGCCAGGCTCAGGTAGTGCGGGCAGGT
The DNA here is from genome assembly GCF_000170895.1 of Plesiocystis pacifica SIR-1. GTDB lineage: Bacteria > Myxococcota_A > Polyangia > Nannocystales > Nannocystaceae > Plesiocystis > Plesiocystis pacifica. Next base: position 52,982 of record NZ_ABCS01000036.1, on the reverse strand, counting down.
CTCGACGCTCACGCCCAGGCCCTCGGCCCGGGCCTGGGCGATGACCGGGATGGCCGAGGCCGCCGAGAGGTGGACGATGTGCACGGCGCAGCCGGTCTCGCGGCTCAGGCGGATCAGCAGCTCGATGGCGTCGAGCTCCCAGCGCTCGGGCCGGGAGGCGAGGTAGCTGGCGTAGGTCCGGGGGTCCATCGAGTCGTCCTCGACGGGGCTCTCGATCTCGGCGTGGGCGAGGAGCGGGAGGCCGGCGGCGGCGAGCACCGCCATCCCCCGGCGCAGCTGGGCCTCGTCGACCGAGGGGAACTCGTCGATGCCCGAGGGGCACAGGAAGGCCTTGGCCCCGAGCACGCCGGCTTTGGTCAGCGCCGCCAGCTCGGCGTCGTCTTGGCCGATCACGCCGCCCCAGTAGCCCGTGTCGACGGACAGCTTGCCGGCGCAGGCCTGGCGCTTGGCCGCGAGGGCCGCGACGCTGGTCGTGACCGGGATGCAGTTGAGGGGCATGTCGACGACCGTGGTCACGCCCCCGGCGGCCGCGGCCCGGGTGGCGGTCGCGTAGCCCTCCCAGTCCGTGCGCCCGGGCTCGTTGATGTGCACGTGGGTGTCGACGAGGCCCGGCATGATGACCCGCTCGCCGAGGTCCTCCACGGGCAGGCCGTCGAGGATGGCTGCGTCTCGGGGGACCACCGCTTCGATGGTCTCGCCCGCGACGATGACCGCCGCCGGGCCGATGCCCTCGGGCGCGACCACGCGGGCGCTGGCCAGGGCGAAGCGGCCAGGGGTCTCAGAGTTCTCAAAATTCGGCGGTGTCATAGGCGGCGAGCGAATCGAAGTAGGCGTCCTTGTCCTCGGCGAAGAGCGAGCGGGTGAGCCCCCCGACCAGCCGCGGGATGGAGTACTTCATGCCCGAGATGCTCGCGCCGCCGAAGCCCAGGGACAGCAGGCAGCCGAAGGTGTAGTTGTGGACCCGGCCGAGCCAGGGCGCGGCGGCCTCGTCCCGGGCGACGAACTCGAAGCTCGGGCCGAGGTAGGGGTGGCGCAGCAGGTCCTCGTGGCTGTCCTCGGCGGGGGGCGTGTAGTGGTCGGACCAGGTGCTGATGTGCTCGACGATGTTGGCGAGCTCCGGTCGCTTGCCCAGGTCCGTGCGAAAGCCCGTGCCGACGATGACGAAGTCGAGGCGGTGCTGCCCGCCGGGCGTGGTCACCACGATCTCGTCGCCGTCGAGGGCCAGGTCGGTCCACGGCGAGCCCGGGTGCAGGGCGAAGTTGGGGTGCTGGGTCGCGCGGGCGTGGGTGTCCGTCGGCGGCAGCTGACCCATGCGGACGATCTGCCGGATGAAGCGCCAGCGATCGGCGTCGGGCAGGTCGCCGACGTGGCGCAGGAAGCCGACGAACTCGGCCCAGCGGTAGGCGTTGACGTCGACGAGCTTGGGCCGACGAAAGAACAGATCGACGCTGGCGGCCCCGGTCTCGAGGGCCACCGAGGCGTTGTCGAAGGCCGACGCGCCCGCGCCGAGGACCCCGACGCGCTTGCCCCGGAGGGCGCCGAAGTCGATGTCCCAGCGGGTGTGGGCGTAGCGCTCGCGGGGCAGGGCCTTCGCCACGAAGGCCGGCACGTACCAGTCGCCGGAGCCCTCGATGCCCGTGGCGAGCACGACCCGGCGGGCGAACAGGCGCTCGGTGGGCTGGCCAGGGGTGTCCGCCGGGACGGCGAAGCAGCCCTCGTCTTCGAGCCACTCGATGGCCCCGGCGGTGGTCTGGGCGCGCACGGGGATGTCGAGCACCCGGCGGTACCAGGCCAGGTAGGCCGCCCACGACTCCTTGGGGATCAGCCCGACCTCGGCCCACGAGCCCTCGCCGTGCTGCGCCTCCCACCAGGCCTGGATGGTCAGGCTGGGCAGCCCGAGGTCTGGCCCGGTCACGTGCTTGGGCGTGCGCAGGGTCTTCATCCGGGCGAAGTTGAGCCACGGCCCGGCCCGGTCTGCGGCGTTCTGGTCGAGGACGAGGATTCGGGTGACGCGCTCGCGCATCAGCCCAAAGGCCGTCGCCAGGCCGCTTTGGCCCCCGCCGACGATCAGCACGTCGAGGACGGGCTGGCCCTCGCGCGTCGTTCGGGGTAGCAGCCAATCTCGGGATGGGTAGCTGGTCAGCGTCAGGTCTCGCTCGACCCGGCGCTCGAGGTCTTCGAGTCCTTGCATGTCGTCGCTCTTCGCGCCCCTCGATGCTCGCAGACCGGAGCGGGCCAGATCAAGCGCAGGGCGCGAGCGCGGCGTGGCGTTGGGCGAGGGCGACTTCCTCGGGCCCATGGCGCTCGCGCCCGCCTGAGCGTCGCGGCTCGACAAAGCGAGGGGCGACCTCGGCGGGTGCCGAAGGTCGCCCCTCGTCGCTGGCGCGCGCTCAGGCTGGGTCCGCCTCGAAGAGCTCGGGCTCGGCCCCCTCGAACAGCGCCGCGACGCGGTTGCGGATGCGGTTCAAGGGCGGCATGTCCACGGCCCGAACGACGGTGCGCTCGATGACCAGGTCGGGGTTGGCGCGCGCGGCGTGGCGCGGCGGCAGGCGCTCGAGCTCCTCGGTCGAGAACGGCCGGCTGACCCGCTCGCGTCGGACGAAGGTCCCGCGCTTGAAGAAGCTCGGGTAGTCGTTCCAGTTGACGCCGGCGGCGTGGAGCATCTCGTGCATGTCCGGGCCGCGCTTGCCGTCGAGCTGGGCGTGCGAGTAGTGGCTGCGCGCGGCCATGGACAGCGAGTTCTTGGTCGCGTCGCGCTCGCGCCACAAAAGGGCGTTGGCCGCCTCGTCGAGGTTGGGCACGGTCCAGCACCGGCAGTCGAACAGCGCCGGGGCGTCGGCGCGCTCGGGGACGCGGGCGCGGGCTTCGGTGTTGAAGCGCGCGGTGGCCATGGACGCGAGGATCGAGGTCAGCTTCTGCACGCGGCCGTCGAGGAAGACCTGGCTGTCGGCGGACTCGCTGTAGAACACGAGGCTGATCTCGTCGCTTTGCGTGTAGCCCACGCGCGCGTGGGTGTCCTCGACCAGGGCCTGGGTCACCGCGACCATGGTCGCGGACAGGCGCTCGTCGTAGGGCCGGGCCAGGCCCTTGGTCCACCGGCTAAAGCGCTTGCCGTCGATGCGCGCGCAGATCGGGAGCAGGGGCATGAAGCGGCGACCGGCCTCGGCTCGCTCGTAGAGCTTCATGCGGTCGCCCAGTGCGGTCTTGTCGGTCATGGGAGGGTCTCCGAAGTGGGTGAAGGGGAATTGGGCTGGGTCGAGTCGACGAGGGTCACCGCGTCGAAGCCCTCGGCCTCGGTCACGGCCTCGAGCTTGGCGTAGCTGCCCCGCACGGCCCGGTCGGGCACGCGGGCGCGGCCCGTGCGGGCGGCGTTGCGGGCCAGCGCCAGCTCGAGGGGCAGCTCGAAGACCACGGCCTCGACGCGGTAGCCGGCCGCCTTCGCGGCCTGGACGTAGCGCGCCCGAGCCCGGGCGGTCAGGTTGGTGTTGTCGACGACGAAGCGCTGGCCGATGGCCAGCAGCGCATGCATCAGCACGCGCTCGCGGTGGCGTGTCCGCAGCATGTCGAGGTTCAAGCGCACGTGGGTGTCGGCGAAGCGCTGGGCGAAGTAGGTCGACTTGCCTGCGGCTTGCACACCCACGAATACGACGGCGACGGGGACCGAATTGGATGCGGGATCGGGAACCGACCCCGGAGCTGGCCCGTCGCTACCATCCACCGTGTTGTCCATGGTCCAGGGTATGGATCACCCTGCGCGGCCGCGCAATCACGGGTCGCTCACACGACCCGGCGCGCGGCCAGGAGGCCTCGACCGTCGGCCCTCGACTCGACCTCACTCGGGGAAGTCGTCGACCACGTCGAGGTATTTCGCGTCGATGGGCGCGCCCTCGAGGCTCTTGAGGAACTCGACGATGTCGGAGACCTGATCCGCGTCGAGCTCGGGGACCAGGGTCACGATGGGATCGTAGTTGGGGTCCACGGTGGCCGCGGCCCCGCTCTTTTGTTCGATGACCCCGCGCACGCTCGTGATGATCCCTTCGTGGAGGTAGGGCGAGGTCTTGCTCGAGCCCCGGAGCATGGGCGTGAGGAAGGCGCCCCGGTCGGCCTCGTCCCCGGTCACCAGGTAGCGGCCCTCGTCGGGGCGGGTGCCGTCGGGGCCCGGGGGCGAGGTCGAGACGTTGTGGAACTCGAAGTCCGAGAGCAGCGGCCCGCTGTGGCAAGCGGTGCAGTTGGCCTCGCCGCTGAACAGCAGGGCCCCGCGCACGGCGGCCTCGCTGATGTCCACGTCCTCGCCGCGGTTCCACGCGTCAAAGCGCGAGCCGTGGGTCGTCGCCCGAGAGATGTAGCTGGCCAGGGCCATGCCCGCGAGGCGCCAGACCTGGTCCTCGTCGAGCTCGCTGATGTCGGTGTCGAAGGCGAGCTCGAAGCGCTCGACGTAGCCGGGGAACTCGGCGGTGAGCTTGTGGTGCAGGGCCGTCTTCGCCCCGGGGACGTCGACGAACTCGCCCGCGTCGGGTCCGAGCTGGGACAGGTTCATGTTGGACTCCGCGTAGGGCAGGACCATCATGTCGTAGAGGTCGGTGAAGTGGGAGCCGTCCCAGCGCATCATCGGGGCGTAGACGATGTTGAGCAGCGAGGGCGCGTTGCGGTGCAGGGCCGGCGCGAGCATGGGGTAGGAGCGATCGGGCACGTCCGTGGGCGTGCTCGACTGGAACCCCCCCGAGGCCAGGTGGCAGTTGCCGCAGGTCGCCTGGCCCGAGCCCGACAGCCGCGGGTCAAAGAACAGGGTCTGGCCGAGCTCGGCCTTGGCCTCGCTGTAGGGGTTGTCCGGCCACTGGGGGGTCGGGGGCAGGGGCGGGAGCTCGGGGATGCGCAGGCCCGTCTCGGGGTCGAGGGGGAGCTCGAGCAGGCTCTCGGCCTCGGGCGGGTCCGGCTCGGCGCAGCCGCTCCAGGCCGACACGGTGCCCAGGCCGAGGGCCACGGCGAGGGGCAGGAGCAGCGGGGCGATGGCGGGTCGTCGCGTGGTCATGCTGGGCTCCGCCTCGCTCAAGGGACGATCATCACCGTGTCGGTCATCGCCGCGGTCAGCTCGGCGGAGTCCTCGAGGTCGCTGGGCACTCGGTTCTCCACGCGCTTGACCGCGTCTTCGCCCTCGATCACCACGCGCACGACCCCGGGCACGATCTGCGGGTCGCCCTCGCGGATCACGGACTGATCGATGGTGAAGGTCGCGAGGTCGCCGGCCTTGGCCGCGGGCGGCTCGCCTCCGGGCCCGGCCTCGGTGTTCACGTAAACCACGAACACCACGTCGTAGGCCGCGTCGTCCTCGTAGATCGCCGGGTTGACGATGTCCACGTCGAGGCCCTCGGGCACGATCCCCCACTCTTCGTGGAGAGGCAGGTCGTTGCCGGAGGAGAAGCCGGCCTCGAAGGTCGCCGAGTAGTAGGGCTTGCCGACGATGTCCGCCACGGGGGTCTCGATCACCGAGCCGGCGGGGCTGATGAACTGCAGGACCTCGCCGGCGGGGGCGAGGCGGACCTCGAGGGTCAGGGCGTGGGCGTCCTCGACCGCGTCGGTGTCGTCGGGGCTCGAGGCGCAGGCGAGGGTCGTGAGGGCCAGGGCGGCCAGGGGGAGGGAACGGAGGAAGGTGGACATGGGGGGCTCTGGGGGTCGAGTGGGAGGGGGAGCTCAGAGGCACTGGGCGCAGTTGGTCTGGGTGCAGATCCCCATGCGGCCGACGACGGTGTTGGGATCGAGCAGCGAGAGCAGGGGGATGTCGCAAGCGTCCGGCTCGGCGCAGCTCAGGGGATCGTCGGGGTTGGCGGCGGCGCACTCTTGGAAGCAGCTGCAGTCCTCGTCGAGCAGGCACTCCTCGATCTCCTCGCAGCAGTTCGCGGCCATGCAGTCGCCGCAGTCGTCTCCGGGGGGCTCACAGACGCTGCCGGTCTCGCCGGAGTCGGCGGTCTCGCCCGTGTCGGTGGTCTCGCCGGAGTCGGTGGTCTCGCCGGAGTCGGTGGTCTCGCCGGAGTCGGTGGTCTCGCCGGAGTCGGTGGTCTCGCCCGTGTCGGTGGTCTCGCCGGAGTCGGTGGTCTCGTCCGTGTCGGTGGTCTCGCCGGTATCGGGGTCCGTGCTCGTCTCCGAGCCCTGGCCGAGCTCGTCGGAGCCCCCATCGTCGGTGCAGGCAGGGGCGAGGCACAGGAGCCCCATGACAAAGATTTGAACAGTTGTTCGCATTTAAGACACCGTTATATGAATCAAAAACGCTGGTCAACGAATATCCGACCGATGCGAGCGAGGCGCAGCTCACGGAGCCTGGGGTCTCTTGGTGTCATTTCGATGGGCCCGGGAGGGGGAGCTCAGAAAGTCCGAATTTTCTTTGTCACTGGTTTTGAGCGCCTCGCGTTGGTCGCCCGAATCGGAGCCGAGGCCCCCCGCGGCGCCTCGCTCCACCGCCTCAACCACCAAAGGAGTGACAATGAACTCAGCCGTGCCGACCCCCTCCCTCGCCTCTTCTTCGACGCCCAGCGCTGGCGCTCGGCTGGTCTCGAGCGAGGGCCGAACGCTCCCGCTGCGCGCCGCCGAGCTGACCGTCGAGGCGGCCGCCGGCCTGGGGCGCGTCGTCCTGCGCCAGACCTTCTTCAACCCCCACGACGAGCCGTTGCGCCTGACCTACCAGGTGCCCCTGCCCGCGGACGCGGCGGTGAGCGGCTACGCCTTTTGCTTCGCCGATCAGCGCGTCGTCGGTGAGGTCGCCCCCAAGCAGCAGGCCCGCGAGCGCTTTGAAGACGCGCTGCTCGAGGGCAAGAGCGCGGCGCTGCTCGAGGAGGAGCGCTCGAGCCTGTTCACGCAGGAGCTGGGCAACGTCCCGCCTCGTGTCGAGGTGACCTGCGAGCTGATCTTGGATCAGCCGCTGAAGTGGCTGGCGGCCGCTGGGGCGCGGGGCTTCGCGGGCTGGGAGTGGCGCTTCCCGACCACGGTCGCGCCGCGCTTTTCCGGCGCGCCGGGGCGCGTCGCGGATGCCGAGAAGGTCGTCGTCGATCTGAGCGTCGAGCCCCTCGGGCCCCGGGTGCGGGTGAGCTTGAGCATCGCCGACGCCCTGCCCGAGGGCGCGTGGCCGACCTCGCCCTCGCACAAGCTCAACGTCGCGCGCGTCGAGGGGCGGGCGAAGGTCGAGCTCGGCGGGGACGCGGGCGCGGCCCTGGATCGAGACGTGGTCGTGCGCTGGCCGGGGGCGCCGGTCGTCGCGGGCGAGGACGCGGGCGTGAGCCTCGAGCTCGCCCGCCCCGATGCGGCGCACCTGGGAGCCGCGAACAGCTACGGCCGCCTCGTGCTCACGCCGCCGCCGATCGAGCCGGGACGCGAGGTGTCGGCGGTGCCCCGAGACCTCATCGTCCTGCTCGACACCAGCGGATCGATGCGGGGCGAGCCCCTGGCGCACGCGCAGGCCGTGACCGAGGCGTTGATCCGCTCGCTGCGTGACCGCGATCGCCTCGAGCTCGTGGAGTTCTCGTCGCGGGTGCGGCGGTGGTCGCAGGCGCCCGCGTCGATGAGCGCGGCCAAGCGCGAGGAGGCGCTGCGCTGGGTCGGGGCGCTGCGGGCCTCCGGCGGCACGCACATGCGCGACGGCATTCTCGCGGCCCTCGCCTCCCTCCGCCCCGAGGCGCAGCGGCAGATCCTGCTGATCACCGACGGGCTCATCGCCTTCGAGTCCGAGATCGTCCAGGCCGCGCGCCAGCATCGGCCGCCGGGCTGTCGCGTGCACACCCTCGGGATCGGGAGCTCCGTCAACCGCTCGCTGACCCGGCCGGTGGCGCTCGCGGGCGGCGGGCTCGAGGTGATCGTCGCCCCCGGTGAAGACGCCGAGGAGGCCGCGGCGCGCCTGGTCGCGCACATGGACACGCCCATGCTCGTCGACCTGAGCCTCTCGGGCTCGGCGCTGCGCGAGGTTGCGAGCGTCACCGTGCCCGACCTGTTCCTGGGCGCGCCCGCGCAGATCCCCGTGGCGCTCCGGCCCGAAGGGGGCACGCTGACCGTGCGCGGGCGCTTGCCCGTGGGCAGCTGGGAGCGCGAGATCGAGGTGCCCGCCGTGGCCGCGGGCGAGGGCTCGGCGGCGCTGGTCAAGGGCTTCGCCCGGGCCAAGGTCGAGGCCCTCGAGGTCGAGGCCGCGTGCGGGGCCGAGCGCGACGCGGACATCGAGCGCATCGGTGTGGGCTTTCAGATCTCGACGCGCCGGACCTCGTGGCTGGCGGTGTCGGAGGAGGCGACGGTTGATCCGAGCCGACCGACGCGGCGCGAGACCATGCCGCACCAGCTGCCGGCGGGGATGAGCGTGGCGGGCCTGGGCCTGCGCGAGGTGAGCGGTGGGGTCGTGCGCAACGAGGAGGGGGTGATCGTCGGCTCGAGTGGCCATCGAGCGCAAAGGAGCTTCGGCGCCATTCCTGGGCCCGCTCAGGCGCCTAGTCCCGCCGCTCCCCCTGCGCCAGGTCGCCTACGCAAGCGGGCGTCTGCGCGCAAGCTCCGTGACAGTGGGGGGAAGACTCGGTCTCGGGGTCGCGGGGGTGCCCGACCTTCTCCCATGCCACCGCCTTTGCCGGCGTCGCCCAAGGGCGAGAGCGGCGAACTCGGCGAGGGTTGGGGGGGGGCCGCGCCTGCGCGGGCGCGGAAGCTGCAGGGCAGGCTCGTGCGGGCGACTGCTGGCCTGGCGGTGCTCGAGGTCGTGCTCTCGAGCGCGCTGACTTGGAAACGCCCCGGCCAGGTCGAGGTCATGCTCGACAACGGCTTCGAGCTCCGAGCCAAGGTCGAGGCGCGCAGCTCGACAGCCTCGGGCGACCTCGAGGCTGGGCAGGTTCTACGGCTGGTCTTGCGCGGTGCATTCCCAGGCGGGATCCTCCAGCTGCGCTTTCGCGTCGGCGCCGAGGAGTGGATCATCCAGCTGTGAGCGACCTCGACCAGCACCTGCCGGCGATCGCAGCTGGCGACGCCGAGGCCTTCGCGGCCTGGCTCGCCGGCGCCGAGCCGCGCATTCGCCTGAGCCTCAGCCGCTTCGCCGCGCACGTCGACGTGGAGGCCGTGGTCCAGGAGACCCTGCTGCGGGTGTGGCAGGTCGCGCCGCGCTTCGAACCCGACGGGCGGGCCAACGGCCTGCTGCGTCTGGGCGTCCGCATCGCTCGCAATCAGGCGATCAGCGAGCTCCGTCGCCGCCGCGTCCCCGTGGCGACGACGGAGGCCCTGGCCCGGGCGGCCGAGGACTCGGCCTGCTTGGCGGTGGAGCCCGTGGAGCCCGACCCGGCTCTGCGGGCGGCCTTGAACCAGTGCGTGGAGCAGCTGAAGGGGCCCCCCAAGCGCGCCCTGGCCCAGCGCCTGGGTGAGCTGCCCCTGCGCCCCGATCGTGAGCTCGCCGAGCGCGTCGGCATGAGCCTCAACACCTTCTTGCAGAACGTCCGCCGGGCCCGAAAGGCCGTCGAGACCTGCCTGGCCCGGGCGGGCGTTCGCCTGGCGGAGGTCGCCCGATGAGCGCCGAGCGAGACGCTCTGGTTGAAGAGGTCGTCTCGGCCTGGCGGCCCACCGGTGGCGAGGGCGGTCCCCGCTCGCACCCGGCCTGGCACGACCTCGACGCGAGCGGCCGGGCGGAGGCCTACGAACTGAGCGTGCGCCAGCGGGCCCTCGAGGCGGCCCTCGATCCGCGGGGCTTGTCGAGCACCGCGAGGGCCGTGCTCGCGCGCATCCAGGGTCGCCGGGAAGGTTGAGGCAGGATGCTCGAGCGGGCTCGCTCAGGGCCCCGCAGAGACGAACAAGCCCAGGAAACACATCTCGTTTTGTGTGCCCCAGCCAGGGCTCGTCGGCTCGTCCACTCCGGTGCTGTCGTAGACGCAGGTCACCTCGAGCTCGTCGTCAAAGTCGAGCAGGAGCGGCTCTTCCATGTAGTAGTAGTGCTGCCAGTTGAAGTCCCAGCGCGGGATCTCGGCCACGCAGGTCTCGTTGCCCTGGCCGTCGATCAGCCGGATCGAGATCGAGGCGCCGAGCTCGTGGGCGTGGGGGAACACGCCCCACAGCTCTGCGCCGACGCCAAATTGGCTGACGAGCCCGCTCATGCCGACCGTGTAGGTGAAGCTGTGGGCCTCTTCGCCCGGGGGGATCAGGTGAGGCTGGCTCGAGAACAAAGTGGTGAGCAGGCCCGGATAGAACTCGTAGGTCCCCTCGCGCTCGACCTGGTCCTCGACCTCCAGGTGCAAGGTCGTGCTGTCGCTCTGGCCCACGAGCGCGGGGTCGATGAGGTTGTAGTGGATCTGCGCGACGAGCAGGTCGCCCGCCGCGACGGGCATCCCCGTTCCCTCGGGGAGCTTGGACACGCCCTGGCCGGGCGCCCAGATGATCGGGCTGGCCTTGGGGAGGACGCCGGCGAAGGGGCTATCGCACGGCCAGCCTGGACGATCGGGGCTCTCCCCGTCCATGCTCGCGATCGACTCGAGGTTGTCCTGCGTCGGCTCGATCAACACCCCGAACACGTGGTGGACGAGCCCAGGGTTGCCCGGGGTCACCGCGCTCCCGGTCAGGTAGCCGTCGGACTCGATGCCCGGGTCGACCAAGAAGCAGCGGTATTCGTCGTTCTCCATCAGGTCGCCGCCGATGGCCTCGGGCACGAACACGGGCGTGCTGCCCGAGAGCGCGCCCTCGAGGCTGGGGAGCTCGGGCACGCCGAGGTCGTCGACGGGCTCGCCCTCGGGCATGCCGGCGTCGAACCACGCGGTGATGGTCGCGATCTCGGCGTCGCTCAGCGCGGTCGAGTCGCGCCAACTGTTGCAGCTGCCGTCGTCGGTCACCCCCCACGGGGGCATGCGGCGGGCGACGACGGACTCGACGGCGAGGGGGGCGAGGGCGACGGTCGGGTCGTAGCCGTCGAGGGAGAAGGGCCCGATGCCGCCGTCTCGGTGGCAGACCACGCAGTGCTCGTAGGTGATCGGCGCGACGTCTTGCCAGTAGGTCGGGAGCAGCGGGGCGCCGTCTTCGCTGTCCTCACTGTCCTCACTGTCCTCACTGTCCTCACTGCCCTCACTGCCCTCACTGCCCTCGTCGTTCTCGTCGCCAGCCATCTCGCTGGTCGCCCCGGCGCCCGGATCGGTCGTGACGTCGCCGACCGGCTCGCCAGCGATGGGACCGGGGCCGCACGCGAGCCCGAGCAGCGCCACGCCAGGGACGAAGAGTGCGGCGGGCAAGCATCTCGGAGCGACCATCCAGAAAAGCTGACAATGAAGTCGTCTGGAGTCAAATGATCGGGCTGTAATCCGCTTTCACGAGCGCTCCGCCCGGAGATCGAGAGGAGCGAGTCGGCGCTATCCTGACCGAGCCGCGTCCCCGGCGGGGAGCGGCGCGAAGCTCACGGCGATCCGCTCTTGGACTTTCCCCCCTACACCTTCGTGCCCGGCCGTGGATGGCCGCACCCGACCCGGCATCCCGACGGACACAGCTACGGTCGCCCGAGCGACGTCGTCCGAGGGCTCGATGTCGCCGAGTGCGAGGCCCACCCCAACTGGCTCGAGGGCATCGCCCTGTTCGACCGCGGCTACTACTGGGAGGCCCACGAGGCCTGGGAAGGGCTGTGGGTGGCCGCCGGTCGAAAGGGGGCGCTCGCCGACTTGCTCAACGGATTGATCAAGGTCGCGGCGGCGGGGATCAAGATCCGCCAGGACAAGCGAGCGCCCGCGAGCCGCTTGGCCGAGCTCGCGGTGTCGCGCTTTGATCGTGCGCAGGCCGAGTTTGGCGTGGCGCGGGTGGCTGGTCTTCGCTTTGACCACCTCCGGGCCGTGGCCAGGCAGGCGCACGTCGTGCGACGCCCCGCCGGTGACCTCGAGCTGCCGGTCGTCAAGGTGTTCTCGGGCAGCCTTCGGGAGCACCCGAGCGCCGAGGGGCACGCGTAGTCCGTGTTCGCGCCAAGCGTGGAGCGGACAGAGCCAGCTGGCGCGGCGGGGAGTCTCTGCTAGCTTGGCGAGCGATGACATCGACGGTAGCGACTGGCTCTGAATTGGGGGCTGGGCCGTCGAGGTTGCCGGTGGTCTGGGACATGGAGACCGGCGACCCCGATGACTTCCTGACCTTGCTGATGCTCGGCGGCCACCCGCGGGTGGAGCTGCGGGCCGTGACCATCACCCCGGGGACACCCGAGCAGGTCGGCCTGGTGCGCCGGGCCCTCGAGTGGTTGGGCCTCGACATCCCCGTGGGCGCCTACAACCTCGACCACGGCAAGCAGTGCGTCTCGGGCTGGCACACCCGGGTCTACGGCCAGATCCCGCCCTCGCGCGAGGCCGAGCCTGGGGGCGAGCTGCTGCTGGCGCTGTGCGACGAGGGGACGACCTTGGTCACCGGGGCGCCGCTCAAGAACCTGGGCCGAGCCATCGCCTTGGGTGAGGCTCGGGGCCAACCGTTGCGCCTGGGCCGGCTGTTCGCCCAGGGCGGCTTCGCGGGCGAGGGCGTGGTCCCGCGCGAGCGGCAGCTGGCCAAGTTCGCGGGCATGCGCGAGGTCCCGACCTACAACCTCAACGGCGACCCCAAGGCCGCGCTCGCGGCCCTGGCTTGCTCCGGCATCGATGCGCGCCACTTCGTGTCCAAGAACGTGTGCCACGGCGTGGTCTACGACGCGGCGGTCCACGAGCGGGTCACGGCGGTCAAGGATCGCAGCCCCTCGCTGGCGCTGATCTGGAAGGGCATGGACGCCTACCTGCGCCGCAAGCCCAGCGGCAAGAAGTTCCACGATCCGCTCGCGGCCTGCTGCGCCATCGACCCGAGCATCGGGACCTGGGCCGAGGTCGAGCTCTACCGCAAGGGCGGCAAGTGGGGCTCGCGCCTCGAGCCCGGAAGCGGCACGCGGATCATCGTCGACTACGACCACGAGCGCTTTTTGGATACGCTGGTGGCGTGTCCGTGAGCGCCGCTGGAGATGCCATCGAGGCCTGGCGCCCCTTGACGACGGGGGCGCCGGGGGAGCGGGCCATCCTCGACGAGCTCGCGGGGCGCTACGCCGAGGCGCACCGTCGCTACCACGGCGTCGGCCACATCGGCGCCCTCGCCCGCGCCTTCGCGTGGGTGGCGGAGGCAGGACCCGGTTGGCTAGAGCCGCGCGAGGTGCAGCTGGCGATCTTGTTTCACGACGCCATCTACGAGCCGCTGCGCGCCGACAACGAGGCCCGCAGCGCGCAGCTGGCTCGCGCGCGGTTGAGCGGCTGGTCGGGGGTCGACGTCGAGCGGGTCGCTGCGATGATCGAGGCCACGGCGGCGCACGGCTTGGCGGACACCGAGGGCGACCCCGACCTTGCCCACTTCCTCGACGCCGACACGGCCATCCTCGGCGCGCCGCCGTCGGTCTACGACCGCTACGCCGAGGGCGTCCGCCAGGAATTCGCGGCGGTTCCCGAGTCCCTCTACGTCGCCGGGCGGCGGCGCTTTCTCAGCGCCCAGCTCGAGCGCGAGCGGCTCTACCACAGCGCTTCGTTTGGCGATCGTCACGAGCACGCCGCGCGGGCCAACCTCCGCCGCGAGCTGGCCAGCCTCGGCCAGGCCTAGCGACCTGTGAGCCTCGGCCTCACTCCGGCTGAAGGATGCCCTGCTTGCGCAGCAGCGTCGCGTTGAGCAGCAGCGCCAGCCCCCAGAACACCAGGCTCAGCCACGGGATGCCCCACAGCGCGACGGGCAGGGCGTCGACGCCGATCACCCCGGTCCCGCACACGATCAGCGAGATCGACAGGGCCGCGCGGATCATTCGACCCACGCGCAGGTCCGCGGCCTTGTGCTGGAGCTCGAGGGTTTCGTCGTTGACGCCGAAGCGCAGCTTGCCGCTGTCGAGGTGCTCGAGCAGCATGGGCACGGTGGTCGGCACGCTGCGGGCCATCTCCGAGAAGGCCAGGAAGTCGCGCATCGCGACCTGCTTGAGGCGCTCGGGGCTGTAGCGCTCCATGACCATCTGCTCGATGAAGGGCTTGGCCAGCTCGACGGGGTCGACGTTGGGCGCGATCGCCTTGGCCAGGCCCTCGGTGGTGAGGATGGCCTTGAACATCATGGTGAAGTCCGTGGGCATGCGGACGCTGTGCCGGGCGGCGCCCTCGACCAGGCGGGAGAAGAGCTCGCCGATCTGGATCTGCGACAGCGGCACGCCGATGAGGTACTGCTCGGCGACGGCGATGCAGTCCTGCTCGAAGGCGGCGTAGTCCACGGGGCCCTGGGGGATGGCCAGGGAGTAGAAGGTCCGCGCGAGCAGCTCGAGGTCCTCGTTGAGCACGGCGTGGATGATGTCGACGACCTTGTCCTTGCGGCTCGGGGCCAGGCGCCCGACCATGCCGCAGTCGAGCAGCGCCAGGCGCTTGTCCTCGGTCAGCAGCACGTTGCCGGGGTGCAGGTCGCCGTGGAAGAAGCCGTCGATGAACAGCATCTTGTAGGCGACGTCGAAGTAGGCCTTGGCCAGGTCCTCGGGGGGCGTGCCCTCGGCGATGACCTTCTCGAACTTCTTGCCGGCGATGAACTCCATGGTCAGCACCTGGCCGTTGCTCAGGTGGCCGTGGACCACGGGGATCTTGATCTCCTCGTGGCCCTCGAAGTTCCGCCGAAAGCGCTCCATGTTGTTGGCCTCGACGGTGTAGTCGAGCTCCTGCGCCAGGGACTTGGCGAAGTCCGTGGCCATGCCGGTCAGGTCCATGATGTGGGCCTCCTCGAAGGCCTCCTCGAGGTAGCCGGCGGTGGTGTGCAGGATGTTGACGTCGCTCTCGATCTTGGCCCGGATGTCCGGGCGCTGGATCTTGAGCACCACGGGCTCGCCGGTCACGAGCACGGCGCGGTGGACCTGGCCGATGCTCGCCGAGGCCAGGGGCTCGTCCTCGAAGGACTCGAAGTGCTTGCGCCAGTCCTTGCCCAGGTTGTGCTCGAGCTGGGCGTGGATGTCCTCGGTGGGGACGTGCTCGACGTCGTCTTGCAAGCTGGCGAGCTCGACGATGATCGGCTCGGGCAGGATGTCCGAGCGCGTCGAGAGGATCTGGCCGAACTTCACCCAGGTCGGGCCGAGCTGGGTCAGGGCCTTGACCAGGCGCTTGCCCGTGTCCGGGCTGGTCAGCGCGGCCATGCCCAGGTCCTCGCCCTCGTGCTCGATCTGGAGCTCGCGACGCAGGCGCAGCTGGGCCACGACCCAGCCGAAGCCGTGGGTCATGAACACGCTCATGATCTCGCGAAAACGCGCGGCGTCCTTGGCCGTGGTGACGAGGGCGCGGGACGAATGGACGATGGTGCGGAGGACCGACACGGAGGCTGGCGGGCGGCGTAGGCCGCTGGACGCCGGAATATAGCCGATTCGCGGGTTTTCGCCGAGCGGTGGTGTCTCGGTGGGGGGGATGGGTCATGCTGATGTGTGGCCTCTCGCACGGAAGGTCGAAACCGGCGTGCCCCCCGGCGCCAGCTTGGCGCCGCGTGTTGGGCCGCGATCTGGGCGTGGATGGCCGTGGGTTGCGGCGATGACCTCGTCGCGCCAGGGAACGACGAAGTCGGGGACGGGTCCTCGGACACGGCGAGCCCTGACGAAAGTGAGACCGAGACCGAGACCGAGACCGGCACGGAGAGCGAGACCGAGGGCGACACCGACACCGGGCCGGAGCTCCCCGTGCCGGGCGAGCTCCGGTGGCACCTCGCGCTGCCCGGGACGGCCCGCTGCCTGGCTGCCTGGGACGGCGGCCTGCTCGTGGGCGGGAGCTTTGCCCAGACCCTCATCGTCCCCAACGGCACCTTCGAGGCCGTGACCGAGGACGGGATGCTGCTCCAGGTGGACTACGGCGGTGAGGTCGTGTGGGGCCAGGGCTACGGCGGCGAGGCGGCCGACCGCTTCGACGGCCTGACCGTCGCGGGGGAGCGCGTGGTCGCGGCGGCGAGCTACGCCTACGGCACCACGAACTACGGCGGGGAGGTGTTGCCCCCCGCGACGGATCTGTTCGGGCGCAACCTGGCCCTGGTCGGTCTGCGAGCGCCAGCGCCGGGGGAGGCCCTGGTCCACGACTGGTCCCTCGGCTTTGACGGGCTGTTCGCCTTCCGCCACCTCGCCATGGCGGGGGACGGTCGGGTCAGCTACGCCGGGCGGCTCGAGAGCGGTCTGGCGTTCGAGGGCTTCGAGCTCCCGCCGCCAGCGCACGGCGTGGGCATCAACATCCGCACCGAGCTCGACGGCTCCGAGCCGCCGCAGGCGTCGGTGAGCGAGGTGCTCAGCTACGGCGAGGCGGTCGAGCTGGGCATCGCCAGCTTCACGATCTTCGCCGAGGACCCCGGGGGCGCGGGGCTGTACCTGACGGGGGTCTACGAGGGCAGCATCGACCTGGGCGGGGAGGGCTTGTCGGCCGAGGATTGGGGCAACTTCCTCGCCCGCTTCGACGCCGAGGGGGAGCTGGAGTGGGTGCGGTCGCTCGGGGGCGCCTTCGTGAGCGACGGTGAGCTCTCCCCCGAGGGGGACTTGCTGCTCGTGGGGGGCTTCTTGGGCGCGTTCGAGTTCGGCGCAGAGGTCCTGTCTGCGGGGACGGGCAGCTTCGACGGCTACGTGCTGCGCGTCACGCCGAGCGGCGACGCCAGCTTGGAGCTGATGGTGACCGGACCCAACGTCGAGTCCATCGAGCACCTGGCGCTCGCGCCCAACGGCGACCTCGGCGTCTCCGGTTGGGGGAAGGTCGGGATCGACCTCGGGGCAGGGGTGGTGCCCGCGGACCACGGCAACTACGACGCCTTCATCGCCCGCTACGACGGGGACGGGGAGCTGTTGTGGGGTCACGTGCTCGGTTCGAGCTCGGCGGACTCGGTGGAGGGCTCGGAGTTCGGCGCGGACGGGCACCTCTACACGTTGCTGCGCGCGCCGAAGCCCCTGGACCTCGACCCGGAGGGCGGCGGAGCGGTGGTCGAGGGGGCGGTCCTGCTCAGTCACGAGTGAAGGGCGGGGAGCGTGAGCGGGGAGCGCGGATGGTCACCGTTGAGTCTACAGCTGGCCCTCGGCCTCGGCCTGCCGTACCTTTCGACCTTGTCGTGAGTCGCCCTCTCCGCCCGCTTCACCCCCTCCTGATCGCATCCCTGCTCGCCATGGGGGGAAGCTCGCTCGCTGCCTGCACCGAGGAGGAGGGCGACGCCGTCCAGGACAAGACCCGCGAGGTCGTCGACGGCGTCGAGGGCAAGAGCCGCGCCCTGGGTAAGGAGCTCCAGGACAACTACGGCGATCAGTCCAAGGAGATCGCGGCCAAGGCCGGGGAGAAGGGCAAGGACCTGATGGCCCAGGCCGGCGAGCGCGGCAAGGAGCTCGCCGGCGAGGCCGGGGAGAAGGGCAAGGCGTTCGCGGGCGAGGCCGGCCAGGAGGCGCGGGCGCGGCTGCAAAAATTGTGGGGCGAGGTGCCCGAGCGCGGCGAGCTCAGCGAGCAGGCCAAGGGTCTGCTCCACGACGGCGCCCAGGTCAGCAACGCCGGCGCCGAGGCGGCGGTCACCAAGGGCACCCAGCTCGCGCCCGTGGCCGCAGACATCGCCAAGACCCTGATGTCGGCCGTCGACAGCGAGCTGTTGATCGAGCCCGTCGTCCAGGACCTCGCCGACGAGGCGGCCCGAGCCGAGCTCGACGCCAAGATCGCCGACATGCCGCGGGTGGAGACCATCGACGGGGTCCAGGTCGGCTTCAAGGAGCTGGTCCAGACCGACACGGCCGGGCGGACCACGGAGTCCTCCTACTTGATCCTGTGGCGCCGTGACGACAAGCTGCTCGGCCTGGTCTACCGGTCCAAAAAGCGCGTCAAGGTCGACGAGCTCATCGCCCAGGCGCCGCGCCTGCTGAAGCTCGTCCAGGGGTCGATGGGATGAGCGCGGAGGCAGAGCCAAACTCGAAGGTGGACTCGAAGGCGCGGGCGCGCGAGCGCGGGCAGCTCGAGCGCCGCCTGCTGCGGCAGATGTCTCGGCTCAACCGCCGCTTCGATCTGATCGCGCCCGACGACACGATCATGGTCGCGATCTCCGGGGGCAAGGACTCCTGGGCCCTGCTCCACCTGCTGCGCGCCTACAAGCGCGTGGTGCCCTTCGACTACGAGCTCGTCGCGGTCAACCTCGACCAGGGCCACCCCGGCTTCCCCGTGGAGGTCCTGCGCGCCCACCTCGAGGCCGAGGGCTTCGCCTACCGCCTGGTCCACCGCGACACCCACAGCGTGGTCAAGGCGAACACCAAGGCGGGCAAGGCCTACTGCTCGCTGTGCTCGCGCCTGCGCCGGGGCATCCTCTACGACGTGGCGGTCGAGCTCGGGGCGACCAAGATCGCCCTGGGCCACCACCGCGACGACGTGGTCGAGACCCTGATGCTCAATTTGTTTTACGCCGGGCAGCTCAAGGCCATGCCGCCCAAGCTGCGCTCGGACGACGGGCGCAACGTGATCATCCGGCCGCTGGGGACCTGCGCCGAGGCGGACATCGCCCGCTACGCCGCGCTCGCGAATTTTCCGATCGTGCCCTGCGACCTGTGCGGCTCCCAGCCCAACCTCAAGCGCCAGCAGATGAAGGCGCTGCTGACCCAGCTCGAGGGCGACAACCCGCTGCTGCGCAAGAACATGCTGGCGGCGGTCGGCAACGTGAAGGCCTCGCACCTGTGGGACGGCGAGCTGCTCGCGGCGCTGACCGAGGACGGCGAGGCGCGCGGTCGGGACGCGTTCTTGGACGGCGAGGACGCCGGGGGCTGCGGCAGCGACGACGACGAAGGAGCGAAGCACGATGGGCGGATCCGCCTCGAAGTCTTGCCCAGCTGAGCGCAGCCGGCGGAGCGCCCTGCGGCTGCTGGGCCTGGGCGTGGGCCTGGGTCTCTCGGCGGCGGCGGGCTGCGGGCCCTCGTGCAGCTGCGAGGCCGTGCCCGAGCCCGAGGGGGTCACGGTCTACATCGTCCGCCACGCCGAGAAGGAGGTCCCGTCTCATCCGCCGCCCGAGCCTGGACCCGGGATCATGGACGACGTGGAGGGGGCGCGCATGCGCAAGGACCCGCCGCTGTCGGCCGCGGGCCAGCGCCGCGCCATGGCCCTCGCCGAGGACCTGCCCATCCGCGAGCTCGACGCGGTCTACGTCACCCGCAGCCGCCGCTCGGAGCAGACCGCGGCGGCCGTCCTCGCGCTCACGGGCCTCGAGGCCACCCACTACCCGCCCAAGGACTACGCCGGCATCGCCAAGCGCCTGCGCGCGCGTCCGGGCTGGGAGATCCTGCTGGTCGGGCACTCCAACACCATCCCGCCCCTGCTCGAGGCCCTGGGCGTCGAGCAGCGCATCCGCATCGGCGAGGCGCAGTACGGCGACATGTGGGTGGTCCACGCCAAGCCCGACGGCAGCGCGACCGTCGAGCGCCGCCGCTTCGGCGACGCCATCGATCGCTACTCGCCGCCGGCGGGGGCGGGGGCGGGGGCGGGGGCGGGGGCCGGAGCAGAAGCAGAAGCAGAAGCCGCCGCGTCGCAGTAGCAGGCGTCGTAGCGCTTGGGGGACATCTTCGCCGTGGCGCACCAGTAGGCCATCCAGTTGTCCTTGGTCAGCTGCTCGGCCTCGGGGTTGCCGACGGCGTAGTACTGCTCGTAGAGCGCCCGCGTGTCGGGGTCGTCGTGGATGGCCTCGCGCACCGGGACGAGGCCGCTGAGCCCGTAGGACGCCTGCTTGTAGCTCTCGGTGAAGGTGTACTCCTTCGCCCAGCTTGGGGCCGGCTCGCTCGCGCCCAGGTCGAGGAAGTAGGTGGTGTAGTCGAGGAGCTCGGCCGTGCCCGAGTCGGCGGTGAACAGCTGGTAGCCGGGGTTGTTGCCGAACAGCGGGCTGATCGCCGGGGTAAAGTGGATGTACTCCACCGCCGCCGCGCCGACCATGCGCAGGCGGAAGTCGTCGGTGTGGATGTGCCCGGCGAGGGTCGCCTCGATGGTCTCGGGGAAGCGGTCGGTGATGCCCAAAAAGGCGCTCGTCGTGCCTGCGCCCCAAAACAGCTCGGTGTTGTCGGCGCAGCTCGTGCCCTCTTTGGGGTGCGCCGAGGGGTAGACGTTGATGCCCGGGGGGATGTGGTAGACGAGCCAGACCCGCTCGTCGGCGGCCTTGGCCTCGGCGAGGGTCGTCGACAGCCACTCGAACTGCTCCTCCCGGGGCTCCTCGCCCGCGCCGCCCGGGGCCGCGCAGCGGTTCTCGTACTTGGACGAGAAGAACACGGTGTCGACGACGATCACCCGGGCCCGGTCGACGCCCGGGAGCGGGGCCGAGTAGTAGCCGCCGACGGGGAAGGTCTTGCGAAAGTCGGTCTCGCCCGCGCGCTCGACCAGGGGCGCCCACAGCTCGGCGGTGTGGGCCAGGAAGGGCCCCCGGGGGGTCAGGGCATAGTCGCCGCAGTAGGTATCGTTGTTGCCGATCGCCGGGAACACGGGGACGTCGCCCACGGCCGCGCCGAGCTCGTGGGTGACGAAGGCGAGGGACTCGTCGACGAATTTTTGAAACGCCGCGTCGGCGTCGCCCTTGGCCATCTCGATCTTGGCCTCGTCGAGGGCGGCCATGAATTGTGCGCGGTAGTGGTGGCCGAGGAAGTCGCCCGAGATGACCACGAAGGCGGGCTTGGAGTCCGCCGCGGCGACCCGCTCGGCGACGGACTTCATGGCCGAGTCGAACACCGCGAAGCTGGTGTCGTGGCCGCGGCTTTCGGGCCCGAGGGCGCGGTCCTCGGCGGGGATGGACTCGAACACCGCGCGCCACTGCGCCCCGGGGGTGTCCATGAGCTTGGCGAGCAGGCTGGGGTCGGCGTCGATGCTGACGAAGGGGTCGACGTGGATGTCCGAGAGGCTGAGGAAGTGGACGGGGTGCCCGGGCTCGCGGGTGCGCCGGGGGGCGTCGACGCGGGCGCCCTTCTTGCTGCCTCCGACATCGCCGCGGTCGGCCTTGCGCGGCGCGTCGTCGGGGCGGGAGGCCTTGCAGCCCGAGGCCGTCAGGGTCGCGCTCGCGGTCGCGGCGAGGAGCACGAGCAGGGCCGTGAGGGGCTGGCGCGGGCGGAGCATGGCGCCGGTCTACCACGGAGTCGTGGACGTGGGGCAGGGAGGGCGTGGCGTCGTCCACGACGGCTAAAATAGACAGAGGGGCGGACAGGACTCGTTCTGGCCGACCCTCGGAGGCGCTACCATGGGCGCGACGAGTCCATGACCGCGCTGCTGTCCGTCCCCACTCGCCGCGCGGCCTGGCGCGCGGCCTGGTCCGAGCGTCTGCCCGAGCGCGCGCTGGTCGAGCTCGACGCGGCCACGCCCGCGCAGCTGAGCGAGGTCCGCCACGCCCTGGTCTGGCGCCCCCCGCCGGGTCTGTGGGCGCGCCTGCCCAAGCTCGAGCTGGCCTTCGCCCTCGGGGCGGGGGTCGACGGGATCCTGAGCGGGCTCGGGGGCGCGGCGTCGCTGCCCGCGAGCGTCCCGCTGATTCGTCTGCACGACGCCGGCATGGCCGCGCAGATGGTCGACTATCACGTCTACGCGGCGCTGCATTTTCAGCGCGACTTCGACGACTACGCCCGCGACCAGGGGGCGGAGCGCTGGCGGCCGCGCGACGTCCGGGGCGGGCGCTTGCGCGTGGGCGTGCTGGGCCTGGGCGCGATGGGTCTGGCCGTGGCGCGGGCGCTGGCGGGGCTCGGCTTTCCCGTCGCCGGGTGGACGCGGCGAGGGCGAGGCGGAGTGGACGATGGCGTCGAGCGCTACGCCGGCCTCGAGGGCCTCGACGAGCTGCTCGCGCGCACGGACCTGTTGATGGCCCTGCTCCCGCACACCCCCGAGACCGCGGGGCTCCTCGACGCGGCTCGTCTGGCGCGGCTGCCCGAGGGGGCGGCGATCGTCAACGCGGGGCGGGGCTCGCTGATCGACGAGGCGGCCCTGCTCGCGGCCATCGATGGCGGGCGGCTGCGCGGCGCCTTCCTGGACGTGAGCGCCGTCGAGCCCCTGCCGGAGGGTCACCCCTTTTGGGCGCACCCGCGGATCCGCGTCACGCCTCACGTCGCGGCGCAGACCTTGATCGGGCCGGCGATCGAACAAGTCGCGGCCGGCCTCGAAGCCCTCGAGGCAGGTCGCTCGCTCGCCTCGCTCCCGGGCCTCGTCGACCGCAGCGTCGGCTACTAGCCAGCTGGTGAGCTAGCGCATGAATTAAATGTGCGCGCCAGGCAATCTCTTCGGACGCGAGCCGGACGAA
This sequence comes from Plesiocystis pacifica SIR-1, assembly GCF_000170895.1. Classification (GTDB taxonomy): domain Bacteria; phylum Myxococcota_A; class Polyangia; order Nannocystales; family Nannocystaceae; genus Plesiocystis; species Plesiocystis pacifica. The sequence continues at coordinate 30,794 of NZ_ABCS01000036.1, read as the reverse complement.
CGAGTCGAGATGACTGAGACGACTCGCACCCACAAGAGCTCCTCCCTGTTCGTGACCGGCCTGGTCCTGGTCCTGGCCGCGGGCTGTGACGACGGCCTCGACGACGACTCCTGGTCCGACGAGAGCGCGGCTGCCGACGAGAGCGCGGCCGTCGAAGCAGGCACGTCCTTGGACGAGAAGGAGCTCGTCGCGGACGACAAGGGCCCCGTGGAAGTGGTCTCCGAGGACCGGCTGAGCTTCGTGGCGTGCAGCGCAAAAGAGCAGGCCGACGCTCGCCGAGCGGTGGCCCTCGCCCGCTCCTACGTCGACGCGGCGCTCGGCGACCTCGAGCGGACGAGCGTGGACGAGCGCGCGACCTCGCCGCGCTACACGGCCTTCTTTGGCAGCTACACGGCCGAGCGCTACGCCGAGGTCATGGACAACTACCGGGTCCTCGACGGCGCGCTCACCGAGGACCCGATCACCTTCGACTGTTCTTGCGATCTGCTCGCCACCCGGAGCAGCGCCGTGTTCGGCGAGTCCTTCACCTTCGACATCTGCCCGATGTTCTCCGAGCTCCGAGAGGACACCGGCGGCTTCACGCAAGCCGGGCTGCTCATCGATGGCCTGCTGCAGTACGAGGCCGTGACCGGCATGGACGACCAGACCCTCGACTCCGACGAGGCCCAGGAGCTCGCGTCCGAGGACCCCGAGGCGGCCGTGCGCAACGCCAACGGCTACGAGCACTTCGCCCAAAACGTGGAGGCGCTGGGCATGAGCGAGAACGAGTCCTTCTCCAGCGAGACCGACGGCTTTTGGGGCGAGTGGGGTCAGCAGGCGAACTGCCCCTCGGGCCAGTTCGTCTACGGCTACCGCCTGCGCAGCGAGTCCTACCAGGGCCTGGACGGTGACGACACCGCGCTCAACGACATCGAGCTGTACTGCGCGGCCCCGAACTCCACCACCTACAAGCGCATCTGGAGCGCGTACATGACCTGGGGGACCTTCAGCGACCCGGTCTACTGCACCGGCGGCAACAACCCGGTCGTCGCCTTCGACATCCGGATCGAGCCGGCCCAGGGCATCTTCGACGACTCGGCGGCCAACGACGTCGACCTCTACTGTAAGAACGACACCATGCTGTCTGCCACGGTCAACACCGAGTGGGGGGATTGGTCCGACAAGGTGCAGTGCCCCTCGGGCCAGGCGGTGACCGGCCTGGTGACGCGGGTCGAGGACTTCCAGGAGCCGCCCTTTGGCGACAACTCGGCGCTCAACGGCGTGCGCATGATGTGCTCGGCCTACTGACCTTGGAGGGTGGTCGCTAGCCGGGCGTAGTCCTTGCGGATCGACCGGCGGACCACGCCTGACATCAGCGCCAGCACCCCCGTGGGTTGGCCGCGGACGTGGGCGGTGACCCGGCAGCGCCCCTCTCCCAGGGCCTCGACGCTGCGCGTGACCTGGATGGGGAAGGTGCTCTGGGTGCTCTCGATGTCGATGCGCACCCCGGGCTCGTAGCGCGTGACCCGAAAGCGGGTCTCGATGGTCTTGCCCATGAACGCGGCCTGCTGCTCGTAGGTCGCCCCGACCCGCAGGGGCTCGGAGGTCCACCGGCACAGCCGCATGCCGGACTGCCAGGCGGGGTTGTTCTCGGGGTTGGCGACGTAGTCGAACACCTCGGCGGCCGGCCGCTGGATCTCGATGCTGTGGCGAAAGTCGAAGCCCATGACGAAGCTGCTCGGACCCATGATGCACCACGGGCCGCGCCAAGGGCGACTGCGAGCTCGACTACCCGCGCGCGCCATGGCCTGAGCCGCCCTAATCGGCCACGCCGTCGTCGGTGAGCACGAAGGGCCGAGCGTTGTCGAGGCCGCAGCCTTCGGTGTGCGTGCCGACGAGCTCGAAGGCCCGCTCCTTGGCGGCCTCGAGGGCGGCGAACCACCGCGCCCGAGCCGGGAACAGCTGCTCTTCACCCACGCTCTCGGCCACCCCAGAGCGCTCGAGCACGGGCATGACGTCGGGGGTCATGCCGACCAAGAGCAGGTGCTGGTCCCGCTCGCGCATGGCCTCGGCGACGGTGGCGAGGGCCTCGGCGGCGGTCAGGTCGAGGCCCGAGGCGTGCTTGAGCCGGACGATGATGACCTTGACCTCCAGGTCGCGGGCGACGGCCTCGAGGGCGCGGCTGAGCTCGGCTGCGGAGCCAAAAAAGAGCGCGCCCTCGACGTGGATCAAGCGGATGGCGGAGCAGCGCCGGTGCTCGCCCAAGGGGGCGCCGAGGGGGTGCTCGTGGAGGTAGCCGTGGGGGTTGACCACGAGCTCGCTGATGGTCAGCAGCCGGGCCTGGCGCAGGAACAGGACCACCGACAGGCCCACGCCCAGGTAGATCGCGGCGTCGAGGTCCATGGACCAGGTCGCGAGCATGGTGACCAGGAAGGTCAGGCCGTCGCCCCGGGAGGTGCGCAGGGTCTTGCGGATGCGCGGGACGTCGACGAGGTCCCAGGCGATGACCAGCAGCAGGCCCGCGAGGCTGGGGATGGGGGTGTGGTCGAGGACCGAGGCGGCGGTGACCAGGACCAGCAGCATGAGCACGCCGGTGAGCACCCCGGAGGCGCGGGTCTTGGCGCCGGCTTGCTCGTTGAGGGCCGAGCGCGACAGGCTGCCGCTGACCGGGTAGCCGCCGAACAGGGCCGCCGAGAGGTTGGCGAGGCCCTGGCCGAGGAACTCGCGGCGGGGGTCGAGGCGCTGGCCGGTGCGCCCGGCGATGGACCGGGCGACGGCGTTGGCCTCGACCAGGGAGAGCACGCCGCAGGCGACGGCGAAGGGCGCGAGCTCGAGGGCGAGGTTCAGGTCGGGGAGGGTCAGCGGGGGGAGCCCGCGGGGGATGGGCTCGATGTCGGCGATGACCCGCAGGCCCCGCTCCTCGAGGCCCAGGACCACGTTGGCGACGATGCCCAGGATCATCACGATCAGCGCCGCGGGCAGCTTGCGATCGAGGGCCTTGCCGAGCAGGCGGATGGCGATCACGGCGAGCACCGTGGCGGCCGAGAAGATCAGCGAGAGGCTGTGGGCCTCGGGCAGCGCGGCGACCCAGCTGGCCACGGTCACCCACATGCGCCCGCCCTCGCCGGTGGTCGCGGTCAGGTTGTGGAGCTGGCCGACGCCGATGAGCACGCCGGCGCCGGTGATGTAGCCGAGCACCGTGGGCGAGGAGATGTAGTCGACCACCGAGCTCAGGCGCAGGGCCGTGGCCGCGAGCTGGAACAGGCCGACGCCGAGGGCCAGGGCGATGGCGACGGCGAAGGGGTCGACCCCGGGGTCGCCGGCCGCGGTCACGGCCACGACGGCGCCGCCGACCAGCAAGCTCAGCGCGTTGGTCGGCCCGACCACGACGTGGTTCGAGCTGCGAACCAGGGAGCCGACGATGGCCGGGACCGTCGCCGCGTACAGGCCCATGGCCGGGGGCAGGCCCGCGATGGTCGCGTAGGCCAGGCACTGGGGGATGCCCAGGAGGAACACGACCAGGGCCGCGACGATGTCCGGGGTCGCAGACCGAGCGCGCTCAGCGATGCCTGAGGCTGGGCCTGGGGCTGGGCCTGGGCCTGGGCTGGGCTGGGCGTCGTCCATCACGAGGGGGGCGGGCGGTCCAATAACAGAAGTCGCGCGTTTCAGTATGTTTCAACGGCGTTGGGACGCCTGTGGGGCGAGGCTCGGGAGATCGAGAGCCTGGGAGCGGGGAGTGGACCCGGCTGGGGGCTTGGAGGGGTCTGGGTTGCAAGAACGGGGCGCAGCTGCGGAGCGGACGGGCGATCGCGTGCAGGCGCGGGCCTGGCACACCGATTGCTGCCTGCCCGTGTCAGTGAACTACGGCTTCGTCATCGACAACACCCGATGCATCGGCTGCCATGCGTGCAGTACCGCGTGCAAGAGCGAGAACGAGGTCCCGCTCGGGGTCAACCGGACCTGGGTGAAGACCGTCGAGCACGGAGCCTACCCGGACGTGGTCCGGACCTTCCAGGTGACGCGCTGCAACCACTGCGCGAACCCGCCGTGCGTCCGCATCTGCCCGGTCACCGCGATGTACCAGCGCGACGACGGCATCGTCGAGTTCGACAAGGACGCGTGCATTGGCTGCAAGGCGTGCATGCAGGCCTGCCCCTACGACGCCATCCACATCGACCCGGACACGGGCACGGCGGCGAAGTGCCACTACTGCGCGCACCGGGTCGACGCCGGCCTCGAGCCGGCCTGCGCGGTGGTCTGCCCGACCGAGGCGATCGTCGCGGGCGACCTCGACGACCCGATGAGCAAGATCGCCAAGATCGTCGCGCGCAACCGCGTCACGGTCCGCAAGCCCGAGCAGGGCACGGCGCCGAAGGTGCTCTACATCGACGGCGACGGCGTGGCCCTGCACCCGACGGTGCTGTCCCAGCGCCCCGAGCAGATGATGTGGGCCGACACCGTGACCGCGCAGGGCATGTCTGGGGCCCACGGCGGCGACCGGTCGCCGGGCGCCGCTCGGGCGCCCTCGGGGGCGAGCATCCGCGTCCCGGGCGAGCAGGGCATGGCGCCGGCCCACGCGACCCACAAGCACGGCGCCGCTGGTGCGGGCCGCGGCCCGGGCACCCTCGCCGAGCAGATGGTCCAGGTCGCCTACAACGCCCAGCACGAGATCCCGTGGCACTGGCCGGTCCCGGCCTACCTGGTCACCAAGGCCATCGCCGCGGGCATCTTTTTGGTCATGGGCCTGGGCTGGAACCTCGGGCTGTTCGACTACGACCCCCACGCCATGGTGTTCGGCGGCATCCTCTCGGTGTTGATGACCCTGGCGACCACGGGCCTGCTGATCCTCGACCTCGAGCGACCCGAGCGCTTTTTGTCGATCCTGCTGCGCCCGCAGTGGAAGAGCTGGCTGACCCGCGGGGCCTTCCTGCTCATCGCCTTCTCCCTGGTCTCGACGACCTGGGTGGGGCTGAGCCTGCTCGAGTGGAAGGAGGTGCTGACGATCTCCGAGGGCGGGCGGACGATCCTGGGCTGGGTGACCGCGCCCTTGGCCCTGGGCACGGCGATCTACACGGCCTTCTTGTTCGCCCAGGCCGAGGGCCGGGACCTGTGGCAGAGCCCGCTGCTGCCGGCGCACTTTCTGATCCAGTCGATCGTCGCGGGCTTCGGCGCGCTCTTGTTCATCGGGGGCGCGCTCGGGGTCCTGGTCGGCAACGAAGCCCCGGGCCTGCACGCGGACTTCGTGACGGCCATGGAGGTGGGCCTGGTCGCCGCGCTGGTGGTCGACGCCTTCGTCATCTCGTGGGGCGAGCACGGCATCCCCCACGCCAGCGAGGTCGCCGCGCGGGCGGCCCACGAGATTCGCCACGGCAAGTACGCGCGCTCGTTTTGGTGGGGGGCGATGGGCCTGGGCCACGCCCTGCCGGTCGCCCTGCTGCTCGCCGTCTTGCTCGGTTCGGCCCTGACAGGCGCGGCCGCGGCAGCCCTCGGCGCGCTCGCGGCCGTGTGCGCCATCGTCGGGCTCTACGCCTACGAACACAGCTTCGTCATGGCCCCGCAGGAGGTCCCGAACTCATGAGCGCCTCCAACTCTCCCAAGTACGACGCGAAGACCGAGGGCATCTACCCCACGGTCGCGCGCAAGATCGGCAAGCTGCTCGCGGCGGCGCTGCGCCTCGATCGCAAGGCCGACGAGCCCGTGATCGCCACGGACGAGACCAACGCCGGCGGCCAGGCCTTGCCGACCTATGGGGTCGGGGGCGACGGCGTCGACGCCCCCGTCGACATGACCGAGGTCCGCCACCCCGACGGCCGCATGACCCGCTACCCCCCGCCCGAGCGCTGGGAGGACTGGGTCGAGTGGGACTCCAAGGCGTGGCCGCGCAAGGTCCCCCGGCGCTACACCCTGGTCCCGACGATCTGCTTCAACTGCGAGAGCGGCTGCGGCCTGCTCGCCTACGTCGACAAGACCACCTACGAGATCCGCAAGTTCGAGGGCAACCCCAGCCACCCGGGCTCGCGGGGCCGCAACTGCGCCAAGGGGCCGGCGACCCACAACCAGATCTACGACCCCGAGCGGATCCTCTACCCGCTCGAGCGCGTGGGCGCCCGGGGCGAGGGCAAGTGGAAGCGGGTGTCGTGGGAGGAGGCCCTCGAGGACATCGCGGCCAAGATGCGCGCCAGCCGTCAGCGGCGGCGCGACGGCATCATGTACCACGTCGGCCGCCCCGGGGAGGACCACTACACCAACCGCTGCATCACCGCCTGGGGCGTCGACGGGCACAACAGCCACACCAACATCTGCTCGGCGGGGGCGCGGGCGGGCTACTCGTTTTGGACCGGCTCGGACCGGCCCAGCCCCGACCACGCCGAGGCCCGGACCATCCTGCTGATCTCGAGCCACCTCGAGACCGGGCACTACTTCAACCCCCACGCCCAGCGGATCATCGAGGGCAAGAAAAAGGGCGCGAAGATCATCACCTTCGACCCGCGGCTGTCGAACACGGCCTCGCGCAGCGACGTGTGGCTGCCGACCTGGCCGGGCTCGGAGGCCACGGTGCTGCTGGCCATCGCCAACCACCTCATCCAGCGCAAGACCTACGACCGCGAGTTCCTGCGCCGCTGGGTCAACTGGGCGGCCTTCCTGGCCGAGGCGCCGGGGCTGCCCAACATGCCGGAGCTGCCGACGGGTACGGGGAGCTTCGAGGACTTCGAGGCCTGCCTGGCCAGCCTCTACGCCGAGTTCACCTTCGAGCGCGCGGCTGTGGAGTCGCAGGTGCCCATCGAGCGAATCATCGAGGCGGCCGAGCACGTCGAGCGGGCCGGGAGCCGCCTGGCCACGCACACCTGGCGCTCGGCCTCGATCGGCAACCTCGGCGGCTGGCAGGTCTCGCGCTGCTTGCTGTTCCTGAACGTGCTGACCGGCTCCGTGGGCACCCGCGGCGGGACCTCCATGAACTCGTGGAACAAGTTCGTGCCCAAGCCCTTCGCGCAGCCCCCGGCCCTCGACGCGTGGAACGAGCTGCACCTGCCCCACGAGTGGCCGCTGGCCTTCTTCGAGATGAGCTTCCTGCTCCCGCACTTTCTGGCCGAAGGACGCGGCGACGTCGACGTCTACTTCACCCGGGTCTACAACCCGATGTGGATCAACCCCGACGGCTTCATGTGGCTCGAGGCCCTGCGCGACGAGGAAAAAATGAAGTGCCACGTCGCGCTCACGCCGACCTGGAACGAGTCGGCGTGGTTCGCCGACTACGTGCTGCCCATGGGCCACGCCGGGGAGCGCCACGACCTGATGAGCCAAGAGACCCACGCGGGCCAGTGGATCGGCTTTCGCCAGCCCGTGCGCCGCGTGGCCATGGAGCGCGCCGGCAAGGCCGTGAAATTCACCCACGAGGCCAACCCCGGCGAGGTCTGGGAGGAGGCGGAGTTTTGGGTCGAGCTGTCGTGGCGCATGGACCCCGAGGGCGACCTGGGGATCCGGCGGTGGTTCGAGAGCCCCCACGTCGCCGAAGGGGAGGCGCCCCGGCCGATCACCCAGGACGAGTACTGGGCCTGGGTGTTCGAGCACAGCGTCCCCGGGCTGCCCGAGGCGGCCGCGGCCGAGGGCCTCAGCGCCCTGGCCTACATGCGCAAGTACGGCTGCTTCGAGGTCGTGCGCGAGAACTACGTGCCCTATGAGGCTGAGGTGGTGGCCGAGCTGAAGGGGGAGGAGGGAAAGCCCCTGGTCCCCGACGAGGCCGGCCTGGTCCGCCGCGGCGGCGAGGGCAGCCCCGTCGGCGTGCTCATCGACGGCGTCCCGCGGGTGGGCTTCGAGACCCCCAGCCGCAAGCTCGAGTTCTTCAGCCCGACCATGCGCGACTGGGGCTGGCGCGAGCGCGAGTACGTGCTGCCGTGGACCCTCGAGAGCCACGTGTCGCCGGCGAACATCGACCGCCAACGAGGCGAGATGCTGCTGCTGCCCAACTTTCGCTTGCCCACGCTGATCCACACCCGCTCGGCCAACGCCAAGTGGCTGTACGAGATCAGCCACGCCAACCCGGTGTGGATGCACCCCAGCGACGCTGCGCGCATCGGGGTCAGCCGGGGCGAGCTGGTCAAGGTCGAGACCGAGATCGGGTACTTCGTCGACAAGGTCTACGTGACCGAGGGGATCAAGCCGGGGATCATCGCCATGAGCCACCACCTCGGGCGTTGGCGCCTGGCCGATGACATGGGCGGCAACCCGGGGATGACGGCCAAGGCCTCGCTCAGCGAGGACGGCGAGGGCGGCCACCGCCTCAACATCCTCGAGCACGGGCGGGCGTGGTCGAGCTTCGACCCCGACACCAGCCGGATCTGGTGGAAGGACGTGGGCGTGCACCAAAACCTGACCCACGGCGTGCACCCGGACCCGGTCTCGGGCGCGCACTGCTGGCTGCAAAAGGCCGTGAGCGTGACCCGTGCGGGGCCCAAGGACGCCCACGGCGACGTGTGGGTCGACACCCGGCGGTCCATGGCGGTCTACCGGCAGTGGCGCGAGCTGACGCGCTCGGCCGTCGACCACAGCCCCGACGGGACCCGCCGGCCCTACTGGCTCAAGCGCCCGCTCAAGCCCGTGAAGGCGGCCTTCGCCCTGCCCGAGGAGCCCTGGGGGCGGTGAGCGAGCTCCCGTCTTCCGCCGAGGCTGCGCTGGCCCGGGGGCGGCTCTACGGCGTGCTCGCGCGCCTGCTCCTGCGCGGCCTCGACGCGGACACCCTCGGGCAGCTGCGCGCCCTCGACGGTTGGTTGCTCGAGGCCCCGGACAGCGCGCCCGACCTCGACGAGCTCGCCGCGGCGCACCACCGCGTGTTCCAGCTCGAGCTCCACCCCTACGCCGGCGTGTTCACGAGCCTCGAGGCCCGCGCGGGGGCCCGGGACGCCGAGCTCCTCGCCCACTTTGGCCGCGCGGGTTTTCGCCCCCGCCTCGACGACGTGGGCGCGGATCACCTCGGGGTCGCGCTGGCCTGCGCGAGCTTCCTGAGCGCGGCCTTGGGCGAGGCCCTGGAGGACGGGCGCCCGGCCGTCGCCGCGCAGCTGGGCCGGCAGCTCGCCGCGCTCCTCGACGAGGGGGTGCTCGCCCACCTCCCGGCCCTGGTGGCGGCTGGGGAGGAGCTGCGCGCTCGGGACGGGGCCGCCGGCGTGGCGCTGTGGGTGCGCGCCCTCGAGGCCGCCCTGGAGCTCGCGGCGGAGCATCGGCACGGTCTGCGTCTTCGCCTCGAGCTCCCGCCCGCGCGCGGCCCGGCGAGCCTCGCCGGCGCGAAGCCTCCGGCCCTCGACGCGCCCGACACGGACCTGCGCGCCATCGTCGACTACCTGCTGTGCCCGGCGCGCGCCGGCTTGCTGCTCACGCGCACGGACATCGCGGGCCTGGGTCGCCGCCACGATCTGCCCCGGGGCTTCGGCGCCCGGGCGACGACCCTGCTCAACCTGCTGCGCGCGGCGGCCGAGTTCGGCGCCCTCGCGCCGGTGCTCGACAGCCTCGGTGAGCTCGCCGCGCGTCGGCGCCTGACCATGGTCGGGTGGGCGGAGCGCCTGGAGCTGGGCCGGGCGATCGCGCCGTGGCTCGTCGCCCTCGACACCCTGGCGGTCACGGCGAGCGCCATGGGCGAGGGCGCGAGCTGGGCCGAACACGCGCTCGCGCTCGACGAGCAGGCGCCGCGGTAAATTTTGCTTCGACCCGGCGGGACCATCGAACCGCCAAAGCGGGGAGGGTCGGCGGGCGCCGCCCGAGCGGTGACGAGTTTGGGACGAAGCCTTGCTAAGCTCTGGAGCCATGGGCGAAGCGCCTGGACCCAGCGACCTGCGCGGGCTCGTCGGCACCTTGGTGGCCGACGGCTTTCGCATGAGCGTCGAGGTGGTCGACCACCGCCCGCCCACGGGGCGCGCGAACCAGTCCTGGCACGACATCCTCATGCGCCCGCTCGAGTCCAGCGACGCGGGCCTGGCCCTCGCCGAGCCGGAGGCCGAGCCTGGCCGCGGCGAGGTCCAGAGCGAGCACGGCTCGCAGACGGCGACCATGCCCACGCAGCTCGACCTGCACCTCGAGGGCCCGGGCTGGAGCGGGCGCTACGAGCTGGGCATGAGCACGGAGCGGCGGGCGGGGGTGCTGTGCTTCAACGGCCGCGCGCGCCTGGCCGAGAGTCGACGGCGAGCGCTCGAGCCCCGCTTTCAGCACCTGCGCGGCAGCCCTTCGGTGACGCGGCTGCGTCGGCACCTCGATCGCAACCTGTGGCAGGACCACGGCGCGGCCTGGGCCGAGCTGCTCGCGTGGCTTGGCCGGGGCGACAACCCGCTGCCGGGGCGCGCCGCCTTGCACCGCTCCCTGGCGATCTGGCTGCGGGGCTGCTCGGCCCCCGCCGGGCTGCGCTCCGACGATCTGGTCGACGAGTTCGTCGCCGCCAAGCTCGACCTGCGCGCCGCCTTGCCCGAGGCCTCGCGCGTGCGCAAGTACGGCCTCGGGGCCAGCCCCTGGGTCATGTCCGCGGAGTGGTTTGGGCCCTTCATCGTGCGCCTCATCGTCGGCGCGGGGCAGGGGCAGGGCGCCTACTCGCCCGCCGCGTTCGCGGAGTTGTTGCGCCGCCTGGGCCCCCTGGGCCTGCTGCTGACCGAGGCCCGGGCCTTCCCGGTGCGCCGCAACCTCGACCTGGGCGGGCGCCCCCTCGAGCTGGTCCACCTCGCGCACTTCGATCTGCGCGGCGTGGTCGGCCGGCGGGCGCGGCTGCGGCGGGCGAAGCTCGGCGGGGCCTGGCTCGACGGCGTGGACCTGAGCGGCGCGGACCTGCGCGGGGCTCGGATGTCGCGGGTGCTGCTGGGCGACACCAAGCTGGTCGGGGCGGACCTGCGCGGCGTTCGGCTGCGCGAGGCCGACCTCAGCGAGGCGCGCCTGGACGGGGCGGACCTGCGCGGGGCCTACCTGGGCGGGGTCGAGTTCGCGGGCGCGCGGCTGCACGGAACGGACCTGCGCGACGCGGATCTGCGCGGCTCGACGATCTCTGGCGCCCAGCTGCGCGTCGCCAAGGTCGAGGGCGACTGGTGGGACAGCCAGATCGAGTGAGGTCGTAGCAAGCTGCTGAAATTCACCGCGCGTCGTCAGGTACGCCTCTGCACGCTGATCCCTGTGTCACAAGACCTCGCAGTGACGCAGAACCTCCCCTGCCGGAGCGGGATCCCCAACATCACGGCGTGCGACGCGAAGCTGTGCCGCAACATGTGGTTGTGGACGTGGCGAAGTCCGACGGACGCCGCGATCCGGCGGGCCGCGTAGTTGGGTTGGCTCGTGCTCATCACGCCTCCCTCTGGCCGGGGGAACACCAGCTCCCCCCGTGAGCCGGAGCAGCCCCGCCGGTACTCCCGCAACGCCTCGACGGCGTCTCGGGTCAGCGGGAGCTCACGGGACTTGCCGCTCTTGGGCAAGGTGAAGCCGTGCTTTTGTGGTGCGATCGCTGGACCCGCAAGCGTCCTCGCCGGAGGTCGATGTCGTCCCGCCAGCGCAGCGCCTTCATCTCCCCGACGCGCAGGCCCGTGCGCAGGGCGACGGGCATGTAGACGTGCCACATCCCGTCACCGCGCTCGTAGACCCGCGCGCCCTCGAGGAAGAGCTTCGCCTCCTCGAAGTCGAGGGCTGTGGCCCCCTCCATCGACTCGGGCGTCACCCCATCCCCAGACGGGTGACTCTCCAGTCGATCCCAATCGAGGAATTTCGAGAAATTTCGAGGTCGGGAACGTCTTGGCGAGCTGCCCAGACTACCGGGCCATGCAGCTCGTCACTCTCGCTGATCCCGAGGGGCGTTACTACGTCCCCGCCTCCGACAACACCATTGGTCCGAGCGCGAGCCTGCCCGGGCCGGAGTCCGTCTATCTGGTCGAGAACCTGGGCCGGCCGGGCAAGATCCTGCGCACCGGAAACCGACTCACCCTGCGCCACCTGGCGACCAACCGCCTCGTGGCCATGGACAGGGGCAAGGGCTGCCTGGTCCTGACCCACGAGCAGCGCGACCACCACACGGGGACCCACGTCGCGCTCTTGCGGGCCTTGCACGCGCGCACCCACGGGGGGCTGTTGCGCTGGCGGCTGGCCGACCACGGAGACGAGCACGGGGCGGCGGCCGTCGAGGTCATCGCCCTCGATCGCTCGAGCGGGGCGCGGATCTTGGGCGGCTCCGGGGCCCTGGTCCGCGCGGGCGCGGACGTCCGGGCCGTGGCCACCCGCGGCGAGGTGCTCAACTTTCACCCCGCGGCGATCACCGACGTGCGCGACATCCACGACGGCCAGCTCGTGTGGCTGTCGATCGGCGGCCACCCCTTGCACAGCGGTAACGACGACGCCGACGAGGCCCCCGTCGAGGTCGGCTCCCTGCGCCGTGGCCCGCTCCAGGACGCGTGGTGGGGCGGGCGGATCTTCCGGGTCCAGGCCCTCGAGAGCGACACCTACCTCAGCGACGGTCAACGCTTTCGCCTGCGCGAGACCGTGCTGCTCCAGTCGAGCGAGCGCCGGGCCCTGGTCTTGCGCAACGATCGCCTGATGGTCGCGGCGAAGGTCGCCGACGACGACCCGAGCTCGATCTTCACCTACGCCTCGCTCGTCGACCTGGACCTGAACTGGGCCGGCTCGCGCCTGGACAACGCGACCTTGGTCGATCCGCCGCGAGAGGAGGGCTTTCGCCGCGTGCGGACCGAGGGCCGGGTGTTCGTGACGGCGCAGGTCGGCACGATCCCGCTCAAGGAATTCTGCTCCAAGGCTCGGCGCGACATCATGACGACGGCGACGGCGATCGGGCAAGAGCAGGCCCTGGAGGCGGGCTACAGCTTCCGCGGAGTGGTCGGCTGGGTCTGGCCCTCGGCCCGACCGGGGACCGTGGTCGCGCGCCAGTACTGGAGCGGCGCCCGCGGGGACAACCTGCTCGTAGCCACGGAGGCCGGCGAGTACTCGGCCGGGGGCTACCGCTACGTCTACGACGACTGCTACATCTATCCGCCCAAGGGCGTCGAGGCGACGACGACTTCCTTTGGCCCGGAGCGCTCGCCCCAGCTCTCCGTCGCCAGCGACAGGCTGTCCGTGGCCGACTCCAAGATCAACTTCGGCTCCAAGGTCACCTTCGGCGGCAAGCCCCGCGCCCTCAAGGCCCTGGTGCTCAGCGGCGGCGGCGCCAAGGGGGCCTTCGAGGCCGGCGCGGTCGCGGAGCTGTGGAAGACGGGCTACCGCCCCGACATCATCTGCGGGGTCTCGGTGGGGGCCGTCAACGCGATCAAGCTGGCCGAGGGCGCCCCCGACTCGGCCGAGCAACTGGTCGCGATGTGGCGGGCCTTCTCGGCCGATCGCAACGCGATCTTTTGGCGCAACTATCACCTGTGGCTCCTCGAAGCCGCGGTCCAGCGCGCCCTTGACTCGGCCGAGGACGCGGCGTTGTGGGGGGGCGTGGCCAAGCTGTTCATGGGCCTGCTCAACCCCGTCTCGATGTTCTCTGATGACGTGACCGCCGTCGCCACGACCTTGCTCACCGCCGAGGCCAACGGCCTCGACGACCACCTGCGCCGGGTCCTCAACCTCGCGACGATGACCCACGGCATGCACTGCATGGAGCCCCTGCGCCGGCTGATCACCGAGCACACCCGGCCCGCGCTCATCCGCGCCGCTGGTACGGTCTTGCGCCTGGGGATCAGCGACGCGAAGTCGGGGACCTTCTTCTCCGTGGGCGAGCCCATCGCAGACGGGGACCTGGCCAACTACGGCTACATCGACCCCGAGCCCGACATGGCCCTGAGCGCCGACTGGCTGCGCCAACCAGCCTTTGGTTGCAAGCGCTTCGCCATGCGCCTGCGCGACGCGGTCTACGCCTCGAGCATCATGCCCTTGTTCATGGAGCCCATGGAGATGCAGCTCGGCTCGCCGCGCCTGGTCGACACCGAGCACGGGCGGGTCGGCCTGCTCCACGGGGACGTGCCCGAGGCGGTCCGCAACATCGTCCAGGCGATGTCGCCCAACGGTGAGCCCAACTGGTCGCCCAATCACAACCCCATCGAGCACCTCGCCGGGACCATCGATCACTACGCGGAGCGCCACGGGCTGCCCGCTGACAAGGAGGCACGAGCGGCCAAGATCCGCCAGACGGCGCGCCTGACCGCGGACGGCAAGCGGGGGCGGGACTCGAGCCGCCGAGTGCTGTTCGACGGCGGGCTCGTCGACGCGGTCCCCCTGCGCACGGCCATGCGCCTGGGGGCGACGGAGATCCTCGTGGTCGGGGTCGATGAGTTTGGCGTGGGCGGCCAGCCCGTGGAGACCTCGGCGCCGATCACCCAGTACTCGTGGCTCGACAACATCGTCGGTGGGGCGGGGATCATGGGGGGCATCGACCCGGCCACCTTGCCCGCGGTGAAGTACCTGTTCTCAACGCTCGGGGGCTTCGTGCACAACACGGCTCGCAACGACGTGCTCGCGCCCCTCGGGGTCCTCGACGCACGCCGAGTCGGGGAGATCGCCCGGGAGATGCTGCCCGCGGATCGCCACGCCAACTTCGCCCAGCAGGTGCGTGAGGCCATGGACGCGACCGTCGAGAACCGGCGCGACTGGCTAGGCGGGACCACGGGCTTGGGCGGGACCCGGGCCATGGCCTACGGCGACCTGAGCTGCGGGGGCGTGTCTGTGGACATGATCTTGCCCGACCGGCCGCTGCTCGACGCCCAAGCCTTCGACGACGCGGCCGGGGTCGAGGAGGCCCTCGAGCTCGGTCGGATCGCCGCGCGCGACCCCATCGCAATGTAGAGCGAGGGCCCGTGTCGAAGCCCCCGCCCCTGGGTCTGCCCGGGGGGCGGGGCTGCGGCGCGACTCCGAAGGTGACACGATTGACCTGGGCGAGGGTGGAGCGGTGACGGCGGTGAACGAAGAGGGCTCGATTGACCTCGAAGGCGCGCGCCTGCGGGCCTCGCTCAAGGCCCGCTTGTTTGGCCAGCGAGCCCCGCGGCCGCGGCTGCTCCGCTACGAGCTCCTCGAGCCCATCGGCGAAGGGGCCATGGGCACGGTCTACCGCGCGCGGGACCACGACCTCGAGCGCGACGTGGCCCTCAAGCTCCTGCGCAGCGCCGAGCTCGGGTCGGCCGAGCGCGTGCGCCGGGAGGCCCGGGCGCTCGCCCGCTTGAACCATCCCAACGTCGTCACGATCCACGAGATCGGCGAGGCCGAGGGGCAGGTGTTCATCGCCATGGAGCTCGTCGAGGGCCGCGACCTCGGGGCCTGGGCCGAGCGCACCCCGCCGGGCTCCCGGGCGCGCTTTGCCGAGCTCGCGGACCTGGCGATCGAGGCCGCGGAGGGCCTGGTCGCAGCCCACGCCGCCGGGATCCTCCACCGCGACCTCAAGCCCAGCAACCTCTTGCTCGGCGACGATGGCCGGGTCCGGCTCGCGGACTTTGGCCTGGCGCAGCTCAACGGCGCGAGGGCTTCGCAGTGGGTCACCGCGCGCGAGGACAGCGTCCGCGCTGCGAGCGAGCGGATCACACGCTCCGACCACGTCGTCGGTACGCCGGCCTACATGGCTCCCGAGCAGTTCGAAGGCGGCGCGCAGGCCAAGAGCGATCAGTACGGTTTTTGCGCGACCTTCTTCAAGCTCGCCTTTGGCCACTTGCCCTTTGAGGGCACGAGCCTCACCGCGCTTCGAGACCGCCCGCCCGGGGATCCGCCCGCGCCCTGGACCCGGAGCTCGGGGGTCCCGCGTTGGTTTCACCGGGTGCTCGCTCGCGGGCTGCGCTTCGATCCCGGCCAGCGCCACCCGAGCATGGCGGCCCTCCGCGACGCCCTCGTGCGTCGGCGGTCACGGCCGCGCCGCGTGGCCGTGACCCTCGGGCTCGCCGTCGTGGTCGCCAGTGGAGTCGCGGGCGGCGTCGGCCTGGGAGGCGTCGGCGGGTCCGCGCCCGAGCCGACCTGCGTCGCCGTCGAGCCCGGCCTCGACTCGCTGTGGAGCCCCCACCAGCGCGCGGAGCTCGAGGCGGCCTTTTTGGCTACCGAAGCTCCCCACGCCGCGTCGGTGTTTGGGCGGGTGGAGCGAGAGCTCGAGGCGGTCATCGCCGACCAGCGCGCGGCCCAGCGTGAGCTGTGCGAGTTCGAGCGAGGGGGACGCTCACCCGCGACCCAGGCCCGGCGGCGGTGCATGGAGCGGAGCCGGCGAGCCGTGCTGGAGCTCGAGCGCGCCTTTGACTCCATGACGGTCGGCGAGCTCAGCCACGCGGTCCAGGCGACCGTCGCCCTGCCCTCCATGGCCGAGTGCGAGCGCGAGCCCAGGCCTGCCCGGGCCGGGCTCGCCGAGGAGCTGGCCGCGGGCCTGAACGCGGACCTCGATGGCGCTCGCGTGGCGATCGATCTCTACCGTCACGAGGAGGGGGCCGCCCTCGCCGAGTCCGTCGCGCGCCAGGCCGAGCGGCGCGGGCGCTGGCGAGAGCGAGCCCAGGCGGCCGGGATGCTCGCCGTGGTCGCGCACCGCAACCATATCGGCGCGGACTCCAGGCGGTGGTCCGAGGCCATGCTCGAGGGGGCCGAGCGCAGCGGCGAGCTGCTCTTGCAAGTCCGGGCCTGGATCCGCCTGGCCCACGCCGCGCGCATGGAGGGAGAGCTCGAGCTGGCCGAGTTCGCGGTCGGGCGCGGGCGCAGCACCCTCGAGCGCCTGGGCCACGCTCCCCAGCTCGACGGGGAGCTGCACTCGATCGCGGCCCTGATCGCCCGGGATCGTGACATGCCCGAGGCCGCTGTGTCCGCCTACGAGGCCGCCATCGAGGCCCTCGAGGCCGCGCCCCCGTCCGCTCGCCAGGCCCTCGCGGGGGTGACTTGCGACTTCGCCTTTTTACACATGCGTACCCACGAGGCCGACCTCGCGGCCGTGCAGGCGCGGCGCTGCGTCGAGCGCCACGAGCAGCTCCTCGGGCCACGCCACCCCCAGCTCGCGGCGCCGCGGACGATCTTCGCCGAGGCGCTGATTTGGCAAGGTGAATTCGAGCGGGCCCTCGAGGTCGCCGACTCCGCCCAGGCCGACTTCGAGCTCGCCCCGAGCCTCGCCCTGCCGCGGGCGCGCGCGAAGCTGGGCCTCGTGCGCGCGACGGCCCACCGACGCAGGTCGGAGGTCCCCGCCGCGACCGCGGCCTTGCGCTCGGTGCTCGAGGCCCTCGAGGGGGTCGCGGACGTCGAGGACATGCGCCGCGCCGCTCGGATCGACCTCGGCAGCGTGTTGCTCGAGGCCGAGGACTGCGAGGGCGCGCGCGAGCAGCTCGCGCAGCTCGCCGGGGGCGAGGCGCCGGCGGACGACGCCCCGCTCAACGACGGCATCGTCCGCCTCAACCTCGCGACCGCCGAGGCCTGCGTGGGCGAGGCCCCAGCCGCCCGCGTGCACGCAGCCCAGGCCCAGGCGATCATGGAGCGCTTCCTCGAGCCCGGGTCCATGGCTCACATCCAGCTCCTGCGTACGCTGGCGGACATCTACAACGTCACCGCGGCCTGGGGGCAGGCCGAGGCCCTCGCGGGCCAGGCCCTCGCCGACGCCACCCACGTCGGGGCCGGGCCCTACGAACTGGGTGTCATCCGCTTTCAGCTCGCCCGCGCCCGGGCCGGCCAGGGGGACTGGGTTCGGGCACGCGCCTTCACACGCACGGCGCAGCACGAGCTTAGCGCCGCAGGCAGCGACGGCGAGGCCTGGAGCGAGCGCCTCGAGGACTGGCTGCGAGACAACCCCCGGGCGCGCTGAGCTGCGCGCTTCGATGTTTGCGGCATCCACTCGTTGCGCGCACCGGACCTGGGGGACTAGCCTCAGCCTGCGTGCTTCAGGACCACGAGCTGCTCACTCGCTGGCGAGGCGGAGATCAGGCCGCCGGGAGCGAGCTCTTTGATCGCCACTTCGACTCCCTGCGCTGCTTTTTTGGGACCAAGGTCCAGATCAGCGAGGTCGAGGACCTCATGCAGCGCACGATGCTCGCCTGCGTCGAGTCCGTGCCCAAGTTCCGCGGGGACGCGAGCTTTCGAACCTTCCTGTTTGTCATCGCCCGGCGCGAGCTCTACGACTTCATTCAACGCAAGGTCCGCAGGTTCGAGCGCGAGGCCCCCGATCTGGGCGTCAGCTCGATCCTCGACCTCGGGCTGACGCCCAGCATGGTCGTCGCGGTCCACGAGCGAGAGGTGCTGGTCGCCGAGGCCATGCGGCGCATCCCCGTCGATTATCAGGTCACCCTCGAGCTCTTTTATTGGGAGCAGATGCGCGGCCCCGAGCTGGCCGAGGTCCTGGGCATCTCTCCGACGACCGTGCGCACCCGACTGCATCGCGCGCGCGCGGCCTTGCTCGAGATCTTGAGCGAGCACGCTCCGGAGCTGGGCTTTGGTCCCCAGGATCTGGAGGCCTCCGTCGAGGCCCTGGGCCGGTCGCGCGGCGCGGCCTGAGTCGCCGGGCACGCCGGGACCTTGCAAGGGCCCAGGGCGAAGGCAGGTCCGACCACCCCAGCGAGCTGAAATTCGGGCAAAGGGGCGCGGGGCTCGATGAGGACCTGAGCTCGAGACATGCACGCCGGAGGGAGCGAGGCCGACGCGGTCGAGAAGGCAGAGGCGGCCATCAAGGCGGGCTTGTCCAGGGTCGCCGAAGGCGGCTACTCCGCACGGTCGGCTGGACCCCGACGAGGGCTCGACGGGTCGCCACGAGCACAGGCCGATCCCCGTAGGGCCACACGCCCTTGTAGACCGCCGCGACCGCGTAGGTCCGTCGGCCCATGCCGACTCTCGGAGATCTTCGAGATCCATCAAGATCGCTCCGAGCCATGAACCCCCGATCCGCGAGCTTGCCCGAGTACCTCGAGGCCGAGGAGCTCGCCTCGCTGCTGCGAGTCAGCCGCAAGACGATCTACGAAGCGGTCGCGCGGGGTGAGATCCGGGCGCGCTGCGTGTCGGGCGACTGATCCGCTTCCGGCGTGACGCCGTGCTCGAGTGGCTCGCCGATACGGGCTGAGGCTCGAGCACCCTCACGAGCTGCAAGAAGCCGGCCTCGCTGAATCAGCGAGGCCGGCTTCTTCGTGCCGCAGCACATGTGCTGTCGTCGTGCTGCGAGTCTGTGTCTCGGGGTCGGGGAAAAGGCCAGTCTTCTCGGCGGGTTGCGGGCCAAGACCCCGACATCGTTCGGGTTCTCCGCAGCCCACCTCGAAACCTTGCAGTATGCCGGATACAGCGTCGGTTTCGTTCCTTGGCCTCGACGCGCAGCGGCGCACCTGACGACGCGCGGCGAATTTCAGCAGCTCGTTAGCAAGCAAAGAGCGGGGACGATGGACTCGCCCCCGCTCGCGGCTTTGGTGCTTTGGTGTGTGGGATGGTTCAGCGCAGGTAGACCGAGCCGGACCACCACGGGAACCAGCCCTCGTCCTCGCTGCCGGCCTCGCCCCAGCCGATGCGGAACAGCGAGGTCGGCCCGGCGAGGGTGAAGGGCGTATCGTTGGCGGCGAAGTCCGTGACGCAGCTGGTGCAGTTCACGTTGGGGTTCTCGACGGCGAAGCTCGTCGTCGGGCCGGGCTCGTCGCCCGAGCCGAAGGACACGTCGCCCTGGACCGAGTTGCCGTTGGCGTCGTCCCAGCTGGTCTGGGTGAACACCGCCCCGACGATGCCGCTGGCGTCGTTGCCGTTGGCCCGCATGCTGTAGTCGGACAGGTAGAAGGCCTCGAAGGTCGGCAGGAAGGTGATGTCCCAGTAGTAGGTGTGGTCGCCGTCGCCGTCGGAGGTGAAGGGGCGGCAGCTGGCGTCGACGCCCTCCTCGACGGCGGGCTCGACCGCGGTCAGGGTCGAGTCGAGGTCGCCGTTGCAGGTGCTGCCGAGCTGGATCTGCGTCCACCCGCCGCCGTCGGTGGTCATGTCGCAGTTGGTCTCGAAGGGCACGTCGTTGGGGTTGACCCAGTAGGTGCCGTCGCCGGTGGAGCAGCCGTTCTCGAGGATCTCGAGGCAGGAGGCGCCGGCCGTCTCCATGGTCAGGCCGTCGTTGCCCATGCACTCCGGGCCCTCCTCGGTGGTCTCCTCTTCGGTGGTGTCGGTCTCCTCCTCGGTGGTCTCCTCTTCGGTGGTGTCGGTCTCCTCCTCGGTGGTCTCCTCGGTGGTGTCGGTCTCCTCCGTCGATTCTTCGGTGGTCTCGGTGGTCTCTTCCGTCGACTCCTCGGTCGTCGTTTCGGTCGTGGTGTCCGTCGATTCCTCGGTCGACTCTTCGGTCTCCGTATCCGCGGCTTCGTCCGTCTCACCGTCTCCCGAGTCGCCACATGCCGTGGCAGCCAGGAGGACAGAAATTGCGATTAGATGCTCAAATTTGCGTTTCATGGCCAATTACCGGTGTGTTCAATTGCGCCGCGGCGCCGCGCCTCGAATGCAAGGCACGGCGGTTCGTCGGTTCTTCCCCGACCCAAGGAGGGAAGCACCAGCGTTGACGCTCCTCAATGGTGAAGGCTGACTGTGCGTGTGTCAACCGCGCCAGGGCTCTGCCCGCGGAGGTGGGGCGTCACAGCATGGCGCGGACGCGCTCGATCAGCTTCTTCGCGCGGAAGGGCTTTTGGATCAGCTCGATCCCACCCAGCTCGCGAATCTTGCTCTCATCGAGCTCACCGTCGGTATAGCCGCTCATGAACAGGACCTTGGCGTCGGGCCTGATCTCGCGCAGCTGCTTGGCGAGGTCGAGGCCGCCGAGCCGGGGCATGACGAAGTCCGTCAGCACCAGGTCGATGGTCCCGTCATACTCGGCGCACAGCTCGAGGCAGGCCAGGCCGTCCTCGGTGCACAGGACCTCGAAGCCGTAGAGCTGCAGGATTTGTTGCACCGTGCGACGCACGGGGGCCTCGTCCTCGACCACGAGGATGGTCTCGGTGGTCTCGGCGGCGGGCGTGACCTCGCCGAGCTCGGCCTCGGCGGCCTGCTCCTCGCTCGCGGGGCGCTCGAGGGGGCCCGCGCTGGGGAACCACACCTCGAACATCGTGCCCATGCCGACGGCGCTCTCGACCTGGAGGTAGGCCTTGGACTGCTCGACGATGCCGAGCACCGTGGACAGGCCCAGGCCCGTGCCCTCGCCGACGCCCTTGGTCGTGAAGAAGGGCTCGAAGATGTGGGCGAGGGTGTCGGCGTCCATGCCCTCGCCGGTGTCGGTGATCTCGAGGACCACGTAGCCCCCCGGCGGGATGGGCTTGGGCTGGCACGCGAGGGCCTCGGTCAGGGCCTCGGTCCGCGTGCGCACGGCGATGGGTTCGCCGGCGGGGCTGGCGTCGCGGGCGTTGATGACCAGGTTGAGGATGACCTGCTCGATCTGCTGGGGGTCGACGAGGATGGCGTCGAGCTCGGGGGCGAGGGCGACCTGCAGGGGGTGGTCCGGGCCGAGCAGGCGCTCGAGCAGCTTGCTGCTGCCGTCGACGAGGCGGTTGAGGTCGCTGCGCTCGGGCTGGAGCACCTGGCGGCGGGAGAAGGCCAGCAGCTGCCGGGTCAGGGCGGAGCCCCGCTCCGCGGCGTCGCGGATCACGTCGAGCTCTTCGCGGCTGCGCTCGAGGTGTTCGCGGGTCTCGGGCTCGCGGCTGGACAGCTCCCTGGCGCGGCGACGCCAGCGGCTCGACAGCAGATCGGCCGAGCCGATGATCGAGGTCAGCAGGTTGTTGAAGTCGTGGGCGACCCCGCCGGCGAGCTGCCCGATGGCCTCCATCTTCTGGGACTGGCGCAGCTGGGCCTCGAGCTCGCGGCGCTGGGTCTCGGCCCGCTCGCGCTCGAGGATCTCGCGCTCGAGCTGGGCCTTGGACGCGGCGAGCTCCTCGGCGTGGACGCGCATCTCGTCGTAGTAGCGGGCGTTCTCGAGGGAGATGGCGGCCTGCGAGAGCAGGGTCTGGAGGACCACGATGCGCGCCTCGGTGAAGGCCCCGGCGGCGTGCTCGTTCTCGAGGTAGAGCGCGCCGAGCAGCCGATCTTGGCGACGCACCGGGATGCACAGCAGCGACTTGAGCGCGCGGGCGCGGACGTGGGGGTCGTCGACGAAGGGGCCCTCGCGCGCGGCGTCCTCGAGCACCACGTTGGCGCCGGTGTCGAGCACGTGGCGGACGACCTGGAGGGCGAGCTTGCTCGGGTCGGGGGGGCCGGGCGGGCGCAGGTGCGGGGTCTCGTGGTCGGTGGACGCCTCGGCTGCGACCCGGACCGCGTCGGGGCGCAGCGCGTCGGGCTCGCCGTCGTGGAGCAGGAGCACGGCCCGGTTGGCGCCGGCGTTGAGCAGGATGATCCGCATCAGCCGGGCGAGCAGCTCGTCGCGGTTGATCTCGCTCGAGATGGCCTGGGAGGCCTGGGTGACCGTGGCGAGATCGAGGGCCTGCGAGCTCCCGCCGCTGGGCGGCCCCCAGCTGCGGCTGGCCGCGCTCGCGCTGGCCTCGGCGGGGTCGAAGGCGGGGAACTCCGCGGACAGCAGCGCGACCTTGCGGCGGGCGCCCCAGCGCGCGTAGAGGGAGAAGGCGGCGCGCAGGTAGGGCTCGGCCAGGCGCGGGTTGTGGCGGCGCATCCACATCCGCCCGGCGAGCTCGTGGGCGAGGGCCTGGTCGTGGATGAAGCCCTGCTCCTCGGCGGCGGTGATGGCCTGCTCGTAGAGGTCGAGGGCCGCGATCACGTCGCCGTCGCAGCGCGCGAGCTCGGCCGAGACCAGGCAGTGCTTGTGGGCGAAGTTCTCCGGGCAGCTGTTGGCCCACTGCTCCATCTGGCGCTGGTTGTGCTCGATGGTCGCGAGGGTGACGTGCTGGCGGTCCTCGGGCAGCTCGGCCAGGCCGGCGGCGAGGGCCAGGGAGTGGTGGAAGTTGCGGTCGGCGGTCGCGACGTGGCCGAGGGCGTAGGGCAGCTCGCGCTTGCTCGCGCTGACGGCCTCGACGGCGGCCTGGTGATCGCCGAGGGTGTTGGCGACGATCGCCCGGTAGATGTGGTGCATGCTCAGCGCGAGGTAGCTCTGATCCGCCGCGCAGCTGGCCGCGAAGGCGGCGCTCTGGGCCGCGGCCTCGCCGTCGTGCAGGCTCTCGCCGGTCAGCCCGCGCAGGGCCAGGCGGACGCCGCGGACCACGTTGGTCGCGTAGCCGTGGGTGCGCCCGGGCAGCTGCTGTGAGAGCTCGGCGCGCAGGCGCTCGAGCTGGGCCTCGAGGTGGTGCAGCGGCTCGCCCCCGAACAGGCGCAAGAGCAGGCGCTGGTAGTGGATGGTGCCGACCAGCTGCAGCTGCCCCGACTCGAGGCCGACCCGCAGGCCGCGGTCGTTGAGGGCCTCGCCCGCGGCCAGGGGCGCGCGCCAGGGCAGCAGGCGCCCGGCGACGACGGCACAGGCGTGGCACTCCTGGGCCAGGTCCTTGTAGCGGCGGGCGAGGGCGAGGGCGAGCTCGCCCCAGGCGTGGGCGCGGTCGTGGTTGCCGAGCACGGCCCCGACGAAGGCCCCGTAGTGGGCGTAGCCGTAGCCCGACTCGGCCACGGTGCCGTGGGTCAGGGTCAGGTTGATCAGCTTGATGGTCAGCAGCGGGAACAGGGTGTAGTGGGCCGAGGAGGCCGCGCTCATCATCGACGAGAGCAGCCGGGCCGCGGCGCGGGTGTCCCGGCGGTCCATCTCGGGCAGCTCGATGAGCGAGGCGATGTCGCGCTTGCCGAGCTTGCGCCGGTACTCGGTCAGCGCGGCCCCGAGGGCCTGGTCGATGGTCGAGTCGTCGTCGGGCAGGGCGATGTCGAGGAGCGCGAGGGCCTCGCGCCCGGTGGCCAGGGCCTCGCCGTAGCGGGCCGTCATGGTCAGGGCGTAGACCCGGGCGTCGAGGAGCTCGGCGCGGTCGACCGGGCCGCGGGCGTGGGCCAGGGCCGCGTTGAGGCGCTGGCGCGAGCGGGCGTGCTCGCCGGCCAGGAGCTCGGCCCGAGCGAGGCGCCGGTGCAGGTCCATGGTCAGCGCGTAGTGGTCGCGCCACGCCGCCTGCAGCTCGGGCTCGGACGGCGCGGAAGGGGCGTCCAGGCGGGCCAGGCTGTCGAGGCCCGCGCGCAGGTATCGAGCCGCGCTCGCGTAGACCATCGCGCTCAGGGCCCGCTCCCCGGCGATGCTGGCCAGGCGCGCGAGCTCGGTGAGCTCGGCGGGATCGTCGATGCCGGTCTGCCCCGTGGTGAGGTGATCGACGATGGTGAAGATGCGCTCGCTGAGGCGATCGGCGGGGGTGCTGGCGAGCAGCATTCGACCGATGCGCAGGCGCAGGGCGGCCCGCTCGGCCGCGGGCAGGCGGCGCTGGGCCGCCTCGCGCACGCGGTCGTGGACGAAGTCCCAGCGCCCGTCCGCGCGGAGCATGAGCATGCCGGCGCTCGCGGCCTCGTGGAGGTCGGCGTGGATGTCGTCGGCGGGCAGCTCGGCGATGGCCGCGACGGTCTCGTGGTCGAAGGAGCTGCCCAGGCAAGCGGCGGTGCGCAGGCTGGTCTGGGTGGATTGGGGCAGCTGCTCGATGCGCCGGGCGAGCAGCTCGACGACGGAGTCGCTGGCCTGCATCTGGCGCAGGGCGGTCTCGTCCCAGCGCCACGCCGGCCGCCCGGGCGCCTCGCCTTGGGGCGCTTCACCCTCGGCGGCCGTGACCGCCGTGTCCGGGGCCAGCAGCTCCTCGTCCCAGGCTGACTGCAGGAAGGTTCTGACGAACAGCGGGTTGCCGTTGGTCCGCTCGAGCACGAGCTCGGCGAGGGGCCGGCTGCGGGCGAGGGGCAGGCGGACGCAGGCCCGGATCAGCGCCTCGACCTCGTCGATGTCGAGCTCGCGCAGGGGCAGCTCGACCAGGCGCAGGGCGTGCTCGCGGACCGCCTGCAAGGTCGCGCGGGTCGGGTGGTCGTCGGGGACCTCGTCGTCGCGGACCGAGGCGATGAGCAGCAGGTGGCTCTGGTCGGCGTCGGCGGCGAGGCGCTCGAGCAGGGCCAGGCTGCCGGGGTCGGCCCACTGCAGATCGTCGAGGAAGAGCGCGAGGGGGTGGCCGGCCCGGGCGCAGGCCCGGACGAAGCGGCTGAACACCCGGTCGAAGCGGTGCTGGGACTCCTCGGGCCCGAGCGCGGGCACGGCCTCGAGCTTGCCGACGATCGGCTCCATCTCGGGGATGAGGTCGACGAGGATGCGCCCGTTGAGCGCCAGCGCAGCGCCCAGGTGCTCGCGCCACTCGGCGAACACCTCGAGGTTCGCGCCGAGCACCGTGCCGGCCAGGCTGCGGAAGGCGTCGGTGAAGCCCTGGTAGGCCCCGCGGGTGCCGGACTGCACGAACTTGCCGCGGATGAACAGCCCGGGCTGGTCGCTCAGGCGCCGCTCGAGCTCGGCGACCACGGCCGACTTGCCGACCCCGGAGCTGCCGGTGACCAGGACCAGCGAGGGCTCGCCGCGGGTCGCCTGCTCCCAGGCGCGCTCGAGGGTCTCGAGGGCGCGGGCGCGGCCGAACAGCTGCGCGGGCACGCGGAAGGCCGGAGCCCGGTGCCAGCTGTCGAGGTGAAAGTCATCGCCGAGGGCGCCGCGGCTGGCGAGGACCTCTCGGCACGCGCGCAGGTCGTGGGCGAGGCTGGCCGCGCTCTGGTAGCGCTCCTCGGGCGCCTTGGCGAGCAGGCGCATGATGATGTCCGAGATCACCGCGGGCAGCCGCGGCCGGCGGGCGCGGGGCGGCTCGGGCAGCTTGGCGAGGTGGCAGTGGACGAGCTCGAGGGGGTCCGTGGCCGTGAACGGCAGGCGGCCGCAAAGCAGCTCGTAGAGCGTCGCGCCGAGGGAGTAGAGGTCCGCGCGGTGGTCGAGGGTCCGGCTCATGCGCCCGGTCTGCTCGGGCGAGACGTAGGCCAGCGAGCCCTCGAGGCGGTCGGACGCGACGGTCAGCGCCTCGTCTCGTTTGGCCCGAACCGCGACGTCGAAGTCGATGTAGCCCAGGCGCCCGTCGGGGCTGACCAGCACGTTGCGCGGCTCGACGTTCTTGTGCACGACCCCCGCGTCATGGATCGCCGCCAGGCCCTCGGCGAGGGGAACGGCGACGTCGAGG
Source organism: Plesiocystis pacifica SIR-1 (assembly GCF_000170895.1). Taxonomy (GTDB): domain Bacteria; phylum Myxococcota_A; class Polyangia; order Nannocystales; family Nannocystaceae; genus Plesiocystis; species Plesiocystis pacifica. Next base: position 4,806 of record NZ_ABCS01000036.1, on the reverse strand, counting down.
AAGGCCTCGAGCTCCATGCCCCCGGGGGTGACCAGGGTGGCCAGGGGGCTGCCAGGGAAGTGCTCCATCACGATCGCCGCGACGCCCTCGTGGGTCTCGAAGCCGAGGGTGCGGATCACGTTGGGGTGCACGATTTCCCGACCGAGCTCCCACTCGCGCCGCAAGCGTGCGATGGCCTCGGGCCCCGCCCGGTTCGCCGCGACCGTCTTGAGTACGACGAGGGCTCCGTCCGACGAGCGCCGAGCGTGAAGGATCGACGAGCGCGGCCCCGCGTGGATGACGGAGCCGGCCTCGTAGCCAGGAAGGGTGAGCACGAGTCCTGCGATTGTAAGAGCGGAGCGACCACGAGTTGAAGGGACTCCGTGGCTCGATATCGCACCCTTAAAACGACGCGCGAGAGGCCTCTGGGGGCTCTCTCGCGCGTGTTCAGCCCTTCCGATGTGGGAGTCGGGTCACTGAGGGCAGCCGCCGCGGCGCGGCGGGCTCAGCTCTGACCCGCTTTGTCCCTCGCGCGGTGCTTCTCCAGCTCCTCGCGCATCACCGTGCGGACCACGGCGAGGTCGAAGGGCTTGAAGATCATCCGCGCGGTCACGGTCTCGATGAAGTCGCTGGCCCGCTCGGTGAAGGCCCCGCCGGTCATGAAGATGATCCGCTCGATCATCTTGGGGTGGTGCTCGGCGAGGTGCTCGTAGACGTCGCGCCCGGTCAGCTCGGGCATCATGATGTCGCAGAAGATCAGCTCGTATTGGTTGCCCTCGTCGAGGCGGTTGATGCCGTCTCGGCCGCTGGTGACCACGGTCAGCTTGTGCTCGGGGAAGGCCCGCTCGAGCGCCTTGCCGATGTTGACCTCGTCGTCGATGACGAGCACCTGCGCCGGGTCGATGGGCTTTTCCTTCTTCTCTTGCTTGCTGCGCTTGCGCCCCGGCAGGACCGAGCCCTCGGGGGCGGGCGGCAGGCGGATCTTGAAGCTGGTGCCCTGGTTGACCACCGAGTCGACCTCGATGACGCCGCCGATGCCGTAGATGATGTCGCGGCAGATGTAGAGGCCCAGGCCCGTGCCGATGCCGACGGGCTTCATGGTCACGAAGGGCTCGAAGATCCGCTTGATCAGCTCCTGGGGGATGCCCGTGCCCGTGTCGGTGACGACGACCTCGGCCCAGCCGTCGTCGCCGGTGGTGGTCACGAGGTGGATGAGGTTCTCGTCGGCGTTGCCCTCGGGGATGGCCTGGGCGGCGTTGACGATGAGGTTGAGGAAGACCTGGCCCAGGCGCGAGGAGTTCGCCATGGTCAGCGGGACGTCCATGTAGCTGCGCTCGAGCTTGGCCCGGTGGCGGATCTCGTTGATCGCCATGCGCACCGAGGAGTCGAGGACCTGGCGGACGTCGACGGGCTGGGTCTCGTCGGAGCTGCGCGAGAAGGTCTTGAGGTCGCGGGCGATGTCTCGCACGCGCCGGGCCCCGTCGGCGGTCTCGTTGAGCAGCTCGATGGTCTCCTCGCCGCACAGCTTGACCTTGGCCTTGTCCGTCGCGTCGGGGCCGCTGGCCTTCTCGGCCCGCTTGGTCAGCATGTGCAAGTTGGCGAGGATGTAGGTCAGCGGGTTGTTGATCTCGTGGGCCACGCCCGCGGCCAGGGTGCCGATCGAGGCCATGCGGTCCGAGAGCATCAGCCGGGCCTGGAGGTCCTTGCGCTCGCTCATGTCGAGCATCACGCCGTCCCACACGATGGTGCCGCTGTCCGACTTGATCGGTCGGGACTGGGCCTGGAACCAGCGCACGTCGCCGTCGGGGAGCACGAAGCGGCCCTCCCAGCTCCACAGGCTCAGGGTCTCGGCGGACTGCTCGAGGGAGCGGCGCAGGTCGTCGCGGTGCTCGTGGTGGACGCGATCGATGAAGCTGCGGATGTCCGCGATGACCTCGTCGGGCTCGAGGCCGAAGGTCTCGCGGGCGCTCTCGGCCATGAAGGTGAACTGGAAGTCGCTGCCCGGGGCGCGCTCGAACTGGATCATCACGCCCGGGATGTTCGAGGCGATCCGGCTGATGCGGGCTTCGCTCTCCGCGAGGTCCTTTTTGGTGTCGCGGACCTCCGCCGTGCGCACCTCGACGAGGCGCGCGAGCTCCTCGCGCTGGCGCTCGTTTTCGGCCTGCAGCCGCCGGTTGTCATCGAGGAGCGATTTGACGCGCGCGGCCGAGGCGACGACCTTGCGCAGCTTGGTGCTCGAGACCGGCTTGGAGATGTAGTCGTAGGCGCCAGACCGCACCGCGCTCGCTGCGGTCTCGACGGTGGGCTCGCCGGTCACGAGGATCACCTTGATCTCGGGCCAGCGCTCGGACACGGCCTCGAGCAGGGACACGCCGCTGCGCCGGGGCAGGATGATGTCCGAGACGACGACGTCGAAGGTGTCCGTTTCGAGGGTAGCGAGGGCTTGATCGACGTCTTCGGCCGTGTCGACCTGGTGCCCATCGTCGCGCAGGAACAGGGCAAAGGTGCGACGCAAGCTGCGTTCGTCGTCTACGACGAGGATCCGTGCCATGATTTCGCATTGACCGCCGCGGGGTGCAGCGTCGCCAGCTTTCTTGCCTGGCTAGAGCCGGTATATCATGCCTGGGCAACGCCGACACGATGGAGAATCGTGATGACGACCCTCGGCCCACGGGTGCCGAGACTGGCGATGGGGCCGGGGGACGACGCGGGGGCGATGCCGCCCGCGAGCGCATCGCTGCGCTGAAGACGGAGCTCGCGCGCTCACGCGCCGAGCTCGAGCGTGCCCGCGAAGACCTCGACGTGTTCTCGCAGCTGACCTCCGGGTACTGGTGGTTCGCGGAGGTCGTGAGCATCCCGCCCCCAGAGGAGACCGAGGCCGAGGGGGAGGCCCAAGCGCCGCGCCCCGTGGTCGAGCAGCGCGCGTGGACGACCCGCAGCTTCACCCGCACCACGGGCTACGACGCCGAGCACATCCGCCGCCTCGCCGCGGCCAGCATCATCCACACCGAAGACCTCCAGCCGGTCAACCAGACCATCGACGCGGTGTTGCGCGGACGGGGCCTGGGCGGCCGAGATCAGGCCGTCCACGAGTTTCGCATTCACTCCCGGGACGGATCGATCATGTGGGTGCGCCAGCGCCTCGAGGGCGTCGGCGAGGGCGTCGGTCGGCGGGTCTACGCGAGCGGCGAGCTGGTCACGGAGCGCAAGCGGACCGAGGACGCCCTCGGCCACGTCGAGGCGCGCTTTTTGTCTCTGGTCGAGCACGCGCCCAACGTGATCGTGACGATGGATCTCGAGGGCACGATCCTGTTCGTCAACCGGCGCATGCCCGGCGATCTGCGCGAGCCCTGGGAGCTCATCGGCAGCGCCGTCTTCGAGCTCACCGACGCGGCCGGGCGCGAGGCGATCCGCGAGGCGATCGCCGGGATCGTGGCGACCCAGGAGGCGCGCGAATTCACCATCCGCGGGGAGACCCCCGACCCCAGCGTGGGGGCCTGGTTCGAGGACGACCTCGACGAAGATCTCGCCGACGAGCTCGACCCCGACACCCACGCCGAGGTCGAGGCCGTCCGCGCGGCCGGGGAGGACAACCGCGAGCGCTGGTACGAGGTCCAGGCCGCGCCGGTGATCCGCGGCCGAGAGGTCGCCGCGATCACCATGATCCTCACCGACGTGACCGAGCGCCGCGACGCCGAGCAGGCCCTGCGCCACTCCGAGTCGCGGTGGCGCTTTTTGTGGGAGAACGTCCCCGACCTGATCACCGAGCTCGACCGCGAGGCCAACATCGTGGTCACCAACCGCGGCATCGAGGGCGAGTCCGTCGAGGCCCTGGTCGGGCGCTCGATGTTCGAGGTGCTCGGGGAGGCCGGCGCCCGCGAGCTGGCCATGGCCATGACCAAGTCGAAGTCCTCGGGCGAGTCCTCGAGCTTCGAGCAGGCCGTGGGCGGCCCGCCAGAGGAGGAGCTCGCCGGTCGTCGACCCTTCCAGACCTGGTGGTCGAACCGGGTCGTGTCCTTTGGCGAGGGCGAGGAGCTCGGCTACCTGCTGATCGGCACCGACATCACCGATCGCAAGGCGGCCGAGCACGAGCGCTCGAACCTCGAGGCCCAGCTGCGCCAGCAGCAAAAGCTCGAGTCGATCGGGACCCTGGCCAGCGGGGTCGCGCACGAGATCAACAACCCGATCCAGAGCATCATGAACTACGCGGATCTGATGCAGATCCGCTCGGACCCCGACAGCGACATCGCCGACTTCGCCGGGGAGATCGTGGCCGAGACCGAGCGGGTGGCCAACATCGTCCGCAACCTGCTGGCCTTCGCGCGCCAGGAGAAAGAGCACCACAGCCCCGCGCGGATGATCGACATCGTCGAGTCCACGCTGACCCTGATGAGCGCCGTGATGCGTCGGCAGCAGGTCAGCCTCGAGGTCGACGTGCCCGCGGACCTGCCCAAGATCAAGTGCCGCAGCCAGCAGGTCCAGCAGGTGTTCATGAACCTGTTCGGCAACGCCCTGCACGCGCTCAACGAGCGCTACCCCCAGTACGACGAGAACAAGGTCATTCAGGTGCGCGCGCGCGTGGCCGAGATCGAGGGCGAGCCCTGGGTGATCACCGAGGTCGAGGACCACGGCAGCGGCATCCCGGCGCCGGTGCTCGAGCGCATCTTCGATCCCTTCTTCACGACCAAGGGGCGCGACGAGGGCACGGGCCTGGGCCTGTCGGTCAGCCACGGCATCATCACCGAGCACCGCGGCGAGCTCGAGGTCGAGAGCGTCGTCGGCGAGTACACGCGCTTTTACGTCAAGCTGCGCGTGGATAACGGATGG
>NZ_ABCS01000037.1 GCF_000170895.1 Plesiocystis pacifica SIR-1 | reverse complement strand
CCTCCATGTCAGGGCCGGTCCGGTCCGGGCCGGTCTGGGCCGGGCCTAGCTCGCGGCGTCGAGGCGACGCTCGAGCGCTTCGTACTCCGCGAGGCGCTCGGGGCAGAGCTCGGCGCGCATGAGCGACAGGGCGTCCGTCGCTTGCTCGAGCGCAGGCGGGTTCATGGCCAGCGCCTCCTCGAAGCGGACCATCGCCTCGGACAGCCGCTCCTCGTCGTCGAGGGCGTCGTAGTCGTCCTCGGGCTCCGAGGGCTGAGCGCCCTCGTCGCGGCGCTCGGGCTCGGCCGTGGCCGACTCGGGTCGAGTCGAGTTCGCCTCGTCGACGCTCCGCCCCGGGATGAAGGCCCGGGGGCGGGGCTGGGGCCCCTCTTCATCCGCTGCGAGGGCTCGGCCGTCCGCGGCGGGCTCGGCGTCCGCGCGGGCCCCGAGGGTGAAGGTGACGGTGAGGGCGAGGCCGAGGCCGACGACGCTGGTGAGCATGAGCTTGCGCTGGTTCATGGCTTCGCTCCTACATGTTGGCGAGCACGCAGGCGGTGGAGGTCTGGGGCGAGACCGCGGTGATCGGCTGGCCCAGGTCGATGAGCGGGACCGCGTTGGCGGGCTCGTCGTCGCCGTAGTAGGCCTCGGGGAGGGCGAAGCCGAGGCGGCCGTGGTCGTTGCGGCCCCAGCAGCGCAGGTGCTGGTCTCCGAGGACCGCGCAGGTCTTGGCTCCGCCTGCCGCGATCTGCGGGGTGAACTCGCCGAGCTGGCCGGGCTCTACGGCTGCGCTCGCGCTCGCCTCGTCGCTCTCGAATGCTTCGCTCGGCTCGTCCCCGCAGGCCAACAGGCCGAGGCACGACAGGGCGAGGGCGAGACCGGGTGAGCTCCAAAACGTGGGCGAGACGCGACGGGGTGGGGTGGCCATGACTTCTCCTCGAAGGGGGCTCGGCTTGGGCGGCCCCGGTTCACAGGAGGAGTTAGACGACGTCTAAGAAGATTGATCCCCGTAGATGAGTGAGAAGGCTCAACGAGTTGTGAGCCGGTCCCAGACTCGTCGCTCGCTAGTCCTCGTCGTGGTCCCAGCCCGTAGCCCGACCGCGCTCGGGCTCGTCGTCCGCGCTCGAGGGCGCGGCGGCCTCGGCTGGCTCGGCGGCGCGGCCGAGCCAGCCGGCGACCCAATGCCACGCGAGCTTGTTGGCGGGATCGGTGACCAGCGCCATGTGGCTGGGCCGCAGCTTGGCGAGCTCGCCGGGGGCGTCGTCGCGCCCGAGCACGACCAGCTCGCGGGTGGCCACGGGGGCGGTCCAGCGGCTCGCCGACTGCGGCCGGCCCATGATCCAATCGCCCTCGGACACGAGGTGCAGCACGGGGACGTCGAGGGCTTCGAGGGCGGCCCAGTAGTCCGTCTTGCCGTCGACGGAGCACCATCGGTTGCTGCGCAGCCACGACCAGGCCTGGCGCCAGTAGCTGCGCGGCTCGTCGGCGGAGCCAAAGCGAGCCCAGCGGATCGGCAGGTAGCCGACGAGCTCGATGATCATCATGGGGATCCAGTAGAGCAGGCGCTTGAGCAGGCGCCGCCACCACGAGGGCTCGAAGCGGCGGTTCCACATGTCGCAGGCCAGGGCCGCGATGGCGTGGACCCGCGGATCGTTGCGCGTGCCTTGCCAGGCCAGGGAGACCTGGCCGAACAAGCTGTGGCCGACGAGCAGCACGGGCAGCTCGGGCTCGACGGAGGCGGCCAGGTCGACGTAGTGGCGCACGTCGGCGATGAGGTCGTCGTAGGTCCAGTCCCCGCCGTCGCTCGCCACCGGCCCGCTCTCGCCGTGGCCGCGCAGATCCGGGACGAGCACGCGAAAGCCCGCGGCGACGAGCACGGCCGCGAGGGTCGGGCGATCGTCGCGGCGCAGGGTCCAGCTGTCGACCATCATCGCGTGGCCGAGGACGACCACCGCCCGAGCGGCCCGCGGCGCGGAGAAGGCCGGGCGGTAGTCCCACACGCGCAGCAGCCAGCCGTCGTCGGCGCTCAGGGAGTGGAGGACCGGAGGGGGCAGGGGCTGCACGCCGTGGTTGTACTGCGATCGTCTGGACCTGGATAGCCCCGCCTGCGCCCCCAAACATGCTATTTGGGGGCGTGCGCCCCTTTGTCCGCGGAGACGTCGACGGCTTCTTTGGCCTGGCCCTCGACAACCTGGTCCAGCTCCTGCTCATCGACGCCCTGTGCCGCTCACCCTACGTGCTCGGCTTCAGCGACGAGCTCGTGCGCGGGACCATCCTGCCCGGCGCGGCCATCTCCTTGGTGGTCGGCAACCTCTTTTACTCGCGCCAGGCCCTCAAGCTCGCCGAGGCCGAGGGCCGGGACGACGTGTGCGCGCTGCCCTACGGCATCAACACGGTCTCGCTGTTCGCCCACGTGTTCCTGGTCATGCTCCCGGCGAAGATGGCGGCGGAGGCGGCCGGCGTCGACGATCCCTCGCGGGTCGCCTGGCAAGCCGGCCTGCTCGCGTGCCTGGGCTCGGGCCTCATCGAGCTCGGCGGCGCCTTCGTGGCGGACAAGCTCCGGCGCATCACCCCGCGCGCGGCCCTGCTCTCGACCCTCGCCGGCATCGCCCTGGGCTTCATCTCGCTCGGCTTTTTGTTCCGCACCTTCGCCCACCCCATCGTCGGCCTGGCGACCCTGGCGATCGTCTTGCTGACCTACTTTGGCCGGGTCAAGTTCAAGGGCGGCCTGCCCGGGGGCTTCGTGGCCGTGGCCGTGGGCACGGCGCTGGCGTGGGCCATCGGCCTGGCCCCGGACGGCGAGGCGCCCACGGGCAGCGTGGGCCTGATGCTGCCCGTCCCGGTGATCGGCGACGTGTTCGCGGCCCTGTCTCGGCCCGGGATGCTCGCGGCCTACTTCGCCGTCATCATCCCCATGGGGCTGTTCAACGTCGTCGGCTCCCTGCAGAACATCGAGTCGGCCGAGGCCGCCGGCGACCGCTACGAGGTCGTGCCCTCGCTGGCGGTCAACGGCGCGGGCAGCATCGTCGCCGCGCTGTTCGGCTCGTGCTTCCCGACCACGATCTACATCGGCCACCCGGGCTGGAAGGCCATGGGCGCCCGCGCCGGCTACTCCGTGGCCAACGCCGTGTTCGTGACCCTGGTGTGCCTGTCGGGGACCCTGGCGTGGATCACCTGGGCCGTGCCCGTGGACGCCGGCATGGCGATCGTGCTGTGGATCGGGCTGGTGATCACCGCCCAGGCCTTCCAGGCCACGCCCAAAGAGCACGCCCCCGCCGTGGTCATCGGCCTGCTCCCGGGGGTCGCGGCCTGGGGCGCGATGATGGCCAAGAGCGGGCTGCGAGCCGCGGGCATGGGCAACCCGGACCAGCCCTTCAACGAGGCCCTGATCGAAGCCTTCCCGGCGGACACGTGGATCGACGGCGCCTTCGCCCTCGAGCAGGGCTTCATCTTCACGGCGATGATCCTGGCCACGGTCACGGTGCTGATCATCGAGCGCAAGTTCACCGTCGCCGGGCTGTGGCTGGTCGCCGCGGCGGCGCTGGCGAGCACGGGGCTGATGCACGGCTACCGCTGGACCATCGGCGACACCGTGCTCGACGTGTTCGCGCCCTGGCGCCACCCCGAGCGCCTCGGCTGGGCCCTGGGCTACCTGGCCATGGCGGCCGTGCTGTTCCTGGCGCCGACGGTGACCGAGCCCGACGACGCCGCCCACGGGCCGTGACCTCTCCGCCAGGGCGACATCACCGGGGGCGACTCGACCCTGGTGTTGCCGAGAGGTCGTGTGTCATGATTCGCGCCTGCATTGATTGTTGACACTCGAAGCCCGGTGAGGCGTGGGGGCGAGCCCGCTCGGGTCTGCGCGCGCGAGCTCGCGATGGAGCGCGTTCGGCTTGGAGTGTAGCCATTGCATTGCTAGGGGCTGCTACGATGGGTCGTGGGCGCGAAGGTGGGGAGGCAGCAGGCGCGAAAGCGCGAGCGAGAGCTGCTCGAGGGCATCGGCGACTTTGAGGTGCTCGAGCGCCTCGGGGCCGGTGTCATGGGCGCGGTGTGGCGGGCCGTCGATCGCAAGCTCGGTCGGCCCGTGGCGATCAAGCTGCTCTTGCCCCACAAGCGCGGGACCCGGGCCCAGTCGCGCATGATTCGCGAAGCGCGGGCGCTCGCGCGTCTGGTCCACCCCAACGTGGTCGCGGTCTACGAGGTCGGCCTCATCGAGGACGAGGACCCCTGCCGGGCGCCGGTCTACATCGTGCTCGAGTTCGTCGCGGGGCAGACCATGGACGAGTGGATGGTCGAGCGCCGCGGCCGTCGGCGGCCCGGGGGATGGCGCGCCGTCGTGTCCATGTACCAGGGCGCGGGCGAGGGCCTGGCCGCGGCCCATCGCGCGGGGCTGATCCACCGGGACTTCAAGCCCGCGAACTTGCTCATTGACCACGGCACCGGCGCGGTCAAGGTCGCCGACTTTGGCCTGGCGGCCGTCGGTGACCTGCCCGAGTCCGCGGGCTCGACCCTCGGCGGCGGGGTCGACGAGGAGGGCTCGAGCTCGGGTCTGGACCACTCCCGGGACCACGCCCGGCTGACGCGGATGGGGGCCGTGCTCGGGACGCCCGCGTACATGGCCCCAGAGCAGCTCCTGGGCGAGCCCGCGACGGCGGCGAGCGATCAGTTCGCCTTTTGCCTGTGCCTGTGGGAGGCCGTACACGGCGATCGTCCGTGGCGCCATGGCTCCCTCGAGGAGCTGCGCTCGGCCGCGGCGCGGCGCAGCCTCTCGCCGGGGCGTCCGCTGGAGAGGGTCCCGCGCTGGCTCGACCGCGCGCTGCGTCGGGGCTTGGCCCTGGAGCCCGAGGATCGCTTCCCCAACATGGAGGCGCTGCTGCGCGAGCTCGACGAGGGCCCCCGGCGGCCGCGTCGTCGGTGGACGGCGGTCGCGCTCGGGGCCTCGCTGGCGGTGGTCGCCGGGGCGAGCTCGTGGTGGACGGCGGAGCGGGCCGAGCGGACCCCGAACGCGCCCGACCTCGGCGCGTGCGAGGCCGCGCGTTCGCACCTCGCCGAGAGCTGGAACCGGCTCGGGCGCAGGCGCTGCTCGGGGCCTTCGAGGCCCTCGGCGGGCCCTCGGCGCGGCCCGAGGCCGAGGCGGTGAGCCGCTTCGTCGACGCCCGCGTGGCCGTGTGGGCCGAGGAGTACGAGGGCCTGTGCGCGCGCGCGGCCGAGGCCCCGATGAGCGAGACGGACCGGCGCATCAGCGCGTGCCTCGAGCTGCGCAGCGCGGAGCTCGACGCGATCTTGGGGGTGCTCTCGTCCGGGGAGGAGGGCTCCACCGACGGCGGCGTCAGCCTGGCCCACGAGACCCTGACCCTCGGGCCGTGCACGGACTCGAGCTTCCTCCCGCTGCTCCCCGAGGACCCCGAGCTGCGCGCGCGCTTCATCGAGCTGCGCGCTCGCGTGGCTCAGCTCGCGGTGCTCCAGGGCAAGGTCAGCCCGGCCGAGCTCGCGGGCCTGCGGGCCGAGGTCGAGCTCCTCGACCACCCGCCCTTGACGGGGGCTTACGCCCTCGTCGAGGCGCGCTATCGCGAGGTCCAGGGGGACGAGGAGGGCTACGAGCGCGGGCTGATCCGGGCCTACGAGGCGGCGGCCCTCGGCGGCCACGAGCCCCTCGCGCTCTTCGCCCTGGGCCGGCTCGTGTTCCTCATGGCCAAGCAGCGCCGCTTCGACGAGGCCGAGTGGGTGCTGCGCCAAGGCGAGATCCTGGACGCGCGCTGCGGGGCGGCGAACCCCCACGAGTCGGGCACGTGGAAGAACGGCCGGGCGCTCATGGCCTTCCTCAGCGGCGACAAGGAGACCGCGGCCGAGGTCTGGAGGCAGTCGTGGGAGCGCTACTCCAAGATCCCCGGCGGGGAGAACCTGGGCCTGGGGACCCTGGGCAACTACGCCACGGCGACGCGCCACCTGGGCCGGCGCGGCGAGGCGCGGGGGCTCTACCTCCGGGTCATCGAGCTCGAGCGGAAGCTCTACGGCGACGACGACCCCAGGCTGTTTCCGCCCTACCTGGGCCTTTCCCTGGTCGAGTGCGAGCGGGACACCGAGGCCTCGAGCCTGTGGCTGGACGAGGCCGAGGGCGTCGCCAAGATGTCCTCGCAGCGGGCCCTGGTCCTGGCCAACCGCGCGGAGCTCCACCTCGGGCGCGGGGCCTACGGGCAGGCCCGCGACGCCGCGTTGGCTGCGACCGAGGCCTACGCGGCCATCGACAAGCGCGGAGAGCAGGCCTGGGTCGGCTCGGGCCTGTTCGAGGCGGACGCCCTGGCCATGCTCGGGGACTACCCGGCCGCGAGGGCGCGCCTCGAGCAGACGCGCGCCGAGGCCGACGCGACCTACGACGGCGACCTGCCCTACCCGGAGCTCTTCGTGCTGCTCGACGCGACCTTGGCCCTCGAGCAGGGCAAGCTCGAGGCCGCCGAGGCGGCCCTCGAGCGCGGCCGAGGGATGGGCGTGGACGCCATGGACAGCCTGTCCCGAGGGGGGCGCTTTGACTTCCTGGCGGCGGAGCTGGCCCGGCGCCGGGGAGCGTGGGCCGAGGCCGAGGCCCACGCGCGGGCCGGCCTCGACAGGGGCGGCAGCGTCACGGTCAACGTCCACGTGCTCCAGCCGCGCTTGCAGCTGTTGCTGGCGGAGGTGTTGTGGGCGCGGCCCGAGGCTTCGCCCTCCGCGGAGCGCGAGGGCGAGGCGCGGGCGCTGGTGGAGGGGGCCCGGGACCAGCTGCAGCTCGCCGCCCCGACCCCAGGACGCGCGGCGCTGCTCGCCGAGGTCGAGGCGTGGTTGGGCGCGCACGGCTGAGGCTCCGGGGCGCGGCGGCGTTCAGTCGTAGAGCTCCACGGCGCGCCCTTGCAGCGAGGGCCGGCACGGGCGCTCGAGCAGGAGCCGGGCGAGGAGCTCGCGGTAGGCCGCGTCGTAGAGCGCCATCGCGTCCTCCCACTCCTGGTTGCGGAAGTGGGCGTCGACCTCGGCGTAGGGCTGCATGGCGCGCTCGATTCGCTGGGCGTCGGTGATGGGCTCGGGGGGCACCAGCGGGGGCTCGGGGGCGCTCGGCCGTAGTCGGGGGAGGCCGAGGAGGGGAGGGGGGCGGCGGTCGCGCTCTCGACATGCGGGGCCGAGGCGGCCTCAGCGGGCTCCGAGCCGAGTGGCGAGGGCGGCCTGGACCGAAGACAGGGTCTCGACGTCGGACAGCTCGACGCCGAGGCTGGCGAGGGTCAGCGCGACCGCGGGGGTGATGCCGGTGAGGATGCAGTGCGCGCCGATCAGCCCGAGGGCGCGGGCGAGGCTCGTGAAGTGGTGGACCGTGTTGGTGTCCATCGTCGACAGGCCGGTGAAGTCGATGATGACCTCGCGGATCTGCCGGCTGGCGACGGCGTCGAGCAGCTCCGCGGTGATCTGCATGGCGCGCTCGTCGTCGACGGAGCCGATGATCGGGAGGCAGACCATGTCGGGCCACACCTGGATGATGGGCGTGGACAGCTCGGCGATGAGCGCGTCTTTTTGGGCGGAGGCCTGGGCGAGGTCGGCGTTGAGGGCTCGGGCCCGGTAGTGCGCGGCGATCAGGTCGGTGAACAGCACGAGGAAGGCGGCGTCCGCGTCGTCGAGCCCGCTGCGACGCTCGACGACCACGGCGTATTGAGTGGGGAGCCGGTCCGTCGCGCGCGAGTAGTGAAAGTTCTGGCGGAACACCGTGTCGTCGACGGGCGCGTCGGCGCCGGGCGGCCCGAGCCTGTCCGCCTCCCCAGCCATGGCCAGGCACTCCCAGCCCTCGGCGCAGGCCCGATACATGGCGGCGCCCGAGAAGGTCAGGGGCTTGGAGGTCAGGAAGGAGACGGCGGCCGTCGGGAGGGCGTCCGTGTCGATGTCAGCGATTCCCTGGGCGCCAAAGTTGACCAGCGAGGCCATGGCCTCCGTCGTCCACATCGTCCGCGCGGCGAGGTGATCGCGGAGGCTCTGGGTCTCGCGGTCGAGCTTCTCGGCGAGGATCGAGCGATCGTGTCGCTCCCGGGCGAGCTCGAGCTCGCGGTGACCCAGGGCGTCGCGCAGCGCGTGAACCTGGGCAGACTGCTCGAGCCAGGCGTCGGCGAGCTCCGCGAGCACGGGGACGCTGGCCTCGCTGACCTCGAGGCGCCACAGCTCCGGACCCAGCTGGGTCTTTCGCCGGGGCTCGCCCGGGCACAGCAGGACGCCCCGGAGCTTGCTGAGCAAGGGCCCGAGGCGTCGCTCGACCCCCGCCGGGTCGCGGCTCCACAACGCGATGGGCCCCGAGCGCAAGATCCGGCGAGACGGCTCGGGGAGGTGCTCGAAGCCCGGAGGCGCGTCGGCCTCCATGCTCAGGTAGCGGTGGGCAGCTGGCTTGGTCATGGAGCTCGGTCGGGCGTCCTGGGACGACCCAGGAGCGCGACCACGAGTGAGACGTTGTGGAACAGGTTGGTCGAGTAGCTGCCGTCCGCGCGGCGTCGGGGCGCGATCTCTCCGAGGGAGGGGAAGCCGATGAAGGGCAGGTCGGGCAGGTTGTCGCGGATGACCTCGGCCTCTTCGCCGTAGCGCTGACCGAGGAACCACTTGCGGCCGGCGCAGCTGATGGCCAGGCCAGCGACGGGCTCGAAGTCGAGGCGCTCGCGGTCGAGAGCGTCGAGCACGCTGCGCGCACCGGCGAGCAGCTCGTCGCTGGTGACCAGGGCCACGCGCACGTGCTGGCCGACCTCGACGGGGCCGAAGGTCTCGAGGGCGCCGTCGCTCCGCTGCCAGTTGGACACCGAGCGGTACTGCGGGTCGGCCATGTCCGCCGAGGACGCGCACTCGAAGTTGAGCACGCCGATGTCCTGGTTGGTGAAGGTCGAGGCGTCCTTGGCGAGGCGCTTGGCCGTGAACTCGATGGCCGGGAGCCCCTCGATGCGCTCGAGGGTGTTGCCCGTCGCGGCCTCGACGACGCCGCTGGCTCCGACCGCGCTGGCCCCGTTCTCGACCCCGAGGGCGAAGGCTAGCTCGCCGGTCAAGCCGAGCAGGCCGACGGCGTTGGCGCGGGCCTGGTCTCGGTGGATGACCAGGCTGCGCTCCATCTTGCGGTCGTCGGAGGTGATGCCGCCAAACACGGGGCAGTCGAGGACCTCGTTGATGCCCTCGACGACCCGGTTGTCCCCGCACTCGAGCCCGTCGTAGAGGACCATGGCCAGGCGCACGGGGGCCTCGCCGGCCGAGCGCGCGATGGCCTCGGCGGCGCGGCGGGCTACAGCCCGAGAGTCGGCGCCGAGCTCGGGCTCGACGTGGACGTGGACACCGAGGGCGCCCGCGCTGGCGATGCCGAGGGCCGCGACGCCGATGTCCGCGGCCGCGCGGGTCTCGAAGAAGCCGTCGCCGGTCCCCCCGAACACCTCGACGTCCTCGCGCCCGAGGCCGTCGACCAGGCCCTCGTGAAAGTCCACGAAGTCGTAGTGGATCGAGGCGAATACGACGACCAGCTCGGGGGCGAGCTCGGCGAGCTCCCGGCCGACCTCGAAGCCCGCGTCGTAGCTGTCGAGCTTGGTCGAGCTGGCTGAATGTGCACGCATGCTGTCTACCTCCGGGCGATCACAGCACGGCGGGGGAAGCGAAGCAATCCTGACCTCGGGACGGGGGGCGAGGTCTCGAGGCGGTGGCGACCCTCTATCGACTAAAGCTGTCGTGGACGACGCCACACCCTCCCTGTCCCACGTCCACGACCCTGATCAGAGCCGATGAGTGATTCGCCCCCTTGGGGGCGACCCAACGCCCATGCGAAGGCACGAACGTCATTGCCCACCAAGCCAGAGCGGAGGAGCGGACAGCGACGGAGCGCCCCGGTCTCCAGCTCCCTGTGGGGGCAGAGCAGAGCTCAGCGGCGGTAGAGCGGGCTGACCCACTCGACGAAGCGCCGCGGGTCCTGGATCCCCTGGAAGCGCAGGTAGCTCTCCCCGGCCTCGCGCAGCTCCGCCGACTCGTGGCCGTGGGTCATGTCGGCCAGCCGAAGCTGCGCCGCGGCCAGGCGGGATTGCATGCCGAAGCGCTCGAACTCCCCCGCCGCCCGCCGCAGGCTCCGACGGACCAGGTCCTCGTCGCCGCGCAGGGAGTGGAGGGCGGCCCACATCAGCTGGGTCTCGCCGCCCTGGAGGGGGTCGACCTCGTCGGAGCGTTCGCCGAGGGCGCGCTCGAAGGCCTGGACGCGCTTGCCGTCGCCCGGGGCGCGCAGGGCCGCCCGCATGGCGCAGCGGCCTCGGGCGCCGACGACCTGCTCGCGGATCAGCGGGACGTGGTGCATGCCCGAGGCGCGGAGCTGACCGGCGACGCGCTCGGCGAGGGCGAAGGCCTGGTCGAGCTCACCGGCGAACAGGTGGACGTTGATGCCGGACAGGTCGAGGGTCAGGTCGGGGATGGTGTAGCGGGAGGCCTCCCACACCTCGCGGCCCTCATCGAGCAGGCGCTGGGCGGCCTCGCCGTCGTCGAAGTCGAGCATCACCGTCGCCCCGATGCCGGCGAGGGACGCGAGCTCGTGGAGGTTGCCGTGCTCGCTCGCGGTCGTCAGCCAGCGGGGCAGCTCGCGGCGCAGCTCGGCGAGCTCGCCGGTGTAGACGCAGGTCTCGGCGTAGCGGATCGCGGCGTAGGCCCGGACCCAGTCGGCCCCCGGCGCGGCCTGCATGCGCCGGCTCAGCTCGGCGAGGCGCTGGCGGGCCTCGGGCATGCGGTGGCTGAACCACTCGACCATCGCCTCGGCCAGATCGATGGCGCGGTCGAGCTCGGGATCGCGGACCTTGGCCGCGAGCTCGCGGGCGTCGACCAGGCCCAGGCGCGCGCGGTGGAGTTGGCCCGTGGCCGCGTGCACGACGTGCTCTTGGGACAGGACCAGGCCCAGGCGCCGGGGCTCGCCGGCCTCGCGGGCGAGGACCAGGGCGCGGGCGTGGAAGGCCTGGGTCAAGATCACGTCCTGGAGCGCCAGGCCCGTGGCGACGTTGAGCAGCACGTCGAGGCGATCGAGGAGGGCCTTGGGCACCTCGGACTCCTCGCGCAAGATCTGGGGCCTGCGCCAGCGGTCCCGCCACCACAGGCGCAGGCGCTGGCGGAGGATCATCCACACGGCGGCGCGGAAGCTCCGGGGCATGGGCTCGCCGACGTCCTCGAACAGGCCGCGGCTCAGGTCCAGGCCCTCGTCGAGGCGACCGGCGCGGAGCAGCTGCTCGGCGGCGCGGCGGTGCAGGCCGCGGGCTTGCTCGGGCTTGGCGACCACGGCGAGCTCGAGGATGATCTCGGCCGCCGCCGCGCCGTGGCCGAGGTTGATGCGCTGCTGGGCGAGGGCCAGGCGCAGGGCTCGACGCTTGGCCCCGGGGGCCGTCGGCGGCAGCAGCTCGAGGGTGCGCTCGTAGAGCTCGACGGCGCGGGCGAAGGCCAGGGCGTCGGCGGCCGCCTTGGCGGCCTGCTCGGCGAGGGCGGCCGCGCGCTCGGCCTCGCCGCCGCGGGCGAGGTGCTCGGCGAGGGTCTCCCGGTCCGCGCCCAGGGGCTCGATGGCCTGGGCGAGCTCGAGGTGCAGGCCGCGGCGCTCGTCGGCCTCGAGCTCGCACAGCACGACCTCGCGGATGCGGCCGTGGGCGGCGTCGATGGCCTCGTCGCTGGCCTCGCTGGCCAGGCTCAGGGCCGCGCTCCCGCGCAGGTCGAGGCTCCCGTGGGTGCGCGTGCGTCGGAGCAGGCCGAGGCGCACGAGCTCGCCGAGCAGGGCGTCGAGGACGACGACGTCGTTGCCGTGGAGCGCGTCCAGGGCCGGGCGGGGCAGGGGACCCCCGGCGATGGCGACGAGGGCGATGAGCCGGCGCAGCAGGGGGTCGAGGTCGACGATGCGCCGGGCCACGACCTCGTCGAGGCTGACCTGGACCCGGCCCTCGCCGCCCTGGCTGGGGTGGAGGTCCGAGCCGATCGCCAGCTGCCCGAGGAAGAAGGGGTTGGCCCCGGTGCGCTCGACGAGCGCGCGCGCCTGGGCGCGGTCGGTGCCCTCGCCGAGCAGCTGCACGGTCAGCTCGAGGGCGTCCTCGGGGGCGAGGGCCCCGACGTGGAGCTCGCGGACGTCCCGGCCGGCGACGGCGCTCGCCGAGCGCAGCTCGGCCATGGCCTCCGAGCGCGGCTCGAGGTCGTCGCGGAAGCTCAGCACCAAGAGCACGCTCGGCGGCTCGGGGGGCCGCATCAGCGCGGTCAGCAGGCGCACGCTGTCGAGGTCGGCCCACTGAAAGTCGTCGATGGCGAGGACCAGCGGGCGGCGCTGGCTCATGCGCTGGAGCAGGGCCCGGAGCGCGCCGAGGCCCAGGCGGCGCAGCTCCGCGGCCTCGGCTTGGGGCGGCGCGGGGGCAGGGGCCCCAGGCTGGCCTTGGCCTTGGTCCTGGCCCTTGCGCCGCCACACCCCCATGAGCACGGGGAAGATGCGCGTCAGCGCGGCGAGGTTGGGCGGCTGGAGGGCGGCGAGCTCGTGCTCGTGCATGCGCCGCAGCTGCACCGACAATGCGTCGATGAGGGCGTCGACGCCCTTGTAGGGCACGGACTCGCGCTCGAGGCAGCGGCTGCTCAGGATCAGCGCGTCGGACTTGCGCCGGGCTCGGGACAAAAAGCGGCTCAGCAGCGCCGACTTGCCGAAGCCGCTGGCGCCGTGGAGGTGGACGGTCACGGCGGAGCGGGCCTCGCTGAGGTCGCGGAGCGAGGCCTCGAGGTGGGCGAGCTCGGCCTTGCGGCCCACGAAGGACACGCTCGGCCCCGGCCCGCTGACGGCCACCGACATCGACGCGCCCGGGCTGGGCGTGCGCGGCCCTCGGGCGAGGGTCCCCAGCTGGCCCGACGCGCTGTCCCCCGCGCTGCTGCCCGAGGACGACTGCCCGCCCTCGGCGTGGACGAGCGCGGCCATGGCCTCGATCAGCTCGCGCCCCGAGGGCCGGCTCTCGGGATCGAGGGCCATCATCCGCATGCACAGCTCGCGCAGGGGCTCGGGGATGCCGGTCACGCGCGCGCCGGGATCGGGGATCTCGCCGGCTTGCTTGTCGAGCATGACCTGCAGGCTCGAGCCCTTGAAGGGCAGCTCGCCGGTCAGGCACTCGAACAGCATCACCCCGATGCCGTAGATGTCCGCGGCGGGGCCGGCCGTGCCCGAGAGCGCCTGCTCCGGGGACATGTAGGCCGGCGTGCCGATCAGCGCGCCGTCGTGGGTCAGGCCCTCGTCCTTGCCGGTGAGCTCCGAGACCAGGCCAAAGTCGAGCACGACCACCCGGCCCTCGCGGTTGACGAGCACGTTCGAGGGCTTGAGGTCGCGGTGCAGGAACTGCGACAGGTGCAGGTGGTGCACGCCGTCGAGGAGCTGGCGCAGGGCCCGGGCGAGGCGGACGAGGTTGGGCAGCTGCCCCGGCGGCGTACGCCCGCGCACGTACTCCGTGAACGGCGGCCCGTCGACGAGCTCCATGGTGAAAAAGGGCTTGCCCTCCCGGGGGACGACGAGCTCGACGAGGCTGATGAGGTTGGGGTGCTCGACGTCGGCGAGGGCCCGGAACTCGCGCTTGAAGCGGTACAGGGCCGTGGGGCTCGCGCGGCCGAGGACCTTGAGGGCGACGAGGTCGTCCGCGTCCGTCCCGAGCAGCGCGCCGCTGAGCCCCTCTCGACGCCCGAGCCCGCGGCGCTTCGAGGGTCGGGCGGCGTAGACCTCACCCATGCCGCCGGCCCCGAGGCGGCGCACGATCTCGTAGTCGCCGAGGCGATCGCCGATGGCGATGTCGGCCCCGACCGCCGCGCCGCTTCGGGCGATCGATCCAGGGGAGCTCCCCGTCGGGGTGACGTCGAGTGTCCCATGGGCGGTCTCATCGGCCGCCATGGTCTCGTCGGCAGGGTGCTCGGTGCGCTCGCGCATGCGAAAGGGGGCGCGAGCCCGAGGGAGGGCCCGGCCGGGGGTGGGTGCGAGTTTATCGCGGCGAACTCCCGCGGCACGACGTTGGCGCCTCGGTGGGTGTTGCGGGAGGCCAGTCGCGGATCGAGGCAGGCGAGCTCGCGGCGCCCCTGGCCACGAGCGGGCGCTCGCGGCCCTGGAGCGGGCTGTGGTCCCGAGCACGGGAACGCGATCTGGCTATCTCGTGAACCATCCTCACCCTCGCGCAACGCTGTTTGTTCGCCCAGAGGCCTACAAACTACACTTGAATACCCCATCCCTTGTCGGCTAGATCACGCGTGCACGTCTTTTCACGTGCGCAGCTGAGACTCCGCGATGGCCAAGAACTCGATCCTCGACCTCCTCCTCGATCAAACCAAAAGCCGCGGCCAGGAAACGGCGTGCCTCGTCAAGGCCGACGGGAAGTACGGCCCGGTGACCTGGAACCAGCTGTGGGCCGACGCGCGCAAGGTGGGCAAGGCCTTGATCGCCGCGGGCATCGAGTCGGGCGACCGGGTCAACGTCATCGCCCACACCTGCTACCGGTGGATCAGCACGGACATGGGCATCCTCGCCGCGGGCGGGGTGACCGTGCCCATCTACCCCTCCAACTTGCCCGACGAGTGCCAGTACGTCACCGACCACAGCGGCGCGCGCCTGGTGTTCGCCCAAAACGCCGACCAGGTCGCCAAGTTCATCGAGCAGCGCGACAACCTCGCGGGCGTCGTCAAGGTCGTGCAGTGGGAGGGCGAGGTCGCCAGCGACGACGGCTGGGTCATCACCTGGGACGCCTTCCTGGCCGCCGGTGAGTCCGTCAGCGACGAGCAGCTCGACGCGCGCAGCGCGAGCCTCAGCCCCGACTCGATCCTGACCATCATCTACACCTCCGGCACCACCGGGCGGCCCAAGGGCGTGGTCCTGACCCACTCGAACATGCTCTACGAGGCCAAGGCGACCGCCGAGATCGGCCTGCTGCGCACCGACGACATCCAGCTATTGTTCCTGCCCATGGCCCACGTGTTCGCCAAGGTGCTCGAGATCGGCTGGCTGGGCACGGGCCACGTGCTCGCCTTCGCCGAGAGCATGAACACCATCCGCGACAACCTCGGCGAGGTCCGGCCCACGCTCATGGCCGGCGTACCCCGGGTCTACGAGAAGTTCTACGCCGCCGTCGTCGACAAGGGCATGGCGGCCGAGGGCATCAAGAAGAAGATGTTCGAGGGGGCCATGCGCGTCTCGGCGCTCAACGGCGAGCTCGAGGAGAAGGGCGAGAAGCTGGGCCTGATCGACAGCGCCAAGTTCGGCCTGCTCAAGAAGACCGTGTTCTCCAAGGTCGGCGAGGGCATCCAGGCCATCCTCGGCGGCCGCATGCGCGCGATGGTGTCTGGCGGCGCCCCGCTGTCCAAGAAGATCGCGTGGTTCTTCCGCGACGCCGGCATCGTGCTCGTCGAGGGCTACGGCATGACCGAGAGCTCGGCCGCGACCACCATCGGGCGCCCGACCAACAACCGCATCGGCACCGTGGGCGAGGCCATGCCCGGCACCAAGATCAAGATCGCCGAGGACGGCGAGGTGCTCATCCAGGGCCCCGGGGTCATGCGCGAGTACTGGCGCAACGAGGAGGCCACCAAGGAGACCATCATCGACGGTTGGCTGCACACCGGCGACATCGGCGAGCTCGACGACCGGACCCAGACCCTGCGCATCACCGACCGCAAGAAGGACCTGATCATCACCGCGGGCGGCAAGAACATCCCGCCGCAGCGCATCGAGAACGCGGTCAAGGTCCACAAGCTGATCTCGCAGTGCGTCGTGCACGGCGACCGGCGCAAGTTCATCTCCGCGCTGATCACCCTCGACGAGCAGCACCTGACCAGCTTCGCCAAGGACAACGGGCTCTCGGGCAGCTACGCCGAGCTCAGCCAGGACCCCAAGGTCCGCGCCGAGATCGAGCGCGTCGTGGCCGAGTCCAACGCCGAGCTGGCCAGCTACGAGACCATCAAGAAGTTCAAGATCCTCGACGCCGACCTGTCGATCGAGACGGGCGAGCTGACCGCCAAGCTCTCGGTCAAGCGCAAGGTCGTCAGCAGCAAGTTCGGCCACATCTTCGACGGCTTCTACGCCGAGTCGTTCAAGAAGTGAGGGCCTCGGCCCCGGCGTTCGCGGACGGCGGGGCCCGATGAGCGGCGCCGACGGGCGCTCCTGGCTCGAGCCCTGCGCCGAGTTTTGTCGGGCCGAGGGCCTCGAGCCCAGCTTGCTGAAGCTCCTGGACGGCTTTCGAGCCCCGGACCCCCGGGGCGGTCCGCCGCCGCCCCCCGAGCCGCGGGCCCACGGAGACTTCGCCGCGCTCGAGGCCGAGCTCCTGGTCGAGCCCGTGTTCGAGGACCTCGCCGGGGAGCTCGTCGGGGTCGACGCCAAGCAGGCGGCGATGTTCGCCCGGCGCCTGCGCAGCCTCGACGGGGCCTTCGCCGAGGCGCCCGAGGACGCGGGCGCTCGCTTGCTGCGGGTCGGCTTTCGCCAGCGCCTGCGCGGCATCGTCCACGCCCCGGGGCCGCGGGCGCTGCGGCTGCGGGCCCTGGGCGACTTTTACTACAGCCACCTCGCGCGTCACCGCCACCGTCGCCGGGACCTGCCCAGCGTGGTCGAGCGGTTGGGGGCCCTCGCCTTCGAGGCCGTCGCCCCGGGCCTCGAGCACGCCCGCGTCGCGCAGGCCTGCGCCGAGGGTCCCGTGCACCTCAACGTGCTGCGCGTCGATCCCCAGCGCGTGCGCCTGGCCGTGGACGACCGCCGCGAGGGCGTGCGCGCCGGCCAGCCCTTCACCGAGTGGACGCGCCAGCGCGGGGCCACGGCCGCGGTCTCGGGGGGCTTTTTCCTGTACTCGGAGCCGGACATCGAGGCTCCGAGCGCGCGCTACGACCCGGTCGGGCTGCTGCTCGGCGAGGGCCGCTGCCTCAGCCCGCCGGTGTTCGCCCGCGGGGCCCTGCTCCTCGACGCCGAGGGCGGCGTGGCCATCGAGCCCCTGGGCCTGGGCGGGACCCACCTGCGGCTCGCGGATGGCAGGCCCCTCGACGCGGCCGAGGCCGCCCGCTGGAACCGCTCGCGGGCGCGGATCGGTCCCGACGCGCCGAGCCTGGCGATCGTCGGGCGCCGGGTCGTCGCGGTCGGCCGCGGCTTGCCCGTCCCCCTCAACGGCTTCGTGGTGCCGACTCCGGAGACCGTCGAGGTCGGGGCGGAGGTCGCCTACGAGCCCCTGCGCGGCTCTGGAGGGCGCCCCCTCGTCGCCGGGATCGCGGGCGGCCCGATGCTCCTCGAAGGCGGCGCGCTCACCTTGGATCTACGCCGCGAAGACTTTTGGGGCTCCGCGCCGCCGGTCACCTTCTCCCAGGACGAGACCGGCGACCAGAACCTGCTCCCGCGCCTGGCCGTGGGCCTCGACCACGCGCAGCGTTTGGTGTTCGTCGCCGTCGACGGCCGAGACTTTGGCCGCGCCCTCGGCATGACCCTCGGCGGGGTCGGCGAGGTGCTCCAGGCCCTGGGTTGCCACACCGCGACCAACCTCGACGGGGGCGCGTCCAAGCGCATGGTGTTGCGCGGGCGGGCGCTGGATCTGTCGAGCACGGAGCTCCAGGGCAGCGGCGACACGGCGACGGCGGGGCGGGTCCGGCCGGTGCACTCGGCGATCTCGATGTTCGCGGATCGTTGAGCGACTGGCTGAGCGCTAGTCGCCCTTCTTCTTGCAGCCCGAGTACCCCGCCTTGACCTCCCCGCCGCGCTGCTTGGGCGCGTCGGTCCAGTCGAGCAGGCGCCCGTTGTTGCCCAGGGCCTCTTGAATCACCGGGTTCTTGAAGGTGCAGTTCATGCCCTGGGCGATGGTGTGGATGCGCTTGGCGGCCTCGAGCTGGCGGTCGAGGGGGCTGAGGACCCAGCGGGTCAACGAGCGCGGGTCCTTGCGCTGGATGTCGATCCACACGTTGAGGTGCGAGGCTCGCTGGGTGTCGCCGCGGCGGAAGATCACCAGGTTGACGGTCTTGGGATCGACGTTGTTCTCCATCTCGATCAGCCCGGTGTAGAAGTTGCTCGAGCACGCGAGGTTGGTATAGGGGAAGCCGCCCACGCCGTAGATCGGGCCCATGTCGTCGCCGCAGTAGAGCACCCGGGGGGTGCCCAGGATGTCCGCGCCGCCGAGGAAGTAAAACAGCGGCGCGCTCGACAGGTCGGCGTCGGCGTAGGCGAGGAAGATCGAGACCGGTGAAAAGCGCCGGCCCTTGCCGCGGCGCAGGCGGGCGGCGGTGATCAGGTCGACGCGCTGGACGGCGTCGGCGACCGCGGCCTTGGCCGGGAACAGCGAGCGGTACAGGCCCTTGACCGACTCGACGGAGAACAGGACCTCGTTGAAGTCGAAGATCTTGCCGGAGTGCGAGACCTTGGCGTAGCGCTGGTCCTCGGGCATGGCGTAGACGTCGAGCTGGTGGATGTTCCGCCACTTGCGGATGTAGATCGGGGCCTCTCGACGGGCGCGCAGGCGGACCCGGACGGTGCGCACGTGGCCGGTGAAGTCGGACTTGATCGGCTTGTGGCGGCGGTGCGCGCCGTAGAAGTCGTAGACGGCCAGGGGCGCTTGCCAGCTGCGATCGGTGCCGCTCGGCTTGGACTGGATCGGCTGGCTGACGCCGTGGTCGTTGGGGGTGTTGCCCGCGGGCGGGCCGTCGTCGTTGCCGGCGTCGGGCAGCGCGGGTTCGACGGGTTCTTGCGCGTGCTGGCCGTAGTCGTGGCCGTCGGGCTCTTCGAGGTCGTCGGGCGCTTCGTCGAAGCCCGGGTGCGCCCCGAGCCCGTAGCCGCTCGCTGGCAGGGCGTCCTCGGTGTCGCCGTGGACGTGGGCGTCTCCGTGCTCTTGGGGCTCGGGCGTGTTGAAGGCGTCGATGTGGTCTTGTTCGACGCTCTCGTCGAGCTCGGGGAAGGCGTGGTCGAAGCACTCGGAGAGCTCAGCGAGCTCGGGCTTGTCGTTGCCCGAGCCGTACCCGTACCCGTAGTTGTCTGGCGTATCGTCCTGGCCCATGCCCCATCATCGGCCAGGATGGCGCTGGAGTGGAGTTTTCGGCGTTCCTGGGCCCTCACCCCGCGCGCGGGCGGGGTGTTGGCTCAGCGCTCGGGGAGCAAGGCGAAGCGTCGCTGGCGGTGGGGCCAGCGCGCGAGCAGCTCGGGCGTCCCCGCGAGCACGCACCGACGCAGCCGCTGGAGCCGGCTCCAGTCGGCCGCGTGGCGCTCGACGTCCTCGATCTGCGCGAGCAACAAGAGCGCGTCGCTGCGTCGATATTCGTCTTCGAGGGCCCGCTCGTAGTGGGCCTGGGCGGCGCGCTGGTACTCGTCGGGGTCCATCCCCGGGAAGGGGTTGATGGGCATGAGCACCGGCAAGATCATGCCCAGGGCGTGGCCGGCCTTGGCGATGTAGGGGCCGTGGCCGTGGCCCGGGAGGTTCTGGGCGCGCTCGTGGAAGGCGGCCTCGACGGTGGGCAGGGCGTCCGGGCAGGGCACGACGAGGGCGTGGGCGGTGGCCGGGGGACCTCCCGGGGCGCAGACCTCGTGCATCCACGCCGGCCCGAGGCGGACGCGGTCGCGCGGGAGCAGCAGGCCGTGGGCGCCGAGGGCCGACCACAGCGCGTCCGCGGAGGTGTAGGCGCTGCTCCAGTCGACGTGGGCGAGGACGAAGGGTCCCTGGCGCGGGGCCCAGCCGGGGGGCTCGAGCACGAGGCCACGGACGCGGTGGTCGGGGAGCATGGCCGCGGCCAGCTCGGCGGCGCGGGCCTGGGCGCGCTGGGGGGGCGAGGGCTCGAGGCTGAGCGCCAGCCACTCGCCCGCGGGCTCGCCCTTGGCCAGGAGCCAGTCCGCGACCACGGACCAGCTCGGGCAGCTGCCCGCGGCGTCCAGGGGGCGGGCGGACAGCTCTCGGCCCAACGCCGCGAAGATCGGCTCGGCCTCGCGCCAGCGTTCCGGCACGGGGGGGCGCGCGCTCTCGGGGGCCATGGCCGCATGCTACCGCAGACCGCGTCTATGATTGCGCCATGCCTCCCTTTCGCGACTCCGAGCGAGGACCCTCGAGCTCTCCCGACTTCGATCCCCTGCAGCGCTTCCGCGCGCTCTCGGAGGCCTTCGAAGCGGACGCCGGGATGCTCACCGACCGGGTCCCGCTGCGCTTCGTGGCCGTGAACCTGGTGCTCAACCCCCGCGAGCCCGCCGAGCTCGCGGCGGAGGTCCGCGCCCTCCAGGCCCAGTTCGACGCCAACTTGCCGTGGTACTCGGGCATCGCCCCGCCCGTGCGCACGCTGATCGCCGGGGTGATGATCGAGCGCGGCGACGACCCCGACGCCTTCCTCGCCGAGGTCGATCGGGTCCGGCCGATCATGCGCGAGGTCGGCATGCGCCGGCAGGAGATCTATCAGGTGCTGTCGATCCTCGCGCTGCGGGTCAGCAACGAGCTGGGGCCCATCGAGCGCGCCCAGGTCGAGCGCATGCAGGCCATCTTCGAGGCGATGAAGAAGCACCACTGGATGCTGACGGGGCCCGAGGACCTGCCGGCCTGCGCGTTCATGTCGACGCGCAAGGAGGGCGCGGAGGCCCTGGCCCAGCGGGCCACGGACATCTTCTCGGCGCTGCGCAAGACGGCCGGGCTGTGGCGCGGGGACCCGCTGCAGACGGCGAGCAACATCCTCGCGCTCAGCGGCGTGGACGCCCAGTCCATGGCCGCGCGCTTCCGCCTGCTCGCCGAGCAGCTCCACAAAAGGGGCGTGCGCGTGGGCACGGCCGAGTACGACGACGTCGCCGTGCTGTGCTTCCTGCCGCAGCCGGTCGAGCGCGTGGCCGAGACCGTGGCGAACTACCGGGACGTGCTCCGCAAGGACCTGCGCTGGAGCGAGCGCTCGCTGGCGATGAGCCTGGCCGTCAACCTGGCCTTCGTGCGCCTGGTCGGTCAGGACCCGGAGCTGGCGGCCCTGGCCGACGCCAAGAGCCTGCTCGACATGCAGACCATCGTCGCCGCGCGCCAGGCCGCGGCTGCTGCTGCGGCCGGCGGGGCGCGCTGAGCTTTACTGGCGCACGAGCATCCACGACTCGCGGTCGAACTCGCCGTCGGAATTGACCTCGCTGGGCGGAGAGTAGTGCGCCATCGGGACGTGGACCTGATAGTCGACGCCGTCGATGCTCAGCACGCCGATCTCGCCCTCGCCCAGGGTCACCGAGTCGTTGGCGGCGTCGAAGGTGAGCTCGGAGGCCGCCCACCACTCGCAGGCCGCGCCCTCGCCCAGGGTCTGTCGGGTGACCTCGTAGCCCGCGCCGACGAAGGCCTGCCACCAAAAGGGGTAGTTGCGGTGGCTGGTGATCACGAGCTCGCCCTGATCGTCGTAGATGTCGACGTCCTCGATCACGCACATCGTGGGGATGGGCGGCGGCTCGATCAGCTTGCGGCCGATGTGGATCGACAGGCAAGCGGGGAGCTCGGGCTGCCAGTCCTCGTTCCACAGCTCGATGACGAAGGTCTGCGGGTCGGGGACGAGGCACTCTTGCTCGCAGGGGCAGGTGTCGAGCTCCCAGACGCCGGGCTCCGGGTTGCCCGTGACTCGCCCGCTGAACACGAAGTCCTGGCAGTCGTCGGCCACGACGGAGCCCTCGAAGCTGTGGTCGTGGGTGGACTCGCAGGGGCCGTCGCCGCCGCGGGAGTCCGTGGTCGATTCGGACTCGGTCAATTCGCTTTCGGCCCCGGTCGATTCGGACTCGGTCGATTCGGCCCCGGTCGATTCGGACTCGGTCGATTCGGCCTCGGTAGTCGAGCCGGTCTCGGTGGTCGAGCCGGGCCCGTCTCCGGTGCTCGAGGACGCGCCGTCCTCTTCGCCGAACTCGTCGTCGCCCACGGGGACGACCGCGTCGCCGCACCCGCCGAGGGCGAGCGCGCTCCACAACCCGCACGCCCCCACCAACACTCTCGTCCGTTCGCCGATTGATCGCACCGCCTGGTCTCCCGCTCCCCCCATGGTAGAGGAAGACCAGGCGCTGCCGTCCCGAGCGGTGTTGGCGGGGGCGTGTGGCTTGCTCCAACTGTCAGTCGATGAAGGTGTTGGCCATGGCCGCGAGGGCCACGCCGTAGCCCTCGATGTCACACACCGAGTGAACCCCAGCCTCGAAGCCCTGGATGGCCTCGAGCATGCGGACCGGGGGCACGGCCTGGAGCGGGTTGTCGACGTCGAAGGGATCGGGGCCCTCGCAGCCGGGGCCAACACCGAAGCTGTCTTGGAACGCGGGGTCCGTGGCCGAGACGTCCGCGTAGTGGGGGTGGCCGCTCCCGTCGACCCCGGTGATCAGGCCGACGCGCACGGGCAGGCCCTTGTCCGAGGCCAGGGCCTGGAGCACCGCGGTGTAGTTGCTGGGCGGGCTGAGCACGGCGTTCGCCACGTTCGAGGGCTGGCCCTGAGTGTTCTTGTTGGCCGCCTGGCAGTCGAGGTCGTCGGCGTCCCCGGAGCAGTCCACGCCCGCGTTCCAGCACACCGCGCTCGTCGGGAAGGGCGAGTTGGGGTCGGACCAGAACGCCTTGTCGCCGTCGGCGTCGAAGATCGAGTTGGCCACGTCGTTGCCGTTCACCGAGCAGTCGACCTCGTCGGTGATGATGATGATGAGCAGGCCGGCGTCTTCACGGATGAAGCCGAAGCTGCTCTCGCCTTCGCTCACCGAGCGCACGATCGCGAGGTGGGCGGACTCGAGGGGCGACTCGAAGCCGCAGCCGTTGACGCCCTGGGGCAGCAGGCAGTCGAGGGCGGCGATGGCGTCGTCGCCGGCGATGTTGAGCTCGCCGTCGACGCGCTCGAGCCAGGGCTTGCCGTTCGTCGTCGACAGCTCGCCCGGGCTCAGGTCGCACAGATCCGAGCAGCCGACCTCCGTGATGTCGATGGTGTCGGCGAACAGGAAGTCCTGGAGGCGATCGGTGCAGGCGCTGTAGACCAGCTGCCCGCCCTCGGGGGTGCCCTGGCCGCCGGGGCACCAGGGGTTGCCGTTGTCCGTGGTCGTCACGCCGATGCGCCAGTCGACGCCGGCGGCGTCGAGGGGGTCGATGAGGCTCGAGACCGACTTGACGAAGTTGGTCTGGATCGCGCCCATGCTCCCCGAGTTGTCGAGGACCACGAGGATGTCGAGGCTATCGGCCGTCTGGGCGCCGGTGGTCGTGGTGTCGCCCGCGGTGGTGCCACTCTCGGTGGTGTCGCCCCCGGTCGTGCCGTCTTCGCTACCGTCACCGGTGCTCTCGTCGGCGACGTCGTCGGTGCCCTCGTCGTCGATGTCACCGAGGCTCTTGTCCACGATGACGCAAGCGCCGAGGAAGGCGAGGGACAGGATGGGTGTGAGGCTGAGAATGGAACGAGTCATGGCTCGCCGGTGCCATGCGCGGGCGCGGGCGAGTCCGTGGTTATTTTTTTCCGCCGTCACACGCGAGCTCGACCTGGCGGCGCAGCAGCGCGCTCGGCTTCCCTGCGTCGAAGGGCTCTCGGGCGCGCTCAGCCTCGGCGTAGCGGCCGACAGAGCACAGCCGAGCGATGCGCAGGGCCTCGCGCTCGTCGGCGAGGGTGCTGCTCGGAAAGCGCTCACGGTGCTGCTCGAGGAGAGCGAGGGAGCGGGCGGCGGGCGCCTCGCGGGCCTCGCGGAGCAGCGCCAGCTCGGCCGCGAGCTGGGGACCCGCAGCTTCGCTCGCGGCGCTGCGCGGGGCCGCGGGGGAGGGGTGCTCGGCTTCGGTCTCGGGGCTCGGGCTGGGCTGGAGCTTGGGGGCGGGAGGCGCGGGCGCGTCGGCGAGGGGGATCGTCGTCGTCGTCGGCTCGGTCGCCCCCTCCGAGGCGCTGACTTCGGGCGCGCTCAGGGTCGCTTTTGTGGACGCCGGAGCCGTCGGCGCGCGCATGGGGGCCGCCGCCAGCCACAGCGCGCCGAGGCCCGCGGTCGTCAGCCCCGCGAGGGCGCCCGCGGCCTTGGCGAAGTAGAGGACCTTGCCCGCGCCGCCGAGGCTGCTCGCGCCCGGGCTCGACGCGAGCTCGAGGGGCGGGCTCGCGTCGAGGCCCGGATCGAGGTCGAGGTCGGCACCGAAGTCGCCGTCGAAGTCGCCGTCGAAGTCGCCATCGAACTCGGAGCTGGGATCGCAGGTCCCGGCCACGGCCAGCCGCGCATGAAAGTCCGCGAGCATGCGCCCCTCGGCGCCAGGCGGGGGATTCCAGGTCTGCGAGAGATCGTCGATGGCACGCTCGAGGTTTGGATCCGTCGGCGTCATGGCTGCCCTCCTCGGGCCTGGAGCTTCTTGGTGACCTTGGCCCGCGCGGTCCGCAGCCGCCAGTACACGGTGTTGAGCTTCTCGCCGACGAGCTCGGCGATCTCGGGCCCGGTCATGCCCTCGAGCTCGGCGAGCACAAAGACCGTTCGGCTGCGCTCGTCGAGCTCGTCGAGGGCGCGCTCGAGCCGGGCGAGGGCCCGGCGGCGAGCGGTCCGCTCATCTGCGGGGGCCTCGGCCTCGGCGACCAGCGCCAGATCTGGGGGCCGCGATTCGCGGGCCTGTCGGCGACGATGGTTCGCCGCGACCCGTCGGGCGATGCCAAACAACCACGAGCGCGGGGCGAGGGCCCGACTGTCGGCCTGCCAG
Source organism: Plesiocystis pacifica SIR-1 (assembly GCF_000170895.1). Classification (GTDB taxonomy): domain Bacteria; phylum Myxococcota_A; class Polyangia; order Nannocystales; family Nannocystaceae; genus Plesiocystis; species Plesiocystis pacifica. Next base: position 59,566 of record NZ_ABCS01000037.1, on the reverse strand, counting down.
TCTGCCCACCGCCGGTAGACCACCATGAACACGTCCTGCACGGCGTCCTCGATGCGCGCCTCGGGCACGCCGTGGGCCCGGAGCATGCGCCACACGTAGGCGAACTCGCGGCGGTAGAGCGCGTCGAACTCGAGCAGCTCGGGCTGCGCGGGGCGCGGGCTGGGACTGGGGGCGGACATCGGGTGCTGGGGCCATGCCGGAGGCGGGCGCAATCCGTGGTTAAAAATTTAGCAGGTCGGCGAGTTTCTCTCGTGCGCCAGTGGGAGGGCCCCCACGAGGCCCTGGGGCCCGATCTTCGCTAGCATGCCCGCGAGACGGAGCCCCGACATGGAGCATCGCGTGGACTTGGAAGAGGGCGGCATCTTGCACATCCGCGTGCGCGGGACGCTCTCGCCCGAAGACGTCACCCAGATCGCCGCGCGCATGCGCGAGGCCTTCAGCGGCGGGGACCAGCGCCTGGTGCTCATGGATCAGCGCGAGGCCGAGCCCCGCTTTAGCCGGGAGGCTCGCAAGGCGATCCAGCGCGAGGCCCCGGAGCTGGTCTGGGACCGCGGCGGGCTCTACGGCCTGACCCACTTCAACCGGATGATCTCTCGGGTCATCGTGGGCTTGGTCGGGCGCTCGAAGGAGACCCGGTTCTTCGACACCGAGGACGAGGCCCGGGCCTGGCTGCGCGCGGGCATGGCCCCGCGAGACCCGCCCTGAAATTTGTTCGCGGGCAGGTCAGCGCGGGCGGGGGTCGAGGCGGAGCTCGACGACGGCCAGGGCCCGCACGCCGACGGGGGCGTACTGCCGGACCTGCGAGCCGTCGAGGCTGAAGCCGGTCGCAAACAACGAGGCGACCGCGTCGACCTCGGCGCCGATGGCCACGCGCGCGGGGGCGCTTTGCGGCCCTGGGACCCAGCGCAGGCCGGGGCCGGCCTCGATGGCCAGCCAGGGCTGGTTCGCGTCCCGGGAGCCCGCCAGGGTGTCGAGGGGGCGGCCGCGCACGGCTCCGACTTCGATCCCGGCGCATAGCGGGAAGGACAGCGCGGGCCCGGTGCGCGGCTCGCCGCAGCCCCGGGTGCCGACGAGCCAGCCGTCGAAGTGGGCGCTCCAGCCCTGGTCGAGGTCGAGGAGCACCGGCGGCAACCAGGCGCCGCGCAGCTCCCACCGCCACCCGCGATCGGCGACGATGAAGGCCCCCGCGATCACGCCCGCGCCTGCGCGCAGGGGTCCGTAGCCGCCGCCGCCGAGGAGGGCGAGGCCAAACTCGGGGAGCGGGGTCGAGGGTGCGTCGGCGCTAGCGCTCTCGCTCAGGTTGAGGGCGGGGAAGGGGCGCGCGTCCGGGGGCCCGAGGGGGTCGCGCAGGCGCGGCTGTGGCGTGGCCTCGGGCGACTGTGGCGTGGTCGCCTCGGGCTCGACCGTCGGTGGGGGGGATTGGTCCCGCTGCCGGGGGCGCTGCGTCGGCGGGCGAGCGGTGAGGGCCTCGAGCTGCGTCGCCACGGCGACGGGGTCGAGGAGCACCGCGATCAGCAGGGCCGCCGCGTCGGCCGCGACCGCGCAGCTCTCGGCTTCGAAGGCCTCTCGGTGGCGCCCGATCGGGGTCTGGAGCTCGAGGGTCGTCCGCCAGCGCTCGGCCTGGCCAGGGCTCGCGTCGTGCTCGAGGGTGACCTGGGCCTGCAGGGGGCTGGTCGTGTCGTCTGTCAGCTCGAGCGCGGGCGCGAGCTCGCGCAGCTGGAGCTCGAAGTCCTCTGCGCTCGGACACCCCGGAGCGGCGGGCCAGTCGACGGCGAGTCGCGGCTGGGGCTCAGCCCCGGCAGGCGGGCCCGCGGGAGCGAGCAGGCCCAAGCCCAGCACGAGCGTCCGAAGCAGCATGCGGGCTGGAGACTAGCAGGTCGGGGATTGTCTCGGCGCGGGCCACAGTGCGTCGCCGGCGTGCGAGACCGCGAAGCCAAGACGAAGCTGTACCGGGTGTACAGCGAGTTTTTGGCGACAAAGGACTCGCGCGTTGGGGGCGTGCTGTGGCTCGTGTCGAGGAAGTCCCCGGCCTACCGAGAAAGGCAGCCGCCCACGGGTTCAACGCCAGCTGAGTCCGTGGACGATGCTTTCGTGGATCATGGGTCCCGGCGCGGCCGGGGTGGGCGACTGCTAGCCCATCGACGCGGGGCCGCCAGGGTCGCGGTGTTCGCGGGCGGGGCTAGCCCTCGAACCACTCGAACAGGTGCACGCCCGCGTGCGGGATGTCGAAGATCGCGTTGCCGGCGAGGTCGACGATGGACCAGCCCTCGCCCCAGGGCCCCTGGAAGTCCTTCATCTGCGAGTAGGCGACGCAGCGACCCTCGGCGTCGATGCGGTGCGAGCGGGCGTCGGGGGCCACGAAGGTCACCGGGCCGCGGATGTACTGGGCGCTGTCGTCGGTCAGGGCGTTCGCGGGCGGGCGGCCCCAGGGTGTGTCGCAGAAGTTGTTGTTGCTGAACTTCGAGTGCAGGTAGTGGCTCTCGCCAAACTCGCCGCCGCCCATCCAGCCGACGTCGTGCATGGGCAGGCCCAGGGTCGTCCAGGTGTCGGGGTCGTCCTGGCGCATCATGCTGGCGGCGTCGCCGTCGAACCACACCATGAGCAGGCGCCCGAGGTGGTCGAGGTTGGGGGTCGTGCACTTGGGCAGGACCGTGCCGGGGGGCGGGGTCGGGGTGACCTCCTCGAGCTCGTTGTCCGGGCTGAGGCGGAAGAAGCGATCGCTCTCTCCGGGCTTCCAGGTCCGCAGCAGGGACCACTCGCTCACGAACTCGTAGGGGCGCAGCTGCCAGTCGCCGTGCTCCCACTCGAAGGTCCCGTACCAGCCCTCGGCGAACAGGGCCTCGATGGCCGGGGCGGGGATCAGCTCGATGCTCTCGGGGGCCTCGACGACGATGGTCCAGTCGCCGTTGATCTCGGCCGCGTAGACGAGCTCGCCGCTGGGCGTGAACCGGGCCTGCCAGGCCGCCAGGGGGTAGGTGGGACCGAATTCCTGGCCGGTGCTGACCTTGCGCCAGGCGTAGAACTCCTCCGGGGGCGGCTCTTCTTCGGCGCTGTTGTGGGGGCGGTAGATCGGCAGCCAGTCGTTGGCGCGGATCGTCAGGTGCACGGGCTCGCCCTCGCCCTCGTCGAGGAGCGCGTCGTCCTCGAGCACGACGAAGTGCGGATCGGTGTCGCCGCAGTCGTAGCTCTCGATGACCACGCGGCCGTCGGGCTGGACCGCCGAGCGGGTCACGGTGTGGGGGATGGGCAGGCCCTCCCAGATCGCGTCGCCGGTGTTGCGATCGACCAGGGCCCCGAGCGAGCTCGACGCGCAGTCGTCGGGCATCTCGGCGATGAAGGCCCACTGTCCGGCGCCCGACACCTGGTACTCCACGACGACGTCGTCGCGGACGAGCAGCTCGCTGCCGTCGGCGCGTTGGAAGCGGACCTGGCTGATGTCGTCGTCGCTGCGGGCGCCCGAGCGCACGAGCGCGCCGATGACCTGCCCGGGATCGGCGTCTGCGGACAGGCAGGGCGTGTCGGCCTCGCAGGGTTCTTCGCAGGGCTCGACGCCGCCGGTGTCGGTGTCGGTGTCGGTGTCGGTGTCGGTTTCCGTCTCCGTATCGGTCTCGGTGCCAGTCTCGGTCTCGGTCTCCGTGCTGGTATCGGTCTCCATTCCGGAGTCGGTCTCGGAGCCGGTGTCCGTGTCCGTGCTGGTGTCCGTGTCGCTCCCGGTCGAGTCGCTCTCCGTGTCCGAGTCCCCGACCTCGTCGTCCTGGCCGTCGCCTCTGTCATCCGCGGGGCAGCCGAGGGTGAGCAGCGAGGTCGAGAGCAAGGCGAGGGGAGTCCGCGGGCGCACGCGCATGCGCGGACTGTACCCCGCGCTCACTCGCGCGATGCTGGCGATGGGTTAGCTCAGATCGCGAGCCAAGCGCACGCCCGTGAACTGCCAGCGCTTGGGCGCGTGGAAGAAGTTGCGGTAGCCGACGCGCACGTGGTCCGCCGGCGTGACGCACGAGCCCCCGCGCAGGACCATCTGGTTGCACATGAACTTGCCGTTGTACTCGCCCACGGCCCCGGGCGGGGCGCGGTAGCCGGGGAAGGGGGCGTAGGGGCTGGCGGTCCACTCCCACACTTCGCCGAACACCTGGGCCAGGCCGCTGGTCTCGTCGTCGGCCTCGCGCAAGCTGGCGGCCTCGGGGTGGAGGGCGGCGCTGGCCAGGCCCTCGCCGGTGAGCGGCAAGAGGTTGGCGGTCGCGCGCAGGTCGGTGCCGGCGCGGGCCCGGACCACGCCATCGACGACGCGCTCCCACTCGGCCTCCGAGGGCAGCCGGGCCTCGGACCAGCGGGCGAAGGCGTCGGCCTCGTAGTAGCTGAGGTGGGTGACGGGCTCGTCGAGGCCGAGGGGGCGCTGGCCGTCGAGGGTGAAGATGGACCAGGACCCGGGATCCGTGTCGCTGGGATCCGTGTCGCTGGGGTCGGCGGCGCGCCAGTAGGCCGGGGCGGTCCAGCGCTCGGCGCAGACCGTGTCCCAGCCCTCGGCGAGCCACAGCTGCGGCCGCCGGTAGCCCCCGTCGGCCATGAAGGCCAGGTACTCGCCGCAGGTCGCGGGCCGGCTGGCCACGGCGAAGGGCTCGAGCCACCGCTTGTGCCGCGGGCCCTCGTTGTCGAAGCCAAAGCCGGCCGCGGGCGCGTCGAGGTCTCGGCCGACCTCCACGAGCCCGCCGGGGTCTTCGATCCAGCGCAGCGCCTGGGCTTCGCTCGGCGAGGGCGCTCGGGGCTCGCGGCGGTAGCTGGGCGCGAGGGGGTTGGCCGAGAGGACGTGCAGGATGTCGGTGAGCAACAACTCCTGGTGCTGCTGCTCGTGGTGCAGGCCGAGCTCGACGAGTCGCAGTTGGGCGTCCGAGGCTCCGCGGGCGAGGAGCTCGAGGACCCGCTCGTCGACCCAGCGGCGGTAGCTCTGGATCTCGGACACGGTCGGGCGCGAGAGCAGGCCCCGCTGGGGCCGGGCGTGCATCTCGCCGACGGTCTGGTAGTAGCTGTTGAACAGGAAGTCCCAGCCCGATCGGTACGGGGCGAAGTCCGGGCCGGCGAGCACGAAGGTCTCGAAGAACCAGCTGGTGTGGGCCAGGTGCCACTTCGTCGGGCTGACGTCGGGCATGCTCTGGATGCACTGGTCCTCGGGCTCGAGGGGCTCGGCGAGGGCCAGGCTCAGGTCTCGGACCCGGCTAAAGGCCGCGGACAGGTGTTCGGGGTCGAAGCGGGCCGCCATGGCGGGTCCAGCTTTGCCGTCGTCGACATCCTCGTCAAGCAAGCAGGTCTGCTAGGGCGTGCAGGTACACGGACATCCGGGGAGGAAAAAGTCCGAGTTTTTCGTGACGGGATCACCCGGCGCCGGTTACTGATCCAAAGGGAGACCGAGCATGCCGACCCATCAAGGCCAATCGCAGACTGACATCATTCTCAACGGCGGTGGCAACTCGATCACCGAGGACACCAGCTTCGACTTCAACGCCACCTACGGCCAGCTGGGCGACCTCCAGGTCCTCGACCTCGCGCCGGGCAGCGATCGTCAGTACATGGCCTACGAGCTCAGCGTGCGGGATGCCACGGGGGCGACCGTCGCCACCTTCGCCGCGCGCTACAAGGCCTGGGTCGACCGCGGCTCGGCCGACGGGCGCAAGAGCATCACCATCAACAACACCTTCAACCCCGTGCCCGACGGCGACAGCCCCAATTGGCCGTCCACGGCAGACACCACGGCCGAGCGGGTGTGGAAGGTCGACACCTTCGACGACTCGGGCAACCTGTTCGGCACGGCCCAGGCGAGCTGGCAGGTGCGGACCACCGTCGAGCGCGGGGCGCGGGTGATCCAGACCGTCGTCGACCAGGACGCCAACTTGCTGCGCCTGCACCTGGTCTACCTCCAGGGCAACGTCGTGCTCCTCGACGTGGTCACGACCATGGACGGCGCGGTCACGACCCAGGGCACCGTGGTCGCCGATCCGCCCGACGTGACCGACCGCTTCACGCCTTGAAGTCTGGGCGGCTCCGGGTCAGCTTGGGTCGATGCGGGCCTCGAGGATCACGTGGCGATCGTCGGGGCCGGCCTCGCGCAGCCCCTCGGGGCTGAACTGCAAGCTCGCGTTGGCGAGGTACCAAAAGCGGGTCGCATCCACGAACGCGCCAGTCGTCGGCCCGCCCATGCGCGGGTGGGTGTCGTCGAGGATGCGCGCGCGGACGAGGGCGCGCCCGCTGGCGTCGAGCTCGATGGCCCACACGCGGCCGGGGGAGAAGAGGTTCTGGACGCCGACGAGGGTCGTGCCTGAACGCGCGAGGCCGTCGATGCCGCCCAGCGTGGCCACGCCCGCGCCCTCGGGCAGGGCGAGGCGCTCGACCGCGCCGCTGGTGTCGACGCGGTGGATGCCCTCGAAGTCGGCGACGTAGACGACCCCGGGCTCGGGTCCGGCGACGATGCCGTTGGCGCCGAAGAAGGTGCCGGGCGCCGCCAGCTCGACGAAGCTCCCGGTCGCGCTGGGGTCTTCGCCGGGGGTGTGGACCCACAGGGCGCCAGCGCCCGAGTCCGTGGCGACGACGCGGCCGTCGGCCAAGACGGTGAGGTCGTTGAGGCCCGGGTGCGGCCCGAGGGCGCGGCCGAGGAAGCGGCCCTCGTCGGCCGGGTCGAGCGAGAAGCCCCACACGCCGCCGAGGCCCTGCTCGGCCTCGTCGAGGCTCGGAACGAAGGGGGCGCCGACGGCCACGACCCACAGCTGCTGGCGGCTCGCGTCGACCTCCATGCCGAGCACGCCGAGCAGGCCCTCGGTCCGCGGGGCGACGAGCGCCCGGGTCTGCCCGCGGGTATCGGCGGCGTAGACCGCCCGCTCGTAGAGGCTCCCGACCAGGAGCTCGTTCGTCCGGGGGTTCCAGGCGACGCCTTCGGGGAGCAGGTCGAGGCGGTCGAGCTCCATGGCGACGGCCCCGTGCTCGACCGCCGGGGCGCGAGCCGAGAGCTGCGCGGCGATGGCCTGGAACTCGGGGGTGTCGGCGAGGGCGCCAAAGTCCGAGGCCTCGAGGGGGTAGTCCCAGGTGGGGACGGCCGCGAGGCGCTCGAGGTGGGCGAGGGCCTCGGCGTGCTCGCCCCGGGCCGCGGCCGAGCGGGCGAACACGTAGAGCACCCCGCCGTGCTCGGGGTTCGCGGCGAGCATGGCCTCGAGGCGTGCGCGGACCTGGGCCTGCGGATCGGCCTCGTCCGTCGGAGCGTCCGTCGGCGGCGGAGCGTCAGGCGACGCGCACGCGAGCGAGGTGAGCAGCATCAACGCGAGAGGGCCGGCAGAGCGCATGCGCACTCTCGGCCGACCCTCCGCGGACGGTGAAGGTTTCAGGGACGACTATTCGGCGTCCTCATCCTCATCCTCGCCATCGCCTTCCGGTTCGTCTCCCGGTTCCTCTTCGGCCTCCGACTCGTCCGCGGCGTCCTCGCCCTCGTCCTCGTCGTCGTCCTCTTCGTCGTCGTCCTCTTCCTCGTCCGCGGCGGCCTGGGCCTCGGCCCACTCGATGTCCGCGATGGGACCGTCGGCGGAGGCCTTGCGGCCCACGAAGATCAGCACGATCGCCGCGCCCACGACGAACAGCGAGATGAACTGGCTGGTCGTCATCATCAGCGGGACGCTGGGGTCGAGGCCGAGCTTGGTGGCCATGGCGGCGGTGTCGACCTCGAACACGTAGCCGCGCACGGCGTCACCCCGGAACATCTCGAGCACGAAGCGCGCGATGGGGTAGAGGATGACGTAGTGCAGCATCACCTGGCCGTGGAACTTCTTGTTCCGGGTCAGGTAGAAGTACAGCCACACGAAGATGCTGAACTCGATGACCGACTCGACCATCGGGATCGGGTAGCGCCCCATGCCGCCCGGGATGTGGGCGCCCGTCGCCGCCTCGGGGTAGTGGAGGGAGAAGGGTCCCTCGTGGGCGGCGCCGTAGCAGCAGCCCGCGAACACGCAGCCGATGCGGCCAAAGGCGTGGGCGAGGGCCAAAAAGGGCGCGCCGAGGTCGAAAAAGCGCAGCATCCGGGTCCAGCCCTGACGCATGGTGATCGGGCCGATCTCCTTGACGACCTCCTCGGTCTCCGTGGGCGGGTGCCGGCGGATGACGAAGTGCCAGATCAGGTACCCGACGGCGCCGAGGGGCCCGCCGTAAAACACCAGGCCACCCTCCCACAGCGCGATCAGCTTCCACGCCGGCCCCGCCATGAAGCGATCGAGCTCCGTGAGCACGTAGAGCATGCGCGACGCGAGCAGGCCCCAGATCACGGTCCACAGCGCGACCTTCTCCCACAGCTCGGGGGTCATGAGCTTGATGCGCTCGTTCTCCCTGCCGCCAAAAATGATGGCGAGGAGGAGGCCGGTCGCGACCATGATGCCGTAGGGCGCGATGCCGAAGTCGCCAAAAATTGGAATCTTGTCGGGATACATGGTGGCGAGCGTCTGTTAGCGAAAAGCGCGGGCGCCGTCCAGCGGGCCGTGATCCGCCTGGCCCCCGGCGGGCTGCGCTCGCTTTCGTCCGGCCTACGTGGGCTCTGAGGCGGTGTTACCCGGTGTTGAGGCGGCCCCCCGGCCAGGTGGCCCCCGGCGGCTCCTGGCGGCCGCGCACCCCGCGGGATGGGGAGGCAGGCCCAGGGGAGCCTCGCTCCGGGTGATCGCGCTGCCCCAGCTGGTGTGAACGGGCACGGATGGTCTTTCCTCCAGGGGCGCTGGCTCGTGCGAGCATGGCCGCCATGCCTGCGACGCCCGCGTTCACCCTTCGGGCCTTCGCGCTGGTCGCGGGCTTGGTGTTGGGCTCGGGCTGTTCGCCGCGCGAGGCCTCACCCGACGCGAGCCCGGAGGCGCGCAGGACCTCGAAGCGGGAGGCGGCGCCGTCCGAGCTGAGCCCCGAGGCCGTCATCCCGGCGCGCTTTCACGGCACCTGGCGCTTCGTCCTCGACAGTCCCGGGGGCCGCCTGCCCTTCCTGGTCGAGATCGACGCAAAGGGAGGCGCGCTCGTCGACGAGCACGAGCGCTTCGCCTTCGACGCTGCCGAGGTCCGGGACCAGCAGCTCCGCCTCGAGCTGGCCCACTACGACTCCGTGCTCGAGGGGCGCTGGAGCGTCGACGAGCGCGAGGAGGCGCAGATCGTCGGGACGTGGCGACGCCGAGCCCCGGGTCCGGGCGGGCTGACGCAGATGTCCTTTCACGCCGAGCCCAACGCCCACGAGCGCTTCGTGGTCGAGCACGAGCAGCTCCGCCCGCTGTCCGGGCGTTGGTCCCTGACCTTCTCCGAGGACGACGGCAGCACCTACGCCGGCCTCGCCGAGCTCCAGACCCGCCACGGCCCCGGGGCCGAGCCGTGGGTCGAGGGGACGATCCTCACCGACACGGGGGACTACCGCTACCTCGAGGGGGCCCTGGTCGAGGACCAGCTGCAGCTCGCGGTCTTCGACGGCGCGCACGCCTTTTCGTTTCGGGCCAAGCTCGACGAGGGCGAGCTCGTCGACGGTCACTTTTGGTCCCGGGACAGCTACCACGCGACCTTCGCCGGGACCCCCGTCGAGGCCGGCGCGAGCACGGGGTTGGCCGATCCCTTCGAGATCGTCGAGCTGACCGCGAGCGACGGCCGCTTCCACTTCGACTTTCACCAGCTCGGGGGCGGGAGCCTCACCCAGGACGACCCGCGCTTTGTGGGCAAGGTCGTGCTCGTGGAGCTGTTCGGGACCTGGTGCCCCAACTGCAACGACCAGGCGCCGCTGATGAGCGAGTGGTACGCCGCGTACCGCGGGCGCGGGCTCGAGATGGTCGGCATCGCCTTCGAGTTCTCCGGCGACGAGCAGTCCGACATGGACATGGTGGAGCGCTACGCTCGGCGCCACGACGTCGACTATCCGCTGTTGCTCGGGGGGACGAGCGACAAGAAGTCGGCGGCGCTGCGCGTGCCGGACTTGTCGGAGGTGGCGGCCTATCCGACGACGATCTTCATCGGCCGGGACGGCAAGGTGCGGCGGGTCTACAGCGGCTTTTCGGGGCCCGCGACGGGGGAGGCCTTCGAGGTGTTGAAGACGGAGTTCCGCGAGGAGATCGAGGGCCTGCTCGCGGAGTCGCCCTGACGTGGGTGGCGTCGGCTTTCCACCTCGAGCCGAGCGCCGCTAGCCCGCGTTGCCCTCGGCGACCCAGCGGCGAATGTTCGCCAACACCTGCGCCGTGATTCGCGTCGCCGAGTTGCCCAGGCTCGAGCCGCTCGTATGGATCCCGACCACGCGCCGCCGGCAGCGGTGGTCCAGCATCCACACCGGCGCGCCGCTTTGGCCGATCGCCGTATCGATGTCGTAGTGCAGCTGGTCCGCGTCGACGGTCTTGGCCCGCCGGGCCATCCACCACGCGGTACCCAGGGGCTTGTCCGCCGGGTAGCCCGCGAGGTTGAGGTAGGCCCCGCGCAGGCACGCGTCGGAGTAGACGCCAGTCGCGAAGCTGCCGACCTCGGGCAGGCCCTGGCCCTTGGGCAGCAAGATCGCGCCGTAGTCGTGGCGGCTGTGGGCGTCGACGGTCCAGCCCCGGACGCTGCGCAGCTGGGTCGCGCGGATGCTCGAGTAGGGGCGGTCGTCGCCGTCGCGCCCGGGCACGAGCTCGACGCTCGCCGCCCAGCCGCCCATGCGCTCGAGGTGGACGCAGTGGCCGGCGGTGATCACCGTGTGGGGTCCGGCGAACCAGCCCGTGCCGGCGAACACCTCGCCGGTCTTGGCGTGGATGCGCAGCTCGCAGATGGCCCGCCAGGGGTAGCGGTGGGTCTGGTGCAGGCGCACGCGCTCGTCCTTGCCGATGACGGACTCTTGGGCGTAGCCGTCGGCGGGCGCGAGCAGGCTGTCGATGGCGCGGGGTCGCCAAACGTCGCCCTCGACCTCGTGAGACTCGGCGCGCAGGCGATCGGGGTCGGCGCTGAGCAGCCGGGCCATGGTCCAGCCCGGGAGGGTCTCGAGGCCCAGGGCGGCGAGGGTGCCGGGGGCGAAGGGCGAGCCCTGGGGGTCGTCGCCGCCCTCGCCCTCGTCGGCGTCGTCGCCGTCGAGCTCGATCATCGCGTTGCTGACGGGCGCGTGGGGGTCATCGGGGTGGGGGCGGGTCATGGCGGGGCTCCGAGCGGGGTGGAAGGGCTTGGGAGGCCGGGCCAGGCGAGCTGGAGGCGGCCGTCGGTGTAGACGCGCTCGGCCTCGGACAGGCCGGTGGACGCCTCGCCGTCGAGGCGGCGGTGGACGGTCTCGACGGGGTCGATGACGGGGTCGCGCCCGCGGGTGAAGCTCTGCTCGCGGACGAGGACCAGGTAGGCCTTGTCGAGGAGCAGGGCGCGCGCGCGGGAGGGCATGACCAGGGCGGCGAGGTCCTCGGCGTCGGCGAGCGCCGCTTCATCGAGGGCGCCCCCGTCGACGAGCCAGCGGGCGATCATCTCGCGGTCGCCCCGGAGCGCGTCCCCGGCCAGGGCGCGCTCGAGGTAGACCGCGACCTCGCCCCGCCTCATCCCGACTTGCGGCGCGTCGGGCATGCCCGCGAGGCTCTGGTAGGCCCAGCCCGCGGCGCCCGGGAGCTTGCGCGGGAGGCTGAAGCTCTGGTCCGCGGGGACCCCCAGGCCGGCGTGGCAGCCCACGCAGGCGAAGTGCTCCTCCTCGGTCTGGACCCGCAGCCGACCCTGGTCGTCCTCGATGAAGGCCTGCAGCACCCAGCCCAAGCCGGTGCTCACCCCGTTCAGGGGGCCGCCGCCGTAGGCGGGCAGGGTGCCCTCGGCTGTGCCCTCGGTCCTTTGGCTGCGGGCGGCGAGGATGCGCGAGTCGCTGAGCTCGCGCTTTTTGTAGCTGTAGCGCAGCTCCTTCATGCGCGCGGCGACCATGCCGGGGGCGTCGGGATCGAGGTAGCGGATCGATTGGATGAACTCGGTGCCCTCGGGGTAGATCCCGCGACGCACGCGGTGGCGGTGGGCCCCGCCGACGTAGCGCTCGGGCAGGCCCGCGAGCTCGGTGATGGTCTTTTCGAGGAAGCCGTCGCCGTCGAGGTCGACGCCCGCGACCGTCTCGTCGAGGGGCTCGGTCGGCCAGCGCAGGGCCTCGTCGGCCAAGCCCGGGTCGCTGGCCATGCTCGCCTCGAGGATCGCCAGGTTGATGGCGTAGACGGCCTGGGAGGCCTCGCCCGCCTCGGTCTGGCGGTAGCGCTCGGGCAGGCGGACGGCGACGTCGTGGGTGCTGCCGTGGGTCGGCCAAGAGGAGCCCGGGAAGGGCTTGAAGCGGAACGCTCGCCAGCCGCTGCCGTCGACGGCCCAGCCCCGCTCGTCGAAGCCGGCGACGAAGTCGAGGTCGGGCCGGTAGCCGCGGTAGCTGCCCCGCCTGGGGTCGTCTTTCACGGCGGCCATGAACTCGCGCAGCGGCGTGTAGTTGTCCTCCCGGACCCACGCGAGCACGGTCGCGTCGTCGATCGCCTCGACGGCCGCGCGGCGATCTTCGAACAGGTTGGTCCAGCGGTTGACCTTGCCAGCGTCGGAGAAGGCGTAGCTGGCCTGGCGCTGCCGGTCGTGTCGTCGGTCGGGCAGGCTCGAGCTGCCGTGGCAGACCCAGCAGGGGTTGGCGAGGGCGCCGGACTCGGTCCGCGTGCGCGTGTAGCAAGCCGGGGGGACGGGCGCGTCGGGGTTGGCGCGCTGGCCGATGGTCTCGCGGGCGCGGCGGAGCGGGTCGTCGTCGAGGGGCGGCCCGTCGTAGGCGGGCGCGTCGGGTGCTCGGGGCTTCACCGAGGGAGGGGCGGTCGCCGGGCCTTTCGTCGCGCCGTCGTCGTCGATGCTGTCCACGCGCGTGGGCGCGGGCGCGCTCCCGCTCCCGCCACAGGCCGAGGGTCCCAGCCCAGCCAGGGCCACGGCCGAGAGCAGGACCGGGAGGCCCAGAGACAACGAGGAGCGCGCCATGGCGACCCCAGGGTCGCGCGATGACGGCTCCTCGGCAAGGTCCGGGGACCTGCGCCGACTACTCGGCGAGGATGGTGTAGACGCTGATCGTGCCGCTGACCTCGTTGGCCACGACCAGCAGGGGCTCGCCGGTGGGGCTGTCGTCGGCGAGCACGACCTCCAGGCCCTCGGGGCCCAGGTCGCCGCCCTCGCTGGCCTCGGCGTCGCCGTCCCACTCGCGGGTCGAGTTGTCGTAGACCACCAGGGCCGGGGCCTGGGGGTCGCTCAGGTCGTAGACGACCACGCCGCCGACGCGCTCGAGGCCGACGAAGGCGTAGGGCTTGCCCCACAGCGTGGCGATGGTGGTGCCCTCGGGCTCGGGGCCCTTGTTGTCGCTGCGGCTCTCGAAGGAGTCGTTGTCGTCGTTGTTCGAGTTGAAGTAGTCGGGCAGCGCCGCGGCGGTGGTCTGCTCGAGCTCGTCGCCGCTGTCCCAGACCAGGTTGCCGCTGGCCGACCACACCGACACGGAGCGGCCGCCGAAGGCGTAGAGCTGCTCGTGCTCGCCGTCGTTGTCGGGGTCGCCCATGAGCTCGCTGACGGTCAGGCGGCCGAGCTGCTCGTCTTGCTGGAGCGCGTCGGCGTCGGGGAACACGACCGGATCGAGGGTCAGGTCCTTGACGCGGACCTCCTCGTCGAGGGCGTCGTAGCCCCGGCCGTCGCCCTCGTTGGCGCTGAACACGTAGGTCTGGCCGTCGACCTCGAAGGTCGCGATGGCGTCGGGCTGGTACATGCCGAACACGGGCCAGTTGGCGATGGCGATGGCGCCGTCGTCGTCGCTGGGGTCGAGGCCCTTGCCGGGCTGGCTGTGGTTCTTGAAGCCCAGGGCGACGAGGGCGGTGACCGAGCCTTGGGCGATGTCGACCACGGCCAGGGCGTTGTTCTCCTGGACGGCGACGTAGGCCGTGGTCGAGTCGGCCGAGACGGCGACGTACTCGGGCTCGAGGTCCTGGGCCACGCTCGAGCCCGGGCCGAAGATGCGGATCGCCGGGTCGATGTTGGCCAGGCTAAAGGCGTTGAAGTCGGCGATGACCACGTCGCCGTCGGTCAGCGCGGCGACGTCCCCGGTGACGTCGACGATCGCCACGGAGCCCTCGGGGTCGCTGAGGTAGTCGTCGTCGGGCTCGCCCTCGTTGGCGGTCAGGACCTTGGTCCCGTCGGGGGTGAAGGTGATCATGTCGGGCATGGCCCCGACCTGGACGTCGTTGATGTAGCCGAGGTCGTCGGCGCTGAAGAAGGCGACCACGCCCGGGTCCTGGGCGACGCTGCCCTCGACGGCGACGGCGACCAGGCCGTCGTGGACCGCGACGGAGTTGGCCCCCGCGCCGTAGGCGGTGACGTCGATGGAGTCGATCAGGCTCAGGTTGGCCGGGTCGCCAAAGTCGAACACGTCGACGGTGGCGGTGAAGCCGTTGACCACGAACAGGCGCTGGGTCCCGACGTCGTGGGCGGTGATCTCGGCGGCGCTCTCGTCGAAGACCTCGGTCGCGTAGGTGCCGAGGAGCTCGAGGCCGGTCAGCTCGAGCTCCATGCCGCCGGTCTCGCCGGTGTCGGTCTCGGTGTCCGTCTCGGACTCGGTGGTCTCGGTGTCGGTCTCGGTGTCCGTCTCGGACTCGGTGGTGTCGGTGTCCGTCTCGGACTCGGTGGTGTCGGTGTCGGTCTCCGTAGTGGTCGTGTCGGTGCCCGACTCGGTGGTGGTGTCTTCGGTGCCGACCTCGTCGTCGGTGCCGGTGTCCGTCGAGTCGGCGGCGCCGTCGTCGGTGGTGTCGTCGCCGCAGGCGGTCAGGAGCGAGAGCGCGAGGCAGGGGAGGGACAGGAGCAAGAGGGGGTTGCGCGAATGCATGGTGGTCTCCGAGGGGGCTGAGGCCGCTATTTCGAACACCCCGGTGGCGCTGGCGGGTCTCCTCGATGACGCAGGGGTGAACTCGCGCGCGCTCCGTGAACCGCGCGTAGCGATTGGCTCGCGGCCCGTTGTTGTCCTTTTTGCCGCTTCTCCGAGCTCGCGGCTTGCGAGCGGTGTTTTCGCGGGCCACGCTCGCCCCGTGCGACTTCGCGTCCGCAGCGCGGTGACTCCATGACCGATCTCGACCGAGACCTGTGGGTGATCGGCGCGGGCCCGGCTGGGCTCGCCTTGGCCGAAGCTTGCGCACGCTGCGGGATCCGCCTCGGCGTCGTCGACCCGACGCCCGAGCGCCCCTGGGTCCCCAACTACGGCCTGTGGCTCGACGACGCCGAGGCCATCGGGGTGCGGGAGTTCGTCGGGGTCGAGTGGCCGCGGGCGCGGATCGAGCTCGGTAGCGGCGGGCGGAGCCTCGAGCGGGGCTACGGGTTGATGGACGCCGATGGCCTGCGCGCGGCCTGGGTGGCGCGCTGTAGCGAGGCCGGGGCGGCCTTCGTGGCGGGCTCGGTCGAGGGCGTCGAGCACGACGCCGCCGGGGTCACGCTGGCCCTCGCCGACGGCAGCTCGCTGCGCGGCAAGGTGGTCGTCGACGCGAGCGGGCACGGCTCGCGCTTCGTCGCGAGCGAGCCCGGCCCTGGCCCCGGCTACCAGGTCGCGTGGGGCGAGCTGTGGCCCGTGTCCGCCGTCCCCGAGGCCATGCGCGAGACCATGACCTTCATGGACTGGCGGGCGGTCCCGGGCGAGGAGGCCCTCGACGACGGGCTGCCGCCGACCTTCCTCTACGTGATGCCCGTCGCCGCCGACCGGGTGTTCGTCGAGGAGACGGTATTGGTCGGCCACCCCGAGGGCGAGCCAGGGTCGTGGTTCGAGCCGCTGAAGACGCGCCTGCACCAACGGATGAACCAGGCGCCCGCGGGCAGCCCCCTCGCTGAGCTCCGCGGGCTGCGTTTGGGCGAGGTCCTCGAGGTCGAGCGCTGCGTCATCCCCATGGGCGTGGCGCTGCCCGTGGCGAGCCAGCGGACCCTGGCCTTTGGGGGCGCCGCGGCCATGGTCCACCCGGCCACGGGCTACATGTTCACGCCGACCCTGCGCCGCCGCGACGGCGTGGCCCAGGCTCTGGCGGCGGCGCTGTCCCAGCCCGAGGCCGCCCTCGCCGAGGCCCTGGCCACGGGTCGGCTGCACCGCGCGATGTGGGCGGCGATCTGGCCCGCCGACCGCGTCCGAGCCTGGCGCCTCTACACCTTCGGCATGGGTATCCTCGCCCAGATGGATCGCCCGGCCATCGACGCCTTCTTCACGGAGTTCTTCGAGCTCGACGACGCGCGCTGGCGATCCTTCGTGTCCGCCAGCGCGCCCACGCCGGAGCTGATGGCGACCATGCTGCGCTACTTCGGCGCGGCGCCCTGGGGCATTCAACGGCGCCTGGGGGGCGCCCTGCTGGGCGGCTCGGGGCTGCGCATGGCTCGGGGCTTCGCGGGCTTGCGGCGTCGCTGAGCTCGATCGGAATCCAAGGGGGACATGGCGAACAAAGCACAGGTCGAGCCAGCCCCCGAGTCAGCCCCCGCCGCGACGCTCCGCGAGGCGCTGGAGGCCGCGCTGGAGGCCCTCGCCGGTCCCGAGCTCGACCGCGCCGCGGCCCTCGATCACCTGCTCCGGGCCTGGCGCGCGAGCGGGCGTCACCCCGAGCTCGCCGAGCTCGTCGAGGCCCTGTCCGACGAAGCGCTGCGGGCCGTGGACGGGATCCCCGAGGGCCTGGGCAACGACGACTTTCACGCGACCTGGCTCGCTCGCGCCCGGACCATCACGCCCCTGGAGCTGGGCGCGCTCTTGCCCGGGATGCTTCGCGGGCCCCTGGGCAAGGCGATCCGCGCTCGCTTTGATCGCCTGGTGGTCCACGCGGACGACCCCCGAGTGCTGCGCACCTTCGGCGAGATGATCACCGAGCCCCCGGTGATGTCGCAGTCGAATTTTCCGCTGTGGACCCAGCTGTTCGCGGCCGTGGAGGCCCACCCGGATCCGCGCCTGGTCCCGGTGCTGTGGGCGCGCCTCGACCGCCCGCCGGGTCGCTCGCAGTTTTGGCCGCTGTTTTATCAGCGCTGCCTCCAGACCCTGCGCCGGGGTCTGGGCGAGGCGGGGCTCGACAGCCTGACGCCGCCGGGGGAGCTGGCGGGGGCGCTGGGGGCACGCATCGCCGAGCTGTGGGCGGCCGCGCCAGCGAAGGCCACGACCCACGACTCAGGGCCCGACGAAGGGGCGCGGAGCCGGCAGCGGGCGGCCCGGGTCGAGCTGCTGTTCGCGGCGGTCCACGCCGAGCCCGAGCGCGCCGAGCATCGCATGGTGCTCGCCGACCTGCTCGCGGCCGAGGGCGATCCCCGGGGCGAGTTCATCCAGCTCCAGCTGACCCACGCGCGGGCGCGGGCGGCCGGGCGCGAGCCGAGCCCGGCGAGCCTGGCCCGGGAGGCGCGCTTGCTCGCCGAGCACCGCGACGCCTGGCTCGGCCCGCTGATCGAGGTGCTCGAGGAGGCGGTGTTCAGCGAGGGCTTCCTGACCCGGGCGCGGGCCTACTTCGCGGCCGAGACCCAGCGCGGGGTGCTGGCCTCGCCGCAGTGGTCGACGGTCCGGAGCCTCGAGACCGACGACCTGGCGCTGCTTGGAGATCCGCGCCTGCGCGCCCTCGAGCGCGCCGGGGGCTTTGGCGGGGCCGCGCTGGTGGGCTTGATCTGCGGGCAGCCGGGGGACGCGGCGCTGGCCCGGTGCGCGACCTTGGGGCCCGTCGACCTCGGCGCCGACGAGCCCTCGGAGGCCGATCGCGTCCGGGTCCGCGAGGCCTCGGGGGCGCGCCTGCCCGCCCTGCGCCAGCTGTGGATCGCCCACGTCGATCGCAACACGGCGCCGACCCCCGGGGGCTACGCCTGGCTGCTCGACTCGGCCCTGGGTCGACGCCTCGAGCTCTTGCGGATCAGCGCTCACCCCTGGGCCCAGGGCGGCGCCCGGGGGCGGGCGTCGGACGGATTGCTCGAGGGCTGGGTCCGCGCCCTCGAGCGCTGGCCGGCGCTGCGTCGCCTGGAGCTCGAGCTGCGTCGCTGGCCCATGGCCCTCGTGCGCGGCGGCGGCGGAGCGGGCCCGCGCCGCCTGGAGGTGACCTTGAGCGATCCGCGGACGCCCCAGGGGCGAGCGTCCAAGCGCGAGCTCGTCGAGGGTCTGTCCCGGCAGCTGCGTCCCTTCCTCGCGCACTTCGATCACGTCGAGCTGCGCGTGCCCGAGTCCTCGGCGGGGGTGCTCGGCGGGAGCCGGGAGCCGGCCCTGCGCGAAGCCTTGACGGCGCTCGGCTGCACCACGCTGCGGGTCCAGGTGGGCGCCGAGCCGGGCCCCTTCGGGCCTTCGATGCCGGCTTTTCCGCGTTGGCAGGCGCGCTGGCGCGAGGCCGAGGCGCGGCAGCGGTTTCGTCGTCGGCTCGCGCGCAGCCGCCGAGAGCTCGCCGGTGAAGTGCGCCCGCGGGCGTTGGCCAGGCCGGCGGTCCCCGAGCTGGGCGCGGCGGTGCTGCGCCACACCGCCCTCGACGCGGCCGAGGCCGCAGCCGAGTTCGTCCGCCCCAGCTACGACTGCCCCGGCCTCGCCTTCACCCCGCCGCTTGCCAACGACGTCGTCTTGCTCGCGCACCTCGGCGGGCGCGTGTTCGCCTTCGACGCACAGCTGCGCGGGCGCTGGCTGCTCGAGTACGCCCCCAACGAGTGGCCGAGCCTGAGCGCGATGACCATCGACGCCCGCGCTCGCCTGTGGCTGGGCACGGTCGACGGCGCGGTCGCGGCCTGGGACCTCGCCACGGGCCGCGAGCTCGGCTGGGCCCGCTTCCACGCTGGCGCCGTCTCGGCCCTCGCCACCCTCGAGGGCGCGCACGGGGTCGTGCTCGTCAGCGTCGACGAAAAGGGCATCGTGCACGCGTGGCCCACGGGCATGGGCGGGGCCGAGTTCCCGGCGAGCTTGCTCCCGGGCCACAGCTGGAACCTGCGCCTGGCGGTGTCGAGCCTCGCCGTCGATCCCGGCACGGGGGTGGTGTTCGCCGCGACGCGCTCGGGGGAGCTGCACCGCTTGTCGGGCCTCGACCGCCTGGGCGCGGCCTCGGCTGCCCTCGAGCATCGGCGCCTCCCCGGCCAGATGTGGCGCAACGTCGTCGAGGTGCGCTGCGCCCCGAACGGGGACCACCTGCTCGCGACCACGCCGCGGGACGTCGCCGGGTTGTGGGATCCGGAGGCGGGCTACCTGGGCGAGGTGCCCCAGCTGCGTCCAGGCCCGCTGACCTGGCTCGATCACGAGCGGCTCTTGCTCCTGCGCCACGGCCGGCTGTGTGTGCACGACACAGCGTCGGGAGAGGGGAGCGAAGTCGCTCGAGTCTCGGAGCAGGCCGCCATGGTGGTCGCCCTCGATCGTGGCCGCGATCTGGTTGCGACGGCCGGGCCGACGGGGGTGACCCTGACCTCGGCGACGGGGTGGGAGCTGCTGGCGTCCTTCCTGCCCGAGCCCAACTAGAGCGCGCCCGCGTCCTGAAATGAGCTGGCGGGATGCGTCGCCAAGCCAGCCCATCGGGTCCGACCCGCGAGCCTCTCGTTCGCCTGTCTCTCGAGCTTCGGCGATTCAAAGGCAGCAAACGCGAATCCACGCCCCCCTTCGCCACATCCACGATTCAAAGGCAGCAAACGCGAATCCACGCCCCCCTCCGCCACGTCCACGATTCAAGGCAGCAAACGCGAATCCACGCCCCCGCTTGCGGGGGCGACCACCAGCCTTCTCCCAGGCACGAACCCCATTGCCGACCAAGCCAAAGCGGAGGAGCGGAGCGACGAAGCGCCCCCGGTCCTAGCCGACTGTGGGGGCAGAACAAAGCAGGACGCGCTCGAGGATGGCAAGCTGGGCGCACAGCCCCTCGAGCTCGGCCTGGGACAGGGCGAGGCCGCGGTCGCGGGCGTCGGCGAGCTGACGGCCCACGGCGCACAGCTCTGCGCTCGCTGCATCGCCGGGCTCGAGGGCGCGGAGCTGATCTTCGAGGGACTCGAGGAGCGCGTCCAGGCGGGGAGAGAGCGCGTCCCAGGCGAGGCGCAGCTTCAGGCGCTGGCTGGCGATGGCCGCGATGGCGGCGTGGCGCTCGGGTTGGCCGCGCCGCCAGCCCCGGACGCGCAAGCGGCCACGCCACGCGGACACGGCGATCCACCGGATCCCGCGGAGCATGACCGGGGTGGCGATCAGGCCGAGGGCCACGAGCGGCCCGACGAGCATCCCGAGATCGATGAACTCGACGGAGCCCAGGTCGTCCGTACCGAGGAGGGCGAGGGCGGGGACGACGAAGGCGAGGGCGGTGAGCACCAGAGGGTGCAGCGCAACGTCGACGCACACGCGCAGCTTGTGGCGCTGGCTCTCGGCCCGCCACCGCGTCGAGGTGGGGCGCGGGAGGGCAGGGGAGGGCGGGAGCGCGAGGGCGAGGCTGCGCCGGGCTGACCAGCGCGCGATCACGGTGCCGGCCCACGCGAGCACCGGGGCCGCGGCGATCAGCCAGCCCAGGGCCTCGACGAGGTGGCTGCGCTCGGGCAGCACGCGGCAGTGGTCGACCCCTGGCACGCACAGCGTGACGGCCCAGCCCTCGGCGCGGACGAGGGTCCAGGCCGCGAAGCCCACGCCGAGCACGGCGAGGCAGCCAATGGCGAGCTCGAGGCGCCGCGAGGTCTGGCTCAGCTCGAGGTCCGAGGGCGAGCGACCGCCGCGGAGCCACTCGAGGCCCGTGGACACCAAGGACGCCGAGCGCTGGGCCCGATAGGGGGTCTTGGCCTGCCGCCCCTGGGCGAGGGCGATGAAGCGGCGCAGCTGGTGGTAGAGGGTCCGGCGGGTCTGGGGCGCGATGCGTTGCCCGGGCTCCCACACGTCGAAGAGCTGGCAGTACAGGCGCCGGGCGTCGAGGTGGAGGCGCTCGAGGCTCGCGCGCTCGTCCGCGTCGAGGGCGTCGGCGAAGTGGGGGAGCTGCTCGAGGGCCTGGGCGAAGGGCTCGTCGAGGCCGCGCTCGAGCAGGTTCGCGCTGCGCTCGAGGTGGGCGAGGAGCAGGCTGAGGACAGAGTCGGGCCTCGCGCTGGGGTCGGCCTCCATGTCCGCGAGCAGCTTGCGGGTGCGTCGACGCAGGACCAGCGCGGCGAGGGTGCCGAGCGCGACGACGGCGGCCAGCAGCTCGACGCCCGCGAAGGAGTCGAGCACGACCTCCTCGGGCGGCATCCCGGTGCGAAAGGCCTCGACCAGGACCATCGAGGCGAGGACGCCGAGGACGACCAGCGGCAGGCGCCAGGCGAGGGCGCGCCGGTGCATGCGGTGGCCCTGGGCGGTGGCGGCCGGGTCGGCGCTCATCGCTGACAGCCCGCCAGCGGGGACGCGCACGGGCTCGACCGGGGGGAGGTCGGTGGGCAGCTCGGGGATGCGATCGAGGACCCGCAGGCTCAGCTCGACGACCACCATGCCCACGATCGGCGCGGCGGCGAGCAAGCCGAGCTCGGCGATGCCCGAGAGCGCGGCGGCGGACAGGCCGAAGGTCGCGGCGAAGCCCATGAGCAGCGCGCCGAGGCCCCAGGCCAGGGACAGGCGCCAGACTCGGCCGCGGACGCGCTCGCCCTCTCGCCGGCGCTCGGACAGCGCGAGGGCGTGGGCCTGGAGCAGGAAGATCAGCCCCAGCCAGCTCGGCGTCAGGTAGCCGCGGCGCGCCCAAAACTGCGGGACGACGCAGTCGGGGTGCGTGCTGTGATCGACGGCGATGAACCACAGCCAGTCGAGGGCCTCTTTTTGGGCGGCGAGCAGGGCGAACACGAAGGCGGCGCCGCCCAGGCCGAGCCCCAGGGCGCTGACCAGGACGCGTCGGTCGGCCCGGCGGGCGAGGCCGACGGGGAGCGCGAACGCGGCGAGGACGGCGAACGCGACGAAGGCCGTGCTGGGGGCCAGGAAGCCGTCGGAGACGCGGTACTCCAAGCCGCGCAGGATCCACACCATCGCAGGCGCGACGAGCAACCAGGCGCAGCGGTGGAGCCTCGCGGCGAGCTCCCTCGCGGGCCGCTCGACCGTCTCCAAGTCCGAATCTGAATCCGAGAGAGAGGCGGGAGGGCCGGAGGGAGCCGCGTCGTGGGAACGCACGGACAGGCCAACGGGGGAGGGCGAGCTTTGATCTAGCGCGGAGCCGGGCTTTTTGGGCATGGCGTCAACCCGCCGCCGGGTCTGTCTGAGTCGTGGACGTGGGGCAGGGAGGGCGTGGCGTCGTCCACGACGGCTAAAATAGACAGAGACTGTGAACTCGTTCTCAGTCTCTGAGGGAAGATCGTCGCCGAGCCCCCGATGAAAACATCTTTTGCCAATGTGGGATTTGAACCCACGTCTTTTCGATTACGAGTCGAACGCTCTACCAAACTGAGCTAACGAGCTTGCGTCTTCGATCCGCGTGGGGCTCGGCCTGCTCGGAGTAGCACGGCCGCGGCCGCGAGCAAGGCGTTGCTGGAGGAACCCTCGCGGCTATGCTCGCGGGTCCGCCATGCCCGAGACCGCCGCGTTTGACCCCGCCTCTCCGCCCTGGCTCCGCTGGCCGACCCGGGCCCTCGACGAGACCCACGCCGTCCACCTCGGGCGCTTGCCGGACACGCTGGCCCTGGACTTCGAGACCCTGTGGGCGCTGCACCCCGAGCGCTTCCACCGGATCTCGATCATGGGTCGGGAGACCGCGGTGCCGCGCTGGTCCCGGGCCTACGGCGCCGACTACCACTACTCGGGTCGGACCGACGTGGCCCTGCCCGTGCCCGAGGCCTTCGCGGGGGTGCTCGGGTGGGCGCGCGGGCACATCGACCCGCGCCTCAACGGCTTGCTGCTCAACTGGTACGAGGGCGCGCGCAAGCACTACATCGGCAAGCACCGCGACAGCACGACGGGGATGGTCGACGGGAGCCCGATCGTGACCGTGTCCCTCGGCGCGGCCCGACCCTTTCGCATGCGGCCCTACAAGCGCGCCGGGGCCTTCGTCGACGTCGAGGCCACGGACCGCTCGGTGCTGCTGATCCCCTGGGCGACCAACGCGACCTGGACCCACGAGGTGCCACACCGTGCCGCGGGAGGCCGGCGCATCTCCATCACCCTGCGGGCGTTCTCGGGACCTGGCTAAATTCGCGCAGGTGCGCGATCGATTCGCGGAGGCCGTGGAACCTACGGAGCAGAGCCATGAAGAAGTTCGCCGTGACCGCCCTCGCCTGCCTGCTCCTCCCCGCCCTCGCTGGCTGTGACGAGGGCCAGGACGACTTCGACGACCTCGCCGAGGGGGCCTCCGAGATGGGGGAGGACGAGGAAGGGGACGAGCAAAACGGTCCCGAGGAGACTCGGGAGGAGGCCGGCGAGGGCGAGGAAGCCGGCGAGAGCGCCGGCCAGGGCGAGGAGCCGCCGCCCCAAGAGCCCACCGGCGAGGCCTGCGACCTCTTCGGCACCCCCGTCGAGGAGTGCAGCGACGGGACCTTCGCCTACTGCTCGAACTACTCCGACGGGCCCACGCAGTTCGGCCCTTGCCTCGCCGCCGAGGAGATCGAGTGCTCGCCCGGCGAGCACAAGGACCTCGGCCCGCACTCGGACGAGTGGGAGCAAGAGGTCTGCGGCAACCGCTACGCCATCTGCGAGGTCTGGGAGGGCGAGCCCGAGTGGCGCGAGCAGTACTGCAACACGCCCCTGGTGCTCAGCTTCGACCAGGCGAGCGTCGAGTTCATCGAGGCCGAGGCGACCCCCGCCGCGAGCTTCGACATCACCATGCAGGACGAGGCCTGCCTGAGCACGGACTGGCCCACGGCCGCGACGCCCTGGCTGGCCCTCGACCGCGACGGCAACGGCAGCATCGACGGCGGCGACGAGCTGTTCGGCTCGGGCACGCGGCTGCGGGGCTCCTCGGACCACGCCCGCAACGGCTTCGCCGCCCTCGCCGAGCTCGACGCCAACGGCGACGGCCTGGTCGACGCCCGCGACCCTCGCTTTGGCGAGCTGTTGCTGTGGCGGGACCACGACGCTGACCGCCGCTCGGCTCCGGGCGAGCTGGAGCCCCTGTCCTCGGCCGGTGTCCAGGCGCTGCCCGTGAGCTCGGCCAAGGACGCCGAGTGCGACGCGCGGGGCAACTGCGCAGCGCTGGGCGGCCTGTTCGAGAGCCGCGCTGGCGTGGGCCAGGTGGTCGACGTCTACCTCGGTTGCCAGTGAGCCGGAGCGCGTGAGCCCGAGTCCGTGAGCTCGCCGCGAGATGGGTCCGCCCCCTCAATCGCGGCGCTTGCCCTTGAGGACAGCCTCGCGCGCGCGTTCCAGCCGCTCTTCCAAGATGGCGTCTGACCAGTCTGAGGAGTCCTCGCCGAGCAGCGCCACGAAGGCCTGGAGCAGGGCCCGGCGGGCGCTCGACATCCGCGACTTGACCGTGCCGACCTTCAGCTCGAAGAGCTCGGCGAGCTCGGCCATCGACAGCCCGTGGAAGTAGTGGCACTCGAGCAGGTCCTGCTGGCGCAGGGGAATCTGCTGCATCGCGTCGAGCAGGAGCTGCAGGCGCTCGTCGTTCTCGACGCACAAGGACGCGAAGTTGCGGCCCCCGAGGGCGTACTGGCTGTCGTGAAACTCGTCGAAGTTGCCCTTGGCGCGGTAGGTCTCGAGCACGACGTTGCGGGCGATGCGGAGCAGGTAGGTCCGGACGGAGCTGCGCCCTTCGAAGCGCTCGAGGGCCTCGACCATGCGCAGGAAGACCTCCTGGATGAGGTCCTCGATCTGCCGGTGCGGCACGCGGGCCAAGAAGTAGACGCGCAGGGTGTTGAAGTGACGGGCGAGCAGCTCGCTGCCCGCCTCCCCGTCGCCCTCTCGCCAGCGCTCGAGCAGTCGAAAGTCCGTGTCCACCACCGCAGCTGTAGCACGGTGGTGGACACAGACCCAGGCGTTGCGATCAGCCGCGGGGGCGGTCGGGCTGGGCATCGGGGGGCGTGACCTTGATGTGGATGCTGCGGGTCTTGGTCGTCGGCGGCGAGGCGCCGTCGGTGGCGGTGATCTCGAGGGTCTGCTCCGAGCTCATCGGCCCAAAGTCGTAGTAGGCGTGGTCGCTTCCGCGCGACCAGGTCACCGAGCCGCTGCCGGGGTCGTGCTCGACGGAGATGGTCCAGGTCGTCCCGGAGTCGCTGAAGTCGAGGACGCGCACCTGGACCACGCCGGCGGGGTCGTCGAGGTCGTCGTGCTCACCGTGGAGGGTCTGCCCGTAGTTGGCGAGGCTGTCGGTGCGGTGCAGGAGCTGGAGATCGCTGGAGCCGTCGAGGCTGCCGTCGAGGTTGATGGGGTCTTCTTGGCTGACTTCGAGAGGGGTGGTCATGATTTGTTCTCTTTGGAGGTGGTGTGAATGGGGGTGGAGGTGTCATGCAGGTCAAGGTCAGGGGGAAGGTTGTGGGGGGTCCTCGGCTCGCAGCTGGGCGACGATTCCATCGAGTTGAGTGAGCTGCTCCTCGCTCAGCTCAGTCCTGGCGTGCTCGTAGGCCGGTCCAAACTCACCGAGCAGGGCATGGGCGACGGCGACCAGGAACCAGCCCTTGGCGCGGGTCTGCGGGGTGGCGGCGTGGGTCTGGGGATCCAGGAGCATTTGCTCGAGCGCGTCGCGGCTTTGGGCGAGCACCTTGGGTCGAGTGGGACTTTCGGCCATCTCGACCGCTAGCAGACAAGCCCCCGCGGCCACCTGAAGGTCGTGCTCTTTGTCCTTTTGCGCAGACTCGAGGTACTTCCGAGCTTCGCCTGGAGAGCCCTTTTTGTTGTTGTGCAGGACGCAACCCAGAGCGACGAGGGCCTCGGGGTCGTCGGGCTCGAGAGTGAGGGCGGAGCGGTAGGCGTCTATGGCCCGCTCGCCCCGGCCTTGGCGATCCCAGACATGGCCCAGGTTGACGAGTCCGGCGACGAGCTGGCTCTGGGCGCTTTGGATGTCGCTGCGCAGCGTTAGGACCAGGGTGCTGGTGATGACGCGCAGCTGGAGGCGCTCAGCCTCCTCGTAGGCCCCGTGGTCGCGAGCGAGGAGTGCGGCGAGTTCGTCCCGAGTTGCCTGGCGATGGTCTCCCCAACCCACACGCGCGGCTGCAAGGAGGTCGTCGGTGATGCGCAGTTCGGCCTCGGCGTGCTCGTAGTCGTTCAAGCGCATGAGCGCGGTCTTTAGTGCGCCGAGCTGTGCCTCGAGGGCGCGGGGGATGTCGCCCACGCGAAATGCGTGGTGTCGCGCCTCGAGAAAGGTCTCGACTACGTGCTCGTAGTCTGGGCCGATGAGGGTCTCTGCGGAGGCGCAGCGGAGCCCGAACTCGGCGAGGTCCGCATGGCTCAGCACGAGGCCCTCATGTGCGTTGTCAAAGTCGAGGCAGCTGCTGACGATTTTGGCGTAGCGCTCGTCGAACTCGAGTGGCTCGAACTCCGATTCGAGGACCTCGAGAAATTCCTTGCTGAGCGGAGCTCGAGGGACGCTGTCGAGATCGACCTCGAACTGCGCGAGCTGCTCCTCGAGCGCCTCGCTGGGCGCCTCGCCCTCCTCGACAGCTCGGTTTAGGAGGTGTTTGAGCTTTCGCTGAAGCGCGGCTGCATGCTGTTTACCGGCGAGATCGTCGGTTGCGCAAGCGTGCTGGGTTCGAGCCAATGTCCGATGGATCTTCGTGTCGAGGTTGCCGGCGAGGGGCGTGTACTCGAGGGCGGAGAGGGGATACTGCTCGCGCAGCTCGGTGGCCCCCTCGAACTCGTCACAGACCTCATCGGGCGGGCGCTGGACATAGGCCGTGAGCGCCGATCCAAGCGCAGCCGCAGTGAGGCCAAGGAACATCATCCATCGCCGACGCCGACGCGCGCGCGGCCGCTCGAGATAGTCCTCGAGCGCCTTCACGAGCGTCGCCATGTCCGGGTGACGCTGATCCGGATCCACAGCCAACCCCGTCGCCAACAACTTGCGCAAGCGCGGGTCGAGCTCGGCCCCGCCCAGCGGACCGGCGACGATCGCCCGGAGCAGGGCGTTCGTGGAGGCCCCCGCGAACGGCCGCGCGCCACACAGCGCCTCCCACAGCGCGACACAAAAGCTGAACTGGTCCGAGCGAGCGTCCGTGGCCCTCCCGCGCAGCTGCTCCGGAGGCGAGTAGACCCGCGTCCCGAGCACCTCGCCCGATCGCGTCAAACGGCTCTCCGTCCCCTCATGCTCCGGGTCGAGCGCGGACGCATCGGCGCCCGACTCGGCGAGGGCGAGGGGCTCCCCGAGCACGTGGGCGAGGCCAAAGTCGCCGACCTTCGCCTTGCCCTCGGGCGTGATGAGCACGTTGTCCGGCTTGAAGTCGCGGTGGATGATGTCGCGCTCGTGGGCCGCGATGAGCCCGTGGCCCGCCTCGACGTAGAGGCGCAGGCGCTCCGCGACGCTCAGCTCGCTGGCCTGAAGCTCGCGCAGGGTGGGGCCCTCGACGAGCTCCATGACCAGGTAGACGAGCCCGCGATGGATGCCGACGTCGTGGACGGTGACCACGTGATCGTGGGCGAGCTTGGCCAAGACCTGGGCCTCACGCCGCAGCCGCTCGCGCAAGACCTCGACGTCGGCGCCCGGGAGCGGGGCGATCTGCTTGAGCGCGACGGGGCGATCGAGCTCGGGGTCGTGGGCGCGGTAGACCTGGCCCATCCCGCCTCGGGCGATGGAGTCGCGCAGCTCGTAGCGACCGATCCGCTCGGGCCCGTCGCTGCGCCGCATGCCCAGGCGGACCCGAATTCGCTCGAACATCGCCTGGTCCTCGATGGCCAGGTCGGCGACGGCGCTGGGAACGGTGCCGTCAAAGTCCTCATCTCCATATCCTTCGTCGGTGGCCATGGCGTCCTGGCCATGGTCGCCGAACAATCGGGCGTAGCGAGGCCCGACGGTCTTTGCGGATTTGGGTTTCCCCGACATTCATCGCTACCGTGCGGCTCCGACATGGGTGGATTGAGCCCGGGTCGAATAATTGTGGTGAACATGCTCACGTCAAAGCGGCGAACCCACGCAAACCGGCGCTCCATGGCATACACAGAGTGACCATGAAGTACGCGCTCTTGGTTGGGGTGTCAGACACCGATCCCGCCGAGCCCTTCGACGCGACCCCGAGCCTCGCCGCGATGGAGTCGCTGTTGACCGGGCTCGGAGGCTGGTCCGTCACTCGGATCGAAGGCTCGGAGGCTGATCGTAGCGGCATCCTGGCGGCTCTGGACCGGCTCGAGGCCGTGGCGGAAGAAGCCGACGCGGTGTTGTTCTACTTCTTTGGCCACGGCGGCGTCGTCGAGCTCGAGGATCAGCGGCCGCCGCTCGGAGGTCGCCCCGTCTTCTATGTCGTCGCCGCGCGCAAACGCGCGCAGTGGTGCTTTACGGGAATTCTCGACGTGGAGCTGTCGATGGCATTGGCGCGAATCGAGCGTCGATGCGCCAACGTCAGCGCGATCATCGATAGTTGCTATTCGGCGCAAATCGTGCGTGGGCCCGTCCGAAAAGTGCCGAAGTCGCCCGATTGGGTCCATGCGCTCGCCGCCAAGCAGGAGCCCGCGCGGGCTCAGGCGCTCTTGCATCCAATCAGCCATCCACACATTCCGCGTCTGTGCGCCGCCTCTTCGTTGCGCTACGGGTTTGGTGACGCCGTGCCGGGAGGGAACCTCGGCCGGCTGACGAGCTTGGTCTGTGAGCTCGTGGGAGAGGTCGGAGAGGTCGAGCGGCTGACCTGGGCCGCGCTCGCGGATCGGGTCCGCGAGCGCGCGATCTGGCGCCTGGGTTGCGAAGAGCAGTGGGTCAGCCTCGCGGGTCCGAGTCACCGCTACCTGTTCTCGACGCGGAGCTCGAAGCTGCGGGGAACGGTCGGCTTCGTGCCGCACGCCGACGCGAAGGGACAGCCGCTGCCTTCCAGCCACGGCGGATGGATCCGCGCGGGGCTGCTCCAGGGCGTCGAGATGGGCGATCGTTGGGCCCTCGTCGATGCGCTGGTCGACGGCCGCGGCGAGGCGCAGCGTCTGGCTCGGTTGCGCGTCGTGGCGCTGGACCTCAACCGGGCGCGCCTGGAGCCCGAGGGAGCTGGGGAGGCGTCGGTGGGGTCGAGCGCAGTGTTGCTGGAGGCCGCGCGGCGGGACCCGGTGGCCTGCGAGGATCCCGAGCTGAGCGCGCGCTTGGCCCAGTCGCCGTGGCTGCGCCCCGCCGCGGAGGGCGAGGAGTCGAAGGCCGTGGTCTGCGTCGAGGCCGACGGCGCTCTCGGGCTGAGCTGCGCCTGGGCGGCCTTCGCTGGGCTGCGCGTGCAGGCGGACGCCGAGGGACGGGGCGAGGCGCTGGAGCGTCTCGAAGATTGGGCCCGGGCCCGACGCCTGACTCAGCTGGGTGCGTATGTGGACGAGCCGAGGGCCCGCGCGCGGTTGAGCGTGGCGCCTTCTCCCCGCGCGCGCGCGCGTCCGCTGCGGGGCGATGTACGGCTGCGCGCGGGGACGTGGCTGAGCGCGCGGGTGGAGAGCCTCGCAAAGGCGCAGGGCCTGTTCGTCAGCGTGGTCGTCATCGACGGACGAGGCCGCGCGCGCCTGCTCGACGACGCCGAGCCCGACGGGATCGAGCTGCTGCCCGGGGAGAGGCGCCTCTTTGGTGTTCACCCTGGCCGCGGGCGAGGGGGGTTCGCGCTGAGCTGGCCGGGGGGGACGGACCCGTCGGCGTCGCTGCCCCTGTACGTCGTGGTCCTGGCGAGCCGTCGACCCATCCCGCTGCGACACCTGATCCCGAGCCGGCTCGACCTCGGCATCCCCGACGATCGGCCGCGCCGACGGCGGGCGGTGTCTCGGGCCATTCGCGCGTCTCCGCGACCGAAGACGGGACCCGAGGTGACGCGGGATTGGAGCGTCGAGGTGCTCGAGTTCAGCCTCGACCATTCGGGGGACTCCAGCTCGAATGTGTGAGTTGGCTTGTGTTCGAAACCTGCAAATGCGGTGATCGTGGAGTCGCGCCTGATCACGGTCGAAACGATGGAAATGGTCAATGACACACCGTGCTCGGACGCGTCCTCGCTTCCGCTCGAATTGACGAAGGCCTGGGACCGGGGCGAGCTGGTCCTGTTCGTGGGCCCGGCCCTGGGTCGCTCGGCGGGCCTGGCCGACGCCCAGACCCTCGCCGAGGCAGTATTGGCGAGGGCGGAGTCGTCCCGCCACCTCGAGCGCACGTCGGTGGTCCGCGGATGGATCGCGGACGGTCGCCTCGAGGAGGCCTTCGAGGTGCTCGAGCGTCGAATGGGATCGCGCTTTGTCCGGGGCATCGAGCGGACCCACGGCCTCGGCGAGGAGCGGCGCTCGGCCCTGGCCTCGGCCATCGCCGCGGCCTCGGTCGGGCTGCGAGCGGTCTATACGACCGAGCTGCACCGCGTCCTCGAGCGGGCCCTGGCGGACGCGTGGCCGAGCTTCTCCAGCCCGCAGGCGGATCTGCTGCGTCGCCGCGGGGTCATCGTCAAGCTGTGCGGGACGTTGGAGTTTCCCGAGACCTGGGTGTTGAGCCGGGCAGCGCGCGAGCGCGAGTGGGGGCCGCACACCCTGTGGCGGCGGCTGCTGGCCGCGACGGCGCGCTCGCACTGTCTGTTGATGGTTGGCTTCGAACCGGACGACGAGCTGTGCGAGCGGCTGCTGGCCATCCTCGCGCCGGCGACGGGGGACGCCCAGTGCCCGGGGCACTACATCCTCTTGCCCGAGTGCGGGGCCGAGCGGCGCACGCTGCTCGAGAGCCGCGGCTTCGCGGTGCTGGAGGGGGAGGGGAGCGAGACCCTCGCGCGTCTGGGGACGACAGGCGAGGCCGGGCTCGAGGCGGCGGAGAGCCCTCCGCCGGCGTGTCCCTACCCCGGACTCCAGGCCTTCGACGCCTCCCTCGAGTCGGTCTTTTTTGGTCGCGCGGCCGAGGTCAGCGCGGCCGCGTCGCGCCTGGGCGGCCCGCCCTCGCGGCACCGCCGGTGGCTCGCCATCGAGGGCTCGAGCGGCGTCGGCAAGAGCTCCTTCGTCCACGCGGGGCTCGTGCCCGCGCTGCGTCGGGGCTTCGCCGAGGGGACGCCCACGCGGTGGGCCGTGGCGAGGCTGCGACCCGGCCGAGAGCCCATGCAGGCGCTGGTCGAGGCGCTCGCGGAGGCCCTCGGAGAGCAGGCGCCCATCGACGCGCGGGAGATCTTTGGCGGGTCGAGGGACAGCGGCAGCGATCTGCCGAGCGCCGTGGTCGAGCTCGTGCGCCTGCACCTGCCCCCCTCGATGGCGCTGGCGGTGGTCGTCGATCAGCTCGAGGAGCTGGTCACCCTCGCGAGCCCGCGCGAGCGCGAGCTGTTCGTGAGCTCGATATCGGCGCTGTTGAGCCGCGCGCTGATCTACCTGGTCACGACGATGCGCTCGGACTTCGGCGCGGCCTTGTCGACGACCTCGCCGAGCTTGCTGCGCGTGCTCAACGAAAACGCCGAGCGCTACACCCTCGCGCCCATCTCGCGCGTGGGCTTGCGCGCGGCGATCGCCGAGCCGGCGGCGCGCCTCGGGGTGCGCTTCGACGCGGAGCTGGTCGAGCGCATCGCCAACGACGCGGCCCAGCACACGGGTCAGGGCCGAACCGACGAGGACGGCGTGGTGCGGACGGAAGACGCGGCCCTGCCTCTGGTGGCGCACGCCCTGCGCGGGCTGTGGGACGCCGGCGCGGCGGAGGATGGCGCGGTCAGCATGGCCGAGTACGAAGCGCTGGGCGGGGTCTCGGGGGCGCTCAGTCGCAGCGCGGACGGTCTGCTAGCGAGCTTGGACGCGCGGGAGCTCGAGCGCGTGCGGACCTTGATGCTCGACATGGTTCACCTCGAGGGGGGACGGCTGAGCCGGCGCTCCGTAGCTCGCTCCAGGGCCGTCGAGCTCGCGGGCGGAGGGCCCCGGGGCGAGCGCTTGCTGGGTCGGCTGTCCGGCGAGGGCGGGCCCCGATTGTTGGTGGTCCGGGGGCAGGGGGCCGAGGCCATGGTCGACATCGTTCACGAGGCGCTGCTGCGCGAGTGGGACCGCCTGCGGGCTTGGATCGCCAGCGCGCGGGTTCAGATGGCGCGCGACGAGGCCCTGGGCTGGCGCGCGGCGGCGTGGGCGGAGAGCGGGGCCTCGTGGCGGAGCTTGCCTCGGGGGCCAGAGCGAAGAGAGCTGTTGCGCGGCCACGCGAAGGGGCCGCGGGCCCAGACGCAGCGGCGCTATCAGCAGGCCATGCGCGGCGCGGCGTGGCTGCGCGGGGTGACCTGGGTGGCGGGGATCGGGGGGCTCACGGTGGGCGGGGGGGTGGTCTTGCAGCAATTGAGTAGTGCTCAAGGCGCTCAGTTTCAGACCTCCATCGCGGGTGCTCGCGGCGTTGGGGAGGACTACAGCGACGGAGTGTTTCAAGCGGAGAGCGAAGCCATCTCAGCGCTGGAAGATCAGCGCGAGTACCACGCGGCGCTGACCAGGCTCGTGGGTCTCGACGGTCGTCGCTACGAGGAGCTCCTCGCGGGCGCGATCGCCTGGCCCCTGGTGGCAGGGAAACTCGACGCGCTCGAAGCCCCGCCAGACAGCGCCGCGATCACGGCGCTCGCCGAGGGACCCGAGGGCCTGTGGGTGGGTCGCGCCGACGGAGCCGTCTTGCGCTGGGATTGGGGGGGCGAAGCGGTCCGTGTCGACGGGGCGGACGAGGCCGAGGCCATCGTCAGCATCGCCTTCGACTCCAAGGGCCGGCGCGTGGCCTTGGGGGGGAAGGGCAAGACCTGGTTGGTCGATCGGGAGGGGAAGTCCGTCGCCGCTAGCTTGGCCGGTCGAGCACCGCGCTTCAGCGTTCATGAAGACCGACTGTGGACCCTGGTGGGCAGCTCGAAGAACCCAGACGCGTCGCGCCTCCAAGACTACGACTCGCGCACGGGCGAGCGGCTCGGGGAGGGGTGGAAGCGGCCCGGCCTTCGGGCTTACGGGCAGAACGCCGACGGGGAGCTCGCGCTGGCGTACGGGCGGGGGAGCGACGGGAGCACCATCGAGGGTCCCGGCTTCGAGGCGCTGGCCCTCGACGGGCTCGTGCGGACCTTCGAGTACGTCCCCCCCGATCGCCTCGTCAGCGTGGACTCGCAAGGGCTACAGGTCTGGGACCTCGACTCGGGGCAGGCGCTGAGATCCATGGCGGTCACGAACTACGGCACCCAGCTGCTCGACTGGTCGGAGACGCCGGATGGCGTGCTGCTGTCTGTGTGTGGCGTGACCAACGATGATGATCAGAGGGCGCTGCACCTCGCCAGGTTGGAGTCCGATGGCACGCTCGAGGTGCTGGAACCCCTGGGCATGGCTAGCCCCAACGTCTGCCCGCGTTTCATCCCGGGGACGGCGCTGCTCGTGGCCGAGCGGGAGGTGTCGACGGTGTCGATCTACGACGCTTCCGCTGAGGCCTCTGCCGACAGGGAGCTCGCGCGGCTGTCGACCTCGGCGGAAGTCTCGGCGCTCGCCGTGGCAGGCTCGGGTCGTCGGGTGGTCATTGGCCAGGCCGACGGGGGCGTCTCGGTGTGGGGGCTCGACCGGCGAGATCACTGGTCGCGGCGGGAGCACCCGCAGGGCGTGAGGGCGGTGGCCTTCTCGGCCGACGGGCGGACGCTGTACAGCGGAGACTCGAGCGGGCGGTTGAACAGCTGGGAGCTCCGGGGAGACCTCCAACGTCAACAGCTCGGGGCGGGTATCGTCGCCCTGACGACTCCGGCCCGAGGGGAGATCGGGCGGCTCTTGACGAGGTCGGGGGAGCTGTTCGAGTGGGACGGCATGGGCAAGAACTCGCAGGGAGAGCCCCGATGGTGTCGACCCACGGCCGCGGAGTTCAGCGCGTCGGGGGATCGGCTGGCGCTGCTGTGCAAGAGCGGGCAGGCCCAGGTATGGGCGCTCGACGGCGGTCGGTGGGAGGATATGGCCTTGCCCATTGCCGCGGCCCCGCGGGTCAGCGCGATCGCGCTGGCGCCGGGCGGGGACGCCCTCGCGCTAGGCTACGCTGACGGGCGCCTCGAGCGATTCTCGCTGTCCGAGGACCAGGCGCGCCTCGAGCTGGCGATCGACTCGGCGCACGAGGGCCGCATCGACGCGTTGGCCCTCGACCAGCGCGGCGAGGTCTTGGTCAGCGGAGACTCGAACGGTGATGTCTATCGGTGGGCGCTCGGAAGCTCGGAGCCCGCGCCCGTCGATCGGGTCGATGCGCCGCTCGTCGTGGCCGTGACTACCTCCTCCGACGCAGGCGATCCCTGGCTCGTCGCCTACGGAGGCGGGACTGCGGGGGAGATCGAGTTCAGCGATGGGCGCGAAGAACTCGAGGCGTGCCCTGGCCACGAGCTCCTCAGCCTGGAGTTTTCCGAAGACGGCACCATGCTCGCCGCGGGCTGCGGCGACGGGGAAGTCCACGCCTGGCCCCTGGGCGCCGCGGCCATGCGGCGCTTTGCGTGCGCGCGCCTCTCGGACACGGGCCGAACCCCTGAAGCGTGCGCGGAGACACCCAATCCATGACCATGACCATCGACTTTGACGAACTCCAGGCCACCCGCGAGCCCTTGGTGCTCTACGTCGGCGCTCAGCTGGCGCGCGAGGCCGGTCTGCCCTCCCGCCGCGAGCTCGCGGTCGCGCTGACCCACGCCTTGCCGCGCCAGCTCTCGACCGCGCGAGCGAGGGAGCTGCGGGAGCTCGCCGAGGTGGGCGAGCTCCCCGACGCGTTCACGGAGCTCGAGCGGGAGCTGACCCCCGCGCGCTTTGGCCGCGAGGTCGAGCGCTCGATGCAGGCTCCGCGCTCCGAGCTGCCGCCGCTGGCTCGGGCCGTGGCTCGCCTCGCCCCGCGGCTGCGCGGCGTGGTCACGCCCAACCTCGACCGCGTGCTCGAGCGGGCCTTCGAGTCGCGGCTGGTCCCTCACCTGCGCCCGAGCACGGCCCTGCTGAGTCGGCGAAACTGGCTGCTCAAGATCAACGGCACGCTGCCCGAGCGCGGCTCTTGGGTGCTCACGCGGGAGCAGCACGCGCGCGTGCGTGTTCGGGACCCCAGCTACGCCAACGTCCTGCGCGCCCTGTTCATGGCCCACCCCGTGCTGTTCGTGGGGACGACGGCCGAGGACTCGATCTTCGAGGAGGTGGTCGGCTACGTCCGCGACCTGGCCGAGGGCTCTCCGCCGCGGCACTGGGCCCTGCTGCCCGAGGCGGAGCTCGATCGCGCGACCTCGATCAAGCTCGACGAGGCGGGCATCGCCGCCATCCCCTGCGAGACGCCGGCGGACACCTTGGCGGCGCTGCGGGCTCTCGAGCCCGGTGCTTCGGCGCAGCCCGTCGCGGCGGCGGTGCCTCGACGCGCCCCGCCCCCGCGCGGACCGCTGCGGATCTTGTTCGTCTCGGCGAATCCTGGCGATCAAGATCCGCTGTGTACGGAGCGGGAGCAAGCTGCGATTCAGCGGGCGATCCAGGTGTCCAGGGAGCGGGATCGCATCGAGCTGACCTGTCGCGTCGCGGCTTCTTTCGCCGACCTGTCTCGGGCGCTGCTCGAGGGCGCCTACGAGATCGTCCACATCGCCGGGCACGGCGAGCCGCTCGGGATCATCTTGGACGAAGGCGGCAGCATGCGCGTGCCCATGGCTGAGCTGGGGTCGCTCTTTGACGAGTACTCCGGCCCCGCTGGGGCGCTGCGCTGCGTGGTCCTCAACGCCTGCTGGAGCGAGAGCGCGAGCGAGGCGATCGGGACCGTGCCGACGGTGATCACGATGCGGGGCCCGGTGGATGACGGCGCGGCCCTGGCCTACGCCGAGGGGTTCTACGAGGCCCTCGGCGCCGGGCGTGACTTCGCGGCCGCGCACCGCGAGGGGAGCCGCCGCGGTCGCCTGCGCGCGCCCAGGGGCAGCGCGCCGCAGCTGGTTCAGCGCGGCTGAGCGTGGGCGCTGGCGTGGGTCGGTTGGCGGGGTCGGCCGTTGAGCTCGATCTGGACCTGGCACAAGGCTGTCTGGGCGCGCAGGCGCAGGCCAAAGCCCTTGCGGCGGCCGACCTCTGCGCCGTGCTTGGCCATCGCGGCGGCGGCGGCCACCGCCACGGGGAGTGCCAAGAAGGCTCCCCAATCGTCGATGACGGCGACTCCGACGAAGTAACCTCCGAGTCCTCCGAGCAGGCAACCAATCACGCCGTAGGAGAAGGCGTGGCTCCGCTCGAGCTCGTCGGCTTGGGCGTAGAGTCCGTTGGCGAAGGACTGGATGACGCTGGGGTCGTACTGGATCATGGCGGCGGTCCGGTGATGCTCCGAGCGTGTTGGTTCGTGTCGAGGCAGTGAGCTGACGCGTGAACGAACCGCGAGCGAGCGTCGAACCATCGGGCGACGCGGCGCACCGGAGGGGTGTGGAAACCCGTGAACGAAGTGCGTGCGTGTCGTGTGGGGAGACGCTCCCGGTCGAGGCCCTGTGGTGCCCCCAGTGCGGAGCGCGAGCCGAGGATCCGCTGGAAGTACCGGCGAGCTGGGGCGAGGCGAGCGAGCCAGGCTCGACCCGCTCGCCTCGTCGAGGTCGCCGGGCCTTCATCATTGGCGGAGCGGGCGTGGTGACGGCGGCCTCCGTCGGTGGCGCGCTGTGGTCCGTGAGCCGGCGTCGCGGCTCGGCGGGCTTCCTGGACCAGGGCAGCGCGCTCGGGATGGCGTACGCCCCCGACCTGTCTCGGGTGTACTCGCGCGCCGCCTACGAGCCCGTCGTGGCCTCAGCGGCGCCCTACCGCGTGGTGGCCGAGCGCGCCCGCGCGAGCGTGACCCCCGTGCGGCTGCGGGCCGTCGAGATCGACGCGATGGTCGACGACATCTACCACCGGGACGGCGAGGTGGTGCTGGTGGGGGAGCAAGACGGCATGCTCGTCGGCTTCGCGCATCGCTACCTCGTGGACATGCGCTACCCCACCAACGACCTGCACAGCGACGGTCTGTTTGGGTCTGCGGAGTGGGGCGAGCACGCCCTCGTGCTCGATGGACGGCGCTATCCCTTGCGCCAGCGCGCCGCTCACGAGCGGCCCCGCTCCGGGGACGAGCGGATCACCTGGGAGGCCGTCGGGGAGCACGACGCAGCAATTTTGTACATCCCGCCGAGCTTGGGGGCCTTTGCCCAGCTGCCGAGCCTGGGTGTTCCCGAGCCCGCGCGAGCGCTCCGCGAAGCGCTGAATAATTCTGCGAGCTTGTTTGGTCTCGACTTCGTGCTGGTGTCGTCGGAGGCCTTCGATGATCTGGTCCAGGGGGCGCGGGCGAAGCGGCTGACGCTGCCGGTGTTCTTCGCGGGCGTGGCTCTGGGCGCGCTGTACTTCGGGCCGCTGCTCGGTCAGCTCGGCGTGGCTGCGCTGATCTCGGAGTCGAGCCTGGCCCAGCTCGGGCGCCAGGTCGTCGCCAAGGCGTTGCCCAGCGCGGTCCGGCTGATCCAACAGTGCGCGTCCAAGGACGGCCTGCGCACGGTCGGCGGCGAGGTGCTCGAGCTGCTCGGCGTGGACTGGCCCGAGGACGCCCGCGGCTTGGGGATGATCGCGACCTTCGTGGACGCGATGTTGGAGGGCTCGGAGGGGCAGTTCGTCGCGCACTCGGGGCGGGGCGTCGAAGGGGGGCAGCTGTTCTTCCCCGAGGAGCAGCTGAACCTGAACGTGGAGCTGCTCGGGCGGGGGCTCGCGCGCCTCGATCTGAGCGAGCTCGACGTGTTGCGGGAGTACCCCGAGCTGGTCGAGGCTGCGTTCATCGCCATGGACGCCGGGCGCAACCTGGCGGCGAAGTGGCGCGAGGACGAGGGCTACCGGGAGACGGTGGAGACCCTGCAGCGGGGCTGAGTCTGCTTTGCCCCCACAGCCGCCTGGAACCGGGGGCGCTTGTCGCTGTCCGCTCCTCCGCTTTGGCTTG
This sequence comes from Plesiocystis pacifica SIR-1, assembly GCF_000170895.1. Taxonomy (GTDB): domain Bacteria; phylum Myxococcota_A; class Polyangia; order Nannocystales; family Nannocystaceae; genus Plesiocystis; species Plesiocystis pacifica. Next base: position 21,794 of record NZ_ABCS01000037.1, on the reverse strand, counting down.
GTGGGCAATGGAGCTCGTGCCTGGGAGAGGGCAGGTGGTCGCCCCCGCGAGCGAGGGCGTGGAGTGGACGTGGGGGGCGTCGTCCACGACGTCAAGAGTCGACAGAGACTCGAGGTGTCACGCGCCGAGTTGGGCTGCCGCGCTGAGCCAGTAGTAGGTCTCGCCCTCGGATTCGCGCGTCGTCACCCGGCCCTGCTGGACGAGCTTGGCGAGCGCTTGCTCGCGCAGCTCGTCCATGGTCTTGGACACGCCGAGTTCGGCGTCGACCATGGAGGCGAAGATGGTGAGCAAGATGCCGCCTTCGCCGACCGGCGCGACGTCGAACCAGTTGAAGCGGTTCGCCTGGAAGAGCTCGCGCTTGGTCATGGCCAGTCCCTTGCGCCGAGCCTCGGTGAGGATGGCGACGAGGGCCTCCTCGAGCGCGTCGGGCTGAGGCTTGGGGTGGAGGATGTCATCGATTTTCTTGGGCACGACGCCTTCGTGCGCGGGGAAGGGAGCGGGTTTGCTCAGGGGGCGTGAGCTGGCTCGTTCGCTGGGCGCGAACCACCACCCGCGGTCGCGCACGGTCGCGGCGATGGCGAAATTCATCCGCTTCAACAAGTCTCGGCGCGGACTCGGAGTCTCGCTCGGTGTACGGGGAGCTCGGGTCTCCGTCGGGCCCCGGGGCACGCAGGTCTCGCTGGGGGTCGGAGGGTTTCGCTACCGCAAGCGGCTGAGCCCGCCGTCGGCTCCACGCCGGCGGACACCCAAGCGCTCCTCTCACGTCGACGTGCTCGTGCCGCGGTCGGAGGCGGGGCGGATCCTGACGGCGACGGCATCCGAGCTCGCTGCGAGCTCGCCCGATGACAGCCTCGAGGAGCTCCAGACTCGGATGCGACGCGCGAAGCAGTTCAAGTCGCTGGGCTGGAGCGTGCTCGTCGCTACAGTGCTCGCGTACGCCTATTTGGAGGCCCTGGGGATCGTGGTCGGGGTTGTCTTCGGTGGTGTCGCAGGCGTCCTATGGTGGCGGGAGCGGGACGAGCGGCGCGCGTGCGGGCTTTCCTACGACCGCGAGAACCCCGAGATCCTCGCGCGTCTGGGCCTCGCCCAGCAGGTCGGTCAGGCTCTGGCGTCGGCGCGAGGGCTCTGGCACATCCATCACTCCGTCAAGACGAGCGATTGGAAGCGAAACGCTGGGGCCGACACTCTGCTCAGGCGAACGTCGACGAGGAGCGCTGTTGGCAGCTTGGCGGGCATCGTGCTCGATATCGAGGCGTGGTCCGTACCCGTTGGCCCACAACAGCTGCTGTGGCTGCCTGATCGCTTGTTGATCTGGGACGGGCGTAGCCTCGCTGGAGTCCCCTACGATTCGCTCCAGGCAGAGGCGACCGCCACACGCTTCATCGAAAATGGTCGCGTGCCCAAGGACGCCCGCGTCGTCGACAAGACCTGGCAGTTCACCAACAAGCGCGGCGGCCCCGATCGTCGGTTCAAGAACAACCGTCAGCTCCCCGTGGTCGCCTATGGCAGGCTCGCGCTGCGGACAACCTCGGGCCTGTGCATCGACCTGCAGACCTCCACGGTCGAGGCTGCTACCGCTGCCGCGAGCGCGGTACAGGCCCTGAGCGCGCGCGCCCGGATGGACGCGCTGAACCCCGCGCCTAGCTGACGTGGGCCGCGATCGCGTCCTGCAAGCGCGCGTGGATCTCGAGGGCCGGGAGGGCCGCGTCCTCGCTCAAGGCCAGGGCCAGCTCGACGCCCACGCCGGGCACGACCATGCGCCCTCGGCGAGGGCTCGGCGGGCGTCTTGCCAGCAGCGCAGGGCATCGAGCTCGGTCGCGCCCACGCGCTGACGCTATCACGAGCTCGAGCGAGGGCCAGCGCACCCGGCTCAGCGTTGGAGGAGGGCCAGCGCCTCGGCGATGGCGGCGTCCCGATCGGCGAGGGCCGTGTCCTCGGCGAGGGCGATGGCGAGCTGCTCGATCGCGGCCGCGACCGAAGCGTCGCCCGCCTCGTCGAGGGCCGCGAGAGCCTGGACCTCGAGGAGCTGCCTGAGCGCGCGCTGGATCAGCTCGAGCTGCGGGAGCGCGCCGCCCTCGGCCTCGGCCGGGCTGTCAGCCACGCGCGCGAGCAGGTCGATGGCCTGGTCCACGCCGGCCCCGGCCTGGGCGCTCGCCTCGAGGGTCAAGGTCGCGTCGGGGCTGTAGCGGGTCAGCCCGCCGAGGGTCCCGGTGTAGATGGCCCCGTCGATGCCCACCGTGGTCGCGGCGTAGAGGGAGTTCTCGCAAAACTGCGGGTCGGCCTCGACGGCCTCGACCAGGGCCGGGACGCCGGCGAGGGGCCCAAAGGCAGACAGGTCCCCGGCGCACTCCGTGTCCGAGGCCCCCCACAGCCGCGATTCGCCCGTGGCGAAGTCGACGCCCTCGATGCCCCACGCGCCGTCGCGCTTGCCGACGCCGTAGATCAGCCCGGTGGCCGCGCTCATGGTCGGGATGCCGTTGGGCACGCTGACGTCGGGGTTGGCCCACACCGTCGAGCAGGTGCGGGTGGCGGGGTCCCAGTCGACGCGCTCGATGCCCTTGGGGGCCTTGTCGGCCTGGCCGCTCTCGAGGGCCGTGACCAGGTTCTGGACGGCGGCGATGCCCTCGACGATGGTCGGCTCGTCGACGAGGTTGTTGACGACCACGGCCGCGTGGCCGCGCACGAGCACGGACTGCTCGGACACCGAGGCCGTCGCGCTGGGAACACCGAAGCGGATCGGGACTTCACAGGCGATGCGCGGATCCTTGTCGGGGCCGATGGGCTCCCAGTCTGCGGGGACCTCGTCGGCCCACATCAGCACCAGGTGCATGAGCTCCTGGCCGTCGGTGAGGACCACGAAGCGGTCCTCGTCGGCGCGCGTGCCCATGAGGCTGGGCGTCGAGCCGGAGCCGGGGCCGAGGCGCACGGGGCTCGTATTGCCCTCGGCCTCGTAGGTCGCCCGCCAGGTCTGGCCGAGGGCGCCGCCGACCTCGTCGAAGCGGTACATGGCCTCGCTGCTGACCACGAAGATGCCCCCGCGCTCGTCGATGGCGATGTTGTTGGACACGATCTCGAGGGCGTCGGGGTCCGGCGACGCGCCGCAGCTGTCCCCGTTGATGGCGAACACCTGGGTCGCGGCCTCGTCGAAGCCCTCGGGCCCGCCGCGGGTGAGGATGACCTGGCCCTGCTCCGTGACCAGGACCAGGGCGCCGTCGTAGCGCAGGCCGACCCCGGCGATGACGTCCTCGGGAGAGCACAGCCAGCTCTCGGGCAGGAACACGCGGCCGGCCAGGGCGATGCCCGAGTCGGCCACGCCCGCCTCGGCGTCGGCGTAGAAGGACACGAAGTTGGCTCGGGAGACCACGAAGTGGCCGGCCGCGTCGATGAGGGTGTAGGCGCCGGTCACCCCGAGGGGGACCACCGGCGGGTTGTCTTCGCGCTCGGCGGGGGCGTAGAGGTCGACGACTTCGAAGCTCTCGCCGTCGAGCTTGACGATGGCGGTCTCGAGGCCCTGGACGCCGGCCCAGATCGCCCGCTCGCCGCCCTCGTAGGCCGCGGACACCGTCATGATCACGGGGATGCCGGTGACCTCGGCCCGGTCGACGCTGAGGCTCGCGCCGGGGGCGGGGGCGGGCGAGGCCGAGGACGCCTGGGCGTAGCTGCCACGATGCGAGGTGGCCCAGGGGCTCGCGGCGAGGCCCGCGTTGCACAGCGGCTCGTCGACGGCCAGGGGGGTCAGGCACAGGTCCGGGGGGAGCTCGGGCAGGGGGGTCTGGCCGGTGTCCGACTCGCCGGCCTCGTCGTCGCTCTCATCGTCCGAGCCTGTCGAATCCCCGCACGCGCCGAGCGCGAGGGACAGCGCCAGGGAAGGGCGCAGGAAGCTTCGACGGACACCAACCCTGCCAGACATTGAGCAAGCTTAGCAAAGCTCAGGGCGGTCAGTCCTCGCGTCGGCGGTGCGGTGCGGGGTCGGCCTCGGGCAACTCGAGGGGGCCGTAGCAGCCCTCGACGATTGCCAGGAGCTCGCGCAGGTCCTGGGCGCGGCGCTTGCGATCGTGGATCAGGGTGCTGGCGATCCCGCCGACGAAGATGAACGCGGACAGGGCCAGGGCGGCGGGGTGGAGGCCGCCGATCGCGAGGGGAGCGACGGCGAAGGCGAGCCAGCTGAGCACGCCCATGAACGCGCGGGTGCGCTGGTCTGGCGTGGCCGCGAAGTTGCGCGCGCGCAGTTCGAGGCGGGCGCCGCGGGGCGTGGCGACGACGCGGCCTTCGACGGCCGGTCCCACGGTGAAGTCGCCGCTGAACATGGCCTCGTTGGGGCCGTCGTGGCCCGAGCGCCAGGGCTTGTAGAGCACGAAGCCCTCGCCGGTGGCGACCGCGAAGGGCTTCGGCCCCCGGGCTCGAGCCGCTTGCTCGGGCGTCAACACTCGACAGCCCGCTTCGTGCAGCATCTCGACGACGGCCCCCGGGCTAGCCGCGAGCTCGTAGCGGCGCGACCCCGTCGGCGCGGGGAGGTGGCGGTCCAGGCCTTCGAGCTCGCCCATGCTTCGAGACCCTACCAGGGGCGCCGACGAGCCGTGTAGAGTGGGGCATGGTCGCGTTTGGATGGTCCTGGGAGCGCCCCTCGTCGTGGTCCGTACCCGTCGCCTCGCTGGCGGTGGCGTTGGCCGCCTGTCAGGGCTCGGCGACGCCGAGCTCGAGCCCGAGCCCGGCGGCGGAGCTCGAGGCGAGCGCGGCCGAGCCCGTGCTCGTCGATGACTTCGAAGACGGCGACGGCCGCTCGCCCCTCGGGGGCTACTGGTACGTCTATGACGATCAGGGCAACGGCGGCGGCTCGGTCGTCGAGGTGCCCAGGGTCGGCGACGCGATGAAGATGGAGGGGGAGGGCTTCGAGTCCGAGCGCTCCCTCGAGGCCGGCTACCGCCTGGACCAGGGCAACCTGAGCTACCCGCCCTTCGTCGGCATCGGCAACGCCCTCGAGGGCCCGCACCGGGACCTGCGGGCCTTCGCGGCCCTCGAGTACAGCTACCGCGGGGGCGCCCACGAGGTGCGCATCGAGACGGCCAACGTCACCGAGTACGACTTCCACGCCATGCAGGTCCCGGCCTCGTCGACCTGGCGCACGGTCACCCTGGACTTCGCGCTGTTTCGCCAGGGCGGCTGGGGCCCGAAGGTCCCCATGGAGCTCGAAGATACCCAGGCCCTCGGGTGGCAGGTGCGGGGCAAGACCGGCGACGAGGGGGCCTTCGAGCTCGACGACGTGCGCCTGCTGCCGGCCGGCTCTCGCGGCCCCCGCAAGCGGACCCTGACCCTCGACGAGCCCGCCCCGCCCGCGCCGGCGCAGTTGGCCTCGATGGCCATCGACCACCCCCTCCAGGCCACCGCGATGCGCTCTCTGGACCGCGGCTACAACCTGACCAACTGGCTCGAGCAGGGCGCGTTCACGGGGGAGTGGACCTACGGCGAGGCCTTCGTCGAGCGCCTCGCCGCGGCCGGCTATCGCAGCCTCCGCCTGCCCATCGATCTCGACCTCTACGTCCTCGACCAGCCCTCGCGCAGCGCCGGGGACGGGCTGCAGCTCGACCCCCACCTGTTCGAGGTGCTCGACGCCTTCGAGGCCTGGACCCGCGCCCACGGCCTCGGCCTGACCATCACCTACCACCAATACGACGGCTCCTACCGCGTCGGCGACGCGGCCGTCGAGGCCGAGATGGTCGCGCTGTGGGGGGCGGTGGCCGAGCACTTCGCCGACAACCGGCGGCCGGACCTGTTCTTCGAGCTGCTCAATGAGCCCGAGCTCGCCGCCGGCGGGTCGGGGCCGAGCGCGGCGCAGTGGACCGAGCTGAGCTCCGCGATGCTCGCCGCGATCCGCGAGCACGACCGCGATCGCCCCGTGCTGTTCGGCGACGTGAAGTGGTACGACATCGACGCCCTCGTCGAGCGCGAGCCCTTCGACGACCCCAACGTCCTCTACGTGTTCCACTTCTACGAGCCCTTCGTGTTCACTCACCAGGGCGCGAGCTGGGCCGGCATGGGGACGACCGGCGGCGTGCCCTACCCCTACTCCGTCGAGCGCTGGTCCGAGTACCGCGAGGACTTTGGCTTCTCCGAGTTCAACGAGCCCTGGCAGCTCGACTTGCTGCGCAACTACCCGCGCACAGGCAACCGCGAGGCCATGCGCAACCGCTTGGTGCAGGTCAAGGCGTGGGCGGTGAAGCACGGCGTCCCGGTGATCTGCAACGAGTTTGGGGTCTACGCGGCCGCCTCCAAGGAGGAGGACGCCGTCCGTTACTACACCGACCTGGTCGCGCTGTTCGCCGAGCTCGAGATCCCGTGGCACGCGTGGTTCATGCTCATGGACGCCGAGACGGGCGCGGTCGACCCCGACCACGCTCGCGCCCTGCGCCTGGGCGATTGAAGCCTCCGGGCCGTTCGCGCGTCGGTCCTGACATGCCCGAGCGCTCCGCCCGTGCCGTGAGTCTCCCGCCTCTTCGTTCGGGTCCGGGCTCGGCCCTGGCCGCGCCCTTCCGAGTCGCCGCGTGGGAGCTTCGGGAGGTGTTCAGCCACAGGCTGCCCACCTTGGGAGGGGCCACGGGCACGGTGCTCAGCTTCGCGTTGTTGGTCGGGCTGGTGGCCTGGGCGCCAGCGGCTGAGGCCGAGGTCGAGCCCGCCTTCGAGGTCCAGTTCATCCCCGGGACGATCGTCGACGCGTCCGAGGGCGATGCGCTCGACGAGGCGGCCCCGACGGAGAGCCCGGAGGCCGAGGCTTCGAGCGAAGATGCGCCGAATGTCGAGGCGCCGAGCGAGGACGTGCCTCCGCCCGAACAGCCGGTCGAGTCCGTGACCGAGTCGGAGACCAAGCCGGACCGCCCGACACCCACACCGACGCCGACACCCACGCCTTCGCCCGACCCGTCGCCGTCGCCCACGACCAGCCCGCTGACCAACGCCAACGCGTGGTCGAGCGCCGTGGCTTCCGGCGACCCCTGGGCCGCCTCGGTCATGAAGGCCCTCGCGGCCATGCAGGTCCCCGCGTGGGGCGGCCAGATCCCCAAGTCGAGCCCCTATCGCTTCCGCATGCAGGTGTGCACGGACGGGAGCGTGCGTCGGGTGCTGCAAAAGGGCAGCACCGGCGACGCCAACCTCGACGCCAGCCTCAAACATGAGATCGAGCGGCTGAAGCTGCCGCGCATGCCCGCGAGCCTCGCCAAGGGGCTCCCGAGCGACTGTGTGACCCTGGCCTACGGCTTTGCCTGGACACAGTCTGGCGTCCGCTGAGCCCCAGGCTCAGCCGAGCAGGCCCAGGGCGTAGAACAGCCCGAGCACGATCACGAGGGCGACGACCTGGTAGATGACGATCGCCGTCGTGTTCGACTTGCCCGTCTTGGCGTTGTAGGTGTAGCTGCAGTCCTGGCACTTGACGTGGTTGAGTAGCTTTTGACCGACCGCGCCGCCCCACCACGTGAAGCTCGGCATCTCGACGTGGGTGCTGCCGCAGTTGGGGCAGGGGACCCAGCCGTTGGGCATGAGCGAGTCGTAGCCCGGGGTGGGGGAGCTCGACGGATCCTCGCTCGGCGGCTGGTAGAAGTTGGGGTCGGTCATGGATTTAGAATAGCGTAGAGCGAGATCTCGCGCGTAACCCACGGGCTGCGTCGACGAAGTGACCGACATGGACCGTGTCCGAGCCGTCCTCGAGCAAGCCAAGACCGTCGCGGTGCTCGGCGCTTCGCTCCAACCCCAGCGCGCCGGCCACTACGTCCCGGCCTACCTCCACGCCCAGGGCTACCGGATCATCCCGGTCAATCCCCTGCACCAGCGCCAGGGGGAGTCGGCGTGGGGCGAGCCCTTCCGGGCGACCCTCGCCGAGCTCCGCGAGCCCATCGACGTCGTCGACGTGTTCCGCCACCCCGGCTTCTTGCCCGCGCACCTCGACGACTTCCTGGCCATGCAGCCGCTGCCGCGCACTGTGTGGCTGCAAAGCGGGATTCGCCACGAGGACTTCGCCCAGCGCCTGCGCGAGGCTGGCGTGGAGGTCATCCAAGATCGCTGCATGCTCGCCGATCACCGCGTCCTCGGTATCGCGCCAAAGTAGCGCGCTCGGGCGTGAAGGCTTCCCGGCGCGCCCGGTTATGATGGTTCCATGAGCCTGTCTCGCGCGCTCGCAGCCTCCGCCCTGCTCACGCTCTGCACCCTCGCGCCCGCTTGCCGCAGCGAGCCAACCGACGCCACCGCGAGCTCGGCCACGCCAACGAGCGACGCCCTGCCGCCGGGCCCCTACGGCGATCGCGATCCGGCCCTCGCCAAGCAGCTCGTCGACGGCGGCGCGCTGCTCCTCGACGTGCGCACCCCACGAGAGTTCGCCGACGGCCACGTCGAGGGCGCCGTGAACATCAGCCACGACGAGGTCCCCGCGCGCCTCGACGAAATCCGCGAGCTCGCCGGGGGCGACGCGCACCACCCCGTGGTCATCTACTGCCGGTCTGGAGGTCGGGCGGGGAAGGCCAAGGCCGCGCTGCTCGAGGCCGGCTTTGACCGCGTCACCAACCTCGGCGGCCTGTCGGACTGGCCCGCCGAGTAGAGGCTCGAGGTGTCGCGCATCTACGCCTACGTCGGTCCCCCGGAGATTCGCCGAGCCGTCGCGGACACACCCGCGGGCGTGGAGATCCGCGCGCCCGCGGACTTGCTCGGTTGGGCCCGCGCGCAGCCCGAGTGGGACGCCGACACCCTGACCGCGACCTTCGTGGTCACCCTCGCTGGTGTCCTGCGCGTCGCACCGCGCCGCTCCGAGCACGTCGCCTGCGCGGGCGGCCAGGCCGTGCTCGCGGCTGGCGAGCTGACCCTGCGCGCCGAGCCCGAGCTGGCCGTCGAGGGCGTCACCAACCAGTCCACCGGCTACTGCCCCGAGCCCGCGTGCTGGTCGGCGATCCTGCCTCGCCTCGAGGCCCTCGGCGTTCCCCACCCCGCCGAGCTGACGCGGGCCTTCGTATTTCGTCGCTGCCCGGCCTGCGGCGAGCGGAACGTGGTCAAGGAGGGCTGGTTTGTCTGCGACCTGTGCGGGGCGGACCTCCCCGCGCACTGGAACTTCGCAGACTCGGGCGAGGCGCACTGAGTCGTGGACGTGGGGCAGGGAGGGCGTGGCGTCGTCCACGACGGCTAAAGTAGACAGAGGGTCGGCCAGAACTCGTTTTGGCCGACTCTGAGCCTTCGGGAGTATGCTCGCCGCATGGGCCTGTTCTCCAGGTTTCGTCGATCGCCAGCCCCCGAGGCTCCCGGTCGAGTCGTCGTCGTCAGCGAAGGGCTCGAGCGCTTCGGCCAGCGCGAGCTCGCCTTCGCCGTCCAGCTGCGCCCCGGCGAGTCCGGCGAGGCCGTGCGCGCCGAGCTCGAGCAGCTCATCGCCGCCATCCGCAGCCACGCCGAGCAGGGCCAACTCGTCCACGCCGGAGGCTTCACGGCCTTCGGCGCCCCGGGCTTTTTGTCCTCGCGGACCCAGGGCATCGTCTACGCCAACGCCGGCAGCGGCGACCCCGAGCTCCCCGAGTCTGCCCTCGCCGCCGTGCTCGTCGACCCCGACGAGCTGCGCGTCGCCCAGGCCGGCGGCGCCAGCCGAATCCTCGCTCGCCTGGGCCAGCTGAGCTCCCAGTACCCCTTCCCGCAGACCAACGACCGCGACCGCCCGAGCGTCGCTCGCCCCGGCGAGGACAGCAGCCTCGTATTTCAGACCGCCCGCGCCTCCGTGCCCGGCGTGTCGCTGCTCCTCGCCCACGGCGTCCTGCGAATCCGCGTCAGGCCCAGCGCGCGACCAGCCCTGCGCCAGCTCCTCGAGGCCAGCCCCGACGACGCCGCCTTCGCCCTCCTGACCGCGCCCGATGCTGCCGCCAACGCCCAGCTCGTGTGGTTCCCCGGCCAGGGGGGCCCCAGCGCCATCACCCCACCGGGCAGCCAGGGGGAGCTCGTCACCGGGGGCATGCTGGTCGTCGCCAGCGGCCAGGAGCGCGACGAGGTCCGCATTCACGAGGACGGCTTCGCCTGGCTCGCCCATCCGAGCTCCTGGGAACGCGCGCGGGCGTGCCTGCTCGCCGGTGAGGCGCTCGACATGCCGCTCGCCGACCCGAGCTTCGACCTGCGCATCGAGACCCTCGCCGAGGGCTTCTTGCACTACCTCCCGGTCAACGGCGCGCCCGACGAGTCCCTGCGCATCACCCTGCTGACACCTGACGAGGCGCTGCGTCAGGCCGTCGACATCGAGGTCCTCAGCCGCTACGCCAAGGCCGTGCTCGCCGCGATGACAGGGCTGGAGCTTGGGGGAGTGCACGTCACTCTCGCCCCTGGGGAGGCGGCGCGGGTCGAGGGCCTCGGGGTAGACGCGGGCGCAGTCGAGACCGTGCGCGCCGTCGAGGCGCCGAGCGTGCGCGCTGGCGTGGCCTTCGAGGTCCACGCGGGGCTGGGCTGAGCGTCGAGGCGGGGGCTCCCAGAGGTCGCCGTGGACGACGCCATGCCCTCCCTGCGCCACGCTCCCAACGCGGGCGAGCCGCGCGAAGCTTCTCGGCGGGACCTGCAAGGGTCGAACAAAGACAACGACGACTGTTCCTGACAGCTCGGAGGGAGCTCACGAGCTCCAAACCATGGCACCATGATGGCACCGCTCGAGGCCTGAATTGAAAACGGGCAGCTAGAGTGTTCTAGCTGCCCGTTTCGGGATGGAGGCAAGGAGACTTGAACACACTACAGCCGTGAACCCTAACCCCGCGGGATGACTCGTCTTTGGCTGTAGGTGTTCGAGATTACTTGGGTTTTGGCATGGTGAGGGAGTCCTCGAGAGTCCGCTGGAGTCTCGGGGGACCTCGCCTGTTTTGGAGACGCCTTGGAGACGGCCCGGACCTTCAAGCCTCCCCCAGTGGTCGTCCTTAGTAGGAGCGTCATCTCCGAGCCGAGGTCAAGCTGGCTCGCCGAGCTGTCTGAGGAGGTCTTCGAGCTGTCGTACTTGCGCAGAACGGCCCAGATGTTTCAAACCAGTGAGTGAGCGCTCGAGTATTGTTCGTGCCTCTTCGCGGTGGCCTGCCGCCGCGAGTAGCTTGCCCAGATCCAGACCTACATAGATAATGCCCTCGAGGTGGCCCAACTCGAGATTAGCCCGATAGGCCTCGGACAAGCAGTCGTATGCTTGCTGGCTGTCTCCGCCCAGGAGAGCGATTCGGCCAAGGCTCCATAGTGTGTGAGCCTGACCGTCCTTGTCCCCCAGCTTCTCGAACACTTCCAGGCGCTCTTGATGAAGGGCGAGAGCCTCGTCGACCTGGCCCTTGGAGACCCGGATGCGGGCGATGTCTCCGAGGGTGACCGCCCTCGACCGGGCGTCCCCCAGCTTCTCGAACACTTCCAGGCGCTCTTGATGAAGGGCGAGAGCCTCGTCGACCTGGCCCTTGGAGACCCGGATGCGGGCGATGTCTCCGAGGGTGACCGCCCTCGACCGGGCGTCCCCCAGCTTCTCGAACACTTCCAGGCGCTCTTGATGAAGGGCGAGAGCCTCGTCGACCTGGCCCTTGTCGACCCGGATGCGGGCGATGTCTCCGAGGGTGACCGCCCTCGACCGGGCGTCCCCCAGCTTCTCGAACACTTCCAGGCGCTCTTGATGAAGGGCGAGAGCCTCGTCGACCTGGCCCTTGTCGACCCGGATGCGGGCGATGTCTCCGAGGGTGACCGCCCTCGACCGGGCGTCCCCCAGCTTCTCGAACACTTCCAGGCGCTCTTGATGAAGGGCGAGAGCCTCGTCGACCTGGCCCTTGGAGACCCGGATGCGGGCGATGTCTCCGAGGGTGACCGCCCTCGACCGGGCGTCCCCCAGCTTCTCGAACACTTCGAGCATTTCCTGATGAAGGGCGAGAGCCTCGTCGACCTGGCCCTTGTCGACCCGGATGCGGGCGATGTCTCCGAGGGTGACCGCCCTCGACCGGGCGTCCCCCAGCTTCTCGAACACTTCCAGGCGCTCTTGATGAAGGGCGAGAGCCTCGTCGACCTGGCCCTTGTCGACCCGGATGCGGGCGATGTCTCCGAGGGTGACCGCCCTCGACCGGGCGTCCCCCAGCTTCTCGAACACTTCCAGGCGCTCTTGATGAAGGGCGAGAGCCTCGTCGACCTGGCCCTTGTCGACCCGGATGCGGGCGATGTCTCCGAGGGTGACCGCCCTCGACCGGGCGTCCCCCAGCTTCTCGTAGACCTCTAGTTCCTCTTGATGAAGGGCGAGAGCCTCGTCGACCTGGCCCTTGGAGACCCGGATGCGGGCGATGTCTCCGAGGGTGACCGCCCTCGACCGGGCGTCCCCCAGCTTCTCGAACACTTCCAGGCGCTCTTGATGAAGGGTGAGAGCCTCGTCGACCTGGCCCTTGTCGACCCGGATGCGGGCGATGCCTCCGAGGGCAACCGCAGCCCCACGACCATCCGCAGCCCCACGACCATCCAACAAAGCATGTGCCCGCTGAAACATCGCCAGCGCAGCATCTGGGTCGCGCTGGACAACGAACTGGCCATGGTCGAGCAACAAGTGCCCCTCATCTTCATCACTCATTGCTGAGGGCCGGCCCTCTTGCTCGAGGAGCTCAACTGCTTGCTCGAGCAAAACCTGCGCTCGGAGAGCGTCATCCGCGCTCGAATTGCGCTTGGCGGCTGCAGCCGCCCGCAAGAGCATGATGGGGGGGGCACCTCCGGAAGAGGTCGCGCACCCGAGGACGTCCTCAGCCCACGCAGACGCAACCCGAGCACCATAGGCCCGCCGTGCATGGACCAGTGCGGCAGCACCGTGGTCTGCCGCGGTCTGGGCAGAGTCCGCCAAAAGTGCCAAACGAACGAGCTGCCAAGCAGCGGTTCCTCTCGGTGCCCCCGCCGGATTGCTGCGGACGCGCTCTAGCTCCGGCAAGATCGCGGCCGCCAGCCCCTCAGCCTCCGCCCTGGACAGGGCGCCCGCCGGCAGCCCGCAGCAGTGGGCTCGTACGAGGGCGTTGATTCCAAGGCTTTCGCAAGCGGTGTCCGGCCAAACCTCCCAGATACCGAGGGCCCGCAGACGTGCAGGACTATCAACACCGGCTCCAATCAGTTGGGCCAGATGTGGTGCAAGCGAGGCCGGAAACGGCTCCTCAAAGATGGTCGACGCGCGCATGAGTGCCTGCTCACCTGCGCTCAGCAAGCTCAAGAGCTCCCCCAACGCGAGCTTGGCCAAGCGCTCCCGTAGCGCGTCCTCCGTCGGCTCTTCTCCGGTCTCCCGCAAGTGCCGCATGTCATCGATAGCGCGAGTGAATCGCTGGACATCGTTGCACGCCAGAGTGGTCAGCACCGCCAGAATGCCAGCGTTGCCCATGCCCGCGTCAACAGCATCATCGAGGGCCTCCTTACTCAGCGTTCGGTCACCATCACCTGCCGCGAGGATCTGCTTTTCAGCCTCGTGTGTCTTCATCGGAGGGAGAGCGAGCTCCCACAAGCGCGCGGGCGCCAGCGGCTCTCCCCGAGGCCCAGCGAGGCCGAACTCAAATCGTGAGGTCAACAGCAGCGCAGACTCGGTCTCGGCGCGGTCGAAGGCTGAGACGATCGCTCGCAAGACCCCAGCATGTACGGGATCCACTTCATGGCGCCCCCCGGAGACAGGCTCGAGGATACGCTCGAGGTCGTCGACAATGAGGAGGACGGGGCGCAGCTTCGTTCCTCCTCGGCAAGAGCCTTCGAGCAGCGTCCGCAACGCGTCCAAGAAAGTCGCCTCGTCTTTGACCACGCCCGCTCGCCACTCCTCCTCCCACCTCTTCGCCGCGTTGCGGTCAGTCATCCCATCGGCGATCTGATCGAACACGTAGAGCCGGTCGTATCGACCGAACACGACGATCAGATCGTGTGTGGACGAAAGTCGGTCGGCAACTCGTGCAGCGAGGCTCGATTTCCCCTGGAGCCCCACAGCGTGGATCAGTGCCCCTGCATACTCGCGCTGACGCAAGACACGGATCAAAGCCTGCTTCTCCCGTCGACGTCCTACAAACTGCTCGGGCCCCGCGACCTCGCGCTGCTCACCACGGTCGAGGTAGGCCTTCCGGTTCAGGCGCCGCAACCGTCGCGGTGCATCTGCTCGGGCCAGTACACCCCCCCCTCGGCCCCCAGCAATAAACGGGCCAGGTGCCAATGCGCGGACTCTTTCCCCGCTTCTCGGCGCACCTTGCAGAGTTCGACTCGAGCGAAGCCCACAGCTTCTTCGAGACGTCCCCCTTGGGCTAGACGTTGATAGAGCTTGCTGGCAAAAGTCGTCGCCTCGCTGTCGTAGACCGAACCCGCCCAACCCAGCCCTGCTGCGAGGCCCTGGCTCACCAGGGACTCCGCGAGGCTCGTCACATCACCTGCGCCTGCCTGCGCCGTCAGGCAAGCCGATACAAACGCGAGCGGCACGCGCTTTAGCTCGGGAGCTGCTTGCATGAGGTCTCTCGCGGTACACCGCTCAGGGTTGCCCTCGGTGCTCTCCAGTAACAACGCGGGCTCTTCACCGAGTAGACCGTGACACGACAGGTGCACCACGCTCACGGACTGCTCAGGCGTCTGCAGCCGTGAGAGCCGCTCCCCAAACTCTCTGGCCGTTCCAGTCTCCTCTACGAACAGGTCCAAGTGCAGCGACTTCGTCGCGCTCAGGATCGCCTGTTCTTCCCTCTCGTAGTCGAGGCGAACCTGGCCCGTCGGGTCCGCGGCCATGAACAAGACCGAGAGCGCCACGTCTGGTGGCGCGTTCGTCGTTTCAGAGACTACACCCAAGCGACGCCAGACCATCAACCCCACATCGGGTAACAGCGCGAGGTGTCCGACATCATCCGCGAGGATCTCCCAGGGGGCCATGAGCAGTGCCCGTCGCCCATCGCTCCTTTTCCGTCGTGGGACTGAGATCTCGAAGCCCAAAGGAGCGACCGCCTCATCTACGATCGCCGACCAGGCCCGCCCCCCACCATCCAGCCATTGAGTCAGCGCCTGGCCAAGTTCGACTAACGCAGCCGCGTCCTTACGCTTGGTCGCGCGCTCGTAGCGAGTCGTGTACTCGCACAGCTCCTCGAGCCGCTCTCCGTCGAAGGGGATGGCCGTATCCCTTCCATGGGGACCAAACAACCGCAGGTTCGCCCCGTCATAGACCAGTCGCGCGAGGCTCACGGGACCTCCGATTTCTTCAGTTCGATGGCCGCGTCGACGACCTCGCTCACTTCAGCCTCTGTCAACGCCTTCGGCTCGACGCCCAGTCCATCGATCTCCACAGCCTGGCCGCTCTCGAGCCTCCCTCGTACCCACCCCTGAAGCGCGCGCCATTTCGCCGCGACCTTCATGCGCTCAGCCAGATCGATCGTCGCCAGGACAGCTCCCGGTATCGATAAGATCAGGGCCGCGACCGCCACAGGATCTCCACGCACCGTATTCTGGGCGGCGGCGTGTTCGGGGGCGAGCACAACCTCTTCTCCGAAGTTGTCCGCAAACCTCTCAGCCAACTCCTTGGCCAGCTTATCGGCCCCCGGGCCGGTGACACGGATCCGTAGCGTCGACATCGACGCCAGTATCTCAGAATTGCGGCTCAACGACGCCCCGACGGGTCGAGTCTCACTGCTCGATCGGGAGGCGGGTTGCCAGCTCGTCTGTCTTGCGAACTCGGGAAGGGTGCTGGAGCCTCTCATAGGGTCAGCGTGGAGCTACGCCAGGTGTCGGGGATGGGCTTGCCTGCTGCGATCGCGTAGCCATCGCCACCGTCGTCGAGGCCGAGGACGTCGACGCCCCACTGTCCGACGGAGGACCAGATCTCGGGCCCTGGGTCGTTGCCGCGCTTGGGCGAGCTCTGGCGGTGGGCGTAGACGTGGCGAATCCCTGCGGCGCGGAGTTGGCGGAGTAGGCCTCGCCCAGCGAGCACTTGGGCGGCCGTGAGGACATCGCGGCCATAGTCCTCGGGTCGGTACCAGCCACCGTCGACCGAGCGGAGGTTGCCGGCGAACTCTATCGCTACGGAGCGACTGTTGAAGCCGTCGGACGCCGAGAGCCGAGCGGACATGGGATGGAGCTGGCCGATCGTGCCGTTAGGGACAATTATGAAGTGCGCGGTGACCTTCAGGTAGCGGTGGAGGTCATCACCGCGGGAGAAGGACATCTGGTGGAGGACAACCGCGTCGACAGTGCGGCTGCGTTTGCCTCGCTTGCTCGCTGCCGCAAGGGCAGTCAAGTCGACGATCTCGACTCGATTCGAGCGCGCGTGAACCCACAGCGCGGCCACCCCGAAGACTGCAACGGGGGCGAGGCCGATGATGAGCGCGCTCATCACGACCTCTTGGAGAGCTCGATCATGATGCGCCGGGTCTTGGCGTTGATCGGGCCCTTGTAGTTGGCGAGCTTGGCAGCGCAAGCTCGGACGTCGCTGGGGATCTCCTCGTGGCGTTGGACAACGGCGAGGTGGCCAGGGGGGACCTTGAGCAGGACCGAGTGCTTGCCACTTCCGTAGCGGATGACGACCACAGGGCGCTCGTTGTGGGTGGTTGTCATCTCGACCGTGTAGCGGGCGTCGGGGCGGAGGCCGAGGCCCTCGGCGATCTGAGAGCGCTTGCGGAACCGAACGACGTCGTGACGGTTGAACTTGAGGCGGCGAGAGTTCGTCTTGCTCGAGGCTGTCGGGCTCGGTTGTGATGAGGCCTTGGCTGCGGTCTTCTTCTTGGCTGCGGTCTTCTTCTTGGCTGCGGTCTTCTTCTTGGCTGCGGTCTTCTTCTTGGCCGCGGTCTTCTTCTTGGCTGCGGTCTTCTTCTTGGCTGCGGTCTTCTTCTTGGCTGCGGTCTTCTTCTTGGCCGCGGTCTTTTTCTTCGAGGCCCTCTTATGAGACTCTGTAGTTCCCTTACCGCTCCTCCCTGGTCCCTTTAGTTCAGACTGCTTGGAGTCAGCTCCCGCGGCCTCATTGGCGCGCTCTTTATCCTTGTGGGGCTTCTTCTTCACGCTCTTATCCTTCTTGGTCGCCTTCTTTGCTGCTCGTTCCGCATCTCGCGCAGCCCGTTTTGTCGCCTTTTCCTCCTGCTTCAGCTGCTTCGCCGCCCAGGTGAGGCGCCGCTTCGCCTGGCTCACGGCGGCCTTCTCCGAGCCCGTCGGCTGCCCGTAGCTGGAGACCTTCGCCGTGACCTCGGCGAACTCGGCTTCGAGCTTCGCAACATCGAGTTCACCGCCGGTCGATGGATCGAACTGGACCTTGGTCCCGAAGTCGGTCGGGTAGAGGTATCCGAGCCACGGCCCCGCGACACGGTAGCGGACACCCGCGGGCGCTGTGTCGAGGAACTTGCGGATCGTGAAGGTCGCGACGTTGGGGAAGTCGGTGTAGCCCTTCTTGGGATCCCGTTCCGAGGTCGCGGGCATGCTCTTGGTCTCGCTCCACTCCCCGGCCCCGTTCTTGACGCGGTACTCGAGCGTGCTCGGCCGCCAGGCGCCCCACATCGGCACGCCGTTGCGGAGCAGTGCGATGACGATCGTGTCGTCGAGACTCCAGTCCTTGGGCAGCTCGGGTAGCGGGAGACCGGACTGCGTCCGCTTGGCGAGGGCCTCGAGCACCTTCTTGCTCTTGACCGGATTTCCCGAGGCCGTCAGCGGACCCACAGCGATGCCCCCGTCGGGCCCCGGCACCCAGTAGACGCTCTTGTTGCCGACGATGCTCGTCCGGTAGTCGTTGAGGGTGACCTTGGCCTTCTTCAGCGCAGGCCGGAGCCTGGCCTCGTTGACGAGCTTGGTCAGCTTGCGCAGGGTCTCGGGGGAGATCGGACCCCCGTAGCGGAGGTACTTCTTGCCGAGCTCGGCCACGAGCTCATCGAAGGACACCTGGATCGGGAAGATCTGGGGAACCAGCTTGGCGCCCTTGGGCAGCTTGGACTCCCGCCAGGTCGTCGCGCTTTGTCGCCGGCCGTCCTCGAGCTCGACCCAGGGGACGCCCACGGACAGCTCGATCGGCGACAAGGGGTCGTTGTCGCGGAAGACCACCCGCGTCGGCACGAGGGCCTCGAGGGCGCGTTGCTGGTCCTCGAAGTCGATGATCTTGGGCGGCTTGTCGAGCTTCGAAGTCTTCTTGCGGCTACGTCGACGGGCGACGGCGTTGTCGGCCTCGGCCTTGACCGCCTCGATGCCCGCGGCCTTGCCCGGGTAGAACATCGGCGAGTGCTCGGGGTGGCAGAGCATGAACTGCCGCGAGGGGCTCTTGAGGCCCTCTTGCGAGGGCGGGCAGCTGCCGATGCTCTTGCTCTGGTAGGCGGTGCACAGCGTCAGCGAGTCGTCGTGGACGTGGGTGAAGCAAGACGTGCCCGGGATGTTCTTCCAGCCCGTGACGCGGCCCTTCTTGCGCTCGGCTTCGAAGGCCGTCCAGGCGGTCTTGATGTCCTGGATCTGCTTGGGGAGCTTGCTCTCGGTGGTCTTGGCCATGGTCTTTGCTCGCTTGGGCGTTCGGGGGCGCTTCGGGGTCTTTGGTTTGTTGGGGGTCTGAGGCTCGAGCTCGCCGGCGGCTTTGTTGACGTCGACCAGGACGGCGGCGATCGCCTCGCCCTCGTCGGCGTAGACGCCCTCGGCGAAGAAGCCGTGGTCTTTGGGCCCGCGGAGCTTCACCTTGGTCTTGCGGCCGGCTGGAGCGACGCCACGGCGCGAGGAGGAGAAGCCCTGGACCCAGTAGACCTTAAGCCGTCGGCTCTCTCGCTCGTAGTTGCTCAGCTTCGGATGCAGCCGCCAGTACGCGAGGTTGAAGCGACGCTCGGTCAGCTCGCCCTTGCGCTTCGCCTCGCGCACGACCTCGAGCAGCGCGCGGGCGTCGGCCTGGCGGGCGACCTTCCGCGCAGCCTCTCGCTCGGCCCGTTCGCGCTCGTCAGCGTCGGCCTTGGCGTTGAGCTTGTCGAGGCTCAGCACGCCCGTACACAGCCGCGATGCGTCGTCTCGCTCCGGGAAGCGGACATCGTAGACATCGCCGAGCACCCGCTGGGCGATGTTGGTCTCGATGCGGCACAGCTGCGTGTAGACCTGGTCCGCCGGCTTCGACCCGTCGTAGAGCTCTGGTTGTAGAGCCAGACGCATCCGCTCGTTCCAGTCCTCGAGGCGCGCGAGAACCTCGGCGTGGGCCTTCTTGGCGAGCCCGGGCGTCGCGGGCTCGTTCTTGCCGAGCAGCCCCTCAAAGGCTCGCATCTCGTAGCTGCGCCGCGTTTGCCAGGGCGAGTCTCGAACCCTGGCGTCGAGGGTCGCGTCCCGGAACCAGAAACTCCCTCGCCCCTTCGTCACCGCTTCGAGCTGGTTCTTCCACGTCTGCGCGAACTCGGTGATCGTGAGGACCCGGGGATCCTGGTCGATGCTTCGGAGCACGCCACCAAACTCAGCGCGGCCGTAGGTCTCTCCACGCTCAGGCGCTGGCGGCCAGTTACCGGCCTCGAAGGCGAGCTTGCCCCGAACTCGGGCGAGCTCCTCTGTCCCCTCTCCGGGCCGGAGTAGGCGGTGCTTGTTGAGCCACGCGCGAAGCTTGGCGCCCTGGCCCTTGCGCTCTGCGTCCTCCAAGGCCGCGCGCAGCTTGGGCCAGTCGGGATGTCGATCACCCGGCTTGATCCCATGCGACTTGGCCAACGCCGCGACGTCGAGCCCAGCGTCGACCTTTGCGGGCGCCGTAGAGCTGTACTCTACGACGACGGGGACCCCCTTGGCCCGCAACTGCGACGCGACGGCCTCAATCTTCTCCCGCGCCTGCGCCTTCCCTCGCGTCCGCGGGGCGTACCAAGCACAACCCGCCGGCAAGTTCCGCGAAAACCGAAACCGATACGGCGACCGCAAGGCCTTGATCGCCTCCTTGTGCGCCTTGGTCTCCCCGCAAAGCAGCACACCCCCCTCGAGGCTGTACCGCACCACCAGCTCCGCCGGCTTCGTCTCCTCCGGCTCCCCAAACAGACTCCCCGGCCGCTGGATCTCCAGCTCCCGCCCAGGCGCCCAGATCACATCCGGCTTCTCCCGCGTCGACCCATCCGCCTGCCGAAACCAGACCTGCACCTTGTCAGAGAACATCCTCAGCCCACGAATCTCCCGCTCCCCATCTCCGGGGATGCGCACGACATCCGCGACCCGAAGCTCACGCGCCTCGATCTTCATGACTCACCTCCTGATTGTCCCGGCCCCTACACGCGGGCCGTCGCTGGTCCCTAGGGCTGGATGTCGAGCTCCCAGCGCGCCACGAACACGAGCCCCGTCTCCGGGTCTCGATCCAGCGCCCGCAGCGTGACCCCGCCGCGCATGCTGCCCTCGCTGAACACGATCTGCTGGTGCAGCCCCTTGGTCCCGATCAGCTCGAACTTCACGAGCTCCCGATCCACGTACCACTCGATGTCCTCGGTGATGTAGGGCATGACGAGGTCGTAGGGCGTGCCCGGGTGGATCTCGTAGGTCTTCTTGGTCTTGTGGCTCGGCTGGAAGGTCGCCGCCGACTTACCCTGGCTGTCGTAGCCCTTGGCCTCGGTGGGCTTGGGCCGCGCAGCCAGCAAGATCACGCCCCGCGGCACCTCGACCATGTCGCCCACGCGGAAGCCGTGACCGGCGTGGGAGCCGTGGTGCTCGGCGTGCACGACGGGGCCGATGACCCGGGCGCGGACCACCGAGCGCTCCACCGTGCGGACCTTGGCGGTGAGGACCTCCTCGCGCGTCTCCGGGTAGCCGGGCACGGGCTCGGACTCGACGCCGAAGAGCACGACGTCCTCTTGGGTCAGGTGGTCGATCACCTCGTCCTTGGGCGGGGCGTAGCCGCCACCGAAGGCCTCCTCGAACTTCTTCATCACGTCCGCGTCGATCTCGGTGCGCGGGACGTAGTGCCCCCGGGCGCGCCGCTCTTCGGGCGTGACGGGGTCCGAGCCGTCGTCGTCGGCGTCGGCCGGGGCCTCGGCTTCCTCGGCCTCGGCGTCCTTCTTCTTTTGGCGGCGACGGTAGAACCAGTAGGCTCCCCCGCCGATCAGGGCCGTCGCGGCGACCGTCGCCGCCACGATGCCCACGGTCTTCATCGCGGTCATCCGATCCTCCATCCAAAGGTCAGTTGGCCGTGCGTGCCGGGCAGGATGCGCCCAACTCGCACGGCGAGGGCCATGGCCTGGCCCTTGATGTTCACGGTGGGAAAGCCGGCCCCGGCGTCGCTGCGGTAGGCGACGGGGACGCGGCGGGGGGCCTGGACGACGAGCGGGATCTGGTCGGGGTCGGCCAGGGCTGCGTCGACTTCGGCGGGGGCGGGGCTCTCGTCGGCGATGCGCTCGGCGGGGATCCACGCCAGCGTCACCGCCGGGGCGCGGTTCTTGCCCGCGTAGCGCCCGGTGGACTTGTTGAGGGTCACCCACGAGAAAAAGCGCAGCGCGCTCGAGTCCCGGGGCAGCACGGCCGTGTGGAAGGACGGGCCCTCGTCGCCGTCGAAGCGGCGGATCGTCGACCGGCAGATCACGGGACCAGCTCCAGCGCGCCGGGATAGCGCGGCCACGCGAGGGGGATGCGCTGGTCGAGCACCGAGAGCTCGAGGCCCACGGCGAGGGCGGCCTTCTCGGCGTTGTTGCGGGTGACCTTCGAGCGGCCCTGGGCCTCGGCGTAGTCGCCGATCAGCGCGGGCGAGGCCATGCCGCGCTTGATCGCCAGCACGGTCTGATGCTCGGGCGGGAGCTCGCGGAAGCTCGCGCGCTGGACCAGGCGATGGACGTAGTCGACAAAGAAGACCGTCGCGCGCCAGGGGTTGAAGACGTCGTAGGGGGTGACCTTGCCGCGGCGCAGGACCTCGGTGTTGCGGTAGGGCGCCAGCGCCG
>NZ_ABCS01000038.1 GCF_000170895.1 Plesiocystis pacifica SIR-1 | reverse complement strand
GCCCGACCCTCGAGCTGCTCGGCCACGCGATCGGCCAGGCCCGCCCGGGCCCACACGAGGGTGTAGTCGTTGACCACCCAGGCCCGCGAGCCATCGCGCAGGGCCAGGCGCTCGCCGCAGGTCCCGGCCTCGCGGGTCCACGGCGACGCCCCCTCGCTGCGCGCTTGCAGCTCGGCCTCGAGGCAGGTCAGGGTCGAGCGCTCGCCGAGGCCTCGACCCTGGACCACCAGCATCCGCCCCTCGCCCGCGTCGCGGGCCGCGATCATGGCGTAGGTGCGCGCGAGCTCGAGCCCGCAGTCGTCGAGGATCTCGAGGGCCTCGGCGATCTGCAGATCCGCGCGCAGGGCAGGCAAGAGCGCCCGACCCACCGCGGTCTTGGCGAGGGCGTCGACGTCGAGGCCGACGACCGTCGTCGCCGACGCGGGCACGTGCTCGAGGGGGTCCCCCGAGAGCGCGGGGCAGCTCGGCGCCGGCGCGCCAGAGCCCGACAGGGTGAGGGTCAAGAGCAGGCTCGAAGCGAACATCGACGGGGCGCAAACGGCTCAGTGGCGCGCGCCTTTCGATGGTAGGCCATCGGCACCTACATCAGGGCCAATGTCGTGACTGAGAACACAAAATTCTAGCTACACTGGATTTCTGGAGGGAGACTTCCACCCTGATTTTAGTAAGGATGAATTTTTCTGAGGGCTGATCCTGCCCTTCTTTCTAGTCTGACTGTAATTCAAGCTCACGTTCGCGCAGTCATGATCCATTCTCCGTGAACTCTTGCACGTCGTCCCAGGATCGAAGAAGTAGCTCAAATTCGCTCAATAAATAGATTTGAACCGCTGAAGAGCGCTCAAAGCACGTCCCTGGTGGTGCACTGGGCTTGCTCCACCGGAGTAGAAAAATTCCGTTGGTACTGTTGACGAACCGAAATTCAGAAAGTACAGTATCTTCGTAGTCGGGACATGACGCCCCGTCGGGGCAAAACGCCCCACACTGCGACCTCGTCGCGCACCCAGACCACGGAAGGTTCCATCCCATGTTCTTCATCGCCGACATGCTCTTTCGTCGCTCCAACACCCGCGCTCGCCGCATGGAAGAGGACGCCCCCGCCCCCCGCGAGCGCGGCAAGTCCGGCCGCTCGCCCCGCGCCCGCCTCCGCGAGGACGCCTTCAGCCTGCTCGGCTGACCCCACGACTTCCCGCTCGCCTGCACGCTCGCGGCTCACGGAGGAGCCCGGCGTACAGGCCACTCGACGAGGAGCCCACGCTTCCAAGCTGGAAGCGGGGCTCGTTTTTTAGTTTCGGCCGCTCGCCGCCCCCGAGAGCTGGCTGGGCGCCCTTCCCCGACGTCGAGCTCGGCCTGCGCGAGCTGGGCTAAGATCGGAGGATGGGCTCACCGTTCGACGACGTCCGCACTAGACGAAGCGCAGCGCAGCTGGGCTTGCTCACCGCGCTGGGTCTCGGCCTGAGCCTCGGGATGCGCCCGCCGGCCGCCGTCGCCGAGGGGGGATTCGACTGCCCCGAGGAGGGCGAGTGCACCTTCCTCAAGCCCAATGTGCTCATCCTCGTCGAGTACTCGACCTCGATGAACACGATCTGGGACCAGGGCCAGCAGCTCACCCGCTGGGACGTGGTCACGGACACCATCGCGCAGCAGGTCCAGCCCGGCAGCTTCCTGAGCCAAAATACCCACCTCGCGCTGATGCGCTTTGGCCACGATCCCTCGCCCGATCCAGACACGCCGATCCCCGGCGACGGCTCGGGCCTCGTCGACGGCCAGGTCCTCGACGTCGCTTGGGACGACGCCGAGGCGAGCTACTTCCCTTGCAACGGCCAGGCCCTCGTCGACAGCCTCGAGGCCACGCCGGCGCCCCTCGACGGCGCGGCGACGGGCATCGAGGCCTGGACCGCGGGCGCGCTCGAGCGGGCGGCGGCCGAGGTCGTCCAGACCAAGGCCGATCACCCCGCGGACTTCGAGGAGGTCGTCCCGCGGCCCTACACCACCTTGGTGATCACCGACGGGCCGTGGACCAGCCCTGGCGGCGACCTCGTGCTCGGGCCCCCCGAGGCCGATCCGGCGATCCCAGCGGCCCAGCTGTTCGACCAAGAAGACGTGATCACCCACGTGATCTACGTCGACCAGGACACCAGCGGGCTCGCGTCCGCGAACGCCCTGGCCGCGGCTGGAGGCACCGGCCAGGCAGGGCTCGCGCCCACCCCCGAGGACACCGCCGCGGCCCTGACCGACCACACTCTGGCGATCATCGACAGCGTCATCGCGCCCGCGTGCGCGGGCGGTCAGCCCCGCTACATGATCCTCCTCGACGCCTCCTCGACCATGCTCAACGTGCCCGGATCGCTCAACGACCCGATCACCGCGGGCGAGCTCGGCGAGACTCCCTGGGACATGGTCCGGGCGGGCCTCGTGGGGCCCGAGGGTCTGTTCGAGGGTGCGCTCGAGATGGCCGACGTCGTGGAGCTGGGCACCTATGGCCTGGCGGTCTACGGCGACGAGCTGCCCGCCCCTGGAGAGCAGCAGCTCCTGCTCCAGTACAGCCGCTGCCCCCACCCGAACTTCGACTGGGCCCTCAACCCCCACACCTCCTGCGCCGAGCCGGGGTGCGCCGATCCCTGGGCCGGTCCGCCCATCACCTGGACCCCCGTCGACAGCGACGAGGACGAGGGCGTGTTCTTCGCCAACCAGACCCTCAGCCACATGCCGCGCTGCGACCACGAGGGCGGCACGGCCTGCGCGGGCTCGGGCGCCTACCTCCACCTCGGCCTCCAGACCGTCCGCCTCAACCACGACTTCTATTCGAGCGGCGAGGATCCCGAGCTCGACGACCCGGTCGACGAGAGCACGCACTTCACCACCATCTTGATCACCGGCTCGGGCTACGAGGGCTACTCCACCGACGCCCAGGTCCAGGCCGAGTTCGACGCCCTGCTCCTCGCTGGCGTGCAAACCCGGGTCATCGGCGTCGGCCCCTTCGCCCAGTGGGCCTCCGTGACCCCGCAGCTCGAGCAGCTGGCCGACTGGGGCTCGGGCGGGACCCAGAGCCTCCAGCTCGCGCTCACGCAGGCCGAGCTCGAGGCCGCGCTGCTCGCCATCGTGTCCGAGTACGAATACGACCAATGCTGCGCGTGGAGCGACTGCACCCCCTACGACTGGTCCGGCTACGAGGATCCCGAGGCGGACACCGAGACCGATACCGGCGGCACCACCGAGACCGACTCCGACTCCAGCACCGAGACCGACTCCGGCTCCGACTCCGACTCTGACTCCAGCACAGGGGGCAGCGCCGAGACCGAGTCCGAGACGGGCTCCGAGAGCACGGGCAGCCCGGACGAGGGCGCCGACGAGCTCGGGCCCGACGAGGGGCTCGACGACGAGGTCGGCACGGGCGAGGGCGGGCCGCAGCTGATCAACAACGGCGGTTGCTCCTGCTCGACGGCCGAGCCAGACCGCCCGCCTCGAGAGCTCGGGCTCCCCCTCGGCCTCGCCGCCCTGGCCCTGCTCCGGCGGCGGTCCCGGAGCTCGCGGCGCGGCTGATACCCTCGTTCCGATGACGAGCGCGAGCCTGCCCCGACGGGCGCGGATCCCCGGCGCCCACGTGACCGGGCGGCACTGCGCGAGCACGGGGCTCGCCAACCTCGCCAACTTCCACGGCCTGCCGTGGACCGAGGCGCTGTGCTTTGGCCTCGGCGGCGGCCTGGGCCTGTGGTACCTGGCGCTCCCGGGGCTCCGCCCGAGCCGGCTGGTCCACGGCCGCTCCCTCGACTTCGAGCGCCGCTTTTTCGAGGCGATCGGCGCCGAGTTTCGCTGGGTCGAGGGGCTCGCGCCCCAGGCCGCGGAGGACGAGCTCAAGCGCGCCATCGTCGAGGGGCGCCTGCCCCTGCTGCTCACGGACATCTACCACCTGCCCTACCTCGACGACGTGCACTTCCCCGGCCACGTCATCTGCGCCTGGGCCTACGACGACGACGCCGAGACCTTCCTCGTCTCGGACATGCACCGCGCCGAGCTCCAGGCCATCCCCTACGCGGCCATGGCCAAGGCCCGGGTGTGCCGCTCCCCGCCCCTGGTCCACGACGGCAACGTCTACGCCCCGAGCTCGCTGCCGCAGCTCGACGAGGCCCAGCTCGCGCCGCGCGTGGTCGCGGCCATCGTCGAGAACGCGGCGCGCCTGCTCGCCGACGGGCCCAACTTCCGCGGCGCGGCGGCCCTCGACAGCTGGCTCGCCGACCTCGACGCGTGGCCGAAGCTCGAAGACTGGCGCCGCTGCGCCCGCTTTGCCTACGAGGTGATCGAGCGCCGGGGCACGGGCGGCGGGGCCTTCCGCGGCATCTATGCGGAGTTCCTCGACGAGGCCGCGGGCCTGTCCGCCGCGGTCGCGGCCCTCGACCTGGCCCCGGCCATGCGCGCGCTGGCGGCCGCGTGGACACAGCTCGCCCAGGCCCTGCGCGAGCTCAGCGAGGCGAGCGATCCGCGGCCGGGGCTCGAGCGCGTCCGCGACCGCCTTCGGGGGATCCAGGCGGGCGAGCGCGGCTACTACCAGCGCGCCCTGACTCTGCGCTCAGCCGGGTGAGCCCTGGCTGAGCCACCACCACAGCCCGGCGAGCGCCCCCGCCAGGTGGAGCACTGTCGCCAGAGTCAACACGACGCCGAACACGGGCTTGTTGGTCTTGTGCCGCAAGCCGCGGCGCCCGAGCCAGCCTCCGGCGAAGCCTCCGACCAGCGCCAGGGCGTGCAGCCTCCACTCGCGGATGCGCGGGGCGACGCTGCGACCGTTGGCCTGCTTCCCCTGCTTGGCCGCGGCCTTGTCGAGGGCGTAGGCGACGAAGGTGACGAGGCTCCACGTCCCCAACCACCCGAGCCACGACAAGAGGAGCTCCTGGCCGCTCACGAGGCTCGGAGGCTCCGCCCCTGGCGACGAGTCGCCGCAGCTCCAAGGACCAAGAGCAGGCCGAGGCCCGACCAAGCGCGGCCGGGCCTATCCGAGTCGGGCTCCCCCGCCGCGCAGCCGCAGCCGGAGCTGTCCGGGACCCACTGACCCGGGTCGCTCCCCGTGCCCGCCGACTCGTCCCCGCCGACTTCATCGTCGCCGGTCGTCGTGGTCGTCCCGCCGCCCGTCGTGGTCCCGCCGCCCGTGGTCGTCGTGTCTCCGCCCTCGGTCGTGGTCGTCTCGCCGCCTTCGGTCGTGGTCGTCGTCTCGCCGCCCTCGGTCGTCGTGGTCGTCGTCCCCCCCGGATCGGCCTCGCAGGTCGGCCCCGCCGGCGAGATGCTGCCTCCGCCCACGCAACCTTCCCCCCAGGTGCCGACCTCGAGCTCGGGGTTGAGGGCAAAGCCGCCGCAGCCTGGCCCCGGGTCCCAGGTCCCGCCCGTCCAGCACGGGGTCAGATCCCGCCCGCTCATGCTCTCGAGCCAGCTCAGGTGCGGCCACGCGGCCTGGTAGATGATGCCGTAGCCGCAGGGCTCGTCGAAGTTGGGGTTGTCCGGGTGGATCATCTGGCCCACGCCGAGCACCCGCGCCTGCCCGTCCTCGAGGTGCAGGACCACGGGGCCGCCCGAGTCGCCAAAGCACGAGCTGTTGTTGAGCTGCGGATCGCCCAGCATCCAGATCTGGCTCGACGGCATGACCAGCGCCTCGAGGGTCTGCGGGGTCTTGCGCTTGATGCCCGCGCCCTCGGTGTCGTAGGGGAACTCCGGCGGCAGGTTGGGGTCGTAGACCGCCGAGCTCACGCCAAAGCCGACGACCTCGATCTCGGCCCCGGGGACCGCGTCCTCGAGCTCGCAGCCCGCCGCCATCGGGATGATCGGGATGTCGAGCACGGGCTCGGCGAGCACGCAAAAGCCGATGTCGCCCCAGTCGCCGTCCCAGCCCGGGTGGGCCATGCAAAAGTCGACGGGCACGGAGCGCGGGGCGTCGAGAAAGGTCTCGCCAAAGCGGACCTCGGGCGGGGTGCCGGTGGCGTCGAGGCAGTGCGCCGCGGTCAGCACGACGTCGGGGGCGATGAGGGTCAGCGAGCACGCGACGCGCTCCTCCCCCTCGGTGTGGCCGTAGCTACCGACCGCCGCGTAGCCGCACTCGCCGACGTCGGTCCCGTTGACGATGCCCGAGGGCTTGGGCGCGAGCTCGGGCGGGGCTGCCTGGGCCGACCCCGCGAGCAGCGAGAGCCCGCACGAGGCTGAAACCAGAATCGCCGCTCGGGTATTCGTCCATCGAGGCACGCCGCATTGTCGCAGACTTGTGCCGCGGACAAAGTCCGCTCACTCGGGCGGCAGCGGGCGCAGCTCCGCCGTCCCGAAGCGCTCGAGGTAGCTCGGCCAGGTCTTCGCGCAGGTGCTCTGGGCGCGACACCCTCGGCACGGCGCGGGCTCGGCCGCGGTCGCGCTGCCTGCAACCCGTAGCGGCCGCTCCCGCCGACCTGCAGTGTCAGCGAGCAGACACTCGGGGAAGGCTTCGACGGTCAGCTCGAGGCCCGCCCGCGCAGCCAGAGGTGCGACCTGACGGACGTAGGCCGCCGCCTCGGCGACGCGCGGGAGCTCGGCGGGAGCGACGGAGC
This sequence comes from Plesiocystis pacifica SIR-1, assembly GCF_000170895.1. Lineage (GTDB taxonomy): Bacteria > Myxococcota_A > Polyangia > Nannocystales > Nannocystaceae > Plesiocystis > Plesiocystis pacifica. The sequence continues at coordinate 77,083 of NZ_ABCS01000038.1, read as the reverse complement.
CGGGCTCCGCCATGGCCAGGCGCAAGCTTCGGACACCGAGGGCCCCGGCGAGCTTGACCACGCCGCCGAGCAGGCGCTGGGTGCTGCGCAGCACCGGGACGTCGAGGGTCACCGCGGGGCCAGCCTTGGCCCGAGCGAGGCTGCGCAGCGCCGCGAGGCTCGGCCGGTAGCTCCCGGGCGCGCCGCTGAGGCGATCGTGGAGGGCCTCGCCCGGGGCCCACACCTGGACCTCCAAGCGATCGAGGCGCGCGCGCTCGATGGCCGCCGTGGCACCGCGCAGAGCGACCACGTCGACGCGCAGGGCGACCTCGGCGTAGCCCATGGTCCGGGCGTGGCGGACCAGCTCGGGGAGGTCGGCGTGGGGTCCCGGCTCGAGGCCGCGGGTATCGACGACGACCCGCGCGTGGCCCCGCTCCCGGCCGCGCGCGAGCTGAGTCAGGACCTTCAGCGGCCGGCTCGGGACGACGCGCAGGCGCCCCGCGTCGGCCTCGCTGGGCAGCATCGCCAGGCCGGCGAAGTCGGGCAGGTTGTCGCGCAGGCAGTCCTGGAAGCTCGGCGGCGCGACCTTGCTGGGGTGCTCGACGATGAACGAGCCGATCGCCAAGGCGTCCGCGCCCAGGCCCAGGAAGCTGTCGAGGGCGTCCTCGGGCGTGCACACGATCGGCTCGCCCCGACGGTTGAAGGAGGTGTTGATCACCATCGGCACCCCGGTGCGGCGCTCGAAGGCGGCGATCATCGCGTGGTAGCGCGGGTGGGTGTGGGCGTGCACGACCTGCGGGCGCGTCGAGCCGTCGACGTGCACGACCGCCGGGACCTCGGCGCGCTTGCCCTCGAGCACGCCCACGGTGAACAGCATGAAGCGCGAGTCGAAGGCCTCCTCGAACCACGCGCCCTCCCGACCCGCGAGGATCGAGGGGCCGAAGGGGCGCCAGGGCTGGCGCTGCTTGATGGCGTTGACCCGATCCTTGATCGCCGGGCGGCGCGGGTCGGCGACGATGCTGCGCGCGCCCAGGGCCCGCGGCCCGAACTCCATGGCGCCCTGGAACCAGCACAGCACCTCGCCCCCCGCGACGCGCTCGGCGACGGCCTCGCTGACGTCCTCGACCTTGGCAAAACGCAGGCCCGAGCCGCGCAGCGCGTCGAGGATGGCCTCGTCGTCGAAGCTCGGGCCGAGCAGGGCGTGCTCGAGGGCGGGCAGCGGCGCGCCGCCGAGGCGGTGCCAGGCTTCGAGGGCCGCGCCCATGGCCGTGCCGCCGTCGTTGGCCCCGGGCTGGGCGAAGATCGACGCGGGCCGAAAGCGCAGGCGCAGGCCGTTGTTCATCCGGCAGTTGAGGCTCACGCCGCCGGCCAGGCTCAGCCCGTCGAGGGGCCCGGCCCCGGCCTCGGACTCGAGCAGGCTCCCGGCGACCGCCTCGAGGGCGTGCTGCAGGCTCGCCGCGAGGTCGTGGTGCTCGGGCCCGTGCGCGTCGTCGGGGTGCTCGCGGCGCAGCTCGGCGAAGGCCTCGTTGATGCCCTGCTCGTGGACCGTGAACGCTGGCTCGGCGCTCAAAAAGGCCGACATGTCCACGCGCGGCTCCCCGAAGGCGGCCAGCGCCATGGTGCTGCCCTGGCCGTGGCCGCCGAAGCCGAGCACCCGCGTGACGCCCTCGTAGACCCCGCCGATCGAGCGATCGTCGAGGGCCAGGACCGTGCGCAGGGCTCGGATCTCGCCGCCCTCGGCCCGGAACACCGCCCCGCACTCGCGGTCGCCCCGGCCGTCGAGGGTCATCACCCAGCCCGAGTCTTGCCCGGACAGGCGAAAGGCCGAGGCGGCGTGGGTGAGGTGGTGGGGCAGGTAGAGCACCCGGCCCACGCGCAGCGCCGGGATGGCTTCCTCGTCGTCGATGAACGAAAAGGCGTGGCGCAGCCGGCCGTGCAGGCCGTTGACGGCGATGCACTCGAGATCGTCGAGGGTGATGCCCTCGGCGTCGAGGAGGGCGCGGATCGGGGCGAAGCAAAAGGTCTGCTCGACGCAGATGGTCGGGTCGACGGCCGCGGTCACGCCCGGGCGCCCCGGCGGATGCCAGCCCGCGTGGCGGCGCCGGTTGAGGCGCTCGAGCTCGATGGCCCCGACCAGCTCGCCGTCGCGCAAGAGCACCGCCGCGTGCTCCTGCATGGTCATCACCGCCAGGCCGAGGACGTAGCGCGGGCCGCCCTCGGAGGGCGCCTTGGGCAGCAGGTAGCTCGGGGGAAAGGGCGCGGGCGTGCTCGGGCCGGCGGCGCCCGAGAGCCGCGCGAGCCAGCCGGGTCGGTGCCCCAGGGTCGAGGCGAGGGTCGCCGTCTCGGGGCCGTAGACCGGGCGCATGGCGTCGGTGGGGCAAGCCTCGACGCAGACCTGACAGCGGATGCAGGCGTCGGGCTCGAGCCCGGCCCGGGGCTGCCCGAGGCCGTCGAGGAAGTCCACGGGGCACAGGCGCTCGCACACGCCGCATCCGTCGCAGCGCTCGGGGTCGACGCGGACCGGCGCGTCCGCCTTGGCCCGGTGCAGGCTCGCCACCGTGGGTCGGCGGGCGACGGACCAGGCGAGGCCGTCGATGAGCACGTCGGGAACGGGGCCCGAGGGCGCCTCGACGTGCGCGGCCTGGGCGAACCACTGGAGGGCCCCTCGATCCTGGCTCGCGGCGAGCAGGGCCGCCTGGCGCACGCCTTCGGGCGAGGGCGGGCGCAGCCACAGGACGAAGTGCAGCTCCCCGCCCGCGTCGCCCTGGGCCCAGCCTCCGCGCGCCGTGTAGCCCGCGAGCGTCGCAGCCACGCCTACGTTGGCGAGGGCGTCGGCCAGCGCGTCCATGAACTGCGGCAGCGGTCCGCCGAGGCCTGACGGGCAGCTGGGGCGCCCGCCCCCTTCGACCCCGGTCGCCGCGCCGAGGCGCTCGCACAGCGCCGCCACGCCCAGGGCCATCTCCCCCGGCGGATCGACGAGCTCGACCACGCTGACCGCCTGGGCCACGCGGGTGCGCGCGTCGACGAAGCGCTCACTCGCCGCGGCACCGACCTCGACGCGCACCGGCACGAGGGGAGACAGGCGCGTGCGCAGCCAGGTCGAGGCCCGCGCGACGGCGTCCGAGCGCGGGTCTTCGTCGGTGCAGCGCAGCGTCACCCCGGCGTCCGTGAAGCGCAGCGCCCCGCCGTCGAGGCCGAGGGCGTCGAGGCCCGCCAGCAGCTCGTCCGGATCCAGGCGCGTCCCGAAGGCGTCCGTGATCACTCGCTGGGCCTTGGCTGGACTCGCTGCGCTCATCGACCTCGACTGTCGCGGGACACGGCCCGCGCTTCAAGCCCGATTCGTCCGCGCCCCAGCTTTGCCGGCCCGGGGCAGCGCCTTGAGCATGGCCACGAGCTCGGCGATCAGCCCCTCGGCCTCGCTCGGAGCCACGGACGGTCCCGAGCGGAAGTCGAGCTCGATGCCCGCGGGCGGCGAGAGCTCGAGGACCAGGTCGATGAAGCGGCCCGGCTTCGGGCCCTGCACGCGCAGGCCGAGCTCCGGGCGGGGACTCGAGGCGGCCGCGGGGCGCGACGCCCAGGTCCAGCCGCGGGGGGCCGTGGCTTCGCGCAGACGCGCCAGGGTCCGCCCCGCGCGGGCGCGCAGGGGCGCCAGGCTCCGCGCCTTCGCCCACGCCGCGCGGGCGCCCTCGGCATCCACCGCGGCGTGGCCCAACGCCCAGTCGAGCAGCGCCAGGAAGCTCGGCTCCGGCACGCTGCGATCGACCACCACGGCGAGGCGCCACGCCGGCTCGCGCGCGACGATCACCGCCCCGTCCGCGGCCCAGGTCGACGCGCCGCTGTGCTCGGGGCTCTCGAAGCGCAGCGTCACCCGCCCCCTACCATCGAGCTGGCAAAAGGTCAGCCCGAGGCTCCGCTCGAGCCGCTCGTCGTGCTCTTGCTCGAAGGCGAAGCCCAGTCCATCGAGACCCTCCGCGCCGTCCTCGAGGGCCGCCAACAGCCCCCCCACACAGCGGCGCATGAGCGTCGAGAAGGGCCGGCGCGCGGGCGGCAGGGCGAGGAGCTCGGCCTCGTCGTAGGCGACGAACTCGGCGTCCCCGTGGAGCTCGAGGTAGGTCGCAAATACCCCCGTGCAGTCCTCCCGCATGACGCAGCCTTCGCAGGCCGGCACGTGCTGGCGCATCGCCGCGTGCCAGGCGTACTTGTCGACCTCGGGCTCGAGGCCGGTGCCGTCCGAGGCCACCGTCACCGTGTCCTCGCCCCCGTGGAACACCGCCGCCGGCCAGCGCCGCAGCACGCAGTAGGGCATGTTGCCCACGCTCACCTCCACGCCCAGCTGCGCCACCTCGAAGCCGTCGAGCATCTGCTCGAGGTAGGGCGCCATGGTCGAGTAGCGCGGCATGATCTCCTCGAAGTAGAGCAGGCTGTCGCGCCCCGTGCTCGCCGGGCGGATGATGTCGATGTGGACCTGGGCGATGCCGTGCTCGCGGATGAGCTCGGGGTAGCCGGGCAACGAGCGGTAGGAGTGCTCGTTGACGCACATGTTCATGGTCACCCGCTGGCCGCGGCGCGCGAGCTCGTCGAGGCCGGTCATGATCCGCCGAAAGCTCTGCTTGCGGCCGGTGACCGCCACGTGCGAGGCCTCGTCGGCGCCCTGGATGGAGATCCGCCACTCGAAATTGCCCAGCGCGACGACCTTGTCGATGAAGCCAGGCTGGGGCAGGAGCACGCCGTTGGTGAAGATGACGATGTCCTCGAAGCCGACGGCGACGGTGTGCTCGAGGGCCGTCAAGAAGCCCTTGTGCAGGGTCGGCTCGCCGCCCAGGAAGATCAGCCGGCGCGCGCCGGCGGCCTTGGCCTCGGCGATGGCCGCGAGGATGTCGTCGAGGGGCACGGGCTTGGCCAGGCCCTCTTGGGTCAGCATGCCGCTCGAGCAAAAGACGCAGCGGTTGTTGCACAGGTGCCCGAGCTGAATCTCGAACACGTGCCCCGTCCCCTGAACCGTGACCGCGCTCGCCTCCCGGCGGTCCCGCTCGGTGATGACCGGGTGGGGGGCAGCGCCGACGACGGGCAGCTTGACGGGGGACTTCGCCATCAGCTCGGCTCGTTCACTCTCGCCGCGTGACGGCTCACTGAGCCGCGGCGGCCTCGACGGGGTCCATGAGCGCGAAGCCGTGGGCGCGGATGTAGCTGATGTGCATCCCGCGGCACGACTCGGTGTACACGCAGGTCTTGCAGCGCAGCGATTTCCGCCAGTAGCGGTCCAGGATGTAGCGCTTGATGTAGCGGAAGATCTCGAGCTTGCCCTCTTGGCCCGCCGCGCTGAGCGTCATCATGCTCGTGTCCAGGATGCCTCGTCGCGCCCGCGCGGGGCGGCCGAGGACGCAGCTGGGCACGTCGTCGACGGGGACGGCGTGGCCAAAGCGCGAGAAGAAAGCCGGCAGGTCGAGGTCTTGCTCGGCCGACTCCGTCAAGCGCTCGTGGGTGGGCTGGCGCAGGGCCAGGCGCGGGCTGACGGACTCGCGCTCGGCGAGCTCGAGCAGCCAGGGCTCGACGGCCTTGCTGAGCATCACGCAGACCTCGAAGTCGGCCTCGAGCGCCAGCATGGCCTGGGCGTCCTCGGCGGTGCGCACGACGACGCGGGTCAGCTCGCGGTCGAACAGGGTCGCCTTGCCGTCCGCGAGGGTCAGGGCGTCGGCGAGGCCGGCGTAGTCCTCGAGCTCGAGCTCGAGCTGGGTGGCCTGGCCGAACAGCTCGAAGCGGCCGGCCCTGGCCTTGTCGAGGTTGGGCGCGACGAGCCACAGCGGCATGGCGCCCACGCCCGCTTGCTTCAGCGCCCGTGTGATCTGCTCGTCGAGGCCGGGGTACTCGGGCTTGTCGTAGATCATGCCCCCAGAGGCGTTCATGCCGAGGGTCTGGAGCACGGGCAGGCGGAGCTTCTTGTGCTCGACCTTGTCGAGGTTCGGGTCCATCTGAGCGAGGGCGCCGGCGTTGGCGGCCTGCATCTTCTCGGTGAGGGCGAACGCAGCGGCCTCGGCGGTGACCTGGCTGCCGGTGGCCTCGGCGGCCTGGAGCATCTCGACCATCTGCCGACGCATCTTGCTGCGCTCGGCCGAGGCCGGGTCGCCGCCGAACACGGGGCCCTGCTTGGCCTCCCACTCGGTGTCGTAGCGGACGACCTCGAAGGCGGACTCCTTGACGAGCGCCCGGACCTCGTCGAGCTCGTCGCAGATCGGCTCCATGTAGCAGTGGCTGCAGCGGTGCGGGGCCCGACAGTCCAGCGGCACGCCCTCGTCGAGGAGCAGCTCGTACTCCTCCTTGCGGCCGCGGACCTCGTCGTTGAGCTTGTAGGGATCCTGGATGAGGTTCTCGAAGCCCTCGAGGTGGGGGACGGGGAAGCGGTTGAGCCAGATGTGCATGTCCGGCCGCTTGCTGTACTCGAAGGCCTTGAGCAAGTAGGGACGCATCTCTTCGAGGTCGTAAAAGAGGGTCTCCTTGCCCTCGGTGTAGGCTCGGCCGAAGGGGATGACGTGGAGCAGGTCGTACTCCCGGACGCCCATGTTGGTGAACTTTTCGATGAGGTCGGGGAGGGTCTTGACGTTGCCCCGGTTGACGCACACGTCGATGTTGATGATGACGCGGCCGTCGTCGAGGGCGTTTTGCAGGCCCTTGATCTCCTGCTCGAAGGCGCCCTTGGTGCCGACGAGGGCGTCGTGGATGCGGGCGTTGACGCCGTGGATCGAGAAGGTGATCTCGCCGAGGCCTTCGTCGATGCAGCGGGTGAGGAAGTCTTTGTAGGCGAACAGGCGGCCGTTGGTGACGGTCTGGATGCGCTTGTAGCCTGCGAGGCGGCCGAGGCGGACGAACTGGGCGTAGTCGGGGTGGATCGTGGGCTCACCGCCGGACAGGATCAGGCGCTCGGCGCCCTTGCGGCGGCCGTCTAGGATCTGGGCTTTGACTTCCTCGCGGGAGCGGTAGGTGCCGTTGTGGGTGTGGGAGTCGAGGCAGAAGATGCAATTGTCGTTGCAGTCGAAGGTGAGGCGGACCCAGTTGCGCTTTTGGTGGGCCGCGTCTTCTTTTGTGACGTTCTTTTGGGCCTGGGAGGTCGCGGTTCCGCCGTCCATCGGCGACATCATACTCGTCTGGGTGGGCGCGGGGGTCGGCGTTGGGGGTGTGGGCTTTCTGAATTGGACTCAGGGGGTTTGGGGTCTCGGAGGTACAGGCGCTGGCCGGGGAGACCCCCCACATCCGCTCAGACAGGTCCTCGCCGGTGGGCGCTGAAGTGCTCAGCGAGCGTGTTGTGCCGGCTGCGGAACTCGCGGCTGTGGGGGGTCTCCCCGTCCGGTCGCGCCAGCCTTCGCAAGGGCGTTCTCCGTCTCGGGCAAGTGGGGGGCGGGATCGTGCTGGGCTTGAACCTCACGTAGAGCGGGGCGGCTGTGAGGGTGCTTCAGATACACGCCGGGAGACTGGGGTTCCGCTCTCAGCGCACCCTGGGGGCTCGGGGCGAGGTGATACCCTGCGAGGCAATGGGCGACCCGCGCGTCTTGGTCCTTCATCCGCCCATGTCTGTGGCGCGGGACTTCATCGACTATCCGTATTTTGCCGATCTCGGCGCCGTACAGCTGGCTGCCGTGTTGGCGGAGCGCTTTGGGGAAGGTCGGGTGGAGCTGGTGGATGCGCTCGCGACTCCTGGGGCGGGGCTGCGCTGGCGCGAGGATGGTCGGGCTGCGCTGGGCTGCACGGTCGAGGGGATGCTCGAGCAGGTTCGGGGGCTCGCGGCGGATCAGGACTTTGCGGCGATCGTCGTGGCCTACACGGTCTTCCATCGGCCGCCGCATCGGGACGATCTCCTGGGGGCGTTGCTCGATGGGTTGCGTGAGCGCTTTCCCGTCGAGAGCACGGCGCTGGTGCTGGCGGACTGCTACCAGTCGGGGCAGCACTACGTGGAGGTCGACGGGGCTGAAGTTCTCGCCAACTACCCCGGCGTGGATGCGCTGGTTCGCTACGAGGCGGAGGTCACGGTTCCGCGTCTGCTCGAGGCGTACTTCGAGGGGATCCGTCCGTCTGGCGTGCATCGGGGGGAGTCGCCGGTGCTCGACGAGCTGCCCTTTCCGGCTTGGTCGCGGGTCGATCTCGAGGCTCACGATGCTCTGTGCGCGAGCGTGGTCGCGGATCTGGGGCGGCCGGTGTGGACCTTTCCGATCGACGGGCGCACGCTGCCGATGGTCTCGAGCCGGGGGTGCCCGTTCACCTGCATCCACTGCTCGAGCAACCCGGAGACGCCGCGGGGCGAGCCGAAGAAGCAGCGGCGATACTCGGAAGCGAAGCTTCGCGCGTACTTGCAGGCGTTGAAGGCCCTCGGGGCGACGCGGCTGGAGTGCCTCGACGAGCTCATCAACGTCAACGAGCGCCACTTTGACGCGTTTTTGGACGAGGTCGTGACGCTCGATCTGCGCTTCGACTGCCCCAACGGGATGCGGGCGGACTACCTGCTGCCGCGGCACCTCGAGGCGATGAAGGGGCGGGTCAACATGCTCAGCGTCAGCGCGGAGTCGGGGGTGCAGCGGGTGGTCACGGAGGTGGTCCGCAAGCAGCTCGATCTGGGGGCGATCCGCGAGGCGGCGCAGCGGGCCCACGCGGCCGAGGTGCCGCTGATGATCCACTACATGATCGGGCTGCCGGGGGAGACGGCGGAGGAGGTCAACGGGACCCTCGCTTTCGCCCTCGATCTCTGGGACGAGTACCAGGCTTGGCCGGCGGTGCAGTACGCGACGCCGCTGCCGGGGACGGAGCTGGCTGCCATCGCCGAAGAACGCACGGGTAAGAAATTGCCGGTGCTCGAGGACTGGGGGCCTTACTTCCAGACGGCTCCGAGCGCGACCTCGTCGGTTCCGCGCGAGACCCTCGAGGCGTTCATGTGGACCTTCCAGCAGCGTCTGGCGGCCTCTCAGGGGCCGAAGAAGCTGATCATGAACGTCACCTACGTGTGCAACAACCACTGCACCTTCTGTGCGGTCGGGACGCGCACGCAGCTGGACGGGCACCCGGTTCGCCAGCGCGAGAAGCTGCTGGAGTACCGCAAGCAGGGCGTGACGATGGTGGACTTCGACGGGGGCGAGCCGACGCTCAACCCGGAGCTGATCCCACTCATTAAGTCGGCGCGCGCGATGGGCTACCGCCGGGTCAACGTGACGACCAACGGCCGGCGCTGCGTGTACGAGAACTACGCGGCGAAGCTGGTCAACTCGGGGCTGACGACGCTGCTGTTCTCGGTCCACGGCCACGACGCGCGGACCCACGCCCAGCAGGTCGGGGTCGCGGAGGCGTTCCAGCAGACGACCGATGGGATCCGCAACTGCCTCAAGTACGCGCCCAAGGGCGTGGAGCTGGGCATGAACATCACGGTCACGAAGGGCAACCACGACAAGGTGGACAAGCTCGCGCAGCTTTGCTGGGACCTGGGGCTGCGGTGGATGAACATCCAGTTCCTGACGCCCTTTGGGCGGGCGACGAGCTGGGTGGCTCCGGACACGCAAAAGGCGGCGGACCACGCGGTGGAGGTGATGGACGCGTGGGCGGGCAAGATCCGCTTCCAGGTCATCAACCTGCCCTTTTGTTTCATGCCCAAGCACCGCCACCTGGTCCAGGGCGACCTGGCCAAGCTCGAGCGGCACATGGTGTTCGTGAACAACGAGACGGTGAACCTCGCGGAGTACCTGGCGGAGCGGCGGGTGCGAAAGCCGGTGTGCGAGACCTGCCCGCACGCTTGTTTTTGCGGGGGCTTTTACGAGCTGGACCAGGTGCCGGAGCCGCCGTGGCTGATCGCGCCGGAGGACCTGGTGCGGCCGTTGAACGATCCGCGGCGCCACGAGTCGGTGCCGGCGGGGTTCACGGATCGGGTCAAGAAGCGGCTGCGCGACGAAGGCGTGGACGTGGTCTAGCCGGTCGGCCGGGAGACGCCGTCGGCGATCTCCCTGGCCGTGTCGGCGTCGATGTCTAGCGCCTGGCGCAGCTCTTCCAGGAAGGCCCGCTCGGCCTCGGCCAGGTCGAGGTCGCCGATCGCCAGGCGCACCGCGGCCTGGTAGGTCGCCAGGCGCTGGTTCTCGCTGAGGTCGGCGACGAGCTTCTCGTCGAAGACCACGGCCTCGCTCAGCCAGGCGCTGGCGCGCGCGCGCTCGTCGTCATCGAGGGCCGTGGCGCCGATGAGGCGCTCGAGGTTGGCGCGCTCGCTCTCGGCGAGGACGCCGTCGGACCAGCTGAGGCCGGCGAGGATCCGGAGCATGGACATGGCCTGGGGGTGGGGCATCGCCGGATTCATCCATGGTTCGTGGCGGGGGTCAACGCGCGCCCTCGCCCTCGCCCGGCTCCCCGGCGCCAGCGTGGCCAAGCTCGACGTAGAGCACGAGCTCGCTGCCCATGTCGTCGACGGCAGGATCGACGCGCCGCGCCGCGACCACGGCCCCACGCTCGGAGCCCCGGCGCACGGCGATGAGCTGCTCGCCCGCGCTGCGCAGGTGGACCTCGAACTGACCTTGGGGACCGGTCTGGGCCTTCTCGGCGGCGATCGAATCGACCCCGCCAGCGTCGGGGTGCACGGTGATCCACAGACCCTCGAGGCCTTGCCCCGGGAGGCCGCCCTGCATGCCGACGACCCGACCGCGCACGGAGACCTCGAGGTTGCTCGCTCGGCGGCCGCACTGCACCCCGCCCGAGCCCGCCGGGGCGTCGCGGCCGACGAAGGGGGTGTCGATGCATCCGCTGCCGCGCGCGTAGTTTGGACTCGGCGGGGTGTAGGCCCGGGCCCGGCCGTCCACCCGCGCGCACGCCAGGCTCGCGGCCAGGACCAGCACGGCGCAGCCGAGCGTCGCACCGGGCGGCTGTGGCGCGGCGTCGGGGGAGGAGCGGCGAAGCAGCATCGACGGGGAGATTCGCCCCAGCCGGGGAGCGGCGCAAGGGAGGCGTCCACGGCGACGCGCCCTCGACGTTACGGCGCCCCCCGGCCCCGAGCCCCCACGGCCGGGCAGGCAGGGCGCAAAACTGGAGCGCAGCGACCGTCCTCGCGCCGGTTGACCACCCCCGGGGCAGTCGTCACACTGCTGGACATGCAGCCCAACCCCTCGCAGGACCCCTACGGCCAGCGCAACCCCTACGGCCACGGACCCAACTACGCCCCGGGGATGCAGGCCGGCGCGAGGCCCTCGCCCGAGCTCGCCAGCGGCGTCGAGCAGTTCATGACTCGGGTCAACGCGTGGATGGCCGCGGGCGTGGGGCTCACGGGCCTGACCGCCTTCCTGGTCGCGCAGAGCCCGACCCTGGTCAACGCCATCTTCGGCACCGGGCTGTTTTGGGTCGCCGTGCTCGCCCCGGTGATCCTCGTGTTCGTCATCGCCTCGCGCGTGCAGAAGATGAGCCCGGCCGCCGCGACCGCGACCTTCCTGGTCTACTCGGCGCTCAACGGCATGTCGCTGGCGTTCATCTTCTTCGTCTACAGCCTCGGCACCATCGCCTCGGTGTTTGCGATCACCGCGGTGACCTACGGATCGCTGGCGCTGTGGGGCTTTGCGACCAAGCGCGACCTCTCGGGCTGGGGCCGCTTTTTGTTCATGGCCCTCGTCGGCCTGATCGTCTCGAGCATCGCCTTCATGTTCATCCCGGGCGTGATGGGCAGCACGATGTACCTGGTCTACAACGTCATCGGCGTGCTCGTGTTCGCGGCCCTGACCGCCTACGACACCCAGAAGATCAAGCAGATCTACCTGGTCAACGGCGGCGGCGGCAACCTGGCCATCCTCGGCGCGCTGACCCTCTACCTCGACTTCATCAACCTGTTCATGTTCCTCCTGCGCCTGTTCGGCGGCGGTCGGGACTGACTTCGACTCGAAGGGCGATTTCGAAGCGGGCGAAACTGGACGCCGGCCCCCGAGTCGGGGTCCGCCTGGCCCGCAGCTCGATGAGAGCGCCCCCTCTGGGGCGCTCTTTGCTTTGCTCGAAGCTCCCCGCAAAAGTCGGGCAGCGTCCCGCGCAGCGCTCTGCTACGCTGCCCACCATGTCCGACCAGGCTCGAGCCCGAGACCTCTCGCGTCCCCAAGACTCCGCCGGCGCCTCGCAGCCCGCGCCCGCGAGCGAGCGCCTCGAGCGAGTCCTCGCGGACATCCGCAGCGACGCCCAGGTCCGCGCCGAGGCCTACGCGCGCGAGACGGTGGTCCCCGAAGGCGGCGAGTGAGCCATGCTCGATCGTCTGCTCGGCCTCGAGACCGAGTACGCGATCCGCTACAGCCCGGCGCACCCCGCCGACCCGCGACGTCCCGACCACGAGAGCGTCTACGACCTGTTCATCGAAGTCCTCGATGAGCGAGTCGCGACCTCTGACGGCGCCAGAAAATACAGCCGGCGCCAGCGCTTCCTCGAGAACGGAGGCGCGATTTATTACGAGTACCTGCCCAAGGCGACCCACGGCGGCCTGATCGAGGCGAGCACGCCCGAGTGCCGGGGCCCGAGCCAGCTGCTGCTCTACCAGCGGGCGCAAGAGCGGCTGCTGACCCAGGCCCTGCCCGAGGTCACCGCCCGCCTGCGCCGCCTGGGCTTCCACGGCGAGCTGGGCCTGCTCAAGAACTGCCGCGACGCCGAGGGGCACATCTACGGCGCGCAGGAGAACTACGAGGCCGAGGTGGCCCAGGGCGCGCAGCTGTGGCTCTACCGCCTGGCCCTCGCGGCCTGGCTGCCCGTGGTGTTCGTGACCGGCGTGCCCACGCTCGCGGTGGTGTTCGCGCTCGTCGGCCTGATCCTCGCCCTCGCGGTCATCGGGCTGGTCCTCGGCGGCCTGCTCAGCTGGATCTTTCCCCGCCTCGAGCCCGCCTTCGATCGCCTCCACGCCATGTTCGCCACGGTCTTCGCCCTGGTCGAGCGCGGCGGCGCGGGCATCGGCATCGTCGGCACCTTCGTCGGCATGGCGGGCTTCGCCCTGATCGTCCGGGCCTTCGCCTTTCGGCGCGTGCGCCGGGACATGCTCGCCTTCCTGATCAGCCGCCCGGTGCTGACCGGCGCGGGCAGCCTCGACGCCGACGGGAGCTTTGGCCTGTCCGAGAAGGGCCCGGCGATGCGCTGCCTGGTGCGGACCACGGTGCTGCCCGGGGACCGCTCGATCTACGACATCGGCAACCTGATGAAGCAGCTCTACTCGATGATGGACCTGCGCCTGAAGCCGATGTGGGCGCTGTTCCGCCGTCGCCAGCGCCTGCAGCTCGGGCTGTCCGACAGCAACGGCTGCCACCACGCCGAGTACCTCAAGCTGGCGACCACGAACCTGGTCCTCGACATGGCCGAGGCCGGGGCCCTGCGCGAGCTCCCGCGGGTGACCCGAGGCGTCGGCGTGTTCGGGGATCGCCGCGCCATCCGGGCCCTCCATGCGATCTGCGCCGACCCCCAGCTCGAGGCCCGGGTGTGGTGCAGCGACGGCCAGGCGCGTACGGGGCTCGAGCTGCAGCGCCTGTACCTCGAGGCCGCGCGCCGCTTCGTCGCCGACTCCGAGGCCCCCTCGCTCGAGGCCCGGGAGCTCATCGACGCGTGGTCCGAGGCCCTCGACACCCTCGAGCGCGAGCCCGCGGCGGCCTTCGGGCGCATTGACTGGGTCACCAAGCGCGGGCTGCTCGACGGCGTGGACGACGACGGCGAGCTCGGCCTGGCGGCGCGCAAGAAGATCGACCTCAAGTACCACGAGCTCGGCGTCGGCTACCTCGCCCGCCTCGAGCGCGAGGCCCTGGCCCCGCGGCTCATCGGCGACGCGGAGATCGAGCACGCCACCCGGGAAGCCCCGGAGGGCAGCCCCGCCCGGCGACGCAGCCAGCTGATCCGCAAGCTCGCCCGCGCCGAGGAAGACGTCGTCGCGCGGATCAGCTGGGACCACGTCGAGATCCAGCGCGGCCTCCTGCGCCGCGAGGTCATCCGCCTCGACGACTACCGCTAGGCCGGGACGCCCCAAGCCCCCGTGTCACTCGGGCGTCGGGGACCCGTGCACGAGCCCACGGCCCCCGAGCGCGGCTTCGACCTGAAAACTTGGTCTGGTGTGGCGACTGGCGCTAGGGTGGCGCCCGTGGTCCGTCGACTGATCGCCCCCGCCCCCAGCCGACACGCCCGCGCCCGCGCGGCCCTGGCCTGTGCTGGTCTCCTCGGCCTGCTCGGCGCAGCGCTGAGCCTGACTCAGCCCGCTGCGCCGCCCCAGAGCGCCTCTCCTGCCAAGAGCGCGAGCCTCGTCGACTCGATCGCCAGTCAGGCCCAGGGCGCCCTCCCCTCGCTCAGCGGGGTCGCCCACGCCGCGCCGCCCCCCGCGGACGAGGGCTCGGCGGCCGCCGGCAGCCTCCGCGCGGACCTCGACGCCCTCGTCGACGGCGCCCGCGACCTGAGCGGCGCGCAGATCGGCGTGTCCGTCGTCGACCTCGCCAGCGGCGAAGTGCTCTACGCCCGCGAAGCCGACCGCGCCCTCAACCCCGCGAGCAACGCCAAGCTCGTCACCACCGCCGCGGCCCTGTCGATCCTCGGCCCCGAGCACCGCTACTCCACCCGGGTGTGGACCGCCGGCACCATCGACGCCGACGGCGTGCTCCAGGGCGACCTCTACCTCCAAGGCGGCGGCGATCCTTCCCTGGTCACCGGCGAAGTCTACGAGCTCGCCGGTCAGCTCGTCGCCGCCGGCCTGACCCGGGTCAAGGGCAAGATCATCGTCGACGCCACCCGCTTCGACGGCGACGGCTGGCCTCCCGGCTTCGAGCAAAAGAGCGAGTTCGCCTCGCACCGCGCCCCCGGCGGGGCGATGTCCGTCAACTACAACACCTTCGAGGTCCACGCCCGACCCGGCGCCGTCGGGGCCTCGCCCACGCTGCGCCTGCTCCCCGAGGTCGACGACCTCGCGCTCGAGTCCAAGGCCACGACCGTCGCCGGCAAGCGCAACAAGCTGTGGGTCAGCACCCGCGAAGAGGGCGGCAAGACCGTCGTGACCTTCCACGGTGAGATCGGCACGGAGGCTCCGGCCGCGAGCTACCGCTACCCCGTCGCCGACCCCTCGCGCTACGCGGGCGAGCTCCTGGCCTTGAGCCTGCGCCAGCGCGGCGTGAAGCTGGGCAACAAGGCCCGCGCCCAGTCTGGCGAGGTGCCCAAGGACGCTCGGCTCCTCGCCACCCACCGGTCCGAGACGCTCTCCCAGCTGTGCCGCTCGGTCAACAAGTGGTCCAACAACTTCATGGCCGAGCAGATCCTCCGCACCCTCGAGCCCGGCGACGGGGCTACCGCGGAGCAGGCCCTCGAGCGCATGCGCGAGTACACCAAGAGCATCGGCGTCGAGCAGAGCGGCCTCGTGCTCGGCAACGGCTCGGGCCTCTACGACAACAACGCCATCTCGCCCGCCGCCATGACCCAGCTGCTCGCGGCGGTCTACGCCGACTTCCGCATCCGCAGCGACTACCTCGCCTCGCTCGCGGTCATGGGCAAAGACGGGACCACGCGCTCGCGCCTGCACGACAGCCAGGCCGGCGGATGGGTCCGCGTGAAGACCGGCACCCTCGACGACGTCTCGGCGCTCTCGGGCTACGCGGGCGCGCAGGGCAAGGACCCGATCGCCTTTTCCATCCTCATGAACGGGCTCGAGCGAAAGCAGCGCAGGCAAGCCCGCGCCCTCCAAGATGCCCTCGCCGAGCGGATCGCTGCAGAACGCGCAAAGTAAGGCGCGCCACTCCTGCACGACTCGGTGATCCCTCGCGCTAGCTCCGCCTCGTCCTGGAGCATCGCCCATGTCTTCGCTCGAACGCAGAGTTCGCGCGCGTTGAGGGCTCCAGGAAGGGGGAACCCATTGTCATTCACCCGAGATCGATCGCATCATGATCACCATGAGCTCGAAGCGCGATTCGGTGGTCAAGGCTTTCCGTGGCTGGGTCGTCCCCATGGTCAAGTCCATGCCGCACCGCGTCATGTCCCGCCTGCGCGAGCAGGACAAGCAGGACGAGGACGACCGCATCCGCAAGCTCCGGCGCCTCTCGGACACCGACCAAAACGGCCGCCGCCTGCTCGCGCGGCGCTCCGTCGGCTTCCGGACGATGACCGACGTCGACAACTAGGCCGACCACTCTCCGAGCCCAGCTCGACCCCAGCACCCGGAGCTGCTCTTCATAGAAGCGCTCCGGGTGTTCTCGATCGCGCTAGCCAGGCTCGTCAAAGGCGCCCGAGCGCAGGCGCAAAAAATAGTCCCGCGACCAGCCCACGACCTTCGGCGAGAGCCACACCAAGGCGATCACGTTGGGCACGACCAGCAGCCCGACGAAGAGGTCGGAGAAGCTGATGACCACGTCGAGCTTGCGGACCGCGCCGACGAAGGCCAGGGCGACGAACACGATCCGGTAGACCAGAGCCGCCCGCGGCCCCAGGACCCACACGCTCGCGACCTCGCCGTAGTAGGACCAGGTGATCATCGTCGAGAGCGCGAAGCCGAAGCCGGCGAGGGTGATGAAGATCGAGCCGAAGCCGGGCAAGAACTGGTCGAAGGCGTCGGCGGACAGCGAGATGCCGCTGAGCCCCTCGGGCGCGCCGGCGCCGTAGTTGCCGGCCAAGATGATCACGAAGGCCGTCGCCCCCGACACGACCACGGTGTCGATGAAGGGGCCGAGGGAGGCGACCACGCCCTCGCGCACGGGCTCGTCGGTCTTGACCGCGGCGTGGGCGATGGACGCCGAGCCCAGCCCGGCCTCGTTGGAGAAGATCGCCCGCCGCACGCCCCACAAGATCACTGAGCCGAGGGCCCCGCCCGCGGCCGCCTTGCCGCTGAGCCCGTCGCGCACGATGAGCCCCAGGACCGCGGGGAGCTGCTCGAACTCGAGGACGCAGATGACCAGGGCCCCGCCGACGTAGATCAGACACATCGCCGGGACGATGCGCGCCGCCCACCGCCCGATGCTCTCGATCCCGCCGAGGATCACCGCGCCCGTCAGCACGGTCAGCGCCGCCCCGGTCGCCCAGCTGGGCACGAGGAAGTGGGTCTTCAGGGCGTCGGCGGCCTGGTTGCTCTGGAACATGCAGGTGAAGCCGAAGCCCGCGAGCGCGATGGTCAGGGCGTAGAACAGCGCGACCGGTCGCCAGCGCGGTCCGAGGCCCGCGAGGATGTAATACATCGGCCCGCCCCGAGCCTCTCCGGTGATCGCGTCGATCTCGCGGTAGTGGGTCCCGAGGGTGCACTCGACGAACTTCGTCGCCATCCCCAGCAGCCCCGTGATCCACATCCACAGCACCGCCCCGGGGCCGCCGACGGAGATCGCAATGGCCACGCCGGCGATGTTGCCGATGCCGATGGTCCCCGAGAGCGCGGCCGCCAGGGCCTGCAGGTGGGAGATGTTCCCGGCCTCGTCCTCGCGGTCGTAGCGGCCGCTGATCAGCGCGAGCGCGTGGGGGAAGCAGCGCAGCTGCACGAAGCCCAGGCGGAGGGTGAAGTAGAGCGCCGAGAGCAGGCACAGGCCCACCACCGGGTAGGACCACACCAGGTCTGCCGCGCGCGCGAGCCACTCCGCCATGGCCCGACCCTACCAGGCGCCTAATAGCGGTGGCGGCTGAGCTGGACCAGGGTCTCCTTGAGAGACTCCCGCGTGTGCCGCTCGCGACGCTTGCCGTCGTCGGGGTCGTGGACGCCCGTGAGCACGTCGAGGGCCCGCTGGGCCTTGTCGCGCTCGTCCTGGCTCAGGTCCAGGTCGACCTGGCGATCGTTGGTGAGCCGCTCGAGCATGTACTGGATCCCGCGGCGCACGGTCTCCTTTTGCTGCCGGTAGTAGTCCTCGCGCATGCGCCCGAAGTAGTCGGCGAAGATCTCCTCGTAGATGGGCCCCTCGTTGGGGTGCGAGAGGGCCCACGCGCCGATGCGCGCGAGGATGTCCTCGCGAAAGCCCGGGCCCGCGTTGGGGTCCATGGACTTCTCGAGCTCGCGCATGAACTTCTCGTCCGGGTCGGTGAGCTGCCCGGTGACCTCGTCGAAGATGCGCTCGCCCTTGACGTGGTGGCTGGCGTGGATGACGTACTTGCGGAACAGCTCGAGGTAGCGCTCCTCGTCGACGAGGCCGAGGGCCTCGCGGACCTCCCAGTCGGACAGGTCGAGCCAGCGCGAGAAGGCCCGCTCGGTGATCGAGCCCTCGCCGGTCAGCAGGTGGAAGCCGCCCTTGGCCTCGAGGTGCATCCAGCGGTGGTTGACCTGGTCGGCCAGGAAGTCGCGGAGCTCGTCGAAGACCCGCGGCACGGTCACGCTGTGCGACTCCGGGGGCAGGTTCGAGGCCGCGGCCAGCAGCACGTTCTTGAGGTCGCGGACGCTGGCGCCGAAGCTGCCCTCGTAGTCGCCCAGCGGCGTGTCCGAGCCCTCGACCCGGACCACGGCGTGGGCGAAGCGCTCGGCGTACATCTCGGGCACGGCCGCGAGCAGCTCCTTGGCCTCGTCGCTGCTCAGGCCCTCGGGCACCCGGCCGTAGGCGTAGAGGTCGGCCTTGGCCAGGGGCGTGAGCTTGTCGAGGGCGGCGCTGATCTTCTTGGGGTACTTCTCGCTGTCCGGCGGGCGCAGGCGGGTCATCACCCCCCACAGCGCGAGGATGCGCGGCACGTGGGGCGCGATGTGGACCCCGCGCAACAGGTCGCCGACCTGCTCTTGATAGATCTTGCGCTCGACCCGGTAGTCGCGGAGGTAGGGCACCGAGATCAGGTTGAGGCGGGCGCGGAAGCTCTGATATTCGGCCGAGCGCAGCGCCCGGAACTCGAGCAGCTTGATGTCGTTGGCCGAGCCCGTGAACACGACGTCGAGGCCGAGCAAGAGGTGGTCGAGGACCACGCGCCCGCTCTCCGTCGCGGTCAGCAGGTACTTGTAGTGCTCGTAGGGGCGCTTGAGCAGGTCCGAGAAATTCAGCACCCCGCGCTGGGCGTCGACCAGGTCGCCCTGGGTGCCGTGCAGCACCTGGCCGGACACCGAGGGCGGCAAGCTGGCGAAGGCCCGGTCGCCGGTCACCGGGAAGGAGCGCGCGTCCACGGTCTGCTTGGGCTCGACGTCGACGAGGCCGCGCCGGTAGGTCCGGCTCAGGTACAGGCGCTCGACCTGGATGTGCTGGTAGACCTTGCCCAGGTCGCCCTGGTAGCCGTTGAGCAGGGCGTCGAAGATCTTGCGGTTGCGCGCCGAGAGGTCCCCGTTGCGGATCTGGTGGGCGACGACGAAGCCGTCCTCGCTCTGCCCGTCGACCTCGGCGCCGAACAGCTCCTCGAGCAGGCGCAGCCGCGGCTCGTGGGGGATCAGATAGATCGGGTGGTCCTTGTTCTCGTCGGTGAGCCGGGACTCGATGCTCCCGGTGTCGAGGCGCGCGTAGCTCTCGTCGCCGAGCAGCTCCCTCGAGCCCGGCGCCCCAAAGCCGATGCCAGCCGACAGCTGCTGGCCGCTGGGGAACACCCAGGCGAAGCGATACAGCGCCCCCTCGTCGGTGTGCGAGTAGGCCTCGAGGCCCGCCTGGAGGCAATCCAAGAGCGTGCTCTTGGCGCTGCCGTTGGGCCCGTGGAGCAGGATCAGCGAGTCGGTCCGGCCCAGGCGGCAGTAGCCGTCGAGGACCTCGAAGAGCTCGTTTTGCGCCCGCTCCTGGCCGACCAGGCGGGGGCTGTCGTCGAAGCTGCGATCGAAGAGGCGAAAGCGCGTGGTCAGCCCCCGGGGCGTGCGCACCTCGTCGCGGCCGAAGGACTCGAGGGCGTCGCGGACGTACTGGGCGCTGTTGCGGGCGTGGATCCGCGGCCTGTCCACCAACAGCTCGAACCACTCCTCGAAGCTCAGCAAGCGGCGCGTGACCGAGAAGTCTTCGGCCACCGTCGAGGCGAGCTGGGCGAGGCGCTGTTGGGCTCCGAGGGGGCGACGCGGGTCGGTCATGGGCCTTGAGAGCATGGCCGCTCGGCCCCAGGACTGTCGAGGAAGATTCTCGACGAAGATTCCCCACGAGACCCGGCCGGGGACTCCCCTACCCCGTCATCTGACGGGGCCCCGCGTCACTCCACCGGCACGTTGAAGGCCAGGCGCTCGGTACGGGGCGCGCAGCCGGTGTCCTGGCAGATCGCAAACTTGAGCTCACCCGAGAAGGCCTTGTCCCCAGCCGCGCTCGCCGTGTAGCCCACGGCAAACTCCCCGCGGCCCTCGCCAAACTCGACGGCGTCGGCCTTGCCGTACTCGGCCTTGGCCAGGGACACGTCGGCCGGGGCCTCGACGGTCAGCGCCGTCGGGAACTCCATGTTGAGGTGCCAGCCATCGGCGGGGAGGACCTCGATGGTGACCTTGGCGGCCTCGCCCACCTTGGCCTCGGCGGGGCTGATCTTGACCTCGTACTCGTCGCCCGCGTCACCCGGGGCACCGTCGACCGAGGCGACCTTTTGCGGGCCGTCGACCGGCTTGGGCTCCAGGCTCGTCTTTGCGCCCTCTTCCGTGGGCGCCGCGTCCTTGCTCTCGCTCCCCGCACAGCCACCGGAGACCGCCGCAAAGGCACACAGGACAAAGGATGCAAGGCTGAGCTCGGAGGTCTTCATGGCGCAGGCTGGTTGGCGAGTAGACATCACAGCCTCTCAAACCGCAACCGGATGGCCGATGTAACCTCGCCGCGGATCACATCGGAGCGGACCTCCTCGATTGGCGCAAGCTCCGCTGACCAGGCAGGGGGGGGATCGGCGCGAACCACCACGTCTCCCGCCGGCACGCCGTCGATGCGCCAGCGCCCGCGGTTGTCGCTCTTGGCCTCTCCCAACAGCTCGCCGCTCGCCGTCATCGCCTGCACCCGCGCGCCGCTCACGGGGTCCCCGATGTCGTCGTCGACGGTGCCCTCGAGCGCGCCGCCGTCGAACAGCTCGACGGTCAGCTCGACGCGACCGCTGCCATCGTCACGCACGCGCACTTGCTGCGCGAGCCACCCAGGCGCGCTGAGCTCGACCTCGACCGCCTCCCCGACCAGCCCGGTGAGCTCGACCCGGCCGGCCTCGTCCGTGCTGCCCTCGACGTGCCCCGCCTGGGCGCGGACCCCCTCGAGGGCCTCTCCGGCCACGGCCGAGCGGACCAGCAGATCGATGGTCCAGCCCGCGTCGAGGACCTGCTCGACGAGGCCCTCATCCGGGGTCGAGCGCGCGTCCGCGGGCACGAAGTCCGGGTGCGAGAACATCAGCTCGACCCCGCCCGGGCCGAGCTCCTCGAACTCGTAGCGGCCCTTGGCGTCGGTCCAGGTGACCAGCGAGGGCGACAGCCCGTCCACCGGGCGCAGCTCGACCTCGACGTCGGGGATGGGCCGGCCGTTGCCGTCGACGACCCGACCTTCGAAGTGGGCCTCGGCCGGCTCGAGCACGACCTCGATGTCCTCGGCGCCCTTGCGCAGGTCCACGACCACCTCCTGCGGGACCATGCCCGGCGCGCGCACGACGAGGCGCTGCTTGCCCCGGCGAAAGCCCGCGTCGAACACCCCGCGCTCGTCCGTCGCCAACACCAACCCGTCGCCCAGGTCGATCTGCCCCCCGGGGATGGGCTCGCCGTTGCGCGTGCGCAGCACACCGGTCAGCGCCACGCCCTCGCGCAGGGTGAGCACGACCTTGGAGCGCACCTCGCCCGAGCGCACCTCGAGGGTCTGCACGGCCGAGGCGGCGTGGTCCCCGTGCACGGCCCAGATGCGGTGCGTGCCCGGCAGCAGCATGTCGAGGACGAAGCGGCCGTCCTCGTCGGCGACGACGCCCGACAAGCTCGCGCCCTCGTCCTCGTCGAAGAACAGCGGGATGTCGGGCACCGCCCCCTGGGTCACCCCGAGGCTGCCCACCTCCCCGCGGGCGCCCAGGGCCGCGGCGAACATGCGCGCGCGGGCGTCTCCCTCTCCGATCGCAAAGTCGACCTCGCTGTCGACCAGGACCTCCGCGCCGGCGACCGGGCGCTCGTCCTCGTCGACGACCACGCCCTCGATGCGCGCCGGCCGGGCGACCACGAGCACCAGCTCCTCGCCCTCGTAGCCCTCGCCGCCGACCTCGACCTCGACGGGCTCCGGCGGCAGGAAGCCGTCGGCGTCGACGCGCAGCAGGTAGGGGCCGGGGACCACGGGCCCGACCGCGGTCCGACCGTCCACACCCGACTCGGCGATCTTTTGCAGCATCCCGAGCTGGCCGTAGGCGAGGGTCACCCGGGCCCCGACCACGGGAGAGCCGTCGGGGTCCTCGACGCGCACGGGCACGCGAAAGGCCGGGACCACGGCCAGCGACACGCGCAGGTCGGGGGTCACGTTCTCGAGGGGAACGGAGGCGTACTCCTGGCCCCCGGGCTCGGCCGCGGGGACGACCACCTCGACGCCGTAGATGCCGTCGGGCAAGGCCTCGAACACGAAGTCTCCGGGGCCCAAGACCCGCGCGGGCCCCTCGGCCTCCTGCTTGGAATCCTCGGCTGGCCCCAATGGACGCTCGATCGCCGGCCACACCGACGAGCCCTCGAGGCGCACCCGCGCCCGCGCCAGCAGCTCGGGATCGGCCACCGCCGAGCCCTCGAGGTCGATGAGCGCGTCGAGGACCATCCACACCTGATCCTCCGGCGAGATCGCCTCGACGACCGACAGGGCGTAGCCTGGCGCGTGGGCCTGGAGGCTCACCGGGCCATAGGGAAGGGTCGACAGCGAAAAGTGCCCCTGTTCGTCGCTGACCGTGCGCCACGGCTCGGGCTCCCCGATGCCCGGCTGGGGCATCGCTTCGATCGACACCCCCGCGATGGGCTGCCCGCGCGCGTCGACGGTCTGCCCGGTCACCACGAAGCCCGGGCCCAGGGCGACCGTCGGCGCGTCGAGCCAGCGCACGCCGTCCTCCGACGTGGGCGTGTTCTCATCGGCGACGAGGTCGGGATCGCTCTGGGGCGACTCTTCCTGCGGCGGCGCGTTGGTGTCCCCGTCCCCATTTGGGCCGCGCGACTCCCCCGTCTCCTCGCCGCTCCCCTCTCCCGCCTCGCTCGTCTCCTCCGAGCCGAGATCGACGGTGATCACCCCGCGGAGGTGACCCTCGACCAGGAGCTCGAGCGCGACCTTGCCATCGCTCTGGGGTGAGAGCGCCAGAGCGTAGCTCCCGTCCGCTTCGCAGGGGGCGGTCCCGAGCTCGCGACCTTCCTGCCACGCGCGAACACGACAGCTCCCTGCGGCAGGGGGGTCCAAACGCGGACGCATCGCTTGCGTAGGTAGATCGACGGACGCTCCCTCGGCCCCCTCCGCGCCCGACTCTTCCTCCAACGCGTCCCCCGCAGACTCCGCTCCCGTGTCCAAATGGCCCGGATTCGCTGCCTCCTGGTCGACTGGGGCCCCGCCGTCCTCGCTGCCGGTGTCCCCATCCCCGGCCACAGCGGCTGAAGGGTCGCCAGGCGGCTCCTCGGCCAGTGCTTCCACGAGCACCCGACCGCGCACACCCCAGGAGTCTTTGTGCACAGTATGCGCATTCTCGGGGCTCTGCGCCTCCCCCATGGCGCGTTCCCGCACCTCGCCGCGCTCACTATGCTCATATTTAGACCGCACTGCAAACACGAGCAGGGAAAGGAGAATAGCCACTGCAATCACGGCGACCGCGCGTATACGTAGTCCTGCGTGTGACTGTTCGGGCGCGCTGGTCTCCTGACCAGCAACCTGTCCCGAGGCACCAGACCCTTCGGCCACTCCGCCCCCCTCGGTGTCCCCATCTGCACCACTGACCGCGACGTCACCGGCGCCCGCAGCGGTGTTTTCCGTGGGATCTCGGCCCTCGGGCATGTCCTCCGACACCGCCGCACCCTAGCAGCCAGGGCCCCGAGGATCATCTGCGTCGTTTTGCCCCGTTCTATGTGTAGCCCAACTCGCTACTTTCTCCAGTGCCAACTAATCACACGATTGTGGTCCTTCTCCCACTGTTCGTGCGCTCGACCAGCCAGCGGGGCGAAGTGCCCCGACGGCCAAAAATCCCCATGAAACGGCCACTGAGGGAGTTTCCACGCGGCGTTGGGTCCGCTGGCCACCACTCTTACCACCCTCAAAGTCACAACTTTTTTTTGCCTTCTGTCACTACTCTTTTTTCGACATCGTGGTACAAAATGGAAGCCGTGACCCCGCCCCTGTGCCCTCCTGCTCGAAGCGCCGAGTCGTCCATCGTGGACGGCCCCTTCGGCAACGAGTCTGGCACCTGGGAGCGCGCCACCTTGGTGGCCAACCGCTACCGCATCTTTGGCCACCTCGGCCAGGGCGCGGGCGGCTCGGTCTACCGCGCCCTCGATCGAACCCTCGGCCGGCCGGTGGCCCTCAAGCTGCTGCAGCCAGGCGAACTCGGCGAGGCGGGTCGCGAAGCGCAGCTGCTCGCGCAGGTCGGCCACCGCAACGTGGTCAAGGTCCACGACCACGGCTGCTCCGACGGCCTCGAGTTCCTGGTCCTCGAGCTCATCGAAGGCGAGCGCCTCGACGAGTGGCTCGGCCAGCGCCCCAGCCCCTCCGCCATCCTCGAGCGCTTCATCGAGGCGGGTCGCGGGCTCGTGGCCGTGCACGAGGCCGGCCTGTCACACCGCGACTTCAAGCCCAGTAACGTCATGCTGGCCGAAGATGGCCGCGTCGTCGTCATCGACTTTGGCCTCGCGCGCCCCATCGACGCCTTCGCTGGCCGCGGGCCCCAGCTCCTCGCCGAGGGCACGCTGGCCTACATGGCGCCGGAGTGCATCGCCGGACACGAGAGCGACGCCCGGAGCGACCAGTTCTCGTTTTGCGTCGCGCTGTGGGAGTCGCTCACTGGCCGCAACCCCTTCCGCGGCTCCGACCCGCTCAGCCGCTACCGCGCCATGCGGTCGGGCCCCCAGGGCAGCGTCGAGGGCATCCCCCGGCACATGGTCTCGGCCCTGCGTCGGGGCATGAGCTTCGAGCCCGCCTCGCGCTTCGCCACCTTGGCCGAGCTGCTCGAGGAGCTGACCCGCCCGGGCTCGACGATCGGCCGGAGCATGCGTCGGCCCGCGCTGACCAGCCTGGCCCTCGCCGCGACCTTCATGCTCTGCTGGGGCCTCGCCCCGGAGAGCCCAAACATCGACGTCGCCCAGTCAGACTACGACCCGCGCGTCGACGCGGCCATGGTCATCCTCGAGTCCGCGGCTCGCCGCGCCGAGGACGGCGACGGCGACATGGCCTGGACCGACAGCCAGCTCGCCCGAGAGATGCTGCTCGAGAGCGCCAGCCCCGGCGCGGAGGCCTACTGCGAGTTCGGCAAGCAGCTCATCCCCATCGGCGACACCCTCGTCGAGGGGGGCTCTTACGAGCAGGGCCGCATGATGTACGCCATGGCCATCAAGCACGCCGAGGACTGCGGCGAGAGCACCGAGGTCCTCGACGGCAAGAAGATGACCGCGCGCAACCTCGACCTGCTCGAGGCGGGCGTGGAGATCAGCGATGTGCGCGCCGATCGGCCGCGAGACATTCGCCGAGTCGACTGAGCAGCTCGGCTCGAATGAGCCGACACCACCAGACCAAAGGCCGGGGCAAACGCTCCGGCCTTCGCACGTGCCCTCCCCCACTTCGCCTCGCCTCATGGTGTGGGCTCGCGGGCGACGATGACCCGCCTC
Organism: Plesiocystis pacifica SIR-1; assembly: GCF_000170895.1. GTDB lineage: Bacteria > Myxococcota_A > Polyangia > Nannocystales > Nannocystaceae > Plesiocystis > Plesiocystis pacifica. The sequence continues at coordinate 51,519 of NZ_ABCS01000038.1, read as the reverse complement.
GCCGCGCTCTCCTGAGCGCCACACGCCGATGAGGCCCTGGGAACTCTCGTGGAACCTCGGCCCTCTCCTGGCCCATTCTGGGCCTCGCTAGGACTGGGGCCTCACCAGGACCAATTGAACGAGGGGAGCCGCGAGGCTCCCCCATGTCGTTCGCAGATGTGCCGCGAAGCGCGGCTTCAGCTCAGTTCGACCCGTCGCTGCACTCCGTGCCGGTCCAGTCGGCGCAGAACACGATCTCACCGGTGCAGGTGCCGCCCACGTGCTGGGTGCAGTTGCCGTCACCGTCGCAGCATAGGGCCTCCTCGACGCCATTCGACGACCCCGCGGAGCAGTAACCCTGGTCGCAAGCGTCGTTCAGCGCCACGTAGCTGGCAACTTGGGAGTTCATCGGGTCGATCACCTCGCCATGCTCGACGTAGTAGGGAGTCTCGCCACCGGTGCAGGCGCCGCTGCCTTTGAGGGTCGAGACACCCGAGGCCGCGTTGTAACAGACGTCCGCGCGAAGCACCGGCGCGTTCGGCCCGGTGTAGTCGCACGCCCCCTGTACGGACGTGCAGAGGTAACGATAGTTCGTCGCCTGACTGTCGCTAGCACCCACCAACAACCCCATCCCAACCGCGGCGGCCAGGAATCCTTGAACAACCTTGCTGCGAAGCTCCATGCTTCGAACACTACACCCATTTGCGATTCCTGTCTCGTCGACCGTCAACTACGCCCACCATTCACAATTGCCATTTTTGCTCTGAGCCGCCCTCAGCCCGCCCTGAAGGCACAAAAAAAAATCTAAAAAAAATTCGGAACCTGCCCTCAGGCCCAACAGAAGCCAGCTGAGTGGCTTTTTACCCCAATGAGGCGCACTTGATGACCCGCCCCGAGGCGGTCCGACCTTTGGGCCAGGCTCTGCCCTTTATCCACACTGAGATGAGTCACGATTGCGAACACCGCCGTCGTTTCATGTGTACATTCGCCACAGCGGTGAAGCTTTACAGACCGATGTGATGGGTACCTTTGCCCCAAATGACTCCAAATGTCACACCCACGCGTTGGGCCCGCGGAAACAAGGACCTCGAAATGAGAGAGGACTGCACATTGACCCCCACCACACTCCGGGAATGCTGTCCCAATTGGGCCCATGCCCTGTTTTGGGACGCCAATTTGCGCACAATACCCGCGCCTGGTGCGCTGCGCGTCCTTGCGAAGCCTGGTCGCCATCGAGTAGTCGACAACGCGATACGCGAGCCCCTTCGCAACCCACCCACGGCCCCTCGCCATGCACGGCATCTACCTCCATCACCATACGGTCTCTAAAGAAGAGATCGATCTCCTCGGCCACGCGGGCAATGTCCACTACCTCGAGTGGACCCTGGCCGCGGCGACGGCCCACTCCTCCGCCGCTGGGTGGGACTGGCCACGCTACGCGCAATTGGGCGCAGCGTGGGTCGTCCGTCGCCACGATCTCGACTACCGCCGGGCGGCCATGCTGGGCGACGCCCTGACCATCCATACTTGGGTGAGCGAAATCCGACCGGCGAGCTCGACTCGGCGCACCCGGATCGAGCGAGGCGCGGAGCGGCTGTTCGAGGCGACGACGACCTGGGCGTTCATCGATCTGCGTCGCGGCGCCCCGACCCGCATCCCGGCCGAGGTCCGTGACGCGTTCACCGTGCTCGAGGATGGTCCCTGAGCGAGCTCCAAGCGCACCTCCAGTGCGGCACCCGTCCCCGTCCCCAGGATGGCCCAGGAGCGGCCCAGGACGCCCTCGAGCCGCGCACGGGCCGGGTTGGGAGGCGGGCCGACTCCTGGGCTGGGGGCGGACTCACAGCGTCCTCCACGCAGCTTCCACGGACGAGACCGTCCGACGCTTGCATGCCTCGCCGAAGCTTGCTAAATGCCCGTTCCTCGCCTGCGAGGGCACCCCAGAGGGCGCGTAACTCAGTGGTAGAGTGCCACCTTCACACGGTGGAAGTCACAGGTTCAAGTCCTGTCGCGCCCAACCCGAGACGGCCAGTCACCCGACTGGCCGTCTCTCGTTTTTGACCATGGTCATCGCCGCGCACGATCTTCCATCGCCGCGCACGATCTTCGCGCGCTGCGTTGCGGCCGCGCGTGGCTTCGCGGTCACCACCCTCCAAAACACCCTGTCGCGAAGATGGCTCGATCCGACGCACGGATAATCGCGCATGTCTACAGTGCTTGGCCAACGGCGTACGTCGTGAAATAGTGAAAGCGTCTCTGGATGACGAGACCACACCATGTTCAAGCGCGAAGCAAAGAACTGGACGGTACAAGGCAACTTGATGGTGTCCTTTTACGATCCCGGCCCCATCGACGATGAGACCTGGCAGGACTACTGCGACACCGTCGCTTCGCAGCAGGTGCTCAAGGTCCTCGCGACCTCCGTCGGCGCCGTCGAGGTCAGCGCGCCGCAGCGCAAGTCGATGTCCCAGGCCCTCAAGACCGAGCCGCGCGTATCGGTGTCCGTCGTCACCGACGAGGCCATCGTCCGCGGCTTGATGATCGCCGTGTCCTGGCTCGGCCGCGTCGACGTCAAGGCCTTCCCCTGGCACAAGGTCGCGGCGGCCTACCAGCACCTCGGGCCCTCGGGCATCAACGAGAAGGAGACCCTCGACCTGGTCGACTCCGTGCGCCGGCGCGTCGAGGGCCACGAGGAAGCGTCCTGACGCGGCCAGGCTGCGCCCACCAGTTCGGGGCTCGGGGCTCGACGCCTCGGGCCCCGCTCAATTGAAAAAGCCCCCGCAGCGCGGAGGCTTCTTCGAACCTATTGAGGTCCTCAGGCGGCAGCGCCAGCCGAGGCCTCAGCGACGTCCTTTCCCTCCCACCCCCAGGTGCTCCAGCAGCGGGACAGAGAGTCGCCTTCTTCCATGCCGTAGCGGACGGTCTCGGCGTACCAGTCGAGGTTGCCCCGCATCCAACTCTTGAGTGATTCGATATAGGTGCAGCTCTCGCTGTCGCCGAGGGCGACGATGGCCTGCTCGAGGTCCATGAAGGCCTCGAGCTCCGCGTTGCACATCTCGATGGCGCGGTCGAGGGCGGCCTCCCAGCTCAGGTCGTGCTCGCTGGCCAGGACGATGACCAGGTTGCTCGTGGTGCTCTCGCTGATCTCCTTGTCGACGCCGTAGATGTCGTTGACCCAGCAGATGTAGTTGTTCGCCATGATCTCGAGCTGCTGCACGAGCATGTTGTCGGCGAAGTCCGTGCGCGAGCCGTCGATGCACAGGCCAGCGAAGTCGAAGCAGGGGTAGACCGCGCTGATCAGCAGGCGCAGCTTGGAGTAGGTGGCGAGGCTGGGGATGGAGCCCTGCATGCGAATGAATCGCTCCCAGCGGCAGCCCTCGATGTACTCCTGGATGTGGTAGCCGAGGCGACCGAGCCACGCGTCGGCGCCCTGCTCCGCGACGCGGTCGCGGATGTTGGCGAGGGCCGAGTTGAGGGGCGAGTCGGTGTCGTCAATCTCCGCGCCGTGGCCGATGGCGATGAGCCGGTTCTCGGCCGCGACCAACTTCTTGAGGTAGTCCTTCTCGGTCGACTCCTGCGTGTCACACATGTCGTCGTAGAAGAACAGGAAGGTGATCCAGTCGGAGATGAGCTCGAGCTGCCCGCGGGTCACCGTGGGGTAGGCCCGAGCGGCCAGCCACGTAAAGCGCGCGCCACGGAAGCGCTCGAACTTGGAGCCCGTGTCCTGGACGAGGCCCGACTCGACGGCCCAGCGCAGCGTGTGCTCGTGAGCCTCCTCCACGAACTCATTGATGGCCTCTTCGAGACCACATTCGAGGCGAGGACGGTCACCCCGTCCCTGGGTGGGCTCGAAGCTGAGGACCGGTCCATCGGGGCGAGAGAGGCGCTCGAGAGTGTTCGTGGTGGTCATGGCTGTCAGCTCGTCGGGAGTGGATGTGTGAAAAGCTGGTCGGTTTGCTCACCAATGGGTCGGCTAGCCGGCGCAAGAAATCGATACCTCCGGGCGGGGCGGAATGCAACAGATCACTATAATTTTTCTGGCCTGGCTGAACTACGGATGGCAGCTAATGTTGCCCTCGACGAAGCGCCAAACGGCGTAGGGGCGCTTGATATCGCTAAATTTCGTGTTTTGCTGGATGATCGAATGGCCACTTTGGAATTCCAGCTCTGCTGTAACAGGGCGTTTTCGCTCGGGCCGTCGGAGAATCCCAGTCTCGCGTGCTGACATCACACGCGGCGCACAGTACGCGTTTTTCTTCTGCGATCTCCGTGACTGCCCAATCACAGGCCCTGACTGCCCGATGGCTCGGCGAACGATCCTCAGCGAGCCGCCCGCGCGGCCAGGGTCATCCAGCGCCAGCAGCCCAGCCCGAGACCGCGGTCTCGAGCCGGGCCACCCGGTGAACGTCACCCGCGAAGCCAGCAAGGATGCCGAGGTGCTGCTGTCCCATTTCCTCGCCAACCCACACCCGTGTCATCGACACACCACGCCGGCCAGCACCTCGGCATTCCTGCCCTCACGAGAGTGCATCAACAGCTGATTGATGTCACTACATTTATCGCACCAAACACAATTCCAGTCAGGCAAGAAAATTGCCGTTCACGAATAATGATGCCAGCGTGATTGAATTTCGTGTAGTCGGAGCGCACTCGAAGCGGCCCAGAACTGGCCAAAGGGGCCGAATTCCGGCCAAATGGTCACCCTCCCGTGATCCAAGTTCACCGGAGATCGGCCCCCGCAATTGATTCAAGCGCGCAGCGGAGTACATATACCGAGTCTCTCCCACTTTCGGAGACACCGGCTCGACGGCGCCGGCGGTGTCGACATGAGCGGGTGGCGAGTCTCTCCCAGCCTGCGGTCCAGCCCGCCCTGGGGAGGAGTCATGGCCATCCGCGGACCTCCCGCCCGTGTTAGAAGAGGTGCAGCGTCCATGACCGAAGCCGAGATCCTGGCCGACACCGCGGGCTACTGCCTCGCCCGCCTCGCCAACCTGGCGATCATCGTTTGGCGCCAGACGCCGACGGTCGAACGCGCGCGCTTGGTCTGTGACACCTTCCCCAAGATCGCGAGCGGCCAGGGCCTCGCCGTGCTGACCGTGCTCCGGGATGGGGTGGGGCCCCCCGACGGCGGGGTCCGCAAGGTCTTCGACCAGACCATCCTCGAGCTCGACTCGCAGATCCTCGGCAACGCCCTGGTGATCGAGTTTGGAGGCGTGCGCGGGAGCCTGGTCCGGGCCGTGACCCGGACCCTCACCGTGGTCAGCCGCAGCAGCTTCCCGATCGAGACCTTCTCGACCACGGCGGCCGCGGCCGAGTGGCTGCCCGAGATCATGGCCCAGCGCGGTGGGATGGTCGTCGAGGCCGACACCATCGCCGGCGCCCTCGCCCGGCTCTAGCAGTCGCCCACCCCGGCCGCGCCGGGACCCATGATCCACGAAAGCATCGTCCACGGACTCAGCTGGCGTTGAACCCGTGGGCGGCTGCTAGCGATGACTCAAGCCCGCGGCGGACCCTGCCAGGGCTTGGCCTTGAACAGGCCGTCGGCGCGCTCGAGGAAGGGCGCCCGCTGGTTGGGGTCGATGTGCACGTCGACGACGAAGGGCCCCTCGGCGCGCATCGCTTGCTCGAGGGCCGCGGCGAGCTCTGACTCGTCCCGCACCGCAACGCCGTCTGCGCCCATGGCCCGGGCGATGGCGACGAAGTCCGTCGACGGCATGCTGACGGACTCCGGCGCGTAGCCGCCGTGGCGCATGCCGTGGTCGATCATCCCGTACTGCGAGTCGTTGAGCACGATCCACACCGCGGGCAGGCCGTACTGCACCGCGGTGCTGATCTCGCTGTTCATGAGCATCGCGCCGTCGCCCGCGATCGCCACGGCCTTGCGCCCGGGCTCGGCCAGCGCCGCCCCGATCACGCCCGTGACCGCGTGGCCCATGGACCCGAAGCCCGTCGAGACGCGGTAGCGGTTGGGCTCGTCGAAGCGCAGCAGATGGTTGCCCCAGGCGAAGGCGTTGCCGGCCTCGGTCATGACCCGCGCGCCCGCGTCGACCACTCCGTCCTGGACGCACTGCATCAGGAAGGTCGGCCGCACCCGGCGATCTTCGACGGGATCGAGGCGCTGGGGGCCGAGGTAGCCGCGCCCGGGCATGGTCGCGGGCACGTGATCGTCGAGTTGCTCGAGCAGGGCCCCGACGAAGGCGCCGATCTCCGCCTGCACGGTGCGCGTGTAGGCCAGCGGGTAGGCCTCGCCGCCGGCGTCGGGATCGATGTCGACGTGGATGAAGCCCTGATCCGGCACCATCCGGGGATCCCAAAAGGTCGTGAACTCGCCCAGGCGGGTGCCGAGGACGAGCACGCGCTGCGGCCGGTGACGCTCGATCCAGCTCTTGACGTGGCTGTGGCCGGCGAAGCCCGTGACGCCGATGAACTGGGGGTGGGACTCGGGGAACACCCCCTTGCCCCGGGGCGAGCTCATCACCGCCGCGCCCAGGCGCTCGGCCAAGGCGCGGATCTGCGGGGCGGCCGAGCGGGCGCCGAAGCCAACCCAGATGGCCGTCGGCCCAGCCGAGGTGTCGCGGAGCTCCTGGGCGATGCTCGCCACGGCCTCGGGGTCGCAACCCATCCGCATCAGGCTGCCGCGCCGAACCCCGCGGTCGCGGGTGACCTCGGCGCGCTGTAGATCGGTCGGCACGCTGACGTGGGCGACGAAGCCCCCGACCTTGGCCAGGCCCGTCTCGAGCCGACGCGCGACCCGGGCGAGCTGCTCCGGCGCGGCGACGGTCTCGACGTAGTCGAACACCGAGCCCGCGGTGAACAGGCCGACCGGGAGGGTGTGGAAGCTGGTGTCCTGGAAGGCGCCGCGGCCCGTCTGGGCCAGGGGCGTCGCGGCCGAGATGAACAGCACCTTGGCGCCTTCCCAGCGCGCGGCGACCAGGCCCGTGAGCGCGTTGGTGATGCCCGGCCCGGTCGTCGTGAACACCACCGTCGGGCGGCCGCTGGCCAGGGAGTCCTCGAGGGCGGCGAAGGCCGCCCCGGCCTCGTGGCGACAGTGGATCACCGACAGCTGCGAGCGAGACAGCGCGTCGTAGAAAGGTACGATGGCGCCGCCCGAGATCCCGTAGGCGTGCTCGATGCCCAGCTCCCCGAGGATCTCGACGAAGGCGTCGGAGAAGCTCGTGACCTCGACCCCAGCGACGGGTCCGGGCAGCTCCTCCCACAGCTCCCACGGGCCCGTGCCCGCGCGCCCGCGCAGCTGCGGGCAATCCTCGACGAACTCGTCGTCGCCAGACGGCTCGGGCGCGCCCCCGACCTCCCTGGTCGGAGGCGCCTCCCCGCCGTCGATGGTGCGGAGCCAGGCTCCTCGCTTCCGTGCGCTGTTGTCGACTGCCATGTCGTCGTCCTCTTTGAGGGTCATCGAGCCAATTCCCATTCGTGGCATCCGTGCCGTGAAAGCCAGGAACTGTCGCCGTTGATTCGGCGGTCTCACCGTCGTCCAGATTTCAAATCGGCTGAAATCGAAGACATTGGTTCTGTACCTTCGGACATCCCACCTTTCAAGAAAATTTCGATGAGGGTGGAATCGCAACAGATGTCCCATCCTGTCACGGTCAATCCTCATTTTGATTCAAAATGAGATGTATGGGTCGTGGCGAAACAGGGCAAAGCGGTCTTCGGGACACTTCAAAACGAGTCCCCATGCCAAAAAGTGCGCGTTTTTCTATTTTTAAAACTTGTCGCAGTGTGCAATAGCACAAATCCCTCGTACCGAAGGCGAGCTCGCAGTCATGAAAAAAGAGAGCGATCGATTACAGAGCGAGTGTACTCGAGTAGAGCAGCGAGCACTCCGCGCCCTCCTGTGATTACCATGAGATTTCAGCTACACTGGAATTCGAGAGAGCGTCAAGCGTGCGGTATCGCTCATCTCATGACACAGGAGTGCGCATATCTGAGGCAGAGTGCCCCAATTTTAATACACTCTGTGACTATCCGTGATTCGCGCGCAGGAGCTGGCCAAAGCCGCCCTCACGGCCGAGCCCTGGCGCGAAAGCACCCTCGGCGAAGGCCCGCCTGCCGCCGACGTACACGGCCCGGGTCGCGCGGTCATTCCGCCGCACCAGCCGGCTCAGCCCGTCGAAGCCCGCCATCGGCTCCTCGTGGATGTGCTCGAGGGCGTCGTCGAGGCCCGCCGGATCGATGACCACCACGTCGGCGCGCTTGCCCGGGGCGAGGCGGCCGACGTCGAGGCCCAGCCAATCGGCGATCTCCGAGGTCAGGCGCTGAATCGCCGCCTCGGGGCTGAGCACCGCCCGACCCTCGCGCTGGGCGTCGGTGACGAGCTTGAGCATGCGCAGCGGGAAGTTGTAGTAGGCCATGTTGCGCAGGTGGGCGCCCGCGTCGGAGAAGCCGATCAGGGTGTCGGGGTGGCGAACGATCCACTCCAGCCAGCGCGGGCGGTCGTTGGCGACCACGGTGAACCAGCGCAGCGCGTGGCCGTGCTCGGCGACCAGATCGAGCATCGCGTCGATGGGGTCGAGGCCCCGCTCGGCGCCGATGTCCGCGAACGAGCGGCCGACGAGGGCGGGCTCGGGGCAGGCCTTGATGCGGGTCTCGGCCAGGTCGCGGTGGTAGGCCCGCCCCAGGATGGGGTTTCGCCACTGTCGCTTGAAGCGCTTGCGAAAGGCCGGGTCGCGGAGCAGCGCCGCGCGCTCGCCGGGGTCCTGGAAGTGCAGCGCCTCCGTGCCCGCGCCGATCTCCTCGAACACCGGGACCTCGATGCCGTCGACCCACATGTCGAAGGGGTTGGGCAGGGCCTGAAAGCGCAGGTCGCCGCGCAGCAAGGTGTTGGTCAGCCGCGCCACGGTCCCGACGACGCGGTGGATGCCCCGGGACGCGATCGCGTCCATCATCGCGATCAGCGTGGTCTTGAGCGCCCGCCGACCCAGCCCCGTGCTGAGCAGGGCGAAGAGCGCGACGTTGACCTTGGTCGACACGTTGGGCACGCCCTGGAGCACCGCCCCGCGCTCGCGCAGGATCTCCGCGAGCGCGCGGTACTCCGACCAGCTGGCGAACACCGAGGGCGTGGGCCGGCTGCGGAATTCCTCGCCGTCCATCTTGTCCCAGGGCAAGGTGTTGATCGACAGGCCGATGTAGCCGGCGTCCAGGGCCTCGCGCAGCAGGCTCTGCATGCGCGCGAGCTCCTCCGCGCGGGGCCGCACGCGCGCGTCGAGGCTCGGGCCCAGGCCCATGGCCTCTGCCCGGATCGCCGAGTGGCCCAGGAAGGCCGCGACGTTGGGGCCGAGGGGGAGCTGGGCGAGGTGCTCGAAGTAGGCCTCGGGCCCCGCCCAGGTCTTGGTCTGCTCGAGCAGGGGCTTGACCGTGCTGCGCGGGATCCCCTCGACGCGGCAGAACATGTCCGCCAGATCCACGGGATCGCCCACGGCCATGCTCAGGCCGCAGCTCCCGAGCACGATCGAGGTGACGCCGTGGCGCACGGACTCGCCGAGGCTGGGCATGATCTCGACCTCCGCGTCGTAGTGGGTGTGCAGGTCGATGAAGCCGGGGCTCACCCAGCAGCCCTGGGCGTCGAGCAGCTCGGCCCCACAGGTCGCGAGCTCGGCCCGGGTCGCTTCGCTCAGGCCGCCCGCGACGAGCTCCCGCACCCGACCCTGGGCGAGCACGAGATCCCCCTCCACGGGCGGGCGACCCTCGCCATCGAAGATCGAGCCCCCGTGAATCACGACATCGGCCTGCGCCATGGCGCGATCATAGACGAGCCGGCGTGCCTGCGTGGCCCCCCGAGCCTCCAGGCCCCGCGGCTCGCGCCTTCCTGCTATCGTCGCCGCGCGCCATGCTGCAGGACACGATCATCGAAGTCGCTCTGGGGCTGATGTTCCTCTACGCGCTGCTCAGCCTGGTCACGACCTCGGTGACCGAGGGCTTCGCCAACCTCTTCTCGACCCGCGAGCGCGCCCTGAAGCGGTGGCTGGCGCACATGCTCGGCGACACCTGGGTCGACGCCCGCGGGCGCAATCAGGGCATCGCCAAGGACCTCCTCAATCACCCGATCATCCGCGGCCTGGCCGCCCAGGGCAGCTCCACGGACTACATCCCGACGCCGCTGTTCACCAAGGCCCTGCTCGAGGTGCTCGCGCCCCCCGATGACAAGGAGCGGCGGATGCGTCCGGACACCTACGAGGAGCTCCACGCGATGGTCCACGGCATCGAGGAGTCGGCGCCTCTGCGCCGGGTGTTGTTGAACCTGTGCACCAATACCCGCCGGGACCTCGGCCAGGCCGAGCGCAACATCGAGATGTGGTTCGAGGCCTCGATGGAGCGGCTGAGCAGCCACTACGGCCGGCGCTCGCAGATCACCGCGTTCGTGTTCGCCACCTTGGTGACCGTCGTCGGCAACGCCGACTCCCTGATGATCGCCAACGCGCTGTGGTCCAACTCGGAGCTGCGCCTGTCCATCGCGCGCCAGGCCGTGGGCTTCGACGAGGAGATGCGCGCGTCAACCGAGGGCGACGAAGACGAGGACGCGTCGAGCGACGGCGCCGACGGAGAGGACGCGCCCGCGGAGCCGGCTGCCGCTGAGGCCGAAGGCGAGGCTTCCGAGGGCGAAGACGCCGGCCGCCAGATCAGCGACAAACAGCTCATCGCCAAGCTCGAGACCATCCAGGCCATCGACGGCTTCCCCTTCGGCTGGTCCCTCGACCCCGTCGACCGCCGCTCCCCCCCGAACAACCTGTTCGACTGGCTGATGAAGCTGATCGGCTTTGGGATCACCATCCTCGCGACGACCCTCGGCGCCCCCTTCTGGTTCGGCCTGCTCAGCCGGGTCATCAACCTGCGCGGCGGCGGCAGCAGCGAGACCACCGAGGCCCACAACCAGGCGGTCGCCAACGCCCTCGACGGCGACGGCGATCCCATGCGTTGACGGGGCCACGAAGGGGGCGCCCCCATGACTCACGTCACGGCGGAGCTCGGCCCCCGCTCGGGCGATGCTCTTCGGTCAACTGCGCGCGCCACTCGGCGTCACCCTCGACGACTGGGGTCCCTGCCTCGCCACTGCACATCATCGAGAGAACCCGTTTCTGAGTCGTGGACGTGGGGCAGGGAGGGCGTGGCGTCGTCCACGACGGCCAAAGTGGACAGGGACTGTGAAAACTTCACAGTCCCTGAATCGAGTCGCTGCTTGGGAGCCTCGCCGAGCGCTATGATGCGCCGATGACCCCGGTGGATCCGAGCGAGGCGCGCGTGGGTGCGCGCGAGGACTCGTCCGCGCGGGGAGGGTCGCCTCGCCCCGAAGGGCCCACTGATCCGGGAGCGGTGCTTGCCGCAGCCGCCGTGGACGCGCTGCGTCGCAGCGAGCGCGCCGAGGCCCTCGAGTCCCAGGGCGAGGTGCGCGTGGACCTCGAGCCTGGCTGGCGCCCCGAGGCCGAGCGCCCCCTCGAGCCCGGCGCGCTGTTCAACCGCTACATCATCATCGAGGTCATCGGGACGGGCGGGGTCGGCATCGTCTACACGGCCTACGACCCCGACCTCGACCGCAAGGTCGCGCTCAAGCTGGTCCGGACCTCCAAACGCGGCAGCGAGCGTCGCCGGGCCCGGCTGATCCGCGAGGCCCAGTCCCTCGCGCGCCTGTCCCACCCCAACGTGGTCCCCGTGTACGAGGTTGGAGCCGTGGCCGAGCAGGTGTTCGTGGCCATGGAGTTCATCGACGGGCAGACCATGCGCGAGTGGCTCGAGGCCAAGCGCCGCTCGTGGCGGGACATCGTCGGGCTCTACGTCCAGGCCGGCCGGGGCCTCGCGGCCGCCCACGCGGCCGACATCATCCACCGCGACTTCAAGCCCGACAACGTCCTCGTCGGCCACGACGGCCGCGTCCGCGTGCTCGACTTTGGCCTGGCCATCCCGGCCAGCGACGCCGCCTTCGAGTCCCACGCCGAGGGCATCCTCGACACCAACGGCCGGGCCCGGCGCGAGTCCGCCGACGAGCCCGACGCAGACGACGAGCCCCGCCGCCGCCAGCGGGCCAAGTCCCTGCCCAACCTCCTGGCCACGCCCACGCCCCTGACCATCGAAGGTCGGATCATGGGCACCCCCGCCTACATGGCGCCGGAGCAGGCCGACGGCCGGGCCGCGGACTCCCGGGCCGATCAATACAGCTTCTGCGTGGCGCTGTGGGAGGCGCTGTTTGGCCAGCGACCCCGACGCGGCGAGGCCCTGAAGATCAAGCGCGGCCACCCCGGCGCGAGCGAGGTCCCCGGCCGGGTCCGCAAGGTCCTCGAGCGCGGGCTCAACCCCGACCCCGAGCGGCGCTACGTCGACATGGTCAGCCTGCTCGACGCCCTCGAGGCCCAGCCGCGCTCGACCCCCCTCGTGCTGATCTCGACCCTGCTCCTCGCCTTCGCCTTCGCCGGCGCGGGCGTGGCCCTGACCCTCGGCCTGAGCGAGGACGACGAGGCCCCCTGCGCCCCGCGCAGCGAGTCCCTCGCGGGGGTCTGGGACGAGGACCTGCGCGAGCGCATCGGCGCCCGGCTGACCGCGTCGACGGCCACCTTCGCCCCCGACACCTGGGCGACCATGGCCAGCGAGCTCGACGCGTGGACCGAGCGCTGGCTCGAGGTCGGCGTCCAGACCTGCGAGGCGACCCACGTCACCCGCGAGCAGTCGGCCGAGATGCTCGACCTGCGCATGGCCTGCCTCGATCGCCAGCTCAACACGGTCGCGGCGGTCACGACCGTGCTCGCGACCGACGCCGGGGCTGAGGCCGGGACCGAAGCGGGCAGCGACGAGCAGCCCGCGCGAGCAGGCGTCGCGACCCTCCTCGACGAGGCCCTCGACGCCATCTTGACCCTCCCCGATCCGCTCCGCTGCCGCCGCGCGAGCCTCCTCGACGAGCTCGACCGTCGCCAGCCCAAGCCCGAGCTCGTCGACGCCATCATCGAGGTCCGGGCCAAGCTGACCCGCGTCGACGGCCTGCTCGCCCTCGGCCAATACAACCAGGCCCGGGCGCTGCTGACCAAGCTCGACGAGCGCAGCATCGAGCTCGACTTTGCCCCCCTCGACGCCCAGCTGCACCTCGCCCACGGCCGCCTGTTCCTGCTGACCGGGGAGCAGTCCGCCGGCATCTTCGAGCTGACCGAGGCCTGGCTCCTCGCCCAGTCCGCCGGCGACGACGAGCTGACCATCGAGGCCAGCAACCGCCTGACCGAGGCGCACACGGCCGAGGGCGCGTTCGAGGAGGCCCAGCTGTGGCACCGGATCGGGACCTCGACCTTCGAGCGCATCGACGGCGACCCCAAGACCAAGGCCCGGCTGCTGCGCGCCGGCGCGACCTTGGCCCACCAGCGCGGCGACTACGAGCGCGCCCTCGCCGATCGCCTCGAGGTCGTCGACATCGTCGAGACCCTCTACGGCGAAGATCACGTCGAGGTCGGTCGGGAATTGCTGCACCTGGCCGTGACCCGCGAGCGCCTGGCCCACTGGGACGAGGGCCGCAGCGAGCTCGAGCGCGCCCTGACCATCGTCGACGCCGAGCTGGGCCGCGGACACCCCCTGCGCGCCGAGGCCCTCAACGGCTTCGGCACCCTGCTGCGCTACCAGGGCAAGAACCGCCAGGCCCTCGAGCTCCACCGCGAAGCCCTCCAGATCTACGAGGCCGCCTACGCCGACGTCGGCGGGCTGCACGTCGCGGTCTCGGGCACGTGGAACAAGATCGGCATCGCCCACCACAGCCTCGCGGACCACGAGGCCATGAAGGCCGCCTTCGAGCGCGCCCGCGACATCCTCATCGAGCTGTTCGGCCCCGACAACGCCCGGCTGGTCAGCGTGTACCAAAACCTGGCCACGGCCGAGGCCGAGCTCGGCCACCTCGACGCCGCGCTCGCGACCTTCGAGCAGGCCAAGCGCGTGGCCCTGTCGACCTACGGCGAGCGCCACAACTCCGTGGGCTTCATCCACTACAACACCGGCGAGCTGCTGTTCGAGCGCCGGGACTACGCGGCGGCGGAGCAGAGCTACCGCGAGGCCGAGGGGGTGTGGCGCGATCTGGTCGGCGGCGAGCACGAGCTCGTCGGCCTGGCCATGGGCGGTCGGGCCAAGGCCATGCACCGCCAGGGCGAGGTCGAGGACAGCCTCGAGCTCCAGCGCAAGTCCCTCAACCTGCGCGAGAAGGTCCTCGGCACCGAGCACGAGGAGCTCGCCCAGCACCTGCTGTGGATCGGCATCGGCGAGCTCGAGCGCGACCCCGAGGCGCACCCGGGCAGCGTGACCCGGGCCATCGTCGTGCTCGAGCGCGGCGTGTCCCTGCTCGACCAGGCCGACGCGGCGCACCCCGTCGTCCTCGCCCAGACCGAGTTCAACCTCGCCCGGGCGCGCTGGCAGGTCGCCGCGGCGGCGCCGGCCCGAGCAGACGCGGGCGCGGCCGAGCCCAAGACCTCGCCGGCCTCGCGGACCGAGGCCATCGCCCTGGCGCGCAAGGCCAAGCGCAGCCTCGAGCGCCTGCGCGAGGAGACCCCGCACGCCTCGGGCGCCCACGAGCGCGCGGAGCCCTCGGCGCAGACGGACGAGGCGGGCGACCCCACGAACGAGCGCGCCGCGCTGCTCGAAGAGATCAACGCGTGGCTCAGCCAACACGAATGATCCGGCGGCGCTGCCCGAGTGAGCCGAACCATGTTCGAGCGCGCCGCTTCCCTTGGGATTGACCGGTAGACAAGCCCACCCGAGCGCTAGCGTGGCGCCTGCCCATGCCGCGCACGACCGTCTCTACCCAGTCCTCCCCCGCCCTGATCCTCGCCGCCTTCGCGCTCACCCTGGCGTGCTCCGACGACGGCGGCGCGGACGAAGCAGACGCAGGCAGCGAGGACGAGGTCGGCGAAGACAGCACCGACGACGCGGACACCACCGAAGACGGGACGAGCGAGGGGTCCAGCGAGTCCGAGACGGACACCGAGTCCACGACCGACACGGAGTCCGAGACGGACACCACCGGAGGCGAGCCCGCCGAGGGTCTGTGCGAGGGCCTGACTCCGTCCACGGTCCCGCCCGGCCGCAGCACCGCCCCCGACGGCCCCCCGCCCTTCGCGGTCGGCGAGCACACCAACCTCTCCCTTGGCGCCCTCGCCGGGGTCGAGCCCGTCGAGGACCCCGTCGCGCCCGGAGCCGTCGACGCCGGCCTCGACCTCGGCGCGGCCACCTACGACCTCCGCGTGCCGCCCAGCTACGACGGCGAGACCCCCCACGGCCTGATCGTGTTCATTAATTCCGGCAACAACGGCAGCTTGCCCAGCAACGGCTACGCCAACGAGCTCGACGCGGGCGAGCTGCTGTGGATCGCCCCCAACGACGCGGGCAACAGCGTCAACGTCGACGTGCGCATGGGCCTGGCCTACCTCGGCACGCTGTGGGCCCTCGAGCACTACGCCATCGACCGCTCGCGGATCTACGCCATGGGCTCCTCCGGCGGGGCCCGGAGCGCGAACATGCTGGCCTACCAGTATCCGCAGCTCTACACCGGCACCCTCGCGCGCTGCGGGGCCAACTACCCGGCCCAGGTCGCCCAGGACTACGAGACCCACGAGCCCGACAGCCACTACGAGTTCTGGGGCCCGGGCTTCTTCCCCGACGTCGGCGGCCAGCCCTACCTCGAGCACCTGCGCAGCTTCGAGCGTCGCTTCGCGCTGATGACCAGCTTCGACGACTTCCGCGAGGGCGACATGATGAACATCTACCACCACGGCTTCGAGGCCGACGATCTGTTCGCGCGCTTCATCGAGACCTCGGGCAACCACTGCGCCAGCAACGAGGCCCACCTGCGCGACGGCCTGGGCTTCGTCGAGCACCCGCTGTGGCGCGTGGTCGAGGACGGCTTCGACGACGGCGAGCTGGGGGTCAACGCGGGCCTCGGCGACGGCCTGGTCGACCGCGAGGGCGCGACGGGTCCGGCGTTCGAGGACGGGGGCGCCCTGCACCTGCCGGCGGAGCCCGGCGCGGGCCCGAGCGCCGCGCTGATCCGCAACCGCACGGGCTGGCGCGACCGCCACGGGCTGATCTGGCGCGCGCAGCTGGACTTCGGCGACGCGCCCGGAGGCGCCGCGGAGCTCGGGGTCCTCGCCCACGATCCGGCCGTCCACGGCGACGATCTGTCCGCGGCGCCCGTGAGCGTCGACGAGGCCGTCGGCCGCCCCGCGATCGTCCTGCGCGTGCTCCCCGACCCTGCCCGCGTCGAGGTCCACGTCGAGGTCCCGAGCCTCGGCCTGAGCCTCGAGCCCTTCACCGCGCCGATCGACGACTGGGCCCCGGCCGACGGCCCCCTCAACGTCAAGCTCGAGGTCTGGGACCGGGAGCTGCAGATCGATCTCGACGCGCACCTGGGCGAGGTCACGGCCCTCGAGGGCGCGCGGGTGCTCGACGACGGCCGGACCATCCGCGTGCGCTGGCGGGAGCTCCTCGACGGCGACGAGGGCTGGCCGGCGAGCGACTGGCCCGCCAGCGAGGGCGCCGTGCTCAGCCTCGCCTACACCGCGGGGGAAGCCGCGGGCAGCCTGGCCGTGACCTCCGTGCGGGTCGAGGACGCCCTCGGGCTGTCGTGCGAGTGAGCCGCGCGGCAACCTCCACGAGAGGATGCCCGACGGCCCTAAAAAAATCAGTCGAGGTCGCGCGCCCGCAAGCCCGCGTCGATGAGATCGAGGACGACGGAGCTCAGCGTGGCGAAGCGCTCGGAGCGACGCAGGGCCGCCGCCGCCTCGGGACCCACGGGCACGTCCGCGAGCATCCCGTCGAGGGCGAGCATCGCCAGGCCGTGGACCCCCGCCATGATCGCCATGGCCAGATCGTGGACCCGTCGGTCGCTCGGCTCTGAACCGTCACCTTCGCCCGCGCGCGCGAGGGCTTCGAGCACGCCGCGGACCTGGACCTCGAGCAGCGCGAAGGCCCCCTCGCCCGCGTCGCGCAGCCCCGGCGTGGGCGCGCTGATGGCCCGACCGAACATCACGCGGTAGTGCGCCGGATGCTCGGCCGCGAAGCCCAGGTAGACCTCGCCAAAGGATCGCAGCCGCGCCCGCGCGAGGGCGAGGGGGTCCCCCGCCTCGACGGCTTCCTGGGCCGCGAGGCCGCGGGTGAGCAGCTCGGCAAAACCCATCTCGGCCACGGCGAGGAGCAGGGCGTCGCGGTCGGCGAAGTGGCGGTAGGGCGCGGCGTGAGACACCCCGACGCGCCGAGCGACCTCGCGCAGGGTGAAGCCCTCGGGCCCGCGCTCGGCGATGAGCTCGAGGCTGCCCTCGATCAGCGCGCGGCGCAGATCGCCGTGGTGGTAGGTCGCCCCGCGTGACTTGCGCCGAGCACCCTTCGACTTCGCAGAAGCTCCCTTGGACCGCGCCACTGGCCCCGGAGCCTACGTCGAGGCCCTCGATGTTACCAGTAGAAACTTTTTCCCAGATCCATGTTGACACTGTCTACACATCCGCCATGTTTACGTCGTCTACATCGAGCGCGAAGCCACCATGAGCACCACCACCCCGGACAAGTTCACCGCCTTCATCCCCCCCGAGCTCGACGGCGAGGTCGTCGTGTTCCTCACCGGCATGCGCATCAACAAGTGGTGGCGCCCGAGCCACTGGCTGCCGGTGTTCATGGCCATGGGCGGCATGCTCAGCGAGCTGCGCGCCTCGCCCGAGCTCGGCCTCCTCGGCCACCACGCGTGGTTTGGCCAGACGATGATCGTCCTGCAGTACTGGCGCTCCCACCAACACCTCGAGGACTACGCGCGCGCCAAGCAGCGCCGCCACATGCCCGCGTGGGTGCGCTTCATGAAGCGCGTCGGCGTCGGCGGGGACGTGGGCATCTGGCACGAGACTTACCTCGTGCGCCCGGGAAACTACGAGACCGTCTACGTCAACATGCCCGCCTTTGGCCTCGCCGCGGCCACCGAGCCCGTGGCCATCACGCGGCGCACCGACAGCGCCACGGCGCGCATCGATGCAGGCCGCGCGAGTGCTCGACAAAGTGAGAAACACGAAGCCGACGCGGCGTGAGCTGACCGCCACCTCAGGCAGGCCCCAAACGGGCCAATTCGGGGGTCTGGACGCAAAGACCGCCCTCTGTCGGCGGGCCCTCGACCGCTATACTCCCGCGCACATGTTGCTGACTGGTCGACTCCTCTGGCTCACCGATGACTCCAAGCTCGTTGCGCAACAGCTCGCAGGCGAGGACCCCGACTTCAGCCCTGCCGATCCGCCCGCCCTCCACTTCGGCGTCAACACCGACGCGATGATCAACGGAGCGGCCTGCACCCTCGGCTACACCGGCGAGATCCTCGGGCCCTACTTCCTGCAGAACTTCAAGGAGACCGTCGAGGTCGAGGGCGTCAAGAGCGGTGGCTTCCAGGTCGTCGTGGGCGGCGACGCCTACGGCTCGGGCAGCTCCCGCGAGGTCGCCGTGGTCGCCCACCAAGGCGCCGGCATCGAGCTCGTGATTGCGCGCAGCTTCCAGCGCATCTTCCAGGAGAACATGGTCTACGCCGGCCTGCCCTTCACCACCGACTTTGGGGTGATCGACCGGCTCGAGGCCGGCGAGGACGTCGACCTGGGCGCCCTCGGCCAGGCGCTGCCGCCCTTTTTCCGCGCCGTGAGCGAGGCCGGCGGGCTCATGCCCTACGGCACCAAGGTGCTCGCCGGCGAGGTCGGCCCGACCTACTCGACCGAGGTCGAGGCCCGGCCCATGAACTGCATCGAGAAGATCGTGGCCAAGAAGGCCTGGCGCGGCCCGGACAGCGCCGAAAAATTCGGCATCGCGGCCGTCAAGCCCGGCGATCAGATCCTGTGCGAGGCCGACTTCCGCGGCATGCACGAGTACACCGGCGGCATGGTCATGAAGCTCTACGCCGACGAGTGGGGCAGCGCCCCGGTGCACCAGCCCGAGCTCGCCGCCGCCTTCGAGGACCACTTCGTGCTCATCGACAGCGACACGGTCCCGCTCACCGTCAAGAACAAGCGCCTGCTCCCGGCCCGCAACCTCGCCAAGGAGATGATCGAGGCCTGCGAGAAGAACGGCATCCGCCTCCACGGCCCCGGCCGCCTCAAGCAGGGCGTGTGCCACCGCATCGTCGTCGAGGACTACGCCCGCCCCGGCGACATCATCGTGCTGACCGACAGCCACACCCCGACCGCCGGGGTCATGAACGCCTTCGCCTTCGGCGTGGGCTCGACGGCCATGGCCTTCGCCCTGCGCACCGGGATGATCCCCGTGACCGTGCCCAAGACCGTCCGCGTGTGGGTCGAGGGCGACGCCAAGGGCGTGCTCTCGCCCAAGGACCTGGTCCTGCACCTCATCGGCGATCCCTTCTTCCGCGAGGAGCAGTGGCGCGAGTCGCCGACGGACACCTGCGTCATCCAGCTCGGCGGCCCCGGCCTCGACCAGTGGAACGTCGACGAGCTCTCGGTGATCACCAACATGACCGTCGAGGGCGGGCTGATGACCGGCATCGTCGAGCCCTGCGCCCCGCTGCGCGAATTCCTGAAGACCACCCGCGGCCAGGACTACGCCGAGCGCTTCGTCGAGCCCGACGAGGGCGCCGAGTATGTCAAGACCATCCACGTCAACCTCGACGAGGTCCCGCTGACCGTCGCCACCCCCGGCGACTCGCGCAACCGCCAGTCCCTCGCCGAGGTCGGCGACGTGCCGATCCACAACGTCGTCATCGCCTCGTGCACCGGCGGCTCCCTCGCCGACCTGCGCGCCGCCGCCGAGGTCCTGCGCGGCCGCGAGCTCGCCGACAAGGTCCGCGTCACCGTCACCCCGTCGAGCGACGACGTCGCCTCCGCGGCGAAAAAAGAGGGCCTGCTCGAGCTGTTCACCAAGCTCGGCGCCGTCGTCTCGGCCCCGGGCTGCGGCAGCTGCATCGGCAACGGCCCCGGCATCCCCTACGAGGGCGAGACCACCGCGAGCACGACCAACCGCAACTTCGACCGGCGCATGGGCGCGCCGGGGCCGGTCTACCTGGTCTCCCCGGCCGTCGCCGCCGCCTCGGCCGTGACGGGCAAGCTCACCGATCCACGTGCGCTGAGCTGAGCTGAGCGCGGACCGTGCTACCGTGGTGCTCGTGCCCACTGCCCGGCGCGTCCACCACAGCTATCGAGACTACCTGAGCCTGCTCGAGCTCAGCACCGTCAAGCTCGAGTATTGCGACGGTGAGATCTACGCCATGGCTGGCGGGACACCTGCCCACGCCGACCTGGCTGCGTCTGCCATCGGCCTGCTCATCGGCGCCCTCGGTAAGCGCTGCCGGGTGTCGTCCTCGGACCTCAGAGTCCGCGTCGAGGCCACGGATCTGTCGACCTTCCCCGACGTCACGGTCGTCTGCGGTGAGCGCAAGACCGCGGCGATCGACGCGAACGCGGTCATCAACCCGACCCTGCTCGTCGAGGTCACGAGCCCTTCGACCGAAGACTACGACCGGGGAGACAAGCTCAGCCACTACAAGCAGCTCCCGAACCTGCGGGCGGTCCTGTTGATCTCCCACCGCCGTCCACAGGTCACCGTCATCGAGCGCACCGCGACGGGCTGGAGCGAGACCAACGCGCGCGCGGGCGAGGTGCTCAGCGTGGCGTCCCTGCAGCTCTCACTCCCCGTCGACGAGCTCTACGCCGGCATCGAGCTTGGCGCCTGATGCCCAGCGGGCCGATTGGCTCCTGGAGCGCGCGACAACGCCCAGCTTCCCGTTGGGGGCCGCGTCAAGTCCATGGCGCTGCCCTGGGCGAGCCTGCTAGGGTTGGCCCGTGATCGCCGCGCGCCTGTGCCTCTCCCTCGCGGGAGCCTTCGCCCTGAGCGGGCCGCCGACCCTGCCCGAGGAGCCGAGCAGCGACGCGACGGTGGAGACGCCGAGCGCCGAAGCGCCAGCTCCGACGCCCTCCGAAGACGCGCCCGCCTCCGACGCAGCGACCGCCCCCAGCCCCGAGAGTCCCGCGCCGCCAGCGAACGCCGCCCCGCCAGCGAGCGCTCCCCCGCGCAGCGCCCTCCCTGCCGGGCTCGAGGTCGTGCCCTTCCCCCTCGAGCAGACCCGCGACGCCACGCCGCCGCCGCCGATCCCCGGCGCGAGCAACCCGAGCACGCCGCTGCCCTCGCCCATGGGCGTGGCGCCGTCGCCCATGCCCCGGCCCGAGCAGCGCTCGGTCATCGATCTGCGCGACCCCTTCAACCGCCCGCCGACCACGCCGGGGCGCCCCGGCGACGCATCCTTCGCCCAGCGCATGCTGCTGCCCGATCTCAAGGACCCCTTCGCGCCCGAGGCCCGGCAGGTCCGCTCGACGACCCTCGATCGCCAGGTCCCCAACGACATCCGCGACCCCTTCCACGACGCGGCGCGCCCCGACAGCCCGCGGCCGCCCTGTAGCCAGACCACCGGCGACGGCACCGTCGTCCAGCGCCCCGGCGCCGAGCCCATGCGGGACCCGCGGTGCGTGACGCCGGCCATCGACCTCCGCGACCCCTTCCCGGGCTGACTTCCCGAGCCCGACGCGCCGATCGTCCATCCGTTGATCCCGTGTTCATCCATTCCACGATCGTCGTGGAAGATGGGCAAAAACATGGTTCCACTCCACTGACGGCTGCGCGTATCATCGTCCAATGCCGCTGCGTGTTGGATTTTCGAGTCTCGGGGGAGTCCTTCCCCTATCCCTGTGTCTGCTCCCCCTCAGCCTGACGGCCTGTGGCGATGACGGCCCCTCGGGCGACGACGAGGCCGGGGAGAACGGGACGGACGAGGCCGACGACACCACGGACACCGGCGAGACGGGCTTCGTCGAGGCCGAGTTTCAGGTCCGCGAGAGCGTCAAGCAGCTGCACATCACCCACGCCGAGCCCGACATGGTCCTGCGGGTCCTCGACGGCGCGGGCATGGAGGTGGCGACGGGCACCGTCGACCAGTGGGGCAGCCTGATCTTCCGCGAGCTGACCCCGGGCGAGGGCTACTCCGTCGAGGAGACCGTGGGCGTCGAGCTCGAGGCCGCCCGCGAGCTGAAGGTCTGGGACACCGAGGAGAGCTACCCCGAGCAGTCCTTCTACGACGGCCAGACCCTCCAGCCGGGCTACAACTACATCACGACCCGCGACGGCACCCAGCTGTCGGCCTACGTGTTCCTGCCCGGGCCCATCGAGGACGGCCCCTACCCGACCATCGTCAACTACTCCGGCTACGAGCCCAGCAAGCCCGGCGGCCCCGTCAGCGAGCAGTTCGGGGAGCTCGGCGGCATCGACCTCGACTCGCTGTGCCCGCTCTTCCCGGTGATCTGCGACGCCCCCAACAGCCCCGCCGGCCTGCTCGGCGGGTTCATGGGCTTCGCCTCCGTCAACGTCAACATGCGCGGGACCGGGTGCTCGGGCGGCGCCTACGACTTCTTCGAGGAGCTCCAGGTCCTCGACGGCTACGACATCGTCGAGGTCGCCGCCGCCCAGGACTGGGTGCTCGACAACAAGGTCGCCATGGCCGGGCTGAGCTACCCCGGCATCAGCCAGATGTGGGTCGCCCAGACCAAGCCGCCCAGCCTCGCCGCCATCGCCCCGATGTCCGTGTTCGCGCACACGGCCGACTCGACCCTCCGCCCCGGCGGCATCACCAACAACGGCTTCGCCATCAACTGGGCCCAGAACGTGCTCAACAGCGCCGTGCCCTACGGCAAGGGCTGGGAGCAGGGCCTGGTCGACGGCGGCGACACGGTCTGCGAGGAGAACCAGCTGCTCCACGGGCAGCTCGTCGACGTGATCAAAAAGATCGACGACTACCCCTACTACGTCCCCGAGATCTACGACCCCCTCGACCCCATGAAGTTCGTCGACCAGATCGACGTGCCCGTGTTCATCACCGGCGCGTGGCAGGACGAGCAGACCGGCGGCGACTGGGCCCGGCTGATCAACGCCCTCGAGGCCTCGCCCATGGTCAAGCTGCGCGGCTTCAACGGCGTGCACGCCGACGGCTACACCCCCGAGCACCTGCTGCAGTGGGGCGCCTTCCTCGACTTCTACATCCGCGAGGAGGTCCCGGTGATCACCCCGGAGCTGCGCAGCGTCGCCCCGGCCCTGTTCGGCGCCCTGCTCGGTGAGGCCGTCGAGTTCCCGCCGGACCCCTACACGATGTTCGGCTCCTACGACGAGGCCCTGGCCGCCTACGAGGCCGAGGACCCCGTCGTGATCCAGTTCGAGATGGGCGCCAACCCCGAGTACGAGCAGGGCGCCCCCTCGCCCACGATGACCATGAGCTTCGACGCCTGGCCGCCCAACGAGCTCGACACCCAGCGCTGGTACTTCGGCCCCGACGGGGCGCTGAGCGAGGCGGCCCCCGGCCCCGACGGCGGCGGCTCCAGCTACCACATCGACACCGCCGACGGGCAGGCCGGCACCCTGCCCAACGGGGACATCAACGCCCTGGTCCCGCCCTTCGACTGGCAACAAGACGAGCCCGACACCGCCGCGGTGTTCATGAGCCCCGAGCTCGCCGAGGACGTCGTGATGGTCGGCCCCGCCAGCGCCGACCTGTGGATCCGCAGCAACGCCGGCGAGGCCGACATCGAGGTCAACGTCATCGAGGTCCGCCCCGACGGCCAGGAGATCTACGTCCAGGGCGGCTGGCTCCGGGCGACCGAGCGCTTCCTCGACGCCAGCCAGACCACGGACCTCGACCCGATCTTGACCCACCTCGAGGCGGACCTGCAGCCCGTGCCCGCCGACGAGTACGTCGAGGCCCGGATCCGCATCTTCCCCTTCGCGCACATCTTCCGCGCCGGCTCCAAGGTCAAGATCTCCGTCGACACCCCCGGATCCAGCCGGCCCGAGTGGAAGTTCATCCTCGACGAGACGCAGACCGACGACACGCGCATCGACGTCGGCCACCACGAGGACGCGGCGAGCTCCGTGCTGCTCCCGGTCGTCCCCGACGTGGTCGTCGACTCCCCCCTCCCGGCCTGCCCGCTGCGCGCCCAGCCCTGCCGCGAGCACCTCGAGTTCACGAACACGCCGGCCGAGTAGGCCGTCTCTTTCGACCCTTCAAAAGCCGTCCGCTCACCCGACGAGCAGGTCCGCCGCGGCCAGCTCGGGGGTGAGCGCCTCGCGAACCAGCGCGTAGACCTGGCTGCCCTCGGGCAGCTCGGTCGGCAGGTCCCCGCGCAGCAGCAGGGCCAGGCAGGGCTCTTCGCCGAGGAGCTTCGCCAGGTCCCGCGCGTCCAGCTCGACGCCCTCGGAGCCCCCGCGCAGGCGCGCGAGGAAGGCCCCCGCGGTCTCGCCTTCGCTCCGCTCGAAGCGGCGCAGGCTCCCGTCTCCCGCCCGGACCACGACCTGCGCGGACCGGGCCGCGGCGTGCAGCAGGCCGAGGCGGTACATGTCCAAACGGACGCCGCTGCCAAAGTAGTCGATGGTCTCCGGGCAGACCCGCTGGATCGCCCGGTTGGAGCTGGCGACGTTGTTGAAGGCCATCTCGCCCTTCGAGTAGACGTCGAGCCAGTGCATGGTTCCGTCCTCGAGGTCGAGGCTCAGCGGCGTGAAGATGCCGTTGTCGCCCTGGAGGTCGAAGCGCAGGGTGACCGTGCGCGGATCGAAGACGCGGCCGTCGACGTCGTCGCGGAGCATGAGCCCGGCGAAGCCCCGCTCGAGCTGGCTGAAGCTCGCGCCCGAGTAGGCGTTGACGACCATGACCGCGTGGCGAACACCCGCGGCCCGGGCGGCCTCCCAGTCGAGGTCGACGAACTCGCTCGAGCCCTCGGGGAAGGGCGCCGAGGTCAGGTCGCCGGAGCTGCGCGCGATGGCCTTGCCCGCGATGGCGCAGGTCAGCTCGTAGTAGCTGCACACCCCGAGGTAGCTCCAGTCTGCGGCGTAAAAGCCCACGGACAGATCGATGTCCGTGCTCGGGCCGCCCTCGGTCTCGCACCAGTGCAGGAACAGGCGCAGGGTCTTGCCCTCCGGCACGCGCACCCGTGAGCCCCGCGGGAGGTTGATCGCCGCTGGCGAGGCCGTGCGCTCGTTGAAGGGCGCGACGATGTCGGTGAGCCCCGCGTCGACGAGGGCGACGCGGTGTCGAGGCGCCTCGGCAAAGCGCGCGAGCAGCTCGGCCTCGACGCACGTCAGCGCCGACTCGACGACCGCCGGGGGCAAGGTCGCGCGCTCGTCCGGAGTCGTCACCGCCGTGACCACCCCGCCCTTGGGCCAGAACATCCGCCGCTTGGCCCGGCGCGTGCGCGTGGGCAAGAGGGCGTATAGGGTCAGCAGCACGGGCGTCGAGCACTTCGGCGCCGCCTCGACGAAGCGCGCGAGGGCATGGTCGACGCTGCCCCCGTCTCCCGTCGCGTCGTCGACGGCGGCCACGCGCAGCAGGTGATCAAAGCGCCGGCCCAGCTCGCCCGGACGGGTCGCCAGCAGGTCGGCCATGGCCCGCGCGTCGCCCCGGCCGGCGGCGGCCTCGAGCTGGCTGTAGAAGCCCGCGAAGGCCGGGGCCTTCTCGCCCGAAGAGGTCTTGCCCCGCACGACCTCGAACGCCCGCGCGACCTTGGGGAAGCGCTTGGCGTACTCCCCCGGGTGCAGGAACTGGCCGACCCACACCCAGTAAGAGCGGTGGCGCAGCATGTCCTCGATGAGCGAGCGCTCGTCGAGCTCCTCGAGCAGGCCCAGCAGCGCGCGGCGGAAGGCTCGGCGCAGCTTGGGCATGGGGAAGCGCTTGACCGTCTTCGACTCGCTGACGTTGATGGGCTGGTCCGCGTACTGGCGCGCCAGCTTGGGGTTGTTCTCGAGCCAGGTCTCCCACCACGGCAGATCGCGGTAGCGCTTTTCGGTGACCTGGACGTAGGTCTCGCCCTGCAGCGCCGCGTCGGCGCCCGCGTACACGGCGATGGCTCGGAGCACGTCCGTGGCCGTGCGCAGCTGCGCCTTGGCCAGGGGCAGGACCTCCGGCAGCGCGTCCCCGGCCAGGGCCAGGAGCCGGCCGAGGACCAGCGCGACGTTCTCCTTGAGCGGGATGGCCTCGGGCAGCCAGGGGATGAGCGCCGCGCCGTGGTGGTCGACGATCGCCGCCAGGTCGGCCTTGTCGACGGGGTTGAGGGCCTGGGTCCGGGCGCACAAGCTCACGAAGAGCTCGCGCGTGGCCGCCTCGAGGTCCTCGCCGAGCTCGAGGCGAGCGAAGCGGACCTGCTCCTTGGGCAGCTCGCGGACGATGTCCGGGCCGAAGAAGGGCGAGTCGCGGCTGACCTTGGCGTTGCAGATCGGGCAGGCCGAGTAGTTGTCGCCGTCGAAGCAGCGGTCGCACACGACGTGCTCGCAGGGGTCGAGGACGTGGGTGCTGCCCTCGGCCCCGCAGTGCAGGCAAGGCTGGTCGGGCTGCTGCAGGTAGTGGCTGAGCACGCGCTGGACCCACAGCGCGTGGGTGTCCCGGGGGATGCCCTTGGGGAAGCGGCGAAACAGCGGGCGGTGGACCTGGTTCGCGCCGAGCTGCGCCGACAGGGTCGCCAGCGCGCCGTCGCGGACCGCCCGGCGCTGCTCCGAAGCCAGCGCGGCCACGGCCAGGCGCAGCTTCTCGGTGCCCGCGTAGCCGAGCGCCGCGAACTCGAGCAGGAAGGCCTCGGTCTCGCGCGCGGTCTGGCGCAGCGTCGCGTCGTCGAGCTTGGACCGGCCCCACGCGAAGATCGCCCGCAGCGAGCCCCCCTCGCCCGCGGACGAGTCCGGCGCGGGGAGGAACAGGAGGCCCTGACGCCGAAGCAGGATGTCGGCGATCGCACGCGTGTCCGCAGTCATGGAGTCGTCTCCACCCGTAGCCAAAAAAAGATGGCAGGGAATCGCCCGAGCTAGGAAAGTGGGTAGACTTGGAGAAGGAAGCCCGGACTCGGCCTGCCGCCTCTCAAGCTACGCGCACTCCCCTCCCCGTGCAAAAGCCAGCACGCAGGCGCTTGCTCACGCCCGCGGCCCTCCCTGGTCCGGCCTGGCATGAGGCGCCCCCTTGTCCGCCCGCGGGGCCGCGGCTTAGGGTCGCCACCGACCATGTCCGTGCAGCTCGACAGCTATCTCCAAGGCTCCTGGAAGGCCGGCGAGGGCGACCCCCGCTCGCTCATCAACCCGACCACCGAAGCGACCGTGGCGACCATCCGCTCGGTGACCCGCTCCCTCGCCGACGCCGTGGCCTACGGGCGCGAGACCGGCGGCAAGTCCCTGCGCGCGATGAGCTTCGCCGAGCGCGGCGCGATGCTCAAGGGCATGGCCAAGGCGCTCCACGAGGCCCGCGAGGAGCTCATCGACATCGCGATCCAAAACGGCGGCAACACCCGCGGCGACGCCAAGTTCGACATCGACGGCGGCATCTCGGTGCTGTCCCACTACGCCTACCTGGCCAAGGAGCTCGGCAAGGACTCCAAGGGCAACGACAAGCCCTGGCTCATCGAGGACGAGCCCGTCGAGGTCTACCGCGGCTCCAAGATCCGCGCCGAGCACATCCTCTTGCCCCGCCACGGCCTCGCCGTGCACATCAACGCGTTCAACTTCCCGGCCTGGGGCATGATGGGCAAGGCCGCCGTGGCCCTGCTCGCGGGCATGCCGGTGCTGTGCAAGCCCGCGACCAGCACCGCCTGGCTCGCCCACCGCATGGTCCAGATCCTCGTCGACGCCGGCCTGGTCCCCGAGGGCGCCTTCCAGCTGCTGATGGGCTCGGCCGGCGACCTCCTCGACCACCTCGGGCCCCAGGACGTCGTCGCGTTCACGGGCTCCCAGGCGGTCGGCCTGCAGATCAAGACCCACGCCAACGTCATCGCCCGGGGCGTGCGCGTCAACCTCGAGGCCGACAGCCTCAACTCCGTGGTCATCGGCCCCGACGTCGAGGAGGGCACGGAGCTGTTCGACCTGGTGATCCGCGACCTGGCCGTGGAGATGACCCAAAAGGCCGGGCAAAAGTGCACCGCGACCCGCCGCGTGTTCGTGCCCGAGGGCGCCGTCGACAGCATCAAGGAGGCGCTGTTCGACCGCCTCGACCAGATCAAGATCGGCGACCCCAGCGACAAGGCCAACCGCATGGGCCCGCTGACCAGCAAGCGCCAGCTCGAGGACGCCCGCGCCGGCGTGAAGACCCTGAGCGCCGACGCCGAGATCCTGCGCGGCAACCCCGAGCGCAGCGAGGGCTTCGCCGGCGTCGAGGCGGGCACCGGCTACTTCCTCGAGCCCATCGTGCTCCTGGGCAAGCCCGACAAGGTCGCCGATCCCCAGGCCGCCTTCCACCAGCACGAGGTCTTCGCCCCCGTCTCGACCCTGCTGCCCTACGACGGCGAGCTGGCCACCGCCGCCAAGCTCATCGCCATGGGCAACGGCAGCCTGGTCACCACCGTCTACACCGACGACCGCAAGTGGCTGGCCCAGGCCGTCGCCGAGATGGGGCCCTACCTCGGGCGCATCGTCGTCGCCAACGAGAAGCACGCCGGCGCGTCGATGGCCCCGGGCTGCGTGTTCCCGGTCGCCAACCACGGCGGCCCCGGTCGCGCGGGCGGGGGCGCCGAGCTCGGTGGCGTCCACGGCATGAGCCTCTACATGCAGCGCGTCGCCGTTCAGGGCGGCGCCAGCCAGCTCGCGCGCCTGCTCGGCAAGTAGGGTCCAGGCTCGGACAAGCTCCAAGAGTCGTTGAAAGGCGGGCGCGAGCTCGCCTTTTTGCGTGCTTCCGGTGATAGAACCGAGGTGTGGCCGTGGTCCTCCCGAGTTTGATCGCCGTGGTGTGCTGGGCCAGCCCTCCAGAGGCCGAGGTGGCCCCCGCGGTGGAGACCGAGGTGGTCCCAGAGGTTGAAGGCGACGCAGAGGCCCCGGGCAAGGTCGAGGGCTGGCCGCCCGAGACCGCCCAGTTCCTGTCGATGCGCTTCGACTCTGGCGCGCGCATCCCCCTGACCGGCCCCGATCCGCTCCAGTACTCCCTGCGCATCGACCTGGGCTGGGACCGCGCCTGGTACTGGACCGACACCTACAAGGGCCTCGGCCTCCGCCCACACTTCGCCTACCGCTACGACCACCACCCCGACGCGAACACCAACGCGTGGCGCCACCTCGCCGAGCTCGGGGCGAGCGTTGGGTTCATCTTCGGCGACAGCTACTTCCTCGGCTACCGAGCGAGCGTGGTCGCGGGCAGCAGCAACCGCGCCGACGCCTACACGACCGCCCTGGGTGCCCGCCACGGCCTCGAGTTCGGCATGGGCTGGTCCGCCCGCTCGGACCCGCCCGAGACCGGCCTCGTCAGCCTCGGCTTCCTGGGCCTGTCGCTGACCCACGAGCGCCTGTGGCTCCCCGACAGCCAGCACGCCCTCATGGCCGCGGCCTGGGTCGATCCCGTCCAGTTCTTCTTTGGCCTCGTCGCCTACGCGGGCGAGGCCTTCGGCGGCGGCTGAGGAGGCGCGGGTACTCCGCGCGCCATCTTCGGTGAAGGAACCATCCCCAGCGGCCATGGCGAGGGTGTGGATGCACGATCGGCGCGACTCACGATGACCGTGCGAGGATCTCTCATGGCTTCTCCCCGGCCACTCCTTCTCGGTCACCGGGCGATGCTCGGGGCCGTCCTCAGCTTCGCCTGCCTCACCCTGGCGTGCGGGCCCGGCGGGGCGCAGCTCGACGACGAAGCAGGCGACTCGGACACCCAGGGCTCGGACATTGGATCCGACACAGACTCTGCCGACGCTGACGCCGGCGAGAGCTCCACCGACGGCGAGAGCTCCACCGACGGCGAGAGCTCCACCGACGGCGAGAGCGAGAGCGAGAGCACCACGGCCGAGGACCCCAACTGCCCGCAGAGCATCTTCGATCTCCTCGAGATCACCGACGACACCGATCTCTCGACCCTCGCGTGCCTGCGCCAGGCGGAGTGGATCTACATCTCCGGCGAATTCACGGACCTCAGCTTCCTCTCGACCCTCGAGACCACCGTCGAGCTCGAGCTCACCGAGACCCCCAACCTCACCAGCCTCGCCGGCCTCGACTCCCTCGAGGAGGTCGAGTACCTGCGCCTGCGCGGCGTGCCTGCCCTCGTCGACCTCTCGGGATTGCCGGAGGACGTCGAGATCTACCGGCTGATGGTCATCGGCTCGAACAACGACGCCCTCGAGAGCCTGGCCATGCCGCCCGGGGGTGCGGCCGACTGGATCAGCTTCGGCGGCTGGGGTCGCCCCGAGCTCGAGATCTTGACAACCGCGAGCCCGGCTCCGCGGCGCCTGACCATCTCTGGGGCGGACAACCTCGAGGACCTCGAAGACGTCGCGGCGTGCTGCCTGGCGCAGCAGGCCGATCTGGACCTGACCTTGACCGACAACCCGAAGCTCACCCACCTGCAGGGCCTCGAGGCCTTCACCGAGCTGGACCGCTTCATGCTCTACGAGAGCCTCGACACCGAGAGCCTCACGGGGCTCCAGAACCTCACCCACGTCGGCGAGCTCACCCTGTCCAACGGATGCACGCCCAACCCCGAGGCCAAGCTGGCGACGCTCACCGGGCTCGAGCAGCTGGAAGCGGTCGAGGTGCTCACCATCATGGGCCAGGGCGGGCTGGAGAGCTTGGACGGCTTGCCCACGGCCAACATCGCCGTCGGGTCTGCGGAGATTGCCTACAACTACTGGCTCGAGCAGGAGTTGATCGACGCCTGGGCGGCCGCCGCGGTCCCGGGCATGATCGGGGGCTGCAACAACCTCAACGGCCCCTTTTGCGAGGGCATCTGCCCGCAGTGAGCCGCTCGCGCTCGCCCTCGTTCAGCCCTCCGCCGCGATCCCAGACCAGCTCGTCGGCTCGAAGGGCCCCGCCGCAGGCTTCACGTCGACGACGAAGCCCGTCAGGTTGGCCATGCCCGAGACCCGCTCGAGGCGCTCGGGGCCGTCGGCGGCGAGCAGGTTGACGTTAACCCCGGCGGTCTTGGCCGCAACCGAGAGCCCGCGGGCGTGCTGATGACCCCAGCCGTGGGGCAGCGCGACGGTCCCCGGCATCAGGTCCGCGTTGAAGGCCACGGGCACGCGCACGGCCCCGGTGTCCGTCTGGACGTCGGCGTAGGCCCCCTCGTCCAGGCCCAGGCGCGCGGCGTCCTCGGGGTGCACGTGGAGGTGGTTGGTCCGCGCGCGCACGAAGTCGTCGAGGTTGTGGGTCCACGAGTTGTGCGTGGTGATGGCCCGCTTGGTGATCAGCTTGAGGCGGTGGGCGTCCCGGCGCTCGCGCTCGAAGTGGGCCTCGAGCTTGGCCGCCTCGGCGACCAGGCTCGGCGGCGCCAGATCCATGAGCCCGTCCTCGGTCACCACCCGCTCGCCGAGGAAGCTGGCCGGGCGATGCTCGCCGCGGCGGCGCCCGTGGGGCTCGGCGAGCAGGTCCCGAAAGCGCCCCTGGCCGGTGATCCGCAGCAGCGCGTCGAGCATGAACTCCTGGGGCACGCTCGGCTGGGCCCCCGGCGGCAGGCGGCGAGAGTGGCGACGCTTGCCGAACTCGAGCAGGCGCTGGGCCACGGCGGAGTCGAACAGGTTCAGGCCCGCGGCGCGGCACAGGTCCAGATAGATCGTCGCCTCGTCGCGCTGCTCGCCCGCGGGCGGGAGCACCGGGCGCGTCGCCTGCAGGTAGGGCTTGGACTGCAGCCCGAGCATGAGCGGGAAGATGAAGGGCAGGTCCGGGCGCTGCATCGGCGAGGTGCAAGGCAGCACCCAGTGGGCCAGCGAGGCCGTCTCGCCCTGGAAGATGTCCAGGCACACCAGCAGCTCGAGCTCGCCGAAGGCCTCGCGCAGGCGCCCGGCGTTGGCCATGGTCAGCAGCGGGTTGCCGCCCGTGACGAACAGCGCGCGCACCTGGTCCTCGCCCTCGGTGAGGATCTCGTCGGCCAGCACGCCCCCGGGGAAGGTGTCGTTGACCGAGGGGAAGTCGCCGACGCGGGAGCGATCGCGGCGCTTGAGCAGGCCGCGCTGGGAGCCGAAGGCGGGGAAGTCGATGACCCCCTCGCCGACCAGCGTCCCGCCGCGACGATCGAGGTTGCCCGAGACCGCGTTGATGACCTCTTGCAGCCAAAAGCCGATGGAGCCGTGGGTGCCCATGTTGACCCCGGTGGAGCTGTAGAGCGCGGCTCCGTCGGCGCCGAGGTACGCGTCGACGAGGCCGCGCAGCGCGTCGGCCGGGATCTTGGTGACCGTCGCGGTGCGCTCGGGGGTCCACGGCTCGACCACGGCCCACAGCGCGTCGAAGTTCTTGGTGTAGCGGCGCAGCCGGGCGTGGTCGATGACCCCCTGCCCCGCCCGGTCGCGGGCCAGGATCTCGCGCAAGAAGGCGAGGTAGAAGAAGGGGTCGGTGTTCGGGCGGATGAACAGGTGCTCGCCCGCGGCCTTGGCCGACTCCGTGCGCCGCGGATCGACGAACACCACCTTGGTCCCCCGGCGCTCGAGCTCGCGCAGGCGCTTGACCGGGTTGGGGACCTGCAAGAAGCTCCACTTCGAGACCGCCGGGTTGGCCCCGACGACGATCAAGCACTCGGTGTGCTCGAGGTCGGGGAAGGGCTGGGTGAAGCAAAAGCCGTAGATGAGGTCGGCGACGGCGAACTTGTTGGCGCAGTCTTGGGTCGCCGAGGCGTACATGCTCTTGGAGCCCACGGCCGTCATGAAGCCCTGGGCGAACACCGGGTGGAGCACGCCGAAGCCCGCGGCCGTGCCCACGTACATGGCGACGCTGTTGGGGCCGTGGTCCCGGCGCAGCTGGGCGACCTTGGCCCCGATCGACGCGTTCGCCTCGTCCCAGCTCGCCCGCGCGTAGTCGCCAGCGTCGGTCCGCCGCAGCGGGTGCATCAGGCGATCGGGGGAGGCGTAGAGGCGGTGCTGCTTGAGGCCCTTGACGCAGGCGAAGCCGCCGGTGGCGACGTGGGCGGGGTCGGGCCGGACCGCCGTGATCGCGCCGTCTCGGGTCTCGACCTCCAGCCCGCACAGGGACTCACAGATGCGACAAAAGGTGTGGTGCGTGGTCACGTCGCCGCGCAATATAGCAACGCGCGAGCGCGCGGCTTCCCAGACGCGCGGCGCCGCGTGACGCCGATCGAATGGCCCACCCGCGGAACGCTCAGAGCGCCTTGGCCATGCGGGTCAGCTGGGGCGCATAGCCGAGGGCCTCGTAGAAGACCCGAGCCCCGGTATTGAAGGCCATCACGCTGAGCACCACGGAGCCGCAGCCCTGGCCGCGCGCGTAGACCTCGGCCGCGTCCATCAGCGCCCTGCCCCAGCCCTGGCCGCGCGCCGCCGGAGCCACGGCCAGCTGATCGACCTCGAGCTCCTTGCGCCCGAAGCCAAAGGGGTTGGGCGGGAGCTCGCGGACGACCGCGCGCAGGTATCCCACGGGCGCGCCCGAGCCCTCGGCGAAGGCGAGCCAATAGACGCAGCTCGAGTCCTCGACAGAGGCCGCAAACCACGGGCGCAGCTCCTGCGCCTGCGTCCGTCGATAGCGCTGCGGCTCGGCCTCGACGTGGACGACGTGCACGTGCTCGTTGAGCGCGACGAGCAGGTCGACGTCCTCGGCAGTGGCGACCCGAATCACCCGTGCAGCATAGGTGGGGTCCCGCAGCGCGCAACCTTGGCCGTACAATGCGGCCATGACCTGGACTGCTCGCTTGGCCCCCGCCTGCTCCCTGCTCGCGCTCGCCCTGGCCCCGGCCTGCGCCGACGACAGCGTCGGCGGCACCCGCGACGACGAGATCGGAGCCGAGGCCCCGACCGAAGAGGAGTCCGCCGGAGAAGACGGCGAGTCGGGCTCCGAATCGGGCGACAACGACGGCAGCACCGGCTCGAGCGAGGGGGAAGAGCGCGGCTCGGAGACCGGCACCCCCTGCGACCCGAGCGACCCCAACGCCCTGCCCTGGCAAGCGCGCGAGTTCCTGGCCAAGGGGGAGTCCCGCGCCGACGTCCAGCTGGGCGCCTGCGACTACCACGTGTGGTGGGTGTCCGCGGCGACGGGGGTCGAGACCACGATCACCGTCTCCGGCGTCGACGAGGGCGCCGGGGTCGACCTGGCCGTGGCCTACCCCGACGCGCCGAACTACGTCGAGGCCCTCGCCACCGCCTCGGTCCTCGACACCGGCGAGCTCGCCTTCGAGGCCCCGCGCTCGGGCGAGTTCGCCGTGCTCGTGCGCGCCCAAAACCCCGGCGCCGATCCCCAGCTGAGCCTGAGCTACGACATCGAGGTCGCGTGCACCAACCAGTGCCAGTTCGTGACCACGCGCTTCCCCATGGTCTTCGTCCACGGGTGGACCGGCTTCGAGAACATCGGGCCGCTGACCTACTTCTACAACGTCCGCGAGGACCTCGAGGCCCTCGGCTACCCCGTGGCCATCGCCGTCCTCGACCCCTACAACTCCGTGGACGTCCGCGGCGAGCAGCTCGTCGAGTTCGTGACCGCGACCCTCGGCGCCGCCCGGGCGCGCAAGGTCAACCTCATCGGCCACAGCCAAGGCGGCATCGACTCGCGCTACGTGGCCGCCGACGCCGGCGGGGGCATGGGCGCGCAGGTCAGCTCGGTGATCACCATCGGCACGCCCCACTACGGCACCCCCGTGCCCGACATCGCCCTGGGCCTGCTGCCCGGCGCGAGCGAGGTCGTGCTCGCCTGGCTGTTCAACTTCCTCGGCGCGACCATGGACCAGCAGTCCGACGTGCTCGCCTCCCTCGACACCCTCAGCGAGGCGCACATGATCGACGAGTTCAACCCCACCTACCTCGACCACCCCGAGGTTCAATACTGGAGCTGGGCCGGGGAGACCTGCGTGGCGGGCATCGGCTGTCAGGACACCCTCGACCCCCTGCTGTTGATCCCCTACGAGCTGATCTTGCCCCTCGCTGGCGACAACGACGGCCTGGTCCCGACCGAGAGCGCGAAGTGGGGCGAGTACCTCGGGCTGATGCCCGCCGACCACATCGATCAGATCGGCCAGATCGCGGGGGTCACGGGGCTCAATTACGACCACATCCAGTTCTTCCGCGACAACGCCGAGATGCTCGTCGACGGCGCGCACTGAGCCCCCCGAGCCCTCGGCGTCTCCCACACCGTCCCGCGCGCTCGCGCGTTGGGGCGTCGACGACGGGCGCTATTCTCGCGCCCACGCTTCGACCGTTCAGGTCCTGGTTCCGGTCTTGCTAGTGTGTCCCCCGCGATGAGCGAGCAGCCAAAAGCGCCTTCGCCCCGAGCCCCCAAGGCCACGGGCTACATCATCAGCCCCTGGTACGACTGGCTGTTCTTCCTGGGGCCGCCGCTGATCGCTCTGGTCCTCGGCTACCTGCTCAAGGACACGGCCTTCTCCAACGAGAGCTTCGCCTGGTGGGGCTGGGAGGTGACCTGGGGCAGCCTGTTCCTGGGCATCTTCATCCACGCCCACCTGGTCCTGGTGTTCTTCCGGAGCCACGCCAACAAGGCGATCTTCCAGACCCACCGGCTGCGCTTTTTGGTGGTCCCGGCCCTGCTCTACGTGGCCATGGTGACCAGCAACTACGTGCTCTACACCTGCTCGGTCGTCGCCACCTTCTGGGACGTCTACCACTCGGGCATGCAGACCTTCGGCTTCGGGCGCATCTACGACTCCCGGGCCGCCAAGACCCAGCCGCTGGTGCTCGAGGGCCTCGAGGCCGAGGCCCGGGAGGCCAAGCTCGCCGCCATCGAGAAGGCCAGCGCGGCCAGCCGGCGCCTCGACTGGGCCCTCAACCAGCTGCTCTACGCCGGGCCCATCGTCGCCGGCGCGGTGATGCTCGACCACTTCAAGGACTTCGAAGAGTTCGCCGCCGTCGAGCTGATGTTCTTCACCAAGATCCCCGCGTGGATGGAGGGCAACCAGCGCTACTTCACCTGGTCGATCCTCGCCGCCGGCGCGGGCTTTTTGGCCTACTACGTCTACGCCCAGTTCCAGCTGCGCCGCGAGGGCATGGCCATCGCCTGGCAGCGGGTCTTCCTCTACGTGACCACCGGGGCCGTGTCGCTGTTCGCCTGGGGCTTCAACAGCTGGGGCGAGGCCTTCTTCATCATGAACGTGTTCCACGCCCTGCAGTACTTCGGGCTGGTGTGGGCGATGGAGAAGAAGAACCTGCAAGAGCGCCTGGGTGTCGCCGGCACGCCCCTGGGCAAGTACCTCGTGCTCGCCCTGTTCGTGTCCGTGCCCTTCCTCTACGGGACCTTCGTGCAGTGGATGGACCCCTCCATCCACGGCCTGTGGGCCGTCACCTTGCTCGTGTCACTGATGCACTTTTGGTACGACGGCTTCGTCTGGTCCGTGCGCAAGAAGCAGGTCTGAGCGCTGCTTTGCCCCCGCAGCCGCCTCGAACCGGGGGCGCTTCGTCGCTATCCGCTCCTCCGCTTTGGCTTGGGTTCACAGGGCCTGAACCGACGAAGCCCGCCGCGACCAGGGGTCGGGCGGGCTTTGTTGGGCCAGAGCTAGGCTAGGCTAGGCTCAAAGCTTCTTCTTGACGTAGTAGGCGACGGCCTCGAGCTCTTCGGCGCTGAGCTTGGACTTGTAGCCCTTCATCTTGGTGTCGGGCACGCCGTTTTGGATGATCTTGGTGACCTTGGCGAGGCTCAGCTTGGTCTTGCTGAGCGAGGGGATGCCGACCTTCTTGCCGATGGTGGTGTCGCCCTTGCCGTCGGTCCCGTGGCAGGACTTGCACTTCTTTTGGAAGATCGGGCCGCCGTCGAGCTTGGGCGCCTCGGCCTTCTTGGGCGCCTCTTTCTTGGGCTCGGGCTTGTCGTCGCCGCCACCATCACCGGCCGCCGCCGTGGGCTCGCCGGTCTCGCCGCCCGTCTCTCCGCCGGTCTCGCCGGCCGTGTCTCCGCCGGTCTCGCCGGCCGTGTCGCCGCCGCCGGTCTCCGCCGGGGCGCCGGTCTCCGCCGGAGCGCCCGTGGTGTCCGCAGCCTCCCCTTCGGCCTTGCCGTCGTCAGCTTTGGCCTCGCCCTCGGCCTTGCCGTCGTCGGCCTTGGCCGCGTCAGCCTTGCCGTCGCCAGAGCCGCTGTCGCAAGCGGTGGAGGTCAGCAGAAGGGTCGCAGCAGCAGCGCCCATCAAAAAGGAACGAATCGTGCGTCGGTACATGAGGACTCTCGGAGGGAGCCCGAGCCTAAGCCGGGAGCCGACCTGGGGACAAGCGCCATGTCGAGCTCACGAGCCATCCAGCGGGCGATCCCCAAGCGATCCGAGCCCGATCCAAGCCCGAGCCGAGGGTGTTCCCAAGCCCTCGAGCGAGCCCGCCGCGCCCCCCACCTCAGCGTGGTGTGCCGGGCGCCGGTCGAGATCGACAGCTATCCAGAGCCCGACCTCACGTTGTGATCGAGCTTCCCTCACCCGTCGCTGCAACAGGGCTCACCCCGACCGCTCGTGCACTCTGACTGTACTCGCGCGGGCGAAATCGGACAGACCATGAACCAAGATTCACGACGCGGCACGCAGGTCCTGAACCTTCTCCGCACCGCTGTGCACTTTTTTCATATCGCGGGTGAGCAAGTGAGAGGCCGTCCAAAAATGCCTCAAACCTCGGCCAATACCGAGCCAGACTGGTCTTTGGGCCAGATTGCACTCGATGACCGACCTTCGCGCCCCCAGTGCCGCGGTGGGGTCCACGACGCATGTCCGCAAAAATGATGACACTGCCATTCGTATACATTGACGATCTGACTAGTTTGGTTGTGCTCTGGCAAAGCGCAAAAATTCCACTCCCACGGGGAAGAGAGCCGCACACAGCGATTCTGAGCTTCCCACCTCATCGTACCTCCAGGAGCTGGGGTGTTATGAATCGATGCGATTTTTCATGCTAGGATTGGATCACCGTGACCCGCTTGGATCCTCGTGTGCAGCTCACCCGGCGTCGCGCCTCTCGCGGCGCGACCATGGTGAGCGTGATGTTGTTGACGGTCTCCATGCTGACCGTCAGCATCCTCGTGATTCGCTCGGCCAATCGAGAGCTGAGCCAAGCCAACGCCGTCGTGTCCCGCGAGCGGGCCCTGATGTCCGCGCAAGCGACCATCGACCTCGGGGCCGCGCAGCTGCGCGAAGCCGTCAAGGGCGGCTCGCTCCAGGCCGTCGTCGACGAGGCCCTGGCCGGCCACAACCCGGCCGGTGACCCGGAGATCTGCGCCTCGGCCTTCGAGGACTGCATCCCGGGCGGAGGCGGGGCCGCCAACGTGCCCGCGACCGGGCAAAAGAACCGCTGGGTCACGGGCAAGTCCGACTGCTCCGGGCGCCCGTGCATGCGCCAGGGCGCCATCCTCCGCCTGCCCGACGCCCAGGGCAACCTCGTCGACTGGGCCAACGTCCCGCTGCGCAACTTGCTCGACAACGCCGACCCCCACGCGCGGGTCAGCCTGTGGGTGCGCAACAACTCCGCCGACGCCATGGCCGACAGCTCCGAGGGCAGCGGCAGCTGGATCATCGACGGCGACAACCGGGTGGTGCTGACGGCGATGGCCACGGTCGGCAACTCGACCATCGCCGTCGAACAAGAATTCGTGCTCGCCCTCGCCGACGACAAGTCCTCGTGGAACATGGCCACGCCGGACATCGGCTACGGCGGCGGACACAACAACGACAACGTGATGGCCGACGTCTGCGTCGAGAACTTCCTGCAGTGAGGACGAAGACCATGAGCACTCGAGCCCCTAATTCGAACTCGAACTCGAAGCGAGCCCCCCAGCTCTCCCCGCGGGCCCGGACCGCGGCGCTGCGCCTGCTCGGCCTCGCGCTCCTCGCCCTCGGCCTGCTCGCCCGCCCGGGCCAGACCGAGGCCCGCCTCGATCCCTTCTACATCGTCCACGGCACCAGCTACGGCCAGGTGCCCGCGCGCGTGCTCTTCGTGCTCGACAACTCGGGCTCGATGGCCATGGACGAGACCTACATCCCCGGCGCGACCTACCCGGACACCAAGTGCTGGTGGGACAACTGCGAGGACGAGAACGCCGGCTTCTTGCAGAGCCGCATCCACGCCGCGCGCAACGTCATCAAGAAGCTGAGCTCGGACAACGAGGGCTCGGCCGAGTTCGCGCTGATGACCTTCGGCACCGCCGCGCCGCCGAGCTCCGCCGCCGAGGTCCCCGAGCCCTGCGTCGACCTGGGCACCACCGAGTCCAAGCGCTTCACCTGGATCGAGAACGTCAACCAGCCCTACTCGACGCAGTGGAAGGTCGCGACCAACGCCTTCGGGACCCAGGGCTTTTGGCTGCTGTGCGGTGACAACCGGCCCTTCCCCTACCTGCGTCACGACGACCTGGGCACCTTCTCGATGCCCAACAACAGCAACGCGGCGCTCCCCGACCAGCCGCTCTACGTGACCGAGTCCAACGTCAGCGGCTACACCGACGCCGCCAACTACGATCGCAAGGTCCAGTTCTTCCCGCGCTTTTTGGGCCGCCGCGTCAACCTCGACTGCGGCGACGCCAACCAAGAGGCCATCGCGCTCGCCTCCTACGGCGACTGGGGCAACACCGACCCCGACAAGCAGTCCGACGTGTGCGGGCGGGACTTCTACTACTGGCCCTACGTCGACGGGAACCCGGGCTACAGCTTCTACCTCGGCCAGAGCTTCGACAACTTCTCGCACCAAGAGTGCGACGACAACGAGAACTGCTCGACGAAGACCGACGACAAGCACCGCACCGGCGTGACCCGCCGCAACCAGTGGGTGGGCACCTCGCTCTACGCCCCCTTCTACTCCGAAGAGGTCATCGCCGACCCCGGCGTCGCGCCGGCTGACAAGGGCCCGCTGAGCATCGAGGACGCCCAGATGATGCTCGACGGCGCCGTCGCCAAGAACTTCATGGGCGGCGTCGACGTGACCGGCGGCACCCCGATGAAGGTCGCCTACGGCGTGCCCAAGTACATGGTCTACCTCGACTCCGAGGGCAAGATCACCGGGGCCAAGCCCGCGGCGACGATGAGCAACGCCGCCTTCTCGCAGCCGACCATCTCCTCGTACCTCGCGTTCATGCGCGTGCACGACGAGAACGCGCTGTGCTCCCCGCTGAGCATGATCATCGTGACCGACGGTCAGCCGCACACCTGGACGAGCCAGGGCGGCACCGCGCTCTACGATCGCATGAGCGCCGTCCGCCACATCTTCGGGGTCAAGACCTACCTCGTCGCGCTGGCCGACGGCGTGGTCGCCGACGCCCTCAAGTTCGAGCGCGTCCATCACATGGCCTGCGCGGCCTCGGGCTCCGACAGCATCACCGACCCCTGCAACGGCACCAACGCCACCTTCAACTGGGACACCTGCCGCAACCCGGCCGACCCGGCCAACGACTGCGCCTACCTGGCCTCGAACCACGAGGAGCTCGAGACGGTGCTGTCGTCGATCATCGCCAAGGTGCTCGAGACCGACGTGCCCGGCGGCGCGCCGACGGTCGCCAGCGACTTCCAGCTCTCGGACCCCAACGACCCCAACTCGGCCAACGCCGCGACCCAGACCACCATCGAGTCGTGGACGGAGAGCGCGACCTGGGCCGGCCACGTCGCCCGCCAAGGCTGCGACGACGAGGACCCGGACAACCCCGGCCAGCTCGCGGAGTACTGCGAGAACGTGGCGCTGTTGCCCATGGACACCCTCGAGGAGGAGACCTTCGGACCCTGCGCCATGGGGCGCGTGTGGGACGCGGGCGACTGCCTCGAGCAGACCACGTGGAGCAACCGCAACCTCTACACCCACGGCTTCTCCAACGAGAAGGTCGAGATCATGAGCGCCGGCTCGGTCACGCCCGAGTTCGAGTCGCTGATCACGACCCTCAACGGCCAGGGCAAGATCGACCCGCCGCTCACCCCCGGCAACGAGAGCGTCGAGATCCAGGCCATGGCCGAGTTCCTCTACGGCAAGGACATGCCCAACGACTGGAAGCTCCCGGGCCTGGCCAACTCGGCCCCGGTGCTGATCCGCCGCGTGGCGCAGCACGACAGCCAGTTCCTGCCCAGCGTGGGCATCGCGGACCCGCACTGCGCGGGGCGGCGCAACGTTCAGGGCGACGACGCTCCCGACAGCCTCAAGGCCTTCAGCGCCCAGGCCTGGAACCTCGTCGACGCCGGCAACGACTACTACGAGTACACGGAGGCCGTCCTCGTCGGCGACGACTTTCGGCATCCTGCACGCCTTCCACTACAACAGCGGCAACGAGATCTTCGGCTTCGTGCCCATGGAGCTGCTGAATAACGCCCGCGTGCTCTCGCTCAACGGGACGACCAACTTCGGCCAGCCCACGGACCTCGACGGGCACGTGTTCGGGCTCGCGGCCACGGTCAACAACGCGATCATCTACGACGAGTCCGCCAGCCAGTGGCGGCACCTCGCGGTGTTCGGCCTCGGGCCTGGCGGCAGCCAGCTCGTCGCCATGGACGTGTCGCACATGGGTCGCCCCGACGATCCCTTCGACATCGTGTGGACCACCAGCACCACCGGCAACGAGCAGGACTACGCCGACACCCTCGGCGAGACCTGGTCCCGCCCGGCGCTGACCTACGCGGTGCCCAACGACGAGATGTCGGTCGAGCCCAAGGCCTACCTGGTGTTCGGCAGCGGCTACCGCGACGGCGCCGGCGACCTCGAGCGCGGCCGGACCATGTGGATGGTCGACGCGGCCACGGGCGAGACCAACGTGTCCAAGGCCCTGCTCCCGCTGCCGGCCTCGGACACCACCTACGACGACCTCGACGACATCACCTCGGTGACCGACATCGCCGTCGGCTCGCACTGCCTGTCGCGCTACTGGGGCGAGATGCAGGAGGCCTACATGATCGACCCGGCCGGGCGCCTGTTCCGCTGGGACATCGCGGCCGACTCCAGCGACGTCGACAGCTTCCCGCACGTGGCGGACAGCGGCGGCGCCTGGCCGCTCAACTCTGACGGCTTCGCCGTGGCCACCGAGGCCTTCCGCTTCCCGGCCTGCCAGAGCACGGACGAGTTCAACTGCTCGATCGCCGCCATCGGCCCGAGCGGCAACAAGGGCGACGTGTTCACCTTCGCCCCGGCGATCGCGGCCAACAACCGCATCGACGACGTCGACGACCCGGGCACCACGCTGCCCACGGGCGACCGGGACCAGTTCCTCGTCGCGCTCGTCAGCGGCAGCCCCAACGACGACAGCATCGACGGCGGCGACCCGCTCAACGACTTCCACAGCAGCCTCTATCTGCTGGCGGACGACCACCGCGCGGACCCGTCCGCGGGCTTCGGCATCCCGGCCAACGCGCCCGCGACCGCTCCGGGGACCAACCCCACCTTCATGCGCCTGCCGCTCAGCCAGATTGAGCGCACGCGGACGATCGTGTTCCCCAACGACGACGTCGAGACGGAGACCCGCAACTTCTCCAAGGCCGCCCGCCCGCTCCGCGCCCCGATGATTCGGGTCACCGGTGTGCTCGACGGCGGGAACCAGCTCGACGTGGAGGTCTACTACGTGACCTACACCATCTACGAGCCCGGCAAGGCCAACTGCGACGAGCGCTGGTACGACGCCGACACCGAGGAGTGGATCCCGGATCCGGGCGCCACCTACGAGGTCACCTTCCGCCTCGTCGTCGAGGGCACCGACGCCTTCGACTTCACCTCGGCCTACAACCTGCCCTCGGACTACGGCGACGGCTTCGGGGCCTCGGCCGCGCTCTCGTCCCCGGTGGTCGAGCAGGTCCTGTGCGAGGGGGACAACTGCGGGCCCAAGCTCAACGCGCCCTCGACCTCGCCCTGCGACCCCAACGTCGACCCGCCCTCGGTCGGCGGCGTGCAGACCATCCGGACCGGCTCGACCGAGCTCGACGGCTTCTCGCCCCTCGAGCTCCAGCTCTAGCCCTCCGCTGCAACCGCGAGGGCGCCCCCGGCCAAGCCGGGGGCGTTTTTCGTGGCCTGCGCCCCGGCACGGCGCCATCCAGGCGGGTTGCACATGCAAGCCGCTTGCATGTAAAAACCGCCGCATGACCGACTCCTACGACGTCGTGATCGTCGGTGGCGGAGCCGCGGGGGTGGGTGTCGCGGTGGCCCTCAAGCACGCCGGCATCGAGAACTTCATCATCCTCGAGCGCCACATGATCGGCGCCTCCTTTGCCCTGTGGCCGGCGGAGACCTGCTTCATCACGCCCTCCTTCCCGACCCACTCGATCGGCATGCTCGACCTCAACGCGGTCGCGCTCGGGACCTCCCCGGCCTTCATCCTCGAGTCCGAGCACCCCACGGGCGAGGAGT
The DNA here is from genome assembly GCF_000170895.1 of Plesiocystis pacifica SIR-1. Classification (GTDB taxonomy): domain Bacteria; phylum Myxococcota_A; class Polyangia; order Nannocystales; family Nannocystaceae; genus Plesiocystis; species Plesiocystis pacifica. The sequence continues at coordinate 8,377 of NZ_ABCS01000038.1, read as the reverse complement.
ACGCGATCTACCTCAACGCCGTCGCCAAGTTCAATCAGCTGCCCGTGCGCACCAAGACCCGGGTCCTGCGCGTCACCAAGATCGGCGAGGACTTCCGCGTCGACACCGACGAGGACACGATCCGGGCCAAGCACGTGATCTGGGCCGCGGGCGAGTACCAGTACCCGCGCGTGCGCGCCTTCGAGGGCAGCGAGCTGTGCCGGCACACCGCGACCATCCCCAGCTTCGATGCGCTCCCGGGCGACGACTTCATCGTCATCGGCGGCTACGAGAGCGGCGTCGACGTGGCCTTCCACCTGGCGAGCCGCAACGAGAAGGTGCGCCTGTTCGACTCGGGCTGCCCGTGGGAGAGCGACACCTCCGACCCCAGCATCGCGCTCTCGACCTACTCCATCGAGCGCATGCGCGAGGACTGGTTCACCGAGCACGTGACGCTGCTGCCGAACATGCCGGTCACCTCGGTCAAGGGCGACGACGACTCCGGCTACACCGTCACCACCGCCGACGGCAGCCAGTTCCAGACCCCCGTCGCGCCGCTCCTGGGCACGGGCTTCACGGGCAGCCACGAGCTCGTCGCCGACCAGTTCGAGTCGCGCGAGGACGGCTTCCCGCTGCTGAGCGAGAACGACGAGTCGACCCTCGTGCCCGGGCTGTTCCTGTGCGGCCCCGCCGTGCGCCACGGCGGCATCATCTTTTGCTTCGTCTACAAGTACCGCCAGCGCTTCGCCGTGGTCGCCAAGGCCATCGCCAGCTCCCTGGGCTTGCCCGCGCCGGGACTCGAGCTCTACCGCAAGTGGGGCATGTACCTCGACGATCTTTCGATCTGTGGGGAGGAGTGCCTGTGCTGAAAGCAGAAAAGAACGGGGCCGAGCGCACGCGCAGGCTCGAACGAGTCCTGCGCGTCGAGTGGCTCGGCCAGACCGTCGCCAGCTTGTGCTGGATCGTCAGCGTGTTCGTCTACGGCGTCAGCGAAACCGGAGACTGGCTGCAGCTCGCCGCCGCGTCCGCCTGGCTGGTCGCCAACGTCGCCGCGATCGCCAGCGTCGAAGCCGACTGAGGGCGCTCCAACTTGCCGGCACGGAGGAGGGCTCTGCGAAGGCCTCCATCAAGCCCAGAGACAAGCCCCCTCGCGCCAACGAAGCTCCTTGCTACGAGACCAGGAGGGCCTCGGCCTGACCGCCGGGGAGGGGGACCCGGGACGGCTTTGCCGGCACGGGGGAGGGCTCTGCGAAGGCCCCCCATCAAGCCCAGAGACAAGCCCCTCGCCAACGAAGCTCCTTGCTACGAGACCAGGAGGGCCTCGGCCCGACCGCCGGGGAGGGGGACCCGGGACGGCTTTGCCGGCACGGGGGAGGGCTCTGCGAAGGCCCCCCATCAAGCCCAGAGACAAGCCCCTCGCGCCAACGAAGCTCCTTGCTACGAGACCAGGAGGGCCTCGGCCCGACCGCCGGGGAGGGGGACCCGGGACGGCTTTGCCGGCACGGGGGAGGGCCTGCGAAAGCTCTCCTCAAACCTAGAGACTAGCTCGAACGACAGGACTCCCCTTGGGAGTCCTGCCGTTTGAACTAGTCGTTCGGCCAAGGGTCCGGAGGCACGGGGTTGGGCGAGTTGGTCGCCCCGCCCTGGGCCTCGAGGTTGTCGATGAACAGGTTGATGTAGAACAGGTCGTCCTCGATGTCCTCGTCCTCGTTGGCGCTCAGCCAGTCCTCGACGGACAGCACCAGCGGCTCGAGCACGGTCAGCGCGCCCGCGTAGTCGCCCGCGGCGGCCCGGCTCGCGGCCATCTCGAAGCCCACGTAGATGTTGAGCATGACGAAGCTCTTCTCGACGGCGTCGGCCTCGAAGAAGCCGTCCTCGGGCAGCTCCCACGGGCCCAGGGGCGAGGAGATTTCGACGACCTGCTCGACGACCTCCTCGGTGCCCGGGACGGTGTACTCGAACTCGAGGCGGCCGACCTCGCCGGGGCTCTCGCCGGTGGGCAGCAGCTCGAAGATCATCGCCCCGCCGCCGCCGCGGCGGCCGTTCTCGTTGTCGCTGGCGCCCTCGCGGTGGGCGATCTGCAGGATCGGGATGTCGATCAGCGCCTGGTTGCCCCAGGTCTCGACCTGCTTGGTGCCGTAGACGGCGCGCAGGTCGTAGCCCTCGAACACGGTCGCGTCGATGATGACGTCTTCCGCCAGGGGCACGGTGAAGGCCTGGACCTCCTCGGAGAACACCTCGATGACGGCGTCGGGGTCCTCGACGTAGTAGAAGCTGCCGCTGCCGAGCTCGGACAGGTTGCGCATCAGCTCGATGTCGAAGTCGTTGCCGATGCCGACGGTCGTGAGCCCGTAGCCCATGCCGCTCCAGGCCTCGGCCAGGCCCTCGATCTTGTCGGAGTTGACGATGCCCGTGGTCGGCACGCCGTCGGACACGAGCAGGACCCGGTTTTGCCAGCCCTCCTGGGCGTAGAGGTCGGTCTGCTCGAAGGCCGTGCGCAGGCCGGCGTAGAGGTTGGTGGAGCCCCAGGGGACGAGGGCGGCGATGGCCGTGGCCAGCTCGACGGAGTCCTTGTCGGCGTTCTCGACGATGACCTGGGCCTCGTCGCCGAAGCCGACCAGGGTGACGCGGTCCTCGGGCTCGAGCTGCTCGCGCATCTGCAGCAGGCCCTGGCGCACGCGATCGATGGGCTCGCCCTCCATGGACTTGCTCAGGTCCACGGCGATGGTCAGGTTCAGCGGCGGGCGGTCGAGCTCGGCGGGGTCGATGGGCGTGTTCATGCCGACGACGACGACCGTGCAGTTGCCCCCGTTGATCATGTTGCCCATCACGCCGAGCTTGCCGTGGATGCACACGTCCTCGCCGCAGGTGGGCTCGGGCAGCTCGATCTGGTGCTCGGCGAAGAAGCCCATGTCGTCGATGGTCTCGGGCCCCGGGATGCCGCCCTCGAGCAGGATCTCGCGGAACAGGCCGAAGTCCTGGGCGCCGCCCTGGCCCGCGTTGGCGCCGCCCAGGGCCGAGCCGCCGCCGCCGAAGCCCGCGGCGCTGTCGAGGCCGGCGTCGGCGCAGCCCAGGCTCGGCCCGGCCAGGGCCAGGAGACCGGCGAGGGCGGTGGTCGACAGGGCCAGGCGGGGGCGACGGGCTTGCTTGGGCTGGTTCATCGTCAAGGTCTCCATGGGGGCTACGGGCAGGTTGTCGCGGCGGCGCACGGGGTGGTTCAGGCGTCCGGCTGGATTCAGTTCAGGGGCTCGATGATGACGCTCAGGTCGATGTCGTAGGGCGGGCTCATCGACCCCGGGGAGCAGTTGCCGTCGAGCACGGCGCGCTCTCGGGCGTAGGACAGCACCGCGGTCCGGACCTTGGCCGCGAGCGGGTCGCCCTCGTCCATGAACACCTCGGGCTCGCCGGGCACGAAGAAGCTCTGGCCCCCGAGCACGGCCACGTCCACGCCGCGCTCGACGGTGGCGCAGGCCTCGGCCACGAGCCAGGGGCAGCCCGCCCGGGGCACGGCGACGAGGACCTGATCGACGGCCGTGTCGATGTCGCCCGGGTCGGCGGCGCCGCGCATGTAGCGGGCGATGCGGAGCGCTCGGCCCTGCTCGTCGGTGGCGACCTCGAGGGTCTCGGGGTCGAGCTCGGTCACGTCCACCCCGGCGTCGGCCAGGGCCGCGGAGCGCTCGACGAGCACGGTCTCGCCGACGGCGAAGGGCACGGCCGCCTCCGGGGCGCACAGGTACCAGGGCTCGAGGTTGCCGATGTCCACCGCCACGCCGTCGCTGATCTCGACGCGCTGCATGGTGAACTCGAAGCAGCCGTCGGGGCCCAGGTCGAGGCCCTCGACGCGGGCGTTGAGGCCGTTGGCCGGGACGTCGGACCAGTCGAGGCGGCTCTCGCCCTCGATCGGCTCGCAGCTCTGCGGCTGCTCCGGGGCGGCGTCGGTCGGGGTGTAGCGCCAGGTCTCGCCGCCGATCCAGGTCCCGCCGCCCTCGCCGAACTCGATGGCCATGCCGTTGAGCGGGAGCAGGTCGACGCTGTCGAGGGTCTGACCGGGGAAGGACTGCTGCACGACGACGTCGTTGTCGACGAAGATCAGCTGGGGCGGGATGCCCTCGCCGGCGACCAGGGCCGCGGAGCACTTGCGGCTGGTGTTCATCTCGATGGCGACGTTGGTCCGCGGCGGCAGCGACCAGTGCTCGGCCTCGCCGAAGGCCGCGTCGGCGAGCAGGCGCTCGGGCTCGCTGGCGACGTCGTCGCAGTCGACGTGGATGTCCTCGCGCAGCGGCCGGATGAACAAGCTGATGTCGAAGTCGTTGGCGTTGTTGATGTAGACGCGCCCGAACACGTCCTCGAACCACACGTTGCTCTCGTCGATCCCCCCGTCGATCTCCGAGGTCGCAACCGTGGACCACAGCCCGACCACGCTCAGGGCCGCGATGGCCGTGCGCTGCAGCGGGACGAGGAGCGAGCGCTCGGCCTCCATCTCGGGCACGAGCAGCCGCCAGCTCAGGAGCAGGAAGGGCAGCGCGAGCAGGTCCGTGGGGTCGCAGGTGATCGCCCAGGGGTGACCGACGGCGGCCATCAGCGAGGACCACTGCCCGGCGAAGGCGGGCGAGAGCTGGATGGCGGAGAACACCCCGGCGACGGCGAGGTGGCAGGCGAGCAGGCCCCGACGGGTCCGCACGCGCAGCAGCACCGCGAGCAGCACGGGCGCGACGATCATGCCCGCGAAGTCGCTGAGCTTGCCCGTGGCGACGTCGGGCAGCAGGCCCGAGCCCTTGAGCCAGTGGTCGTTGGCGACGAGCACAACCAGCGAGGCGACCCAGGTGGGGGTCAAGAGCGCGCGCTCGGGGCTGAGCGCGCGGAGATTCGAGCGGTCGTCGTTGGCCATGTTCGGGGTCTCCGGCATCCGCGCTTATCGTACCGAGCGGGCACCGAACGGTTCACATTGGCGACAAGGGGGCTCACACGGGCCTCCCTGGACGCGTGGCGCGAGCTCCGCTCGCCCAAAGGCGCGTCAAAACGCCGTTTTCGGCTCGCTTGGTCCCGTGCGGTCTGCGCCCTTTTTGGCTCGCCCAAAGCCCAGGGTGTCCAGGCGCGAATCGCCGCCCACGGCCTCCCAGGCGCCGAACTCCCGGCGCAGCGCGTAGCCCCGCCGAAGCGCCTCGAAAGCCCTCGCCCGTGGACTCGCGCCTGCCCCGCCAGTTTCGAGCTCGGCCAGCGCGCGGACGCTGCGATCGTCGGCTTCGAGGGCGACGACGGCCCTCAGGATCTCGGCGCTCGTCCCCCCCTCGACCACGCCCGCCGGACCGAGCCAACGCCCGCGCTCGAAGGCCCCGCGCTCGGCCCCCCAGCGGGCGGCGAGCTGCCGCGCGACGGCCAAGCTGGCGTCGATCTTCGCGTCGAGGCTGTAGCCGGCGACGTGGGGCGAGGCGAGCAGCACCTTGGGGTCCCGGAGGCGCGCGGCGGCGGGCTCGGGCTCGCCCTCCCACACGTCGAGGATCGCCGCGCGCACGTCCGGTCGGTCGAGGGCCGCGTCGCGTACGACGGGCCCGCGGCTGGTGTTGACGACGAGCTTGGGGCCCGCGAGCGGCGGTCCGCCCTCGCCCACGGGCGCGAGCATGGCCGCGGTCGGGTGCAGCCCGCCGCGGGTCAGCGGGACGTGGAAGCTGACGATGGCGCTGCGCCGCCACAGGGTCTCGAAGTCGACGGCGACCGCCGGATCCGAGGGCGGCGCGAAGGGGTCGCTGACCAGCACGGGGAAGCCGAGGGCGCGCAGCGTTCGGGCGACCTTCGAGCCCACGTGGCCGTGGCCGACGACCCCGACCGTCGGCGCGTCCCCGGCCTCGCGCAGCGCCTCGGGCCAGCGCGGCCGCGTGGTCAGCAAGGCCGCCGCGACCCACTGGGCGACGGCCAGGCTGTTGCACCCGGCCGCGTCCGCGACCGCCACCTCGCGCGCGGCGAGGGCCTCGAGGTCGAGGTGGTCGAGGCCCGCCGTCGCCGTGCCGACGAACTCGAGCTCGGGGCAGGCGTCGAGCAGGGCGGCGTCGACGGTCGTCACGCTGCGCACGACCAGGGCTCGCGCGCCGATCCGGGCGAGCGTGGCCGCGTCGATGGCCCCCGAGGGCAAGGCGTGGACCTCCCCGAGCTTTGTGAACACCTCCCCGGCGAGGGGGACGGCGTCGTCGACGACGATCGGGGGCTTCGCCACGGCCCGAGGGTACACTCGCGCCGTCCATGGCGACCCCCCTGCCCCGCGACCCCGCCGCGCTGGCCGAGTATGGCCAGCGCCCCTTTCAGTTCGCCGGCGAGACGCGCACCGTCTACACCCGCGGCGAAGGCCCCGGGGTGATCGTCATGGCCGAGGTCCCCGGCATCACCCCCAAGGTCGTCGCGTTCGCCGATCGCGTGGTCGAGCGGGGCTTTCGGGTCTGGCTGCCCGATCTCTTCGGCGAGCCCGGGCGCCCCCCCAGCCCCCTCTACATGGGCCAGATCATCGCCAAGGCCTGCGTCGCGCGGGAGTTCACCGTGCTGTCCCGGGGCCAGCGCTCGCGGGTGACCGAGTGGCTGCGCGCCCTCGCCCGGGCCATGCACGCCGAGCGCCCCGACGACCCGGGCGTGGGCGCGGTCGGCATGTGCCTGACCGGCAACTTCGCCCTGGCCATGGCCCTCGACCCCTGCATGCAGGCCCCGGTGCTGTCCCAGCCCTCCCTGCCCTTCGCCGTGACCCCGGCCCACGCGGGCGCCGTGCACCTCGACCCCGGCGAGCTCGAGCGCGTCGCCGCACGCTGCCGCGAGGAGGACCTGACCGTCCTCGGCCTGCGCTTCACCCACGACTTCATGTGCCCGGCGCGGCGCTTCGCCAGCTTGCGCGAGAGCCTGGGGCCGCACTTCGAAGGCATCGAGATCGACTCGAGCCGCGGCAACCCCCACGGCAACCCGCTCTCGGCCCACAGCGTGCTGACCGAGCACCTCGTCGACGAGGACGGCCACCCCACCCGGCGCGCCCTCGACCGGGTGCTCGAGCTGTTCGAGGCCAAGCTGCGCCCGGCAAAGCAGGCCCGCGCGTGAGCGCCGAAGCCGACGGCATGGATGCACTCGACAGGCTGCTCGCGCGTGAACCCTTCGCCGTCCTCGACGGCGGGCTGGCGACCTCGCTCGAAGCGTGCGGCTGCGACCTCGACGACCCGCTGTGGTCGGCCCGGCTGCTCCTCGATGACCCGGAGGCCTTGCGGACGGTGCACCGGCGCTGGCGCGACGCTGGGGCCGACATCCTCGCGACAGCCAGCTATCAGGCCAGCCTCCCCGGGCTTCGAGCCAAGGGCCTGAGCGAGGCACGGGCGAAGGCGCTGCTGCGCGAGAGCGTGACCTTGACCCGAGCCGCCGCCGACGAAGCGAACGCTCCCCGGCCCCTCATCGCGGCGTCTGTCGGCAGCTACGGCGCCTACCTGGCCGACGGCTCCGAGTACCGCGGCGGCTACGGCCTGAGCGTCGAGGCCCTCGCCGACTTTCACCGCCCTCGCCTGCTCGAGCTCGCCGCCGCCGGGCCCGACCTCATCGCCTTCGAGACCTTCCCCGACGCTGTCGAGCTCGCCGCCCTCGCCGAGCTGCTCACCGAGCTGCTCACCGAATTGGGCGACACCCTCCCGCGCGCCTGGATCTCCGCCTCCCTGAGTCCGCCCGGCCCCGACCGCAGCGTTCGCCTCGCCGACGGCACCCCGCTGACCAAGGCCCTCGCCCCCCTCACCGACCACCCCAAGGTCGCCGCCCTCGGGGTCAACTGCGTCGGCCCCCGCGAGGTCGCCCCCGCCCTCGAGGTCCTCGCCGCCTGCACCGATCGCCCCCTCGTCGCCTACCCCAACTCCGGCGAGCGCTGGATCGATCGCGGCTGGTCCGGCGCCGCCCTCGAGCCGAACAAATTCGCCGCCCTCGCCGAGCGCTGGTTCGAGCTCGGCGCCCGCCTCATCGGCGGCTGCTGCCGAACCAACTACGCCCACATCCAGGCCCTCGTGAAGCTGCGCGAGCGCATCGCCGCGGCCACCTGACCGCCATGTACTACCTGTCCGTCAAACGCGACGGCCAACTGCTCGTCGACCGCGACCCCTTCGACGACTACGGCCAAGCCATGGCCGCCCTCGCCCCCTTCATCCGCCCCAGGCCCGGACGCCTACACCTACGAGCGCGGCTACCGACTCGTCATCGAGAGCGAGTACGGCGCAGCCGAGACCGACCGCATCCGCGCCGACCTCGACGCCAACGATTAGCCCCAAGACCCCCGCTCCCACGTCGAGTCGGAGCCAACAACCTCCGCACCACGACGGGCACAAAAGGGGCAAGGGGGTCGGATCCCCCAGCGCGAGGAGCCGCCCCAACGCCCACCGAAGCCGACCCCTCCGTCGAC
>NZ_ABCS01000039.1 GCF_000170895.1 Plesiocystis pacifica SIR-1 | reverse complement strand
CCTGCTCGAGCGCGCCCTGCTGATCCAGCCCGGCGAGCTGAGCGTGCTCGAGCGCCTGCGCGAGCTGGCGATCGCGGCCGACGACCCCGAGGCCCAGCTGCGCGCCATCGAGGCCCTGCTCGAGCAGCCGGCCCGCAGCGCCCCCGAGTCCCGGACCGAGCTCTTGCTCGAGGCCGGCCGCGCCCACACCCTGCTCGGCCACCGCGAGGGCACCCCCGGCGAGCCCGCGCCCGAGCGCGTCGAGCTGGCGATCCGCGCCTTCGAGCGGGCCGCCGCCGCTGCCCCGCCCCACTCCGCCGTGCACCGCGAGGTCGCGGCGGCGTGGCTGGCCCTGGTCGAGACCGGCGTCGACCCGCTGACCACGGACATCGACACCCTCGACGCCGGCGTGCCCGCGGCCCTGCGCCCGGAGATGCGCCAGCGCCGGGAGCTCGCCTGGGAGCGCGAGGCCCAGGCCCGGGCCCAGCTGCGCGCCGCCTTTGACGGGCGGCTCGGCGCCATGGAGATGCGCCTCGAGGCCAGCATCCTCGCCATCGCCCTCGGGCGCGGCGACGAGGGCCTGAGCCTGGTCGAGTCCGCGCTCCTCGACCACCCCGACGACGCCCTGCTGATGTCCGCGCTCAAGGACCTGTGCGTGGCCACCGGGGAGCAGACCCGCTACGCCGACGCCCTCGACAGCGCGATCGCGGCGCTCTCGCAGCCGACGGACGCGGCCGAGACGAGCACCGCTCGCACCGCCAGCCGCGATCGCCTCGCGGCCGAGCTCGCGTTCACGGCCGTCGAGCTCGGCGACGCCGAGCGCCTGCTCGCCCAGCTCGATCGCATGAGCCCCCAGCGCGCGGCCTCGCCCGAGCTCCTCGACCTGCGCGAGTGGGCGATCCGCAAGCTCGGCCTGGTCGAGGACGAGCTGTCGGAGATCGACGAGGAGCTCCTCGCCGCCCGGGCCTCCGACGAGACCGAGGCCCTCGTGTCCCGGCTGCTGCGCATGCTCGAGCACGACTTCCAGGCCACCGGTCGGCGCCTGGGCATGCTGGCCGAGCGCGCCCCGGCGGTCACCGCCCTCAACCTCCGCAACGCCGCCTTGCAGCTCCTCGACAGCGCCCCCTCCGACTACTTCGACGTGGTCCTCGGCGTGGTCGAGCAGGCCCTCGTCGACGCCGACGCGGCCCGCGAACAACGAGACGGCGACGTCCTGCCCGTCGCCCACATCCCGCCGGCCTTCGCCCCGCGCTGGACCGCCCTCGAGACCACCGCGATGTACCGCGGCGACCCCGGGCACCTCGCCCTGCTGCTCGAGCTGGGCATGCGCGCCGTCGCCCTGGGCCTCGACGAGATCGCTCCGGAGGTCGAGTCGCTCCGCGACCGCGCCCTGGTCGAGCACCCCGCGAGCCCCGAGCTGCACGCGCTGATCCTCGGCCACGTCGAGGTCGAGCTCGCGGGCGTCGACCGCGAGGCCCGGCTGATCCACGCCGACACCACCCTCGAGCAGCTCGCCGCGCGCCTCGAGCAGCGCCATCACCTCCCGCCCAACCGCCGCGCCATGCTGTGGGTCGGCTTCGGCCAGCTCTTCGAGCGCCGGGACGCCGCCGCCTTGCTGGCCCGCCGCGCCCGGGTCCAGTGGAGCGAGGACGCCGAGTTCGCCGTGCTCGTCGACGCCCTCGAGGACGCCAAGCACTGGACCCGCGCCCTCGAGCTGCTCGAGCTGCGGGTCACCATGGACACCGACGACGCCCGCCGCGTCGCCGACCTCAAGCACCTCGCGCACCTGTGCGCCGACATCCTCGGCGACCCGGACGCGGCCATCGGTCACCTCGAGCGGGCCCTCGAGCTCGCCCCCGAGGACCCAGACCTGATGCTCCCGCTCCTCGACCACTACTACGCCAAGCCGCAGCTCGACCGGGCCATCGAGCTGAGCCTCTCGGTGCTCGAGCTCGTGCCCATGGGCGCCGTGGCCTTCGCCGCCCTGGGCCACCGAGCCGCCGACGCGGCCCTGGCCACGGGCGAGCACGACCTGGCCGAGAAGCTCCTGCGCAAGATCCTGGGCCGGGTCCCCGACGAGGCCCGGACCCGCGACCGCCTGCGCGAGCTCGAGCAGCTCGCCGGCGACCCCGAGCACCGCGTGCGCATGCTGGCCGCCATCGCCAACCGCACGGCCGGCAGCGCCCGGGTCGAGGCCCTCGAAGAGCGCGCCCGCCTGTTGACCGAGCCCCTCGGTCGGCTGGAAGAGGCCATCGCCGACCTCGAGGCCGTCAACGAGGAGGCCCCGGGGCGCGCCGGCGCGGTCGCGGCCCTGGCCGAGCTCTACGAGCAGCGCCAGCGCTGGACCGCCCTGGTCGAGCTGCTCGAGCGCGAGTACCCCCGCCAGCAGGGCCTCGACCGCGTGCTCACCCTCGAGCGCATCGCGGCCATCTTGCGCGACCGCGTCGACGCCCTGCCCCGGGCCGAGAGCTCCCTGCGCCTGGCCCTCGACAACCTCGACAGCCTGAGCGAGCGCCAGCTCCAGGCCCAGCTCAGCGAGCGCCCCGACCTGCTCGAGGAGCTGTCGACGGTGCTTTTGCTGGCCGACGGCGGGGCGGCGTCGGAGCTCTCGGAGATGTCCGAGGCGACCGAGCTCGACACCGACGCGCTGTTCGACGCGATCGTCGAGAGCGACGAGCCCGAGCCTGAGCCAGCCGCCTCCGAGAGCGGCACCCTGCCCCTCGTCCCGCCGCCGCCGCCCACGAGCCTCGGCACCCACGCCGTGTCCCTCGAGCTGGCCCAGCGCGCGAGCTACCGCCTCAGCGATCGCCTGCAGCTGGCCCTCGCCGACGTGCTTGAGCGCCGCGGTCGCTACAGCGCCCTGATCGCCCACCTCGACGGCGAGCTGACGGCCGAGCTGCGCGGCCTCGCCGATCCCCGGCGCCGCTTCCCCGGCCTGCCCAACGCCGAGAACCCCCGCCTGCACCTGCTCCAGCGCCTCGCCCAGGCCCTGGGCGAGCACGGCGACGACGGCGAGCGCACGGCCCGGGTCTACGTCCTGCTCGAGCAGCTCGACGCCCTGCCCGACGCCGGCCTTGCGACCCTGGCCCGCTGGTACCGCAGCCAGCAGCGCTACGACGACCTGGTCCGCATCCTCACGGTGCGCTCGCGCAAGCTCGCCCAGCTCGGCGACTTCGACCGCAAGGCCGAGGCCGACTTCCGCATCGGCGAGCTGCTCGAGGGCCCCCTGCGCCGGCCCCACGAGGCGGCCCGCTTCTTCCTCGACGCCTACCTGGCCAACCCCCTCGAGAACCCCCGCGCGGGCGGCCGCGCCCGGGTCCTGCTCGCGGGCACGGACTCGGTCATCAACGTCCGCAACCGCCTGCTGCTGCGCCTGCCCGAGCTGCGCGAGGACTACAAGCCCTCGCTCCTGGCCCTGCTCGCCGACCTGCTCTCGCCCCACGACGACCACGAGCTCGAGGCCGAGCGGCGCTACCGGGAGGCCCTCGAGATCGACGGCGAGCTGGCCAACGCCCTCGAGGGTCTGGGCCGCCTGCTCGCCCGCCAGGGCCGGCTCGAGGACGCCGTCGAGCCCCTGTCCAAGGCCGCGACCAGCCCCCAGCTGCCCGACGACCGGGCGGCCGACGACGCGGCCTCGGCCGCCCGCGCGCTCATCGAGCTCGAGCGCGAGCCAGAGGCCGAGGCCGTGCTCCGCCTCGCCCTCGAGCGCGCCCCCGAGTCCCAGCGCGCGCTGTTCGAGCTCGCCCGGCTCTACGATCGGATGGACCGCGGCGAGGATCAGAGCGCCGTCCTCGACCGCCTCGCCGCCCTGCCGCTGTCGAGCAGCATGCGCGCCGAGGTCGGCTACCGCCAGGCCATGGTCCTGGCCGCGGACTTCCGCGAGGACCCGATGTCCGAGGCCGGCGAGCGGGCCCGGGCGCTCTTGCTCGAGGCGATCGGCGCGGACGCCATGCACGCCCAGGCCCGGCAGATGCTCCTCGACCTCGCGACCGCGCGCAGCGAGTGGTCGATCGTCGCGCACATGTACTTCCTGGCCATCCGCGAGCTGCCCCCGGGGCCGCGCCGGGCCCTGACCCACCTCGACCTGGCCGAGACCTACCTCGACCGGCTCAGCGACGCCCAGAGCGCCCTACGCAACCTCGCCGCGGCGATCCAGCAGGCCGCCACCGACGTCGTCGTGGTCAACCGCGCCATCGCCATCGTCGGCCGCCTGCCCGCGCCGGGCGAGGCCGCGACCCGCCTCGAGCAGCTCGCCCGCAGCCCCGGGCGCCCCGAAGAAAAGATCGAGGACGCCGCCCGGGCCCGGCTGTTGCTCATCGCCGCCGAGCTGCACCTGCGCAACGACACCCTGCCCCCGGCCATCGCCGCGGCCAAGGCCGCGACCGCCTACGACGACGTGCCCCCGGAGCTGCGCGCCCACGTCGCCTCGCGCTACCAGCAGATCGTCGAGATTGATCAGGGCGAGTTCGATCTTCGCAAGCGCCGCAAGGCGCTGCGCGCCGAGTTCGAGGCCAGCGAGGACCCCACCGAGCGCCTCGAACTGCTCGGCCGGCTGCGGGACATCGCGCGCACCCTCGACGAGCGCGAGGCCGTCGAGCAGCTGACCAAGGACCAGCTCGAGCTCGCCCACGAGCTCCTCGACGACGACGTGCCCGAGCACCGCACCCCGGCCCTGGCCGTGCTCCGCAACGTGTTCGCCGAGTCCGGCGACTACGGGCGCATCGTCAACCTCTACGAGGACCTGGCCGCGCGCACGGGCAACTCCGAGGAGGCCGCGAGCCTGCTCAGCGCCGCGGCCCGGTTCGCGTGGTCGGGCCTGCGCGACCCCAAGCTCGCCGTCGCCGTGGTCCGCCGGGCCCTCGACCGCGACCCGACCCACGCCCCCGCCACCAAGCTGCTCGGCGACATCGCCGGGGCCAGCGACGAGCGCGAGGTCGACCAGACCATCTGCGACGAGCTCAGCCAGCTGTCCCCGCGCCAGCGCCCGCCGCTGCTGACCCTGCGCCTGGCCGAGGCCGCGCTCCGCCTCGAGCGGCGCGAGCAGGCCCAGGGCGTGCTCCGCCAGCTGCTCGCGGGCGAGGCCCCCGTGGACCTGCGCCTGTCCGCGCTCAACCTCCTCGACGGCCTGCTCGAGGCCGCCGGGCGCACCCACGACCGCATCCCCCTGCTCGAGGAGCGCCTGGAGCTGTGCCGGCGCCACTGGCCCGACCGCGCCGCCGACGTGGCCCTCGAGCTCGCCCGGGCCCAGCGCGCCGTCGGCAACCTCGTCGACGCCCGGGCGACCTGCCGGACCGCGCTGCTCGACAAGCCCTCGGACCAGGGCCTGACCCGCCTCTACGCCGAGCTGCTCGAGCAGGCCGAGGACTGGGGCGCCCTCGCCCGCGCCCTCGAGCAGCTCGCCAACCTGACCATCGAGACCACCGAGCAGGCCCACTGGCTGACCCGCGCGGCCCAGGTCCACCTCGACCACGGCGACGCGACCCAAGGTGGTGGGGGCAGCAGCGGGAGCAGCGCGAGCGCGGGCAAGGACTCCATGCTCGCCGCCCGCCGCTTGCTCGAGCGCGCCCGGGCCGTGTCGACGACCAGCACCGAGGCCCGGTCCGTGCTCTTGCCGCTGGTGTTCACCCACAACGACCACGACCGCGTGCTCGAGCTCGCCATCGAGCTGCGCTCGATCGCCGGGGACACCCACGAGGCCCTGCTCTACGCCGCCTTGACCGAGGCCGTGCTCCGCGGCAAGCGGACCCTGGCCCGCTCGATCGGCGACCGCCACGAGCGCGACGTCCGGCAGCGCGTGCTGTGGCCGGCCACGGCCCAGCTCCTCGACGGCATCGCCCGCGAGGGCCCCCTGCCCCGCCTCGACGCCCTGCTCAGCGCCGCCGCGGCCCTGTGCGGCGGCACCGAAGAGCTGCTCGACGAGCTCGGGGCCTGGGCCGCGGGCCAGCCCGTGCAGGCCGGCCTCGCCCTGGGTCTGGCGCGCCTCAACGAGGCCTTTCGGCGCATGGCCCTGGCCCGCAACCTCTACCAGATCGCCGCCTACATGGCGCCGAGCGGCCCCGTGCCCGTGCTGACCACGCGCCTGCCCGCGAGCGAGCTGCCCCGCGAGCCCATCCACGAGCCGGCCTGGATCCCCCTCGAGTGGCGCGGGGCCCTGCGCGACGTCCTGCTCCAGCTGCGCCCGCAGCTCAGCGGCATCCGCGGGCGCCTGGGCAACGCGCGGGCGGCCCGGACCGCCAAGGAGCGCAGCGCCGTGCAGCAGGGCACGCGCATCGTGACCCCGTGGCGCAAGGCCCTGGCCCTCGACATCCACGTCGCCGTGACCGAGGACAGCCTCCCGGGCGGGGTCGGCATCCGCAACCTCTCGCGCCCGACCATCGTGCTCAACGAGGACTTCATCGACGTCCCCGAGCCCGAGCGTCGCTACCGCATGGCCTACGCCGCCGCCGCCCTGGCCACGGGGTTGGCGATCACCTTCGACAACTTCCCGATCCCCCTGCCCGACCTCCTCGACGCGCTCACGGCCCTGGTCAAGCCGCGCCACGAGCCGCAGTCGGACACCGCCAAGGGCCTCGTCGACACCCTCGCGTCCCGGGGCCTGACCGCCTCCAAGCTCGACGCCGAGCTGCGCCGGGCCCTGTCCCGGGAGCTCGACCACTGGCACGGCGCCCCCGACAAGCTCGCCCGCGTGCTGCACCGCTCGTGCATGCTCATCGCCACGCGCCTGTCCGGGGCCATCGACGGCGCGCTGATGACCATGGCCCGGGACCGCAGCACCCAGTCTGGGAACGAGGCCGACCCCAGCGATCCGACGGTGCTGCACACCGCCGACGCGGCCTGGCTGCTCCGCGCCCTCGGGGTGTTCGGCGGCGGCAGCCTGGGCTGACCCGGCTGACCACGCCGCTGCCGGCCTCGACAACGAAGTTGGCGCCCCCGCGACGGCCAAGGCTCGAAGACCCGCTCAAAAACCCGCGCGACAGCCCGAGCGTCCCCCTGGCACCATGCGTGCATGGTCTGGTCCATCGATATGCGTCGCGTCGCCGTGCTCCCCCTCGCCGCCCTGGCCCTCCTCGCCGCGCCCCGAGCCGCGCAAGCCTGCTCGTGCAGCGAGATCATCAACATCTACCCCGCCGACACGGTCGCGCCGACCAACACCAAGGTCTGGATCCTCAACGGCGCCTTCTTCTTCGAGTCCTGGTCCGCGTACTGCGGCGACGTCCCCCTGCCCGCCCTCGTCGGCCCCGACGGCGAGGTCCCCTACGACCACCAGGCCTTCCAAAACAGCGCCGTGATCACGCCCCTCGCCCCCCTGGAGGCCGACGCCAGCTACACCTTCCAGCTCAACTGCCCCGAGCTCTACTTCGACGTGACCACCAGCTTCACCGTCGGCGAGGGGCCCGACACCGACGCCCCCCCGCCCGTCGTCGCGACCCGCGGGGAGGAGTTCCACCACGATGATCTGGGCAGCTGCGGCGCGGACCACTACGTCGAGTACGCCGTCGAGCACGACGGCCTGTTCACGATCATCGACGTGCACGCCGACGGCGTCGTCGACCTCGACGCCGAGGCGCCCGCGCCCCTCGCCGACGCCTCGACCATCGACTACATCGACTACGAGACCACCGACGTGAGCGTCGGCAACCAGACCTGCCGGACGAGCTGGCCCGAGGCCAACTACGGGGAGAGCGCGGACGTCCGCTTTGCGACCGTCGACCTGGCCGGCAACTTCTCGGGCTGGAGCGCGATCGAGCGCGTCGAGCTGGAGCCCCTCGACGACCCGAACGTCCGAGGTTGTGCGGTGACCCGGGGCGGGGATCGTGGGGCCCCTCTCTGGGGCGGCCTGGCGCTCTTGGCCCTGCTCGGTCTCCGGCGACGGCGGCTCGCCGCGGCGGGCTCACCCTGACGCGGCCCCGTCCAGCGCGGCCCAGCTGTCCTCGAGGTCCCCGAACTCGCACAAGCTCCGCGCGGCCGCGCACGTGGGCCCCGGGATCGTCGCGACCTCGTAGCGGCACTGATCCACCTCCTCCGGGCTCTCCGCCGCGCACGCCGAGATCGCGCAGCCCGCGAGCACCTCGAGCGAGAAGGGGATGTCCATGCTGACGTTCGGGAAGCACTCCGGCTCGGGTCCGCAGTGGGCGAGCTCGAGCAGCGCGGCCTGGCACGCCTCGATGTCTGCGCGGACCCGCTCGGCGTAGGGGTCGGGCTCCGGCTCCTCGTCGCAAGCCGGCCCGAGGCAGGCCAGCGCGATGAGGGCCGCACGGGCCCGGGGAAAGGTGAGGCTGTTCGCTAGGGCTGGCATGCTTGGTCTTCATCTTCGAGCGCGCTGCTCCACTCGAGGCTATCGAGGAGCGCGACCGCGAGGGGATCGAGCCTACGAGCCAGCGCGGCCCAACTCGTGGTGCGACAGAGCCGCACATCTATAAACAAACCTTGCCATGCGAGATCCCCGCACGGCGCCCTGCACGCCTTTGGGGAGTTGCCTCACACACCCCTTGACGAATATCTTTGACCTGATAGACCACTCAATCAAAGGCGCTCAGATCGCATGAAACGCGTTATTATCCTCATCCCGGTCCTGACCCTCGGCCTCTCGGGCGCAGCTTGCGGCGACGATGTAGAGGACCCCAACAGCATCGATCCCGAGGTCAATCCTTGGACAGACTATGACATCCCTCCTCCAGAGGGCGGACTCGTCGGGGGCACCTTCGTCTACCCGGAGAAGGTCTGCTTCCCGGCCGAGGACTTCCCCGACCTGCCAGCGGACGCGACCCTCGAAGACGGGCAGCTGTGCGTGTGGGACCTGTTCGCGGGCTCCGTGCCCGAGGGCATGATGTTCAACGACGTGCTCAGCTGCGAGACGCCCTTCACCCAGGGCCCGTCGTGGTTCGCCAAGCCGACCCGCAAGTACGAGTCGCCCATGGAGCTGCTCGACGACCCCGAGTACGTCGTCGAGCTCGAGTGGGTCGAGGAGCAGATCGAGGCCTCGGGCTGCGGCTGCTGCCACGGCTCGGATCTCCAGAGCGGCAACACCTCGGGCTTCGACGTGTCGGCGCCCGCGGTGTGGACCGACACCATGACCAACGCGCAGCTGGCCATGGGCGCGGGCATGTTCGAAGACCACAAGTGGTTCGGCAAGCTCGACCCCGCCGACAACCACGGCTACGACCGCACCGAGACCCTGTTCCCGACCACCGACCCCGAGCGCATGCGGGAGTTCTTCACCCGCGAGTTCGAGCGCCGGGGCGGCGGCGAGGAGGACATGGTCGAGGGCCAGGCGCAGTTCGACGCTCTGTTCGGTGGCCTGTTCAAGGAGCCCAACGAGTGCATCTCGCCCTTCGAGGGCATCGAGGACGGCAAGATCGTGTGGAACGGCGACGCCCTGCGCCAAATCTACGTCCTCGAGGAAGACTCGCTCACGCCCGGCTTCCCCCTGAGCCTCGACCGCCCCGAGGGCACGGTGTGGGCGCTCTACGTCAACACCGAGGCCGAGCCCATCGAGTCCGGCGCCGTCGCCATCGGTGAGATCCCCGAGGGCGCCCGCCAGGCCGTGCCCGAGACCGCCGACGCCCCCGAGCTCGTGCCCGGGACCACCTACCGCCTGTTCGGCTCCACGGACTTCATGGGCCGCCGCATCCTCAACTGCACCTTCACCTACTGAGCGCAGCGCCATGATCACCGACACCAAGCATCACCCCATCCTCGGCTTCGGCCTAGCCCTCGGCCTGGTCTTCGCCGGCCCCCTGGGCTGCGACTCCAGCGAGGATCAAGACGACATGGTCGGCGACTCGGACACCGGCGACGAGGCCGAGGACGACGGCGACGAGGCCGAGGACGTCGGCGAGGACGCCGAGACCTCGGAGGACGGCGAGGACACCGAGACCACCGGCGAGAACGGTCCCTTCGAGGGCCCCAGCGCCATGGACGACCCGATCTGCGACGAGATGTTCTCCCTGTGCGGCGACATCCTGATCCCGAGCACCTTCGAGGGCGAGACCCGCTCCCTCGCCGTCGCGCTCTACACCACCATCCCCCCGGCTGGCCCCCCTGACGCCATCCTGGCCGAGATCGACGCCCCGGATCTGAGCCCCAACCAGCGCTACCCGCTGGTCATCACGCCCTTCTTGCAGACCGGCGAGTACTACATCTGGCTCAACCTCTACATGGAGGACGGCGGCACCTTCGTGCCCCTCGAGGGCATCGACTACACCGGCGCGACCCCGGAGCCGATGACCTTCGACAACAGCCCGGCCTACTTCGGCGAGATCCTCCTCGAGCTCGCCGAAGGCTTCTAGCAGTCGCCCACCCCGGCCGCGCCGGGACCCATGATCCAGGAAAGCGTCGTCCACGGACTCAGCTGGCGTTGAACCCGTGGGCGGCTGCCTTTCTCGGTAGGGCATCGGGTCGCCCCCGCGAGCGGGGGCGTGGATCCGTTGACAGTCTCTGAGCCCTACCGAGCGATGCCCTGTCAGCCCTCGGAGCCCTCGGAGCCCTCGGCTTCGGGGGCTTTCGTGCGCAGGGGCGTCTGCCCGTGCTCGGCGTCGATGGGCCGCCCGAGGGTCTCGCCCGCGCTGATATCCTCGGGCCATGAGCCTGCCCGCGGTGATTCGCTCGGACTCCCTCGTCGTCCGCCAAAAGAAAGAGCTGACGGAGATGTTCACCGACCTCGAGTCGCGCAACAACTACGCCATCGAGTCGCCCACCGGCGGGACCATGCTCTACGCCGCCGAGTCCGGGAAGGACGGCGTCATGGGTTTTTTGGTCCGCTCGGCCCTCAAGTCCTCCCGCCCCTTCAAGATCTCAATCCGAGACGCGCGCGGCGCCTCGGTGCTCGAGCTCGACCGTCCGTGGCGATGGTTCCTGGCCCGTCTCGACGTGTTCGACGGCAAGGGCGTCGCCCAGGGCGCGATCCAGCAGCGCTGGTCCCTGCTCGCCAAGCGCTTTTCCATCCTCGACGCGAGCGGCAAGGAGGTCGCCCAGCTCCACGGCCCCATGCTCCGCCCGTGGACCTTCAAGGTCATGGCCGGGGGCAGCGAGGTCGGGAAGATCAGCAAGCAGTGGGGAGGCCTGCTGCGCGAGGCGATGACCGACGCCGACACCTTCGGCGTCGAGTTTGGTCCGGCGATGACGCCCCAGCTGCGCACGCTGACCCTCGCGGCGACCTTCCTGATCGACTTTTGCTACTTCGAGGACAACGGCTGAGGGCTTCGCGCCGTTGAAATCAGATCTCAACGCCCACTGAGTGACAACGTTATGAGTCACTGAGACCTAACTCGCGCTGCCACCAATTGAAAATTAAAGTCAAGTTCATGAGACTCCGGGCTCGACCATGCTCGTCGCCCCGCTCGCACTCGCGCTCTTTGGGCCGCCCCCGACCGACGCCCCCGACACCCGCGAAGACCAGGACGTCGAGGAGATCGTCGTCGAGCGCCAGGACGAGGGCGAGCGCCTCGCCCAGTCCGCCGAAGCCGTCCAGGTCATCGACACCGAGACCGCCAAGCGCGAGGCCGCCGACCTCGGTGAGGTGCTCGCGCGCTCCCAGGGCGTGGCGATCCGTCGCGGCGGCGGGCTGGGCTCGAGCACGCGCTTGTCGCTCAACGGGCTCACCGGCGACCAGGTCCGCCTGTTCCTCGACGGCGTCCCCCTCGGCTTCTCGGGCTTCCCCGCCGGGGTCGGCCTCGCCAACGTGCCCGTCAACCTCGTCGACCGCGTCGACGTCTACCGCGGCGTGGTCCCGATCCGCTACGGCTCCGACGCCCTCGGCGGCGCGGTCAACCTGGCCAGCCGTCCGCCCGGCCCGGGGACCCACGGCGCGGTGTCTTACCAGGGCGGCTCCTTCCAGACCCACCGCCTGACCGGCTCGCTGCAGAGCCGCCTCGACCCCATCGGCCTGTTCGCCCGGGTCTCGGGCTTCTTCGACACGACCGCCAACGACTACCCCATCGACGTCGAGGTCGCGGACATGCAGGGCCAGCTCAGCCCGGCCCGGATCTACCGCTTCCACGACGGCTACCTCGCCGGCGGCGGCCGCCTCGAGCTCGGGGCCGTGGACGTGCGCTGGGCCGACCGCTTCATCGTCCGCGGCTTCGGGACCTACGCCCGCAAGGACATCCAGCACAACGTCGTGATGACCGTGCCCTACGGCGAGGTCGAGACCGAGCACCTGACGACGGGGGCCAACCTCGAGTACCGCAAGGCCTTCGCCCGCCACGTCGACTTCGACGCCGTCGCCGGCTACAGCTGGGCCAAGACCGACTTTAGCGACATGGGCGAGTGCGTCTACGACTGGTTCGGCCAGTGCATCCTCGACCGCCCCCAGCCCGGCGAGATCGGCATCGGCCCCGTCGACCAGGCGATCTGGGAGCACACCGCCTACCTGCGCGCCAACGTCGAGTGGCAGCCCTTCGCCGCCCACGGCTTCGGCCTCTCGGTCGCGCCGACCTTCGTGACCCGGGGCGGCGAGGACCGGACCCTCGACGACCCCGAGGCCCGGGACCCGCTGACCTTCCAGCGCGACCTGAGCACCGTGGTCTCGGGCCTGGCCTACACCCTCACGGTCCTCGACGAGCGCCTCGAGAACGTGGCCTTCGGCAAGAACTACGTCCAGCTCGCGCGCAGCGAAGAGGAGCTGCCCGGCGGCGACCCGCGCCAGCGCGACCGCGACACGGTCCGCTTCGGCTTCGGCGACACCCTGCGCTACCGCTTCGCGCCGTGGATCTGGGCCAAGGCCTCCTACGAGTGGGCGACCCGCATGCCCCGGCCCGACGAGATCTTTGGCAACGGCACGCGCATCGTCGCCAACCTCGAGCTCGAGCCCGAGACCAGCCACAACGCCAACCTCGGCCTGAGCCTCGACAAGGCCGACACCAAAGCCGGCGGCTGGCGCCTCGACCTCAACGGCTTTTGGCGCGAGGCTGATCGGCTCATCGTGCTGCTCGGCAACGACCAGGTCTTCAGCTATCAAAACGTGTTCAAAGCCCGCTCCGTGGGCGTCGAGGCCGGCGCGGGCTGGACCTCGCCGGGGGACTACCTCGCCCTCGACGGCAACCTCACCTACCAGGACTTCCGCAACGTCTCGAGCGAGGGGGCGTTCGGGGACTTCGAGGGTGACCGGATCCCCAACCGGCCTTACCTGTTCGCCAACGGCAGCGCGCGCCTGCAGTTCTCGAGCCTCGCCACCCAGCGGGATCAGCTGTCCTTCACCTGGACCTCCCGCTACGTGCACGAGTTTTTCCGCGGCTGGGAGAGCGTCGGGCTCGTGGCCTTCAAGCAGACCGTGGACGCGCAGCTGCTCCACGGCCTGTCCATGACCTACCTGATCTACGGCGACCGCTTCGCGCTGAGCTTCACCGGCGAGGTCCAAAACCTCACCGATCGCACGGCCTTCGACTACTTCGGCGTCCAGCGGCCCGGTCGAGCCGTCTACTTCAAGACGACCCTGGAATTTTGAGGCCCTCGCTCGACCACACACCGACCACGCGGCCGCGCAGGTGGGTCAGGCGCAGCGAGCCGAACTGCCGACTGTCGCGGCCCTGGGTCGGGTCGTCGCTGCTCACGGAGAAGCTCGCCTCGCCGTGAGAGCGGACCCGCTTGACCATGTCGCGCGTCGGCTCTTGGGGATCTTGGATGAGCACGAGGGAGCCGAGCTCGGGCAGACCGCTGACCTGCGTGTCGATCCACAGCACGTCGCCGGCCACGAGGGTCGGCTCCATGCTCTCACCATGCACGACGCGGAGCGTGCGAGCCCCCCGAAGGAGTGCCCACAGCTCCGCGCCAAGGACCCTACAGGAGGGCCGTCGCGGGTCTGGGTTCATCCGCCAGCGAGGACCCAGGCGACCTCCCGGCCCTTGGTGGCCCAGAAGACGTCGTGGATCTCTTTGATGGCGTCCATCAGCTCGTCAGCGTGCTGCGCGCTGACCTCGACCTTGCAGGCCGAGCACAGCTTCGCCGCCTTCCAAAACAGCTCGTGGATGTTGGGGTTCTTCTCGAGGTGCGGAGGCTTGAAGTAGTCGGTCCACAGGATCAGCAGCTCGCGCTTGGTGTGCTCGGCCTGCTCCTCCTTGATGGCCACGTAGCGGCTGAGGGTGTTGTGGTAGCGCGCGACCGCCTCGGCGTCGGTGGGATCCGGGGGCGTGAGCGCCAGGATCTTCTTGGTCATCGAACGGACGGCCTCGCCGGTGATGCGAGCCGCGGCGGGGTCGTAGATGCCGCAGGGGCCGTCACAGTGGGCCTCGGCGCGGGGGGCAGCGTCCAGGATGGATTTCTTGATTCGATCAAACATGCGTCGACTCCGGTGGTTCAGGCGTCTTTGCGCTGGCCAATGGCCTGGCGGGCGGGGGTAAAGGCGAAGGCGAAGGCGGTGATGATGATCATCGCCACGCCGATCTCGAGAGCATGGTGGCTCCAGCCAGAGCCAGCGGCGTGCCCTTCGTGGGCCCAGGCGATGCTCGGGATCAGAGTGAGGAGGAGAGCGGTGGTCAGCGTTCGCATCAGGAGGAGATTCCTTCGGTCGAGCGCGCAGTATATCGAAGCTGGGTCCAGAAAGGTCGCTCGTTCGCTCGCGGCCGAGGGGCGCGACCCACCTACCTGGACAGCCGCGCGGACGACTCACGCACGGTCGCGTGGCGTCTGCGAAAACCTGACGAAGGGCTGGTGTTGGGTGGGCAAGCGGAGCCTTCGACACGTGATGGCAGGGGCGGCTCGATGCGTGATCCGGTTCGATGAGGAGCGCTCTCGCAGACTGGCGGGATACCCGCACACCTCTTCAAATCTGACATTCGATATCAAAGAAATCCAAAAATCCATCTCTAGAGGCTCTCATCGGCCGATTTCGAGTGGAGAGAATAAATTATTTGATTTTGGATTTCATTATCGTCAATTGAAGTGCAGAGAGAATCCATGAGTCGCTACCGAGGACCCAGGCCAAGCGCAGCCCCACCGTCTCGGGCGGGCTCGATAACGCGGTGGTCGCCAGCGTGATCTGGGAGGCCTTCCAGGACGGCTACGAAGCCGGCCCCGCGAGCCGAGCGATCGGCTGCTGACTCCGCCCTCTCCCCTCGCCCATCGAAGAACCCGCCATGCATCAGCCCAGCACCGCCGTGACCCCCGAGTACCTCGAGCCCGAGGACGTCGCCGCGCTCCTCGGCGTCCACCGCAAGGCCATCTACGACCTCGCCGCCCGCGGTGAGATCCCGGGCGCGCACCGGGCCGGACACATGCTGCGCTTTCGCTGCGACGCGCTCATCGAGTGGTTCGACGCAGCGCCCCTGACCAGCTGAAGGGCGCGCCGAGGAGACCCGCAAGGCCTCGGGCCTGGTTCACGACCCCAAGGCCGTCGAGATCGTCGAGCGCCTCGACTACGACTTCGACGAGTGGCGCGGGATCCCGAGCCTGCTCGGCGCCTCCTTGCGCACGCGCATCTTCGACGACGAGGTGTCCACTTTCTCGGACGCCTACCCCGCGCTCGCCGACACGACCCACACCGAGCTGCCCAGGTCGATCCCCGCGCCGTCGAAGGACCCGGCGACCAGGGCCTCGAAGTCGCGGCGCAGAGCGGCCGACTGCTCGGCGTCGGCCGCCTCGAACAAACGCGCCGACGGGCTCCACTCGCAGTAGTAGTTCAGCGCCGCCTCGGCGTCGCCCTGGACGCGCAGCGTGAGGCTCTGGGCCTCGATCTCGACGGCGCCAAAGCCTGACTCGTGCAGCAAGGCTGCGAGGGCGTCGCGGTCGGCGAGGGACCAGGGCCCCGGCCCGCCGGGCGCGTAGCTGGGCGTCGATACGTGGCGCTCGAACACCTCGACGGCGTCGCGGATCCACGGGTTGTGGGCCATGGCTCGCCAGACGAGCGCCACGAAGCGGCCGCCATCGCCGAGCCAGCCGCGCATGTTGGCGAAGGCCGCGGCCGGGTCCGGGAAGAACATGACCCCAAAGCGCGACAGGACTCGGTCGACGGGCTCGGAGGGGGTCCAGGTCTGGGCGTCGGCGTCGAGCAAGCGCAGCGTTGGGCAGGCCGCTCGGGCCGCGCAGAGCATGGGCTCGGAGATGTCCACGCCGCACACCTTCGCCGGCCCGCAAACCCTGGCCACCGCCGCGGTCAGCGAGCCCATGCCGCAGCCCACGTCGACCACCGCCATGCCCTTCTTCAGCTGCGCGCGCTCGAGCAGGAGATCTTCGTAGGGCTGCAGCAGCGCCGCGAGGCGGGCGTGGTTGCGCACCCACCTCGCGCCTCCGCGCTGGTTCCAGTATTCGCGTTGGCTGCTCGACTCGGGATGGCTCACGGCGCGTCCCCGAGCACGCGGATGCTGTCGGGCGAGTCGAGCAGCAGCTGCGGGTTCGCCTGGGCCGGCGACACCACGTTGAGGATCCCCTGGACCTCGAGCTCGAGGCCCGGCTTGACCAGCTTGTTGCGGCCGTTGACCGCGGCCTCCGGCGAGGCCGCCCAGATCTCACCGAGGCGCCCGCGGATGGCCTCGAAGGCGTCCATGTCCTCGAAGTTGACCAATGTGTAGTTGCGCCGGATGCCGTCGGCGTCCTCGACCTGGAGGGCGTAGATGTCGAAGATGATCTGCGGGCTCTTGGGGAACAGCACCAGCCGCCCGCGCAGGGTCGTGGGCTCGCCGTGGTGCTCGGCCACGCGCTCGAGCAGCTCGAGGGGCTGCGCGGCCTCGGTGTCGAGGAGCCAGTGGGCGGGCTTGCCTGGGTAGGGCGCGGGTGCGACGGCGACGCGGACCTTGTCGTTGCGCCACAGGTCGTTCACGAGCTCGGGCCGGCTGACCCGCACGGGGACCACCGCGTCTTGCCACTCGAGCACCAGGACCGATCCTTCTCCGCCGACGGCGTGGACCTTGGCGACGATCTCGGTCTCCTCCAAGAGCCCCTCGGGGAGCGACAGCTCGCGCGCGTAGGCCGGCGTCTCGTAGGCGGAGGCGTAGGCCTCGACGAGCTCGACCTTGGAGACGCGGACGTGGGGCTTGGACGCCCCGTTGCCGACGAAGCTGCCGTAGAGGCGGACCTCGTCGTGACGGCTCAGCTCGGCGAGGGCGGCGTAGCTCTCCTTGGTCGGGGCCAGGGGGAGGTCGACGTAAGCGAAGAAGTCCCCGGGCTTGCGGTAGGTGAACACGAACAGCCCCGCCTCGGGGACCGAGGCGTGCATCCAACCGACGAGCCCCTCGCCCTGGAGCGCGGCCTCGAGGCCGTCCCAGTCGTCGGGCTCGATCGCGGGGGCCTCCCCTACCGCGACCCCAGCGCCCGCGTGCTCGGCCCCCTCGAGATCGAGGGACTTCGTGTCCGTGGGCGTGGTCGCGCAGCTGGCGAGGGCGAGGCTGAGGGCGACGAGGAGGCGATCAGTCGTCGTCGTCGTCATCCTCGTCATCGTCCTCGTCCTCGTCGTCCTCGTCGTCCTCGTCGTCCTCGTCATCCTCGTCATCCTCGTCGTCCTCGTCGTCCTCGTCGTCCTCGTCGTCCTCGTCGTCCTCGTCGGAGCCCGAGGGAGGCAGATCGGGGAGGCCCGGGAGAGTATCAACGCCGTCGTCCTCTTCCGTCACGCCGCCGTCGTCGGTGGTCGTCGAGCTCTCGCTCTCGCTCTCTTCGTCTCCCCCCTCGTCGGTGGTGCCGACCTCGTCGTCGCTGGTCTCCGACCACGGAGGCGTCGACGTGGTCGCGGTGGTCGTCCCGTCTTCGTTGTTGCCGAGCCCGCCGCAGCCCGAGAGGGCGAGGGCGAGGGCGAGGAGCGGTCCAGATTGCAAGGAGCGATGCATGGCGGTCTCAGGGGCTGTAGAGCAGGATGTCGGTGAAGCGCGCGGGGTCTCCCGCGCTGAGTTCGGTGATCAGGGTCGGACCTGCGCCGAGCTCGAAGTCGATGGCCATGGTCGGACCCGGCGCGGCGTTGCCGTTGGAGTTGACCTCGGTGATCTCGGCGCGCAGGCGGTAGAGGCCCGGCGTCGCCGGGGTCCCGTCGGCCCGGAGCAGGTCCCAGGTCGCCTGGTGCGTGCCGTGGACCCGACGGGTCGCGTAGGTGATGGCGTCGACGTCGTTCTCCGCGCTGGCGGAGACCCAGGTCACGAGGTGCTCGCGTCGAACATCGCCCCAGACCTCGAGGCTGCGCACGAAGACGCCCTGCGCGTCCTCGATCCAGATCGCGCCCACGTGCCGCGGCCCGTACTTGCCGCCGTAGCTCGTCGTGCGCACGCGGCAGGTCAGCACCTCCGGCGGCGCGCTGGGGTCGTGGG
Source organism: Plesiocystis pacifica SIR-1 (assembly GCF_000170895.1). GTDB lineage: Bacteria > Myxococcota_A > Polyangia > Nannocystales > Nannocystaceae > Plesiocystis > Plesiocystis pacifica. Next base: position 64,103 of record NZ_ABCS01000039.1, on the reverse strand, counting down.
CGCGGAGCAGGGCGTCGAGGACGGAGTCGGGATCGAGGGCCTCGTAGCCGTGGATGGCGACGGCGAGGGTGTTCGTGCCGGGGACCAGCAGCGCCGGATCCGGGAAGGCGTGATAGTAGTGAAAGGCGTCGTAGAGGATGGTCTCGCTCAGGCTGTAGACGCTGGGCTCGAGCAGGCTCGGGCTCGCGGGCACGTTGGTGCGAAACACCTCCGTGCCGTTGAGCCAGACCACCGCGCCGTCGTCGCGACGCAAGCGCAGGTTCAAGCCGGACACGGCGCCCGGATCCTCGACCTCGAAGCGGGTCCGAAAGCGCGCGGGGCCGGCAGGGATCGGCGTCGCGACCTGGAGCAGCGCCCCCAGCGGAGCGGGGCCCTCGGACCAGGCGCTGTCGTCGAAGGCAGGGCTCATCCACTCGGGCGAAGCCGCGGCGCCCGTCTCGTAGCGCCAGGTCGCCCCCGGCTCCACGAAGGTCGGGTTCGCCTCGCCGCCCTCTTCGTCCGAGCCCGAGCCCTCCGTCTCCGGGAGGCCGGTGTCGGGCAGGTTGCCCTCCTCGCCGAGCTCGTCCGAGCCCCACTGCGGGCCGGCGTCGCTCGGCGCCTCGGGGTCTTCGATGCGCAACCCGCCGGGGTCTTCGCAGGCGACCAGACACAGCACCGCCGCGCCCACCAAGGCCGAGACTCCAAGGCGCTCAGTTGCAGCCACAGCCACCTCCGGCGCCCCCGAGCGCCCCCGCCGAGCCCTCTCGATACTCGACCGCGTGGTGCGGCCCGGCCATCAAATCCGCGTCGAGCTCCAGCTCCATGTCGGGCTGCGCGAGGCGGCCGCGCTCGTAGGGCTGGACGTTGACGCAGGCGCTCGCGCTCAGAGCCGCGACGACGGCCACCGCAGCCAGCGTCGAGCGTCGACGCAGGCCCGCGAGGCCGAGCAGGCCCAGCGCGAGCAGCCCCCAGCGGCCTCGCTCCGGCGTGTCGGCGATCTGGCAGCCTTGTTCGGCGTAGCCCAGGGGTCGCAGCTCGCGGTTCTCCAGGGCGACGGAGTCCCCCGACGCGTCCCCCGAACCATCGCCCGCGACCGCGGCGATGTGCAGGTTGATCGGGCCCACGCTCGCTTCGTCGGGCGCCTGCCACTGCGCGCGCAGGCGGTGCGCCCCGCAGTCGCCGATGGTCAACAACACGCGCTCGTCCTCGAGCTCGACCTGCTTCGCCGCCCGGTTCCCGCTGCCGCACAGCTCCGGCGGCGTCAGCAGATCCTCCGGGGGCAAGCTCAGCGAGCCCACGGCTCGGCCGTCCCCGTCGGTGAACTCTGCGAGCACGGACGCGTGCTCGATGGTCGGCGACCACGCGATGTCGAGGGTGTAGGTCGCGCCCGCGGCCCAGCCCCCGAGCGGGAGGCCCTCGACCTCGAGGGCGAAGTCCTTCGCGCCGCCGCCGTGGCAGGCGTCGCAGCCGTAGCCGTCCCCGCGCGAGCCCGTGTAGTAGCGCCCCGCCCCGCCGCCTTCGTGGGCCGGGGCGTCGAACAGCTTGGGGTTGGAGTAGGCCAGCGCGGCCAGGACGAACACCATCGCGTTCACGGCTGCGGCCCCCCGTCGAAGGTGATCTCCCCCGCGGCCCAGCCCCGCACGAGCTGCCAGCGCGCGTCCTCCCGAGACCACGGGTTGCGATCCCAGCGGTCCTTGCCCCCGTGGCCGCGACCCTCGAGGGGCTTGACCAGCAGCGGCGCCTCCTCGAGGCCCTCGCCCCCGTGGACGAGGGCCGCCCGCGCCCGCTGGTAGCTCAGCCACATCTCCTCTTCCGTCGGCGGATCGAAGGGGCTCGGGGCCGCGTCTTCCTCGTCGAGCTCGGAGGGATCCACGGGCAGCCGAGTCCGCCCCGGGCCCCAGACCACGAAGAAGCGCTCCTCGTCGCCGTGGCAGTTGCTCATGCCGCAGTCCCGGAGCAGGACCGGGTAGACCTCGGACCGGAACAGCTCGTAGTCGGGCGCGGGCAGGGTGCTCGGATCCGACGCGCAAGCGGTCAGCAGCAGGCAAGCTGCCGCGCAGGCGGCGACATGTGCGCGCATCGACGGAGGATGTAGCACTCAAACATGAAGATGACAATCGTTTTCATATCCACTAGGCTCCGCCAGCTCCACGCATGCACCGGCTCATCCAGATCGTCGCGTTTACCGCGATAGTCAGCGTTTGCTTTGGCGTCGGCCGGGCGCAGGCCGTCCTCGCACCCGAGCCGGAGGGCGAGACCGCCCCGGTCGCCGAGGCCGACCCCGAGCCCTCCCGAGCCCCCAAGCTCGAGCGGGAAGTCGAGCGCGAGGTCGCCGGCTCCCTCTACGTGCGCAGCGACAGCGACGGCACCACGGTGGTCGCCCCGCGGATCCGCTTCCGCCAGGACTTCGGGCGCACCGGCCTCGACTTCGTCTACTCCGCCGACGTGTGGACCAGCGCCTCCGTCGACATCCGCACGGCCGCGAGCCCCCTCGTCGAAGAGCGCCGCGACGCCATCGATCTGGCCGTCGACCACGAGCGCGGGAGCGTGCAGCTGACCGGGGCCTACCGCGTGTCCCTCGAGGCGGACTACGCCTCCCACGGGCCCACCCTCGGCGTCGCCTGGGAGGGGCTGCAGCGCAACCTCCGGGTCGAAGGGCGCGCGTCGCTGAGCGAAGATCGGGTCGGGCGCGCGGGCGACCCGGGCTTTCGTCGACCGCTGCGCACGGTCAGCGCGTGGCTCGGCATCACCCAGCTGCTCGGGCGCGGGACGCTGCTGCAAGTCGCCGTCGAGCAGCGCAGCAGCTTCGGCTACCACGCGAGCCCCTACCGCTGGGTCGGCCTCGGCGGCTCGCCGCGCTGCGCCGGCCTCACGCCGCTGTGCGTGCCGGAGGTCGCCCCGGAGCAGCGCTACCGCCAGGCCGCGTCGCTGCGCCTGCGCCAGGCCCTGGGCAAGCGCGCGTCCGTGGGCGCGGGCTACCGCTTTTACTACGACAGCTGGCGGCTCCAGTCCCACACCGCCCTCGCCGATCTGCGCGTCGTCCTCGGCCGCAGCGTGCTGCTCGAGCTCGGCTACCGGGCCTACTTCCAGGGCGCGGCGTGGTTCTACCGCTCGCGCTACGAGCTCGCCGCGCTCCCGGCCTTCGTGACCCGCGACCGCGAGCTGTCCTCGATGTTCGACCACGGCGGCACCTTGCTCATCGACTGGCGCCGCGAGCTCGCCCGCGCCCCCGTCGAGCTGGGCGCGGGCCTGCACACCGAGCTCATCTACTACGGCTACGACGACTTCCCTGGCCTCGACCGCGTGCTCGCGGGCCAGGGCACCTTGAGCCTCCACGCGAGCTTCTGAGCCATGACCACGACCATGACCATGACCCGGGCCCTCCCACGACCCCACTCCCTGCTCCTGTGCGCGGCCTTGCTCGCCATGCCCCTCGCCTGCGACGGCGGGACCAAGACCGCGGCCCCGAGCGACGCCGTCGGCCAGGCCGCCCCCGCCCTCGCCGGCCAGGACCTGTCCGGCGCCCCCGTGAGCCTCGCCGAGCTCCGCGGCAAGGTCGTCATCGTCGACTTTTGGGCCTCGTGGTGCGAGCCCTGCGAGGCCGCCATGCCCACCCTCGAGGGCCTGTCCCGAGCCTACGGCGAGGCGCTCGTGATCGTCGGCGTGTCCGTCGACGAAGACGAGGCCGCCATGCGCGAATTCGCCGAGCGGGTCGCGGTCAGCTTCCACCTCGTGCACGACCTCGACCACGCCATCGCCGACGCCTGGGCGCCCCCGAAGATGCCGACGACCTACGTCATCGACCGCGCCGGTAACGTCGCCGCGGTCCAGGCCGGCTACGACGAGGCCGCCGAGGGCCGGCTGCGCGCGGCGATCGACCGCGCCCTCGCCGACTAAGCCGTCCGGGCCGCGAGCCAGGCCTGCGCGAGACTGCGCCCCGAGGTGAACGCGCCCTCGACCCGCGGGCCGCCGCACCAATCTCCGCACACGCCCAGGCCCAGATCGGCGTCGAGCAGGTGCGGCTCGGGGATGCCCTCGGGCTTGGCGAAGCGCCAGCGGTGCGCGCTGCGGTGGGCCGCGGGGATCGAGCGACCGACGAGGGCCTCGAAGCGCGCGTGCAGCTCCCGCGCGACGGCCTCGGCCGGCTCCTCGAGATGCGCTCGGGTCCAGTCCGGATCCGCGTGCAGCACCCACGCCGCGCCGCCGCTGCGCCCGGGCTTGCTGCCCCCGTCGGCGACCCACGAAAAGGCCCCGCCCGACACGAAGGCCGCGTCGAAGCCGAGATCGAGCGCAGGGTCTTCGGGGCGCAGCATCCCCGCCCAGCAAGGCTCGAAGGTGCACGCCCGGCTGCGCTCGGCGAGCGCGGGGGCGTGGGCCTCGAGCAGGGGGGTGGCCTGGGCGCTGGGCAGGTTGAGCAGCACCGCCTCGAAGCCCTCGCTGCGCTCGCCGGCCTCGTCGACGAGGGTCCACCCCTGGACCCCGCGCTCGAGGGCCTGGATGCGCCGCTTTCGATGCACCCGCGCCTCGTCCACGCCCGCTCGGGCCGCGAGCAGCTTGCCCAGGGCGCTCATCCCCGGGACGCCGACGTAGCGCGGGGTCTCATCCTCGACGGCCGAGCGCCCCGCGGCGAGCGTGCCCTCGACGGCGATCAGGCGCGGCCGCCAGCGCGCGAGCGAGCCGGCCTCGAGCCCCGCCTCGACCACGGCCTGAAACGCGGGCGTGCGCGCGGTGAAGTACTGGGCGCCGTGGTCAAAGCGCAGGGTCAGCCCGTCCACGCTCGCGCGCCGCGTGCTGCAGCGCCCGCCGAGGCCCCGGGACTTGTCGAACACGCTGACGCGCCAGCCCGCCTCGCCCAACACTCGCGCGCAGGCGAGTCCGCCCACGCCCGCGCCCACGATCGCCACCGAGCCTCGCCCCTGGTTCATGTCCCGTGCATGGCAGCCGAGGGACACGCTGGCAAGCCGAGCGGCCCCTGGCCGTCACCAACGCGCAGATCGTAAGCTGCGTGCATGACGCAGCCCCGCATCGTCACCCGGGCCGAGTGGCTCGAAGCCCGCGCCGCCTTGCTCGCCGAAGAAAAGCGCATGTCCAAGCTCCGCGACGAGCTCAACGCCAAGCGCCGCGCCATGCCCTGGGTGCGCGTCGAGGCCGACTATCGGTTCACGGACGCGGCCGGCGAGCACGCCCTCGCCGAGTTGTTCGAGGGCCGCAGCCAGCTCATCGTCCAGCACTTCATGTTTGGGCCCGACTGGGACGAGGGCTGCCCGAGCTGCTCGTTTTGGGCCGACAACTACGACGGCACCGTGGTCCACCTCAACGCCCGAGACATCAGCTTCGTCGCCGTGTCCAACGCGCCCGTGGCCAAGCTCGAGGCCTACAAGGCGCGCATGGGCTGGGGCTTTCGCTGGCTCTCGTCCATGGGCAGCACCTTCAACCGCGACTACCAGGTGAGCTTCACCCGCGCGGAGCTCGACGCGGGCGAGGCGATCTACAACTACGCCAAGAAGGGCTTCCCGAGCACCGAGGCCCCGGGCGCCAGCGTGTTCACCCGGGACGAGCAGGGGCGCATCTTCCACACCTACTCGACCTACGCCCGCGGCCTCGACATGCTCAACGGCGCCTACCACTACATGGACCTCGTTCCGAAGGGTCGAGACGAGGACGAGCTGCCCTACTCCATGGCCTGGCTGCGCCGCCACGACAGCTACACCTAAAGCACGACAGACGCGCACGGTAAGCGCTTACAGACAGCGCGCGCCTCTCTCGTGGCCGGCGCGCCCACCGAGGCCGCGGAGCCTGTAGACTCATTTCACGCCGTGGCTGGGGCCCGGTCAGCCTGGATGGACTCGGCCCCGCCGTGGGTGGGCGGACGAGAGGATGAAGACGCGTGAGGAACTCGCTCGAGCCGACAGCTGGTGCCGACCCGGCTGAGCGTCCCAGCCCGGAGATCGCCGGCGAGGCCCGCTCGAATCCCGAGTCCCTCGCCGAGACCCTCGAGGTCCACGGGCCGGAGCAGACGCTGGACTCGAGCGAGACCGCGCGCGCAGACGCGCGGGCCCCTGCCCTCGCGCGGGGCGAGCTCGTCGATCGCTACGTGATCCTGGACCGGGTCGGGGCCGGGGCGATGGGGGTCGTCTACGCGGCCTACGATCCCGAGCTCGATCGCCGCGTCGCCCTCAAGCTGCTGCTCCCGGCCAAGGCCGAGGGCACGGGGGCAGCCCAGGCCCGCGCCCGCCTGCTCCGCGAAGCCCAGGCCCTCGCCAAGCTGACCCACCCCAACGTCGTGGCCGTCTACGACGTGGGCACCGTCGGCGAGCGCGTGTGGGTGGCCATGCAGTTCGTCCACGGCCAGACCCTGAGCGAGTGGAAGCGCGCGACCAAGGCCGGCTGGCGCGAGGTCCTCGCGCTCATGCTCCAAGCCGGCGAGGGCCTGGCCGCGGCCCACGAGGTCGGCCTGCTGCACCGCGACTTCAAGCCCGACAACGTGATGGTCGGAGACGACGGCGTCGTCCGGGTCATGGACTTTGGCCTGGCCCGGGCCCACCGCGACGGGCCGAGCGCGACGCCGGACGAGCAGCGCCCCGCCGTCGAGCCGCAGCTCGGGACCACGCGCCTCGAGGCCCAGGTGACCCACGCCGGGGCGCTGCTGGGCACGCCGGCCTACATGGCCCCCGAGCAGTTCGCGGGCGAGCGCGTCGAGGCGGCGGCCGATCAGTTCTCCTTCTGCGTCAGCTTGTGGCAGCTGCTCCACGGCGAGCGCCCCTTCGCCGGCGACTCCGTGTTCGCCCTCGCCATCGCCACGCGCCGGGGCGAGCTGCGGTCGCCTCCGCCGCAAGTCGGCGTGCCGCGCTGGGTCCGTCGAGCCTGCGCCAAGGGCCTGGCCTTCGAGCCCGACCAACGCCACCCGAGCCTGCGCGCGCTGCTCGAGCTCCTCGATCGCGGCCTGGCGCGGGAGCGGTCCAGGCGAGGCCGCCGCTGGGCCCTCGCGGGGGTCGGCGCGCTCGCGGCCATCGCAGCCGGCCTCGCGGGCCAGCAGCGCTACGAACACCAGCAGCGCGTGGCGAGCTGCGAAGCCGCGGGCGAGTCGATCGACGCCGTGTGGAACGACGCCCGGCGAGAGGAGCTGCGCGCGGGGTTGATCGACACCGGGGAGCCCTACGCCGCCGAGGTCGTCGAGCAGATCATGCCCTGGCTCGACGGCGAGGCCCGCGAGTGGCGGGCGGGCAGCGTCGAGGCCTGCACCCGGGGCGAGGTCGAGGGCAGCTGGGACGCGCAGACCTACGACAAGGCGCTGTGGTGCCTCGAGGACGGCCGGATTCAGCTCTCGACCGTGGTCACCCAGCTGTCCCAGGCCGACGCGAGCGTGGTCCCCCAGGCCGTGCGCGCGGTCGCCAGCCTCAACGCCATGGCCGCCTGCACCGACGAGGCGGTCCTCGCCACCATGCCCGCGCCGCCGCCCGCCGCCCAGCGCGGTCAGATGCTCGCCGCCCGCCAGTCCCTCAGCGAGGGCACCTACCTGCGCGTGGCCGGGAAGTACGCCGAGAGCCTCGAGACGGCCCGGCGCGCCCGCGAGCAAGCCGACGCCCTGGCCTGGCCGCCGCTGCAGATCGCCGCCTTGCTCGGCGAGGTCCAGTCGCACAAGTTGTTGGCGAACAACGAGGAGGCCGAGCGCCTCGCCATCGAGGGCTACGTCCTCGCCGTCGGCTCGCGCAGCTGGTCCGAGGCCGCGGCCCTGGCTTCGGAGCTCGTGTTCGTCGTGGGCTATCAGCAGTCGCGGCTGGAAGAGGGCGTCGTGTGGTCCAAGAGCGCCCAGGCCCTGCTCGCGCTCAGCGGGGACGCGAACGACCTCGGCCTCGCCAAGCTGCGCCGAGACCTCGCCTCGTCTCGCTACGCGGCGGGGGACTACGCCGGGGCCGTCGAGGGCTTCGAGGCCGCGCTCGCCATCGAGGAGCGGGCGCTGGGCCCCGAGCACCCGACCGTCGCCCAGGAGCGGGTCAACCTGGGCACCGCCTGCTACGGCGCCGGCGACTACGCCCGCGCCCGCGAGCAACTCACCGAGGCCGTCGCGCTCCACCGCGCCGCCCTCGGCAGCCACCACCCGGACACGGCCAACGCCCTCAACGCCCTCGCCACGGTGAACCGGACCCTCGGGGAGCACGACGAGGCCCTCGAGAATTACGAGGCCGCGCTCGCTGCCTTGCGCGGATCGCTGGGGCCCGAGCACCCCGAGGTCGCCCACGCCCTGTCCAACCTCGCCTCGCTCCACCGCGACCAGGGGGACTTCGACCAGGCGCGCGCGCTCTCGGAGGAGTCCCTCGCCCTGCTCGAGAAGCACTACGGCCCCGACGACCAGCACCTCGGGCACTCTCTCATGGGCCTGGCCAACCTGAACGCGCGACGAGAAGCCTACCCCGAGGCCCAGGCCCTCTACGAGCGCATCGTCCGGCTCTACGAGGCCAACCTGGGCCCCGAGCACCCCGAGCTGTCCAAGCCCCTCAACAACCTCGGCTTCGTGCTCAGCGCCCAGGGCGACCACGCGGGCGGCCTCGAGCACTACGAGCGCGCCCTCGCCATTCGCGAGAAGACCCTGGGCCCCGAGCACCCCCGCGTCGCCACGACCCGCTCGGGCATCGGCGAGCTCCACCTCGAAGCCGGCGAGCTCGCCCTGGCGCGGGACGAGTTCGAGGCCGCGCTGGCGATCCGCGAGCAAGCGGACGGGCCCGAGGCCGACCGCACCCTCGGCGTCGTGGCCTCGCTCGCCCAGGTCGCCCTCGAGCAGGGCCGGGCGCGCGAGGCGAGCGAGCTGGCGCAGCGGGTCGTCGACGCGTGGACGAAGGCGGGCAAGTCGGCCGAGCAGCTCGCGCCCTCGCGCTGGGTCCTCGCCCGCGCGCGCGCGCAGCTCGACGGCCCCAGCCCAGAGACCATCGCGCTCGCCGAGCTCGCCCGCGAAGGCTACGCCGACGACGCCGAGACCCTGGCGGCCATCGACGCGTGGCTCGAGCGAAACGACTGAGCCGCCCTTTCGTGGTCAAAAGCCGCAGTCTTGGGCGGCGCCGACGGTGTACTCGAAGTCCTCTTCGACCCCGCTGATGACGTAGGTGCCCTCGGGCACGGTGATGCTGCACCCCGCCTCCGGCGTCTGGCAGTCGTCCGTGCACGCGCCGCCAGCCTGGCTCTCGATCACCGCCACGCCGGTGACCACGAGCGCGCCGTCGACCAGCTCGACCTCGCAGCTGGACTCTTGCAGCGAGTCGCAGCTCGAGCTCATGCACGCGGCGAAGCCGACGTCGAAGTTCAGCGTGGCCTCGCCGTCGACGACGGCCTCGGACTCGACGCAGATCTGCTCGAGGGTCTCGACCTCGGAGGTCTCGGTCCTCAGGGAGCACGCGCCGAGGCTCAGCAGGGCGCACGCGGACAGGGCAATGGACAGGCGCTTCATCGACTTCATCGGGGTCTCCTCAATCCTTCGAGTGGTTCAGAACCCGCACTCCATGGGCTCGCCGCCGACCTCGTACTCCATCTCGGCCTCCCCGGCGCGGACGAGGTAGGTGTCCACGGGGACCGTGATCGAGCACTCGGCCGTGACCGCGCCGCAGTCGGCCGTACAGCTGCCGTTGGTCTGGGCCTCGATGGTCGCGGAGCCGCTGACCTCGAGCACGCCGTCGACCAGCTCGACCTCGCAGCTCGCGTCGACCAGCTTGTCGCAGCTCGAGCTCAGGCAGGCGTCGAAGGCCACCTCGAGGGTGAGCTGGGTGTCTCCGCCCTCGATGCCGGTCTCCTCGATGCACACCGACTCGAGGACCTCGACCTCGTACTCCTCGGTCTGGGTGCAGCCCGGGGCGGCGAGCAGGCAAAGCAGGGCGGACAGGGCCGTGAACGCGGGAAGACGTGCCATCGCTCGCTGTGGTCCCCGGCCGAGCGCGGGCGGTTCACGCCCCCGACGCCCCGGGCCGGGGCCATCCTCACCCGGGACCCATTGAACCACTCTCATCGCAGCGAGACCGCGCCCCCCGTGCGCATCGAGTAGACCTCGAGGGTCATCGCGGGCAGCACCAGGACCGCGCAGGTCGGGCCGAGGGCGCAGCGCCCCTTGGTCACCGAGCCGGGGTTGCACAGCCAGTGGTGGGCCCAGCGAAAGCGCATCGGGATGTGCGTGTGGCCGAGCACGACCACGTCGGGGTCGTGGCGACGCAGGCATCGCCGCATGCGCTTGGGCACCATGCCGGGGCGGACGCCGGTGTAGTCCTCGGCGAGGGAGGCGTGGGCCAGGGCGATCTGCTTGCCCGCCCAAGTGTAGCTGCGCGTGCGCGGCAGGGCGTCGAGCCAGCGCACCGTGTCGCGGCTCATGCCACATCCGCGGGGCTCGAGGCCGGCGTGGCGCACCGCGTTGGCGTCGTGGTTGCCCTGGACCGTGGGGATATACAGGGCCTCGAGGCGCTCGACGACGGCGTCGGGCCGCGGGCCCTTCTCGACCACGTCGCCGAGGCAGACGACCCGGTCGACTCCGGCGGCTTCGAGGATGGTCAGGGCGCGTTCGAGGTGGTCGAGGTGGGCGTGGATATCGGAGATGAGGCCGACCCGGAGACCCGGGCGGCGTGAGCGAGGGGACATGCTGAGCTCCCGACGAGGCCGCGCCGCGGCCTGCCCCGCTCCCATCTGGGGGTCGGGCGACCATGGCGCGAAGGCGCGACTCCCCCGCCAAAGCGCGGCTTCAGCGGGAACAGAGGTGGATTCGGGTGCTCAGCGGTGCATCGGCCGACGCTCTGGGCCCAAGCTGACACGCCTTCGGTGCTCCGGCAACGCTGCGCAATTTTTGACCCCCACCGAGCCCGGCGGGCCCAACTTTTGCCGCCGCGTCCCGGCCCCATCTCCGGGATCATCGCCGCGATGCAAGCCCGAGAGCTGATGGTCGCCCCCCTCACAGTGAGCCCCGATGCTTCGGTCCGCGAGCTCGCCGAGACCCTGCTGCGCGAAGGCTCCGAGGGCGCCTGCGTGGTCGAACGCGGCGCCCTCGTCGGCGTGGTCACCTCGATGGATCTGGTGTTCCGCGAAAAGCGGGTCCACCTGCCCTCGGTCCTGAGCATCATGGACTTCACCATCCCCCTCGAGCCCCCCGGTCGCCTCCAGCGCGAGCTCGACAAGATCGCCGGGACCGAGGTCCGTCAGATCATGAGCGCGTCGCCCGTGGTCGTCGGGCCCGACGCGGGCTCGGACGCGGTCGCCAGCGCGATGGTCGACAAGCACATCACGATCTTGCCGGTGGTCGAGGACGGGCGCCTGCTCGGGATGATCACCAAGCCCTCGCTGCTGCGCGCGACCTTTGCTCGCTAGCCCTACCAGGGCTGGGCGCCGCAGCTGCCACCGCTCGCCGATCCGAACCCCGCCACGACCCGCCAGGCGCTCAGCTTCGCGGAATGCACCTGGGAGCTGTGCGCGACGACGGTCGTGCTCGGGTCATCGTCGCAGTCGATGTAACAACGCGTCGCGAAGTCATGCCCCATGATGGCTCAGCTCCGCGACGCTGTCGCCTCTTTCGGGGCGCCCGCTCAGACCCCGCAAGCGCCCGCGACCGCGAACGCGGCCTCCGCGAAGAAGTCCCCGTAGCTCGTCGCGCACGCGTCGCCCACCATCCCGTGGGTGAAGCGCTGGGTGAACTCGATGAGCCGCGGCGCCAGCTCGGCGCCCTCCTTGCCGTCCCACTGGAAGCCGGGGCAAGCGTTGGGCTTGGCGTGACCCACGAGGCTGAGCACGGACACGCGATCGTCGACGCCCTCGACGATGGTGCTCAGCTCGTCGGCCCAGCTGTCCGGGTTGCCCGCCGAGCCCCACGCCGTCACGGTCTCGAGGTCGTCCTCTTCGTCGGTCAACAGCACCACCACCAGCGCCGAGTCGTCGCGCACGAAGCCCATGTTCGCCCCGGGCTCGGGGCCGCCGACCACGTTGGCCGCGGGCCCCAAGGCGGTGAGCGCCATCTCCATCGGTCGCTCGTCGGGGCTGCCCGCCGTGCCCACGGCCAGGGCGCAGCTCAGGCCCGCGTCGAGGGCGGCGTTCATGCCCCCGGCGTGGGAGATGAAGGGCAGGCCGGACTCGGCGAAGAAGCTGCAAGCGGCGCCGCCCGGGCTGCGGACCAGGTCGGCGCTGTCCGTGGTCACGGCGCCGACTTGGAAGGTCACGTCCTCGGGCACGAGCTTGGCGATGTCGTCGATGAAGCCTCCGGCGGCGGCGAGCAGCTTGCCCTGCTCCTCGGCCATGGTGTCGGAGTTGTCGATGACGAACAGCAAGTCGACGCCCGTACACGGCTCGAGGGCCGCGCCGCCGCCGTCTTCCTCGCCCGAGTCCGCCCCGTCCGTGCTCCCCTCGTCCTCGCCCATCCAGTCGGCCCCGTCGTCCCCCTCGTCGCCGTCGGTCTCGCCGGCTCCGTCCACGCCAAAGCCGACCATCATCGTGTCCCCGTCGACGTCGAGCGCCGCTCCCTCGTCGGCGCAGCCCGAGGACCCGAGCAGGGTGAGCAGCGCCCCGAGCATCGCCGCGCCCGCGGCCAGCGAACCCACGCCGAGGCCAAAGCGGGCCTCTCGACGCGCGGCCACGGCCTCGTCGCGGCTGCGCCAGGGCTCCCGCGCGGGGCGGGTCATCGGCGGGGTCGGGTAGCGACTCCACGACTGGGACAGGGAGGCAGAGCTGTGGGCGCTGGGGTGATTGGAGGGCCGGATCGACATGGCGAAGTTCCTCGGGGTGCGTGGGGTCGGGGGTCGGAGGTCGGAGAAGCGTGGGGGTGGCTCAGTCGTTGGCGGCGCCCTCGATGATCCACTGGCGGACGATCCCGATCGAGGTCTCGTCGAGGGGGTCGCCGCCCTTGGGCATCTGCACCCCCGACAGGCCGTTGCCGGTCAGCTTGGTCATCAGGTAGCTGTTGGTCGGGTTGCCGGGCTCGACGAGGGCCTGGCCCGGGTTCTGGGCCGAGCCGCCGAGCAGCGCGTCGTAAGCCTTGCCCGCGCTCAGGTCGAGGTCGGCGGCCGGCTGGGTGCCGCCGTGGCAGCCCCCGAAGGCGCAGCTCTGATCGAGGATCGGCTGGACGTCCTCGCTGAGGCTGTGGCCGCCGCTGACCGCCCCGCCGCCGAAGGTCTGGGCGAAGTCGCAGTTGGCGTAGTCGATAGCCAGGCCCAGGTCCTCGGCCGCGCCCTCCCCCGCGGTGCTCTCGATCCAGCACGCCAGGGCGATGACCTCGGCGGAGCTCAGGGGCTGGTTGGCCAGGGGCATCGGGCTGCCGGGCACGTTGCCCTGGAGGCGCTGGAGCAGGTAAGAGCGCGCCGTGTCGCCGGGCTCGACGAGGGCGTAGGGGTCGTCGGCGCCGAAGGTCCCGTTGCGGTTGGGGTCGCCGCCGACCAGGGCGCTCTCGAGCAGGTTGAGCTCGGCGTCGGTCAGCAGGCTCAGGTCGGCGATCTCGAGCACCTGCCCGTAGGGCTGCCAGACCACCGAGCTCAGCGCGCCCACGGCCAGGGCCCCCGACTCCGTCTCGCGCTCGAAGGTCACGGCCTGGGGCTCGCCCGCGTAGAGCTCGCTGGGGATGGCCTCGCGCAGGTGCACGGCGGCGGACACCGGGGTGCCCTCGGCGTCGGTGATGAACTCGACGTAGGCGACCTCGGCGGTCACGAGCACGGGCTCGACGGGGGTCGGCTCCTCCGGGGGAAGGTTCGGGTCGTCCCCCTCCTGCACCGGGTCCGGCAGCGGCGGCGGGGTCAGGTCCACGACCACGCGATCGCCCACGGGCTCGCAGCCGTCGAAGGTGTCGGTGATGTCGTCCTTGTCGAGGTTGCAGCGCTGGCCGATGGTCGCCAGCATCGACGAGGGGGTGCGCAGGTCCGGGTACTCTTTTTGGTTGTGGCACACGCCCTCGTTGGGCGTGCAGGTCCGGGTGATGACCTCGCCGTGCAGCGTGGGGTAGTCGGGGAACAGCGCCATGGCCTCCTCGACGGCCTCGTGCATGCCCGAGCCCTCCTCCCCGCCGGAGCCCTCGTCCCCGTCGCCGTCATCGCCCGCGTCCTCGCCGGCCTCCCCGTCCGCGGCTCCGGTCTCGCCCTCGCCGAGCAGGACCGCGTCCTCGCTCTCGGGCGCGGCGCAGCCGTTGGCCAGGGTTGCGAGCAGGGCCAGGGTGCTGAGGGTGGTCAGGGAGAGCAGCAGGGAGGGCTTGGCGGTCATCGTCTCGATCTCTCGGCGCGAAAGGGTCGGCAGGTGGAGGGGTCCGGCGCGGTCTAGAAGATCGCCGTCAGCGGCTCGATCCCGGGGAAGTAGGGCTCGGGGTCAATCTCGAGCACGGCGAGCATCATGGCCATGTGCGAGATGGTGGAGAAGGCCGGCTCGCCCGCCTCGACCTCCATGGTCGCGGGGTGGGTCGCGCCGAACTGCTGGCCCGCCTGGCTGACGAGTCCGCCCATGTAGGGGAAGGCCTGGTTGCGCGAGCCGGGGCCGCCGGTGTGGTCCGAGCCGCCGCCCGAGTTGAAGCCGCCGCCCATGACGTTGTCGCGGCCGAACTCCGAGGTGATGGTGATCAGCGTGCGATCCCAGTAGCTGCCGCCCTCGGGGTGCTCCATGAGCTGCAGGGCCACGCGCAGCCCCGACAGCGCCCGGGCGACGTCGTCGGCGTTGGCCTCGTAGGAGGCCATCTCGTTGCTGTGCGTGTCCCAGCCCCGGCTCTCGACGAGCACCGCCGCCGAGCCAAAGCCCATGAAACGCAGCGCCAGGGCCAGGTCGCGGCCCAGGCTGCTGGTGCCCAGGCAGGCCTCGAGCATGCGGTTGGTGACGCCGTGCATGCCCGCGTCGAGGGAGCCCTCGACGTCGATGGTCGGGTGGGTGAACACGGCCTTGAAGGCCTCGACGTTGCCCTTGCCCTTGCGGATGCGCTCGAGCAGGGCGCGGTCGCGGTTGCTCCGGCGCAGGGCCGCGGCGCCGTCGAGGGACTCCTCGAGGGTCCGGGCCCACTCGGGCTGGGAGCCGCCGTTGTCCCCCGACTGGGCGGCGAACTCCGAGTAGCTGGGCACCATCACCGGGGCGATGGACTCGTAGGGCGTGCCGAAGGGCAGCGTCGCCCCGCCGGTGCCGATGACCACGGGCGGGAAGGCGGGCTGGCCGACGCCGACGTTGTACTTGTGGTGGCCGTGGTAGATCATCGACATCAGGCCCGGGCCGCCGGCCTCGCGCCCGCTCGAGATCACGTTGCGCGCCGTGGCGTGGTTGCCGATGCCCGTGGCCGCGCCGGGGACGTGGTCGATGGTGGTGAGGACGGCGAGCTCGTTGCTGATCTGCGGCAGCGAGGGCACCTCGAAGCCGAGCACGGGCACGCTGTCGGCGTAGGCCTCGGCCTGGAACACGCCGCCGACGGTCCAGTGGGTCCCCTCGGCGCCAAGCTGGGAGCCGTAGGGGTTCCAGCGCGAGTCGACGTTGGCGTTGAACATCGGCACCGTCCGCCCGCCGCCGTTGAGGTTGATGACCAGGACGTAGTTGTCCTTGCTCGCGGGCAGCTCGGCGGCCTTGCTCAGCTTCGGCGTCCAGATGAAGGGCGCGGCCGAGGCCGCGGCCAGGCCCCCCACGCCGACGCGCATGAAGTCGCGGCGAGAGGTCAGCAGGGGCTTGCGGGTGGGCTTGGACTGGGCGGACATGGCGGGTTCTCCAAAGCGGGCGGTCGGTCGGAAGTCGGGCGAAGGTCGGTCGAGCTCAGTAGGCGATCAGGTCGGCGGACTTGAGCACCAGCCGGCAGGTCTCGGTGGCGAAGGCGGTCGGCGTGCAGTTGAGGTCGTCGCGGCACAGATCCACGCCGGCCATGACCCCGTCCATGGCGTCGGCCGGGATGGGCTTGACCAGGGCCGAGGCGTAGACCTGGTCGGCGGCGACGCGCAGCGCGTCCTCGGTCTTGTCGCTGGGGTCCTCGATGACGCCCAGGGGGAAGATCGGCGAGCTCTCCGTGGCCAGGCCGCACAGCTCCTCGGTGATCGTCGCCTGGGTCAGGGCCGCGATCAGCCCGGTCCGCAGCTCGCGGAGGGCGTCGACCTGATCCGGGCAGCCGCCGAGCAGGGCCGCGCGGTCGCGGAAGCCGTAGTCCGGGGTGCCCTCGGCGGTCAGCGGGTAGTCGTGGGGGTGCATCCCAGACGCGCCGCTTTGGACCTCGGGGTAGCGGTGGTCGCAGTGGCCCAGGTCGACGCCGGTCAGCTTGGCCGCGGTCGTCAGCCAGACCTCGGCGTCCATGAGCTTGAGCGGGCCGTGCCAGTAGGGCGGATCCCAGTGGTCCTCGTTCTCGTCGACGGCCTCGGCGTACTCGTTGCTCGCGCCGTAGAGCTGCGAGGTCAGGATGGTCCGCTCGAGGGCCACGACGTCGCCGCCGGTCTCGACCATGAGCGCGACCAGGCGCTGGCGCACCGCCGGCAGCTCCGAGCCGAGGTCGTAGCCGAAGTAGCGCTCGAGGGTGTCGTCGACGAAGCTCTCGTAGAAGGCCTCGTGGGCGGCGATGAGCTCACCGGGGCGGCGCAGCACGCCGAGCTGCGAGGCGCTGAGCTGGGCGTGGGGGATGACGTTGGCGCCGTTGGGGTCCATGTCGCCAGGCACCGGCGTCTCGATGACCACGGCCTCGTCGCCCCACAGCTCGCTGTGGCACTGGCCGGTGAAGGGCGCGGCGCACTGGCGGGTGTCGAGGACCACCCCGCGCGCGTTGGCCTGGAAAGGATCGGGCGTGTCGCGCTCGTCCCACATCCGCCACAGCGGCATCAGGGCCACGCGCTCGGCCGGGTTGGCGTCGCGGCCCAGGAAGGCCAGGAAGCTGTAGGCGACCAGATCGAGGCCGTCCCAGCGACCGAGGAAGGCCGGGTGGGTCGTCGCCTCGACGGCGAACTCGCCCAGGGAGGTCTCGCCGGTGTAGAGCTCCCCGGCCTTCGCGTCGAGGTCGGCGATGTCCTGCCAGCGAGCGATCGCCGAGGTGAAGTGGAACACGTCGGCCCAGTGGCGCTGGCCGAGGCGGACGTAGTCCGGCCGGCTCATGAAGTCGTCGACGATGGCCTCGGTGCTCCGCCACTTGCACGACTCCTCGTAGTCGTGGTCCGTGGGCGAGGAGCCCAACAGGTCGATCCACAACCGGCGGCACAGCTCGACCTCGTCGGCCGCCGCGAGCTCGACACTCTGCCCCTGGATCCGCACGCACGCGGCCTCGTCGAGGATGTTGTCGAAGCTCAGCGCCGCGCAGATCGCCTCGGCCTGTTCGTCGCCCTCCCCGCCCTCGGGATCAGTGCCCTCGTCCGCCGAACCGCCGCCATCGGCAGCGCCCGCGTCTGCGCCCTCGTCGCTCGCTCCGGTCTCGCCAGCGTCATCCCCGCCGAACTCGGCGGAGTCCACGCCGTCCTCTCCAGTACAGGCGGAAAGCAGCAAAATCGTGGCTCCGAGGGCTCCAAGTGCGGTTTTGGTGGTCATGTCGTTTTCTGTATGACGTGTCAGCTACTGTGCGAGCTGTACTGACTTATCCTACATCTCCCACCTCTTTGTTAGACGACTCACCTCCTCCCGATCAAGACAAAATTTGATTTTTCTGCCGATTTTTTGGGGGCGCTCATTTAACGCCGTAAACTGATCGGTCGACCAATTCATCCGCAGCGGGGCCCTCGATGACCCGCCAGCCAGGCCCGGCGGAGGGCCGCCGAGGCGGACCTGGAGCCGGTCGCCAGCGGCGACGCTCGGATCCCGATCGCCAGCGGATGAGCACGCCGATCATCATTAACGATTGACTCCAACTGTGCTGATTTGACCCCGTGGATCCTCGAAGGCCGCAGGGGTAGGCTGCGCGCATGCGCCTCTCCCCCACCCGCACCGCGCTCGCCTCCCTGGCCCTCTTGCTCCCCCTCGCGCTGACGGCCTGCGTCGTCCACGTCAAGAAGGGCTCGGGGAGCGACACCAGCAAGCCCAACACCGACGGCAGCGACGCCGACGAGGCCAAGCCCGACACCGCCACCGAGACCACCCCGGAGGAGGACGCCGACAGCGATCCCGCCCGCGCCGAGGCCCCGAGCCTGGCCGAGTGCCCCGCCGAGGCCCCCGAGGGCGGCGCCAACTACTGCACCGAGGACGGCAAGCTCGCGGCCTTCAGCGGCCCCGTCGACAGGGTCAAGGTGCCCGAGTCTGCCGAGAAGCTGTTCTACCAAGAGGGCACGGACACCGAGCGCAAGACCTACCTGGCCATCTCCGCCGTCGGTGAGACCCTCTACATCCGCCACGTCACCTGTGAGAACTGCCGCCGCGTGCTCGGCAAGGGCTACACCGCCCACCTCGATCACATGAGCGAGGAGCAGGTCAAGGCGCTCCAGGCCGAGCTCGGCCTCGACGCCGAGGTCGCCGCGCTGACCACCGCCGCCGCGTGGAAGGACTTCGCCAGCAACGAGCGGGGCATGGGCACCCTCGTCGGCCTGGCCGCCAAGGCCGAGGGCGAGCTCTAGTCGGCCGGTCGACCCGCCGACCGCTGCACCAACAAACGAAAGACCCCGAGGACGCTCGACGGAGACGGCACCCCAGTGCCGACTTCGTCGAGTGTCTCGTCGTGCTCGCGCACGTCATCGAGGGCCACTCAGAGGGTCGGCCAAAACGAGTTTGGCCAACCCTCTGTCTACTTTAGCCGTCG
This sequence comes from Plesiocystis pacifica SIR-1, assembly GCF_000170895.1. Lineage (GTDB taxonomy): Bacteria > Myxococcota_A > Polyangia > Nannocystales > Nannocystaceae > Plesiocystis > Plesiocystis pacifica. The sequence goes on along the minus strand of NZ_ABCS01000039.1, from coordinate 45,478 downwards.
TGGACGACGCCACGCCCTCCCTGCCCCACGTCCACGACTCAGAAAGCTCCCCCGCCGTTAATCCATGCGCGCGACATCGGTATTGCCCCGATGTCCGCCGAGCGTCGACCGCTCGCGGAGGAGTCCCCATGAACCGCAAACAACCACTCGTCTCCACAGACTCATCCAGTCTGCGTCCCCTCGCGCTCGTCGGCCTGCTCGGCTTCGCCATCGGCTGTGGCCTGCACGCCCTGCCCGCGTCCGGCATGCCTGCTCCCCAGCCGAGCCCCAGCGCCGACCCCGTCGAGGCCGACACCGGCCACGAGCTGCTGTCCCGGGTCCCCGGCCCCGAGCTGACCCTGCAGAACATCAGCGAGGGCCCCGTGGCCCTGAGCTTCCACCCCACGTTGCTCGGCCCCGACCGCGCCGTGCTCGAGCGCAGCGAGGCCGTCGAGGCCCGGATCGAGCGCGGAGCCGAGTTCTCCCACGCCCCGCGCTTCGAGGTCCCCGACGGCTTCTACACCCTCGAGCTCGAGTTCACCGCGGCCCCCCTCGGGGCGCGCGACGAGGACCGCACGGACCGCGGCCTGATCGAGTGGCGGGTCGAGATCGTCGACGGCCGCACGACGACCGCCGACGACAACGCCTGGCTCGCCGCGATCCAGCCCGCCGACGTGACCGGCGAGATCGGAGGTGCCCGATGACCGCCCTCGGCAACCGCAAGGCCCGCACCTGCGCCGCCCTCGGCGTCGGCCTGGTCGCCGCGCTGTGGGGCGCGGAGGCCTCGGCCGCGTCCGGCGTCATCGAAGGGCGCTTCACCTTCACCCAACGCACGGGCGGCTACTGCGACAGCGCGTCCATGGACTGCGCGGGCTCGAAGTACGACAGCACCGACTACGACACCGCCCAGCCCCTGCGGCACGCCCGGCTCGAGGTCCGCGACGGAAACTTCAACTACCTCGGCTCGTGCGGCACCGACAAAAACGGCGACTTCGAGTGCAGCTGGTCGAGCTCGGGGACGCCCTCGAACCTCTACGTCTACTTCCGCTTCGAGGACAAGAACCAGCGCTTCATCGTCTACCAAAACAACGGGACGGACCGCTGGTACTACCGCAAGTCCGTGAACCCCCAGCTGTCGAACCAGTCGGTCGGCACGGTCAACGTGCCGGCCTACGGCTTCACCTCGCTCTACGACGTGATGCAGCGCTCCTACTACGGCTTCCTCAAGAAGTCGGGGCTGATGCAGTCCCGGTTCACCGGCATCAAGGTCCTCTACGACCACCCCGACTCGGGCGGGTGGGCCAACGGCGCCCAAAAGCGGATCCAGATGGGCTTCAACCGGACCAACACCATCAACGCCGCGCACGAGGCCGGGCACATCGCCGACTACCTCGCCAAGCCGCGCAACAGCCACAACGGCTGGGGCTACAACTCGAACTCGGGGCACTCGCCCGAGTCCCACGAGTGGCGAGGCTTCGCCATCAGCGAGGCCCTCGCCGACCTGGTCGCCGTCGGAGCCTACTGGTCGTTGTCGAGCTCGAACGAGCCGCGGCTGTGCATGTACGAGGCGACCGACGAGTGCACCACCGACCCCGACCTGGACATGGAGACCGCCGACGGCTCGTGCGGGATGAGCGGGCCCAACAACTCGCGCACGCGCGTGGCCACGACCCGCTTCTTTTGGGACATCATCGACTCCAACGACTCCGTCGACGCCAACCTCTACGACATCTACGAGATGATCGACTCGCTGCCCGCGGGTGATAACTGGGGCCAGGCCGACTCGGCCGCGAGCGACATGGACAGCTTCCACCAGTGGGAGTTCGCCACGCAGTTCAACGCCCTGCGCGGGATCAACGTCTCGACGCCCTACTTCAACAACTGCATGGGGCATTTCTGATGCTCGACCCGCACCGCACCCTTGGCGCCGTGCTCGTGTTTGGCCTGTGCGGACTGCTCGGGTGGGTCGCGGGTGTCGGCGCGGGCAACGAACCCGCCGCGGTCACCGAACACGGCGATCACGATCACGCGCGCGAGGCTCCGCCGCGCCACGGGCACGCGCACCGCTCCCGCCTCGCCGCACATCGACCGCACTCGCCAACGCGTTCGCTGGCGGAGTCTGGGGAGCGAGAGTCGAGCGCGCGTCCTCCGGGCCTTCGCAAGGCCGTCGATCCCGAGTACGCCCAGGCCTGCGAGCGCTCCGAGACCTGCGCGGACGGGCGCGCCTGCATCGACGGCGCGTGCGCGCACTGCATCGCCGACCACGAGTGCGAGGGCGACCTGCTGTGCGCGCGGGATCGCTGCGTCGCGCCTGACGATGTCGCGTGCACCCGCGACGAGGACTGCGGCGCGGGGAGCTACTGCGTCGACGATGTCCGTGCCCACGGGCCCGCGCGCCGCCGCCATTTCACGGTGTGCACGGCGGATGTCGAAGGCGACGCCGACTCGCGAGTCGTCCTCGCCGAGCGACGCTAGGCGTGGCGTCCTCCACACCCCGGGTCGAAGCTCGGGCTTGGGCCCGGGGTGTATGCTAGCTGCTGCACATGGACGGTTTTCGCGCGTCTAAAAGGGGTCGCGGCGGGGGCTCACCCCGCCCGCCAGGCAAGCGGGGTCTGCCGATCATCGGCGAGACCATCGAGTTCCTCCGCGACCCCACCGCCTTCACCACGAGCCGCCACGATCGCTTCGGCTCGATCTTCCACACCCACATCCTCGGCAAGCCGACGGTGTTCATGCGCGGGGCCGCGGCCAACCACTGGATCTACGCGGGCGACGGCAAGTACCTGCGCAACGAGTGGTCGCCCGCCATCCAGCGCCTGCTCGGCCAGACCAGCATGGCGATGATCGACGGCGACGAGCACAAGGCCCGCCGCAAGCTGCTCGCGCCCCACTTCAAGCGCACGGTCATGGGCGAGTGCGTCCCGCCCATGCTCCGCGTGGCCCGCAAGCACCTGCGCCGCTGGCAGACCGACTCCGAGCTCGGGCCCATCGCCATCGTCCCGCGCATGCGCGCCCTCGCCTTCGAGATCACCGCGACCTACGTGCTCGGTGAGTTCAGCGATCTGGGCGTCGAGCTCGACGCCTTCAGCCGCGACTTCGAGACCACCACCAACGGCATGTTCGTGCTCGCCCCGGTCGCGCTGCCGGGCACGGCCTTCGCCCGGGCCGTCGCCGCCCGCGAGCGCATGTTCACGGTCCTCGACGACCTCGTGCGCCGCCGCGACGCCGAGGAGCGGAGCAGCCCCGACGTGCTCTCGACCCTGCTCCGGGTCCGCGACGACCAGGGCCGCCCCCTGCCCCGCTCGACCATCGTCGACGAGCTCCACCTGCTGCTCTTCGCCGGCCACGACACCACGGTGGTCGCGACCTCCAACGCCGTGTTCCACCTGGCCCAGCACCCCGAGGTCGCCGCCAAGGCCCGGGCCGAGCAAGACGCCATGGACACGCGGGCCTACACCCTCGAGAGCCTGCGGGCCATGCCCTACCTCGAGGCCATCATCAAGGAGAGCATGCGCTTGATCCCGCCGATCGGCGGCGCGTTCCGGGTGATGACCCGCGACGAGGAGTACGGAGGCTTCACCATCCCCGAAGGCTGGCGCATCGCCATCGGGCCGCGCAGCGTCCACCGCGACCCCGAGCTCTACCCCCAGCCCGACCGCTTCCGCCCCGAGCGCTGGCTGGACGCGGCCGAGAACGACGCCCGGCCGCCCTTTTCGTGGATCCCCTTCGGCGGCGGCCCGCGGACCTGCCTGGGCATGCACTTCGCCATGCTCGAGATGCACATGGTCCTCGCCATGCTCCTGCGCGGGCACGAGTGGGCGCTGAGCCCCGGTCAGGATCTGGGCCACCACAACTTGCCCTTCCCCCTGCCCAAGGGCGGCGCCATCGTCGAGCTGCGCCCGCGTGACGCGAAGGGCGAGGCCAAGGCCCGGGTCTAGCCTCGGTTGACTCGGTCACCGACTCCCCCTCGCCCTCACGTGGCGAGGACCTGCAGCTCATCGCCGGGCTGCTCGCCCACATGATCCATCAGCAGCTGCGCCACCCCGAGCAGCGAGGGCGGCTCCAACGAGAACCCGAGCGCCGTCGAGGAGTCGCGACATCGCGCGGCCGCGGACACCCAACCCCAGCTTGGGGATGGGCCCCCACACCTGCCTGGGCGCGCACCTGGCCCGACTCGAGACGAGGAGCGCCCTCGCCACCTCGCTCCGCCGCTGCCCCGGGCTCGCGCTCGTCGACGAGGGCTTCGAGTGGTCGCCCTCGATCTTCCACGTGCCCGAGCGGCTGCGACTCCGGATCTAACCAGGGCCCTCTGCGGCAGCCCACTCGTGACGTGCGTTCGGCCGGCAAATCTCCGATCATTCAGCCGTGGCCACCTGGCTCATCCTCCTCGCCCTCCCCGCCCTCATCGGCGCCGGCATCGTCGGCGTCGTGCTCATTCGTCGCAACGCCGAGCCCGCCCGCGCCGCGACCATCCTCGAGCCGACACCGACCGAGGAGGAGCCGCGCTACCGCTTCGGCAGCGACGTCGACGTGCACGCGCCCCGCGAGGCCGAGAGCACCGTGCCCGAGTCCGTGCGCCGGCCCAAGCTCGACCTTGGCGGGAACTAGCACCGCTCGCCCTCCGCCTCGCGCTTGGCTTCGATCCTCGCCACCTCCCGCTCGAGCTCGGCGATGTGGCGTTCATCGCGGGTCCGAGTCTCGCGCCAGTCCTCGAGCTGCTCCTCGGCGCTAGCGAGCGCACGCTCGGCGCCGCTGCGTCGTCCGCATCGGACGGCGAGGGCCCGCCCACTCCCGAGCACTCCCAGGCTATGCTAGCGACCATGCGAACGAAGCTCCTGGCCATCACAATCGGCGCCCTCGCCCTCGCCTGCACCCACGAGCCCAGACCCGGCGAGTCCGTGGGAGAGGTCTGCACCCTCGCCAACGACGGCGAGGAAGTCACGGCCTCGGGCTACGTCGTCGCCCCCTTCTTGACGGTCAGCTGCAAATACGACTGCTCCGTCGACCTCTCCCCATCCCGAGAACGCACCGAACCCAGCTTCAGCCTCGACTTCCCCGTGGGCGACGGGCCCGGGACCATGGACCCCATCGGCTGGAAGGGCGAGAAGCCCACCCAGTTCGGCCAGATCCAGGAGCTGAAGCGCTCGGACTTTCGGCTCCGCGACGACACCGGCACGCCCTTCACGCTCGGGGACGTGGTCCGAGTGACGGGTGTGCTCGAGTCCAGGATGGTCAGCAACGGCGAGCGCCTCGTCTGCACCATGGACGTGAGCAAGGTCGAGAAGCTCTGATCCGCGGGCGTGGGGCAGGGAGGGTGTGGCGTCGTCCGCGACGGCGAAAATAGACAGAGGGGCGGACAGGACTTGTTCTGGTCGACCCTCTGAGCTCTCCTTTGCCGCACGCCTTCTCAAAGACACGACCCTCATCGTTGCCCCACGACCAAAACGGAGGAGCGGACAGCGACGAAGCGCCCCGGCTCCCAAGCGCCCGTGGGGGCAAGACAGCGCTCAGTCCAGCGCCGGCAGCTCGCCGACGATGAAGTAGCGCATCGGCCCAAAGCGGACGTCCGCGCCCTGGCCCTCGAGCAGCTCGGCGCGGATCGGCTCGACGTGGAACCACTCCAGCCACTTGCGCAGCCCCTTGGCCGCCGGGCCGGGCAGGCCCTCGAGGTCGCAAAAGTCGACCACGACCACCTTGCCGCCCGGGGCCAGGGAGGCCTGGGCGTTTTGCAGGGCGGCGACGGGCTCGGCGACCATCGACAGGCAGTAGGAGAAGAGCACGCGATCGGGGCGCTCGCCGCCGAAGGGCTCGGTCATGTCCGCGTCCTCGGCGAAGCCGTGGATCGCCGACAGCCACGGGAGGCGCTTGCGGGCGTGGCCGAGCATCTCGTCGCAGGCGTCGAGGGCCGCGTACTGGGCCGAGGGCCGCCCCTTGTGGAGCAGGTCGAGGTTGCGGCCCGTGCCCACGCCGACCTCGATGAGCTTGGACCACTCCTCGCTGAGCAGCTTCTCGATCACGCCCTCGCGCCCGAACAGGTAGTAGCGGCGGGTCAGGTCGTAGAAGTGCCGGGAGACGCCGTAGTAGCGGTTGAGGAAGTCCCGGTGTTCCGTGCGATCAGCTGCAGCAGGCATGGCGGTCTCGGGCCGAGGGTAGGAGCTGCGGCCACCGAGGACCAGGGCCCAGCCTGTCACGCTTTCGTGAGCTCCTACCCGTTTGGGGCCCGAGGACGTAGTCCGGCTCACGGACTCGCGCCCTCTCGTGTCCCGGCCTCGAGCTCGGCGACCAGGCGCGAGCGCGCGCTGTCGAGGGCCCGGCGGCTCTCGTAGGTCGAGTAGACCTCCTCGGGCAGCGCCAGCAGCTTCTCGACCTGCTCGAGCTCCCCGCGCGCGTCGCCGCGGTCCGCATGAATCGCCCGCGCGATGAAGTAGGTGTCGAACTCCCGCCGCGTGCCGGCCCCCGCGATGTGCTCGCGGGCCTGCTCGATGAGCGCCAGCGCCTCGTCGTGGCGCCCCTGCATCCGGCGGATCTCCGCCATGTTGTTGTAGCAAGCGACGACCAGAGGGTGCGCGTCTCCCATCAACGCGCGGCGCAGCTCGAGGGAGCGCTCGGCGTAGCCCCACGCCTGCTCGGGCTTGCCCATGGCCATGTAGGCGTTGGCGATGTGGTTGAGGGTCCGCCCCACGACGGGCTCGTTCTCGCCGTAGAGCTCGATCTCCGCGGCGAGGGCCTGCTCGTAGTTGTCCACGGCCGCTTCGAAGTCCTTTTGGCCAAAGGCCACGCCCGCGCGGCAGCTGAGCAGCTCGCTGAGCAGGCGCGGGGCCTCCCCGACCCGCTCGAAGGCAGCCTCGGCCAGGCTCAGCCACATCGCCCCCTCGGGGCGCTCGAGCTCCGCGCCCTCGACCCACGCCAGCCACATCAGCGCCGCGACGATGAGCCGGTCTTGCGAGGTCGACATCGCCGCGGTCAGGGCCTCGAGCAGCGAGGCCCGGGCGCCCTCGAAGTCGCCCCGGCCCAGCTCCGCGCGCGCGAGCGCGAGCCGGGCCTCGGCCACCAGCGGGGCGTAGCCGATGGCTTCGGCCTTGGCCTCGACCTGGGCGATCATCACCAGGGCTTCGCCGTAGCGCCCCGCCGCGACGAGGATCTTCGCCTCCGCCAGCGTCCCCCGAGCCCCCTCGATCTCCGCCCGAGCGCCGGGGTCCCGGGGCAGGTCTTGCTCGGACTCGAAGGCCCCGGGGTCCTCGCAGGTGGCGAGCCAGCCCAGGGCGCCGACGGCCGAGACCGCGTTCTCGACGACGACCTCGTCGGCCTCGCTGAGGGTCTCGACGAGGACCTCGACCTCGCGCAGGCGACGATCCAGGCACGCCGCGCGCTGGGCGAACTCGACCTCGGACTCGCGCCCGAGCACCACCGTGGCCTCGCACGCCTCCCGGTATTGGGCGGCCCACGCCCGCGCGTAGTCGTCGAGCTCGCGGACGACCGCGGCGGCGCTCGCGTCGGCGTAGTCCGCCCCCTGGGCTCGGAGTCGGGCGTCCACCGCGGCCCGTCGCTCGGCGTTCCAGACCTCCTCCAGGCGGCGATCACCGGCCTCGCACAGCCGCGCCTGCTCGCGACCGTGGAGCTGCCAGCCCGCGACGCCGGCCGCCACCGCCACCGCCACCGCCACCCCCGTAGCGATCCGAGCCCGGGTCAGCTTCGACCCCGAGCGCAGCTCGAAGGCCCCGTCGAGGGCGCTCAAGAGCGCGTCCATGGACGGGAAGCGGTCCTCGGGGCGGAGCGCGACGGCGCGACGCAGCGCAGCCCCGACCCCCGCGGGCAGCTCGGCGTCCAGCTCCCCAAACCACGCGTCGGTGAGCTTGACCTTGGCGATGGCCTCGATCGAGCCCGAGAAGGGCGAGCGACCCACCAGCGCCTCGTAGAGCGACACCCCGAAGCTGTACTGGTCGCTCGCGGTCGTCAGCTCCTCGCCGCGGTGCTGCTCCGGCGACATGTAGCGCGGCGTGCCGACGACCCGGCGATGGCGGGCGCGCGACAGCCCCTCGGCCAGGCCCTCCTCCTGCGCCGGCGCGGCCGGGCGGGCGAGGCCGAAGTCCAGCACGCACACCCGACCGTCGTCGCCGACCATCACGTTCTCGGGCTTGAAGTCGCGGTGGACGACCCCGGCGGCGTGGGCCGCCGCGAGGCCTCGCCCCGCGTCGACGAAGGTCCGCAGGATCTGGGCCCCAGCCCGAGGCGCCTCGAGCCAGGCGCACAGATCCTGGCCCTCGATGAGCTCCATGACCACGAACACCCCGCTGCTCGGGGCCTCGCCCCCCTCGAGCTCCGAGTAGGTCCCCGAGTCGAACACGGCCACGACGTTGGGGTGAGAGATCCGGGCGATCGCCCGGGCCTCGCGCAGCTCCTCCGACGCCCCGCGACGGCGGCGGCGCAGCAGCTTGATCGCCACCTTGCGATCGAGCTGGGGATCGTAGGCACGAAACACCGAGCCGGCGCTGCCCCGCCCGCAGCGCTCGAGCAGCACGTAGCGATCCAGTGGGACCGCTCGGAATCCTCGTCGTCCTTCCACGCTCCCATTCAACATAGCCTGGCAGGGCTCGGCGTCCATGCCCGCGCGCGAGTCTGTCCGCGGCCACGCTCGAGGGCGGGGAGAGGGCCCCTCAGAGCCGTCATGGACGCGCTCGATGGCCGTCACCGGCGGCTCCGATGGATCCCTGCCACTGCTCTGCTTTCATCTTCGATATGTGCATTCGAGGGCTCGGGAATGCACATGAGCTCACCGTCACGCCTCCCAAGCCTGGACACGCAGCGCCACCCGCCCCTTGGTGCCAGCGCAGACCCTCCACCCCCCGATTGGTTTGAACGCGCCCCAAACGTGGGCAATCATCGTTCCATGAGCGATCGCGTCGTCGACATGGGCGGGGGTTTCTGGAACATCCGAGGGACCTGGCGCATCAAAGGCCTGATCAACGCGGGGACCCAGTCCTCCCTCGTCCGCCTCGAGAGCGGGCGCTTCGTGCTCCTCGACAGCTACACCCTCCACGGCGCGATCGAGCGCGAGGTCCTCGAGCGCACTGACGGCGGCGCGGCCATCGAGGCCGTGCTCAACCTCCACCCCTTCCACACCCTCCACGTCGAGCGCGTCGCGGCCCGCTTCCCCGGCGCCAGGCACTACGGAACCGCGCGCCACCATCGCCTGCTGCCCGACCTCGACTGGCAGCCCGAGCGCACCGAGACCGAGGCCTTCGCGGCCCTGTTCGCCGACGACTTCGACTTCTCCGTCCCGGCCGGCGTGGACTTCATCGCCCGCGACGAGCGGCTGCACTTCGCGTCCGTGCTCGCCTTCCACCGGCGCAGCCGCGTGCTCCACGTCGACGACACCCTCAACTACCTGCCCTTCCCCCTCGGCCGGCGCCTCGACTTCCACCCCACCTTGCCCCAGGTGCTCGAGCGGCGCCCCGGCGCGGCGGCGGCGTTTCGCGGCTGGGCCGAAGGGCTGATCGAGCGCTGCGCCGAGGTCGACCACGTGTGCACCGCCCACGCCGGCCTGGCCAAGCGGGGCTCGCTGGGCTCCGTCGCCGATCAGATCCGCGCCGCGCTGAAGCGTGCCGAGGCGACCCTCGCCAAGCACGAGGCCAAGCACGGCGCCGGCTGAGCGCGGACCCCCCTGGCCCGAGCGCCGGGACTATACTCGGGCGTGCCCAGCCCGACCGCCTCGACCGCTCTCTCCCTCGCGCTCACCGCCTGCCTGGCCCTCGGCCTCGGCGCGTGCCAGCCCGCCGACGGTAGACCCAGCGCCGCCCCGGGCGCGGCGACGAGCGACCTCGCGAGCCAGGGCGTCACGCGACTGCGCGGCCGGGCCCTCGGCCACGACGGCCCTCCTCGACGAGCTCCTCGCCACCTTGGGCCCCGCCGATCCCATGTGGAGCCTGCGGGCTTGGTCCATGCCGCAGGCCCTAAAGCTCCGCCCAGAGCCCGAGTACCGAGATCAGGCGCTGCGCCAGCACCCCGACGACGAGCTCGTCGCGGGCCTGCTCTACAACCAGCTCGAGGCCGCCCTGCGCGAGCCGGGACCCGCCGCGGTGGCGCAGATCCGGGCGGCCTACGAGGCCCTCCAGGACGAGCGCTTCGCCGGCACCGTCGGCCAGTTCATCGCCCGTCAGCACGATCCAGACCGCAGCACCGCCCCCGGCCAGCCCCTGCCCGCGTTCAGCTTCTCGCGCCTGCGCGGCGGCGACCCGATCACCCCGGAGAGCCTCCGCGGGCGCGCCTACGTCCTCGACTTCTGGTCGACGTCGTGCAAGCCGTGCATCGGGGAGATGCCCCGGCTGCACCGGGCCTACGCCGCGCTCAACGGCGTGGCGCTCCCCCCCGAGCGCGCCAAGCAGCCCGCCAGCTACCGCGACCTCGCCCTCGACACGCCCCGCGTCGAGTTCGTGTCCATCGCCCTCGACGACGATCCCGACGAGGTCCGCCGCCTCCAGGCCGAGGGCTGGCCCATGCCCTGGCCGAACACCGTACCCGCCGACGACGACGCGAACGCGGACCTGTGGCAGCGCTTCAACCTCGTCGGCGTCCCGACGATGATCGTCGTCGACGCCGACGGCACCATCCTCGCCAGCGGCACCCACGTGCGCGCCGACGACCTCGCCGCCTTGCTGCCCCCGGGCCCGTGAGGGCGCGGACGAAATCCTTGACGGATCCAGCCCCCAGCGGCACTGCCGAGGGCATGAAGACCAAGACCCAGACCAAGGCCGGCGGCTTCGCCACCCGCGGGGCCTGACCCCAACTCGCGGCGAGCGAGCAACCAATGCGACGGCCGCCGGGCAACCCCTCGGTTACCTGGCGGCCGGTTTTCGATCCGAGGCGCGGAGCGGCCTCAGTTCGCAACGGTGTAGACGTTGACGCGCCGGTACTGCTTCGAGCGGTCGCTCGCCGAGGCCCAGTCCGACTGCTCGCGGTCCATGATGAAGCGGTCCTCGAGGCCGTGGAGCTCCATGAGCGAGCGGTCCTCGACGCTGCGGTAGAGCACCTTGGCGCCCGAGCGGGCGGTCCGGAAGATCTCGCGGAACAGCTCTTGCTGCACGGCGCCGGGCATCCAGTCGACGGCGTCGCACAGGGTGTAGTGCGTCCACGTGTCGGGGCCGGCGTTGCCGAGCAGGTCGAAGATGTTCTTGTTGTGGTAGCGCATCTGCGTGCCCGACTCCCTGCTGCGCTCGAAGTGATCGCGGCGCAGGTAGGGGGGCACGGAGTCGTCGAGGTCGTGGTTGAAGTGACCGGCGGCGGCGTACCAGGCGTACCAGTTGCGCTCGAGGTCGGTGTCCGCGAGGCGCTTCATGTGGTTCTCGAAGAAGTCGACCATCTCCATGACCGACTCCTCGGCGAGCATCTTGTCGCGCTGCTCGTAGTTGACGCCCAGGGCGATGAGCTGGATGGGGGACTCGAGGCCGGCGAGCACCCAGCGGCGGCGGCGGATCTCCTTGAAGGCCCACTCGACGGCCTGGACGCGCTGCTCGCGGGTCTCGCCGATGCGCGCGCGCAGCCAGTTGGCGTCGATGCCGGTGAGCTTGCGGAACAGCGTCAGCATCTGCGCCGTCATGCCCGAGCGGACCATGGACTTGTTGAACATCCGCCAGCGCACGCGCCAAAAGGCCTGCATCCACTTGGGCAGCTCCTGGCTGAGGTCGCGGACGATCTTCTCGGCGTCGGGGTGATGGCCGTGGCCGAACAGGGTGTAGAACTCCGACCAGCTGTCGAGGTGCTGGGCGCCGGCCGACTTGAGGGCCGTCAGCGCGAGGTGGTGGGGGTTGATGTCGACCGCGTCCACGCGGGTCGCGTGGCGGCTGATGTGGTTGGCGACGCCGCAGCCCGCCCCCGAGATCGCCAGCACCGACGAGTCCTCGTCGACGCCGAGGATCGTCTCGTCCACCTCCGTGTCCTCGAAGAGGATGTTGTACACGTAGGCGGAGCGGAAGAACTTCTCAAAGGTCCAGTCGCGTAGTTGCATGGGTCTCGAGGCCGAGCATGCCTATCCCTTGCGGCGTCCCAAAGCGTCACGCTGAGGAGTCCAAGGGGACAACTTCGGCAATCGTTCTAGTGCCAGATGAGTGACACACGGGTCAACCAGCGGCCGCGCTCGAGACAAAACCATGAACCTGGCGACTGAAGGCCGCTCACTCCAAAGACGAGCGGATCACAAGGATCGCTCGCCGCGGAGCGCTGCGTCACGGGTTGCACGGTCCAGTGTGACGTAACTGCTGCTCGAGCGGTCCCAAATCAGCAGCGGGTCGTCGACGCGCGCGGGATCCCAACCCTGATCGCGCAGGTCGTTCTTCTTGTGCTTGAAGGTGCCCGTGGTGCCCATGGCAGCCACGATCCGTAGAAATCGCGGCTGGGCGTAGGTCGGCAGGACCTCGCTGACGTGAGCGTAAAAGGCGCGGGGGTCGAAGTCACCATCGACGACGATCGCCGCCATACCCGCGCGGCCTTCACTGCCGGGCACCTCGACGCCGTAGACGTTGCTCTCGAGCACACCGGGCGCGCCGTTGAGCTGCTCGGCGACCTCCTGCGTCGACACGTTCTCCCCCTTCCAGCGGAAGGTGTCACCGAGGCGATCGACGAAGTGCAGGTGCAAGAGGCGATCGACGCGGAGCAGGTCCCCGGTGTCGAACCACGCGTCGCCCGGGGCGAACACGTCGCGCAGGATCTTGCGCTGGCTGGCCGCGGCGTCCTTGTAGCCGGCGTAGGGGTTGCGATCGTTGATCTTCCCAATCAGCAGGCCGGGCTCGCCGAAGGGCGCCCGGACGCAGCGGCCCTTGGCGTCGCGGACCACCTCCCCGCGGGCCGGATCCCAGCGGACCACGGCCATCTTCCAAAACAGCAGCGGGCCCACGGTGCCGCGCAGGTTGAACACGTTGGCCGTCTCGGCGTTGCCCTCGGTCGCGGCGTAGAACTCGACGACGCGCTCGATGCCGAAGCGCTCGCAAAAGCCGTCCCAGATGTCGTCGCGCAGGCCGTTGCCGACGAAGCAGCGGACCTCGTGCTCGCCGTCGTCAGGCCGCGGGGGCTGGTTGTGGAGGTAGCGGCACAGCTCGCCGATGTAGATGCAGGTCGTGACGCCGTGGGCCCGGCACTCGGGCCAAAAGCGCGAGGCCGAGAAGCGGCGGGCGAGGACCAGCTGGGCCCGGCGGGCGATGGTCATGGACACGCCGATCATCGAGGCGCTGGCGTGGTAGAGCGGCAGCGCGACGTAGACGATGTCCGCGGCGGTCAGCATGGCCAGGCCCCCGAACACGTCCCCGGCCCGGCGCTGGCGGTGGTGCTTGACGACGGCGGGCTTGGGCAGGCCCGTGGTCCCGCTGGTGTAGATGTAGGCGACGACCTTGGTCAGCGGATGCTCGCGGACCTCGGGGATGGGCAGGGGCGAGCAGCCGGCCACGCCCTCGGCCCAGCTCGACCAGCCCAGGCATACCCACGCGCCGGACCCTTCGGGCTCCCTACCGAGGCCGCCCTCCACGTCCACGAACACGCGCTCGGGCGAGACCGGGACCGCGTCCGCGTCGCTCGACTCGGCCAGCTCGCGCAGGCCGTCGAGCTGTCCCTCGCCGACCACGACGGCCCGGGCCTCGCTCGCCCGCAAGGCGTGGCTCAAGGCCGCGCCGCGCAGCGCCGGGTTGATGAGCGCCGCGACCACGCCGAGCTTGGCGAGGGCGTAGTAGTGAAACAGGTACGCCGGGCGGTTCTCGAGCACGAGCGCGACGGTCTCGCCCGCGACCACGCCCGCGCGTCGCCAGGCCCGGGCGTGGCGGTTGACCGCGGCGTCGAAGCTGCCCACGGTCCAGCGCCGATCCTCGAAGGTCAAGAAGGGGTCGCCGGGACGCTCGAGGGCCCAGCGCTGGAGCTCGAGGGCGATGGTCTGGGTCGAGTTCGGATCCCAAAAAAAGTTGGTCTCGAGGCCGCGGCCCATGGCCTCGGTGCGCGCCAGGGCCTGGCGCAGGCGAGCGAGCAACCCGGCTCGAGGCTCGCTCACCCCCGGGCCTCCTCGTCGATGACCGCCGACCGAGCGCCGCGGGCCCCCGCGAGGGCCTCGTGCAGCGACCACTGGCCGCGGGCGCGGTGGAGGTTGTGCTCCCCCCGACCCGCGAAGCGCTCGCGGTCCCAGCCGAAGTAGTCCTCGAACAGGGCGTCGGCGGCGAAGCGGCAGGCCAGCTCGAGGCTGATCCACTCGGGCCCGACGAGCAGCGCCTGGCGCTCGTCGGCGCCCAGGGCCTCGCCACCGCCCTCGACCCAGCCCGCCTGCCAGCCGCGGAAGGACTCGCTGAACAGCTCGAGGTCGAGCTGAGCCTGGGCCTGGTCTTCGCCCGCGCGGTTGGTCCACGAGCGCCACGCGTCGCCGAGCTCGTGGCCCAGGTGCATGGGCGCGAGGGTGTCGAGGTCGATGAGCGCCACGGGCTCGAGGCGGCCGGGGCCGGCCTCGCTGGCGAACAGCAGGTTGTTGATCTTGAGGTCCCCGTGGGCGACGCGCCGGGGCAGGCTCGGGGGCAGCGGCGGCAGGGACTCGGCGGCCGCGAACAGCCCCTCGGCCAGGGCCGCGACGGCCTCGTAGAGGCGGTGCTGCGCGTGCTCGGGCCGGTCGACGGCCTCGCGCAGGCGCCCGAGGTGACGGGGCGTATCGTGCACGCCGAGGCGCAGGGCGACGAAGTCGTGCTCGAGGTCGGCCACCGCGGCGTGCCAGCGCCCGACGAAGCGACCGGCGGCGCGGGCTTGGGCGGGGTCGTCGAGGGCGTCGACGCTGACCCCGGAGACCGCCGTCTGCAGCCGCCAGGTCCCCGCTCCGCCCTCGCCCGGGTCGACCTCGAGCCACCAAGCGCCGGCGTCGGTAGGCACGAGGGCGGGCGTCCGCAAGCCCTTGCGCTCGAGGTGGCCGGTGACCGCGGCGATGTTCTCGTGGATGCGCGCGTCGAAGATCGGGTTGACGCGCTGGAGCACCCAACGCCCCGCGCCCTCGCCGGGGCGCGAGCCCTCCACGGCCAGGGTCTCGTTGATCAGCCCGCGCCCGAGGGGGCGGACGTCCGCGTCGGCGAGGGACCAACGCGCGAGGATGTCGGTGAGCCCGCGGGAGTCCGCGCTCATTCGGGCTTGGCCTCGGCGCCTGGACCGGTCTCTCCGGGGGAAGGTGCCGGCGCCTCGAGCTCAGCCTCGGCGCCCGGGCCCGTCTCGCCGGGAGAGGGAGCCGCAGCCTCGAGCTGCTGCTTTTCGTACTCCTCGCGGGTCGGGTAGGTCTTCGCGGCTTCCTCGAGCTCGGCGATGCGGGCGCGCAGCATCTGGGCCTTGGCCTCGGCCGGGTCGACGGGCTTCTTGGCCTCGGCGGGCGCCTTGGCCTCGCCGCCGGACTCCGTATCGCCCCCCGCCTTGGGCCCCTCGAGGCCCGCCCCGGACTTCTCGAGGTGGCTCTTCATGAGCGCCGCGGCGGCCAGCGCCTCCTCGCGGATGCCCAGCTGCCCGCGGAGCACGGCCTCCTCGTAGAGCCAGTCCAGGTTCTCCTCGCCGCCGTCGGCGGTGAGCTTGGCCCGCGCCTTGGCGATGGTGTCCGCGCCCTCGCCGACGCGCTTGGCGTCGAGGGAGTAGACCTGCCCGAGGACGAACAGGGCCTCGGCGGTCTCCTCGCGGGCGAGGCTCTTCTCGAGGGCCAGGGCCGCGTCCGCGGTGCGCCCGTGCTTGCGCAGGGCCATGCCGACGTCGCGGTAGAGGGCGGCGTCGGCCTTGGGATCGTCGTGGCGAGCGGCCTCGGTCAAGTAGTAGAGCGCGGGCGCCCGGCGGTTGCGGGCGGTGATCATCGACAGGCCCAGCTTGCCGTCGCAACGCACGCTGGCTGGGATCTTGTTTGCACACTTGCCCAGCGTCGTGCGCCCCTGGGCGACGTTCTCGTCGGCGAACTGCTCGGCGGCCTTGGCCAGCAGCGCCTCGATCTCGGCCTCGGGCAGCTGCTCGCCCTCGCGGGCCTTGGGCGCCTTGGGCCGGCCGCGGCTGCGCTCACCGCGGTCCTTCTCGAGCTCGCCGCGGGCGAAGGGGCTGGCCTTGTCGACGCGCTGAGGCTTGGGCGCTTCGGCGCTCGGGCAGCCGACGCTGAATGTGAGGAAAGCCGAGGCCGAGATGAGCAGGGCTGTTGCCGACGACGCGCGCATGGACGCGAAGTATACTCGCCGGGTGAGCGGATCAAGCCCGCGCTACATCGCCGTCTATCCCGGCTCCTTCGACCCGATCACCCTCGGGCACACCGAGATCCTGGAAAGGGCCGCCCAGCTCTTCGACGAGGTCGTCGTGGCCGTGGGCCACCACCCGGTCAAGCGCGGATTTTTCAGCTACGAGCAGCGCGTGGAGCTCATCCGTGAGGTTACCGCGCACATCCCCAACGTCCGCGCGGCCCACTTCTCGGGCCTGATGATCGACTTTTGCCGCGAGGTCGGGGCCCGGGTGATCGTCCGCGGGCTGCGGGCCGCTGGCGACTTCGAGCCCGAGTTCCAGATGGCCCTGGCCAACCGCGAGCTCGAGCCCAAGGTCGAGACGGTGTTCCTCATCCCCGAGCCGCAAAAGCAGTTCATCTCGTCCTCGCTGATCCGCGAGATCGCCAGCCACGGCGGGCCCTTCCAGCGCTTCGTCCCCGGCGCGGTGAGCCGGGCGATGGAGGCCCGCTACCCGCAGCACTACGGCGGCCCCGCGGCGTCCACGGACGACTGACGAGGAGTGAGCGTGGCTGACGACGACGCCAGGGAAGACGCGGACGGCACCGCGAGCCGGGCCATCGCCAGGCTCGACGAGGGCCAGCGCTGGAGCGGCGACGAGCACGGCCTGCGCGTGGCCGCGGCCCGCGAGGCCGGCCTCGACCCGAGCGAGGTCGAGCTCGAGCTGTTCACCGCGGGCTTCAAGGCCGGCATGACCCTCGACGACCCCAAGGACCGATCCATCGTCCTGCGCGGCCGGACGATCCTGCGCGAGAAGCAGCTGCGCAAGTCCCTCGCGCCCACGGTCCGCTTCCTCCAGCTGCCCCAGGACCAGGTCGCCCTGCGCGTCCACGACGGGGACTTCGAGCTGCGCGTGTCGAGGAACGCCGCCGAGCAGGCCACCCCGGTGCTCGACTCGGCCAAGCTCGTGCTCAAGCTGTGGCTGGGCTTCGGCCTCCTCGGCCTCCTCGCCTACAACCTCCTCGGCGTCGCCTGGCTCGCCGCGATCTTGTGGGGCGGCGCGCTGGTCGGGGGCGCCTACGTGCTCCGCCAGGGCGCGGTGTCCGGCCGAGCCATGCTCGCCGCCCGGCTGATCACCTCGCTGAGCATGCTCGCCCAGGAAGAGAAGCTGATCTTGCCGCCTTCCAAGGAGGACCTGGCCCGGCGCGCGGGCAAGGACGGCGCGGCCCTCGGGGAGCTGCGCGCCAGCGGGGACGGCCCGTGACCGGCCCCGGACTGTGCGCCCGCTGTCAGCACGCCCGCCGCATCGTCAGCGGCAAGGGCTCGGAGTTTTGGCGCTGCTCGCTGTCGGAGCGCGTCGCCGGCTGGCCCAAGTATCCCCGCCTGCCCGTGCTGCGCTGTCGCGGCTACGCCGAGGGCGAGCCGAGCTAGGAACAAATCTTAGATAGGTAGTCGAGCTCGGTCCTTTCGAGCCGTTGCTCGATGGCCGCCGCCACGTGTTCATCGGTCCCCCGGGGAAACTCGATCTTCGGGTTCCGACCCACAAAGACCAAGCACATATGCGAGGAGTGACGCGCCAACATGTATTCGTACTTGGCGAGCCACAAACTCAAGTGTGTATCGAGTTGAGCTCGGTCCACCCTTGAGGGAAGAAGGTCGTCTTCCGCAGCTCGGACGAGGCTCCGCACCCGCAAGTTGACAGTCTGCATCTCGTCCGTCACACGCCGCAGAGCCTCGAAGATTTGCCTGGGTCGACCTGGCCTGATCAAGCCCAAGTAGGACGCCCGCGCGAGCAGGTCATCTTTGAGAGTCAGCAGCTCATTTGCCGATGAATACCGAACACGCTCCATGTCATCCTCGCTCAGTCCGTCCAAGAGCTCCCTGGCGAATTCGAGCTGTCGATCAAAGATGGCTTTGGAGTCTGAAAGTGACTGCCCGAGCACCACGACAAAGCGAAGCTGATCGCCAGGGTCTTTGGGGTTGAAGTCTCCTCCCCCGAAAGCCAGCGATGCGAGCTCGCTCTGAACCTTGTCGAGCTGCTCGTCCATGTTCGCCAGGTCCTCCCGGGTAGCACTCACCTCCTTGGCGAGGCTTCCCATCTCGTCCTTGACTCCGACGAGGACCGCAAGCCCCTTGGACTGCAGCGCAGCGACCTCCTGCAGCTTCCCAGCGACCTCCTCGAAACCCGCCTCACCAATGGATTCGATACGCGCGAGAACTTCGAGGATCGACTCGACCCCCTTCTCCTGGTCCTCTGCGTCGACGCCCTCATAGATGTCCACGAGAACGCCTCCGACAACGGGAATACTCTTGAGAGCAATCTTCGCAGCGCTGTCCAAAACGGGCTGGCCTCGGACCCAAGTCACCGCAGAGTTGATTTTCTCGAGGATCTCGGACCAGGGAACTCTTCGGTTTTGACGCGCTCTCTCCATGAGCCCAGCCTGGAGCCATAGCCCTGCGCAGTCAAGCACCCCCCAATCGGGCGAGCTCCCTCAGCTCATCCTCGACCAGCGCCGCGAGCTCCCGCGGATCCCCGATCAAGCCCGCGTCCGCGGCAAAGCCCACGCTCAGCTGCCCCGCGTAGCTGGCGATGCTGATGCCCAGCCCGAGGTGCCCGGACTGCGGGACCCAAAAGCGCATCGCCTGCACGCGGCGCCCGGCCAGGAACACCGGCCGCTCGGGGCCGGGGACGTTGGTGACCACGGCCGAGGCGCGAGCGGAGAAGTAGGACACGCCCGCGGACTCCACGGCCGCGGGCGCCAGACCCAGCATCCACAGCAGCCCGTGGGTGACCACGGCCTCGGGGCTTCGCTTGAGCGCCCGGGTCCGCCCGGCCACGACCTCGAGGCGCGTGCGCGGATCGACCACGCCCACGGGCAGGTCGAGGAAGATCAGCCCAAAGTGATTGCCGAGCGCGGCCATGTCGGCGAGGCGGCGCAGGTTCACGGGGATGGTCACGCGCAGGTCCCCGGCGCAGGCCTCCTCCTGCCCGCGGCCGAGCAGGTGACGACGCAGGGCCCCCGCGACGGCCGCGAGCACGAGGTCGTTGAGCGTCGGCCGCGAGCTCGGGTCCGCGCCGGCGAGGGCGTCGCGGACCGACTTGAGCTGCGCCAGGGGGAGCTCGCGGGTCCAGGCGACGGCCTTGGGCACGCCCAAGGGTCCGTGGAAGCAGGGCGTCGTGTCGGGGCTGCGCAGGCCCAGCTCGCCAAGCTCGCGGACCACCGCGCCCGCCTGCTCCACGGTCTGTTCGGTATTGAGTCCACCCTGCCCCCGCTGGCCGCCCTCCCTGGGCTCGCGGTGCAAGAGGAGCTTGACCCCCGTGGGCATCACCTCGCGCAGGTAGGCCCGGGCCGCGCCGACGTTGGGGCGGCGCGCACCGAAGAGCATCGACAGGGGCGTTGGCCCCTTCACCTCCGGGGCGTCGTCGACGAGGGACATGAACACCAACATGAGCGCGATGCCGTCCCCGACGCAGTGGTGCACCCGGGCCACGACGGCCGTCCCGGCGGCCCCGAGCTGGACCACGTGCAGGCGCCACGGCGGCCGCTCGCGGGGCAAAGCGAGGGCGAGCTGCTCCCCAATGAACGCGCGCAGCTTCGCCTCGGCGTCTCGTCCGTCGTCCTCGCTCAGGTCGTGCTCGAGGACGTGGGCGTCGAGGTCGACGGTGTCGGCGGGTGTCCAGCGCGGCCAGCCGTCTTCGGCCTCCCTGTCGCCCTCGCCTCCCTCGCTTCCTTCGATGCAGGCCGCGAAGCGAGGCACGGTCAGCAAGCGCGCGCGCACGAGCTCGACGACCTCCGCCCGCGGCAGCGCTTCGGCCACCCGGAACATGCCCGTCACCGTCATCCGGTTCTCGGGTCGCTCCATCCGCAGCCACGCCCGATCCACCGGCGAGAGGCGGCGCTCGACCTCGAGCACCCCCGAGACCGCGCGCCCGAGGGCCCGGCCGAGGACGGGCGCGACGTGCTTGGCGACCCCGTCGACGACCGCCGCCTCGGCCCGCGCCCACGCGCTGTCTTTGTGCTCCGAGTCCCCGCTCACGCGACCGCCTCCGGCTCTGGCTCTGGCTCTGGCTCGTCAATGAGGTGCGCCCGCAAGCCGGCCTCCGCGAAGGTCTCGAGCAGCCCCGCGTAGTAGGCCCGGGTCTGCGGACCGATGCCCAGAGGCGCGCGCGCCCGCGACAGCCGGGGCAACTTCGCCTCCCACAAGTGGTTGTAGGGCAGCAAGGTCAGCGCGCTCACGCCCATGGTCAGGAGACGCTTCGCGGTGGCCTCGACGTTGGCCCCGTCGTTGAGCCCGGGCACCACCGGCGTGCGCACCTCGACCGCGACGCCGTGCTCGGGCGCGCGCTCGAGCAGGCGCTCGAGGTTGGCGAGGATCGTCGCGTTGTCCCGGCCGCACAGCTCGAGGTGGCGACCACCGTCGACGTGCTTGACGTCGTAGAGCACGCGCTCGAGGTGGGGCAGCAGGGCCTCGAGGCGCGCGAAGGGGTAGGCCCCCGCGGTCTCGATGCAGCGCGAGATCCCGGCCTCACCCAGGCGCGGGAGCAGCTCGAGCAAGAAGGCCTCGTGGAGCACGGGCTCGCCCCCCGAAAAGGTCACGCCGCCGCCGGAGCTCTCGAAGAAGGGGCGGTCGCGCAGCAGCGTGGTCAGCAGCGCGTCCGCGTCGACGTGGGCGCCGACCTGGGTCAGCGCCTGGGCCGGGCACGCATCCACGCACGCGCCGCAGCCCGTGCACTTGGACCAGTCCACCCGCCCCTCGACGCCCAGGCCCAGCGCGCCCTCGGGGCAGACGCCCACGCAGGCCGAGCACCCGGGGATCCTCGCGCAGCGCTCGGCGTAGTAGGCCAGCTCCGGCGCGTTGCCCTGGGCCTCGGGGTTTTGGCACCACACACAATTCAGCGCGCAGCCCTTGAAGAATACGACCGTGCGGATCCCCGGGCCGTCGTGCACGCAAAAGCGCTGCACGTCGAAGACCAAGCCTTCAGACGCCATCGCCCCCGCCCTCTTCTCCATCTTCTCCGCCTTCTCCAGCGAGGACCACCGGGCAGGCCGAGGCCCCGTGCCGGCTCCGCGCGATGAGCTCGTCCTTCATGGCCTCGCTCAGGTCGTTGAAGTAGGCGCTGTAGCCCGAGATGCGCACGACCAGGCCGCGGTGGCGCTCGGGGTGGGCCTTGGCGTCGACGAGCTCGGCCGTGTCGAGCACGTTGAACTGGACCTGGTTCCCGCCCGCGGCGAAGTAGCCGCGGACGAGCTGGTCGATGCGCGCCAGCCCGACCTCCCCGCGGACGAAGCTCGGGTCGAGGGTCTCGTTGAGGGCGTAGCCGTTGCCCACGAAGCCGCCGCTGACCGCCGCGACCGAGAGCAGCGAGGCCGTGGGCCCGCGGTTGTCGGCCCCGCTGCTCGGCGACAGGCCGTTGGCCAGGGGTCGGCCGGCCTTGCGCCCGCTGGGCAGCGCGCCCAGGCGCCGACCAAAGCCCACGTGGGTCGTCATGCTCCAAAAGCCCGGGGCGTAGGGGCCGTGGCGCGGGTTGAGGTGCTCGCGCAGGAGCTCGGCGTAGAGCTCGGCGACGCGTCGGGCCCAGCGCTCGGGCGGGCCCGCGTCCTGACCGTACTTGGGCACGTGGTTGCGCAGGCGCTGGCGCAGGGCCTCCTCATCGACGAAGTCCCGGGCCAGCGCGCGGCGCAGCCGGCCCAGGCTCAGGGACTGTGAACTTTTCACAGTCCCTGTCCTCTCTAGGAGCCTGTGGTGAAACCCGTCACGACCCAGCGCACGCCCTCGCGGCCCGATCCCACGTCCGCGACTCAGCTCGGGGCGGCCGCCCCCTGGAGGCGGGAACACCAGCTGCTCGAGCACCGTCAGCGAGTCGGCCACGTCGGCCACGCCCACGGCCTGGACCCCCGTCGAGTTGAAGTCGGCCCCGCCCGCGCACACGTCCTTGCCCCGCGCCGCGCAGCCCCGGACCACGGCCGAGAGCATGGGCGTGGGCCGGTACTCGGCGTGGGCCCGCTCGATGGCGTCGTTGCCCGCCACGACCTCCTCGATGCGCGCCTCGACGGCCGCGCGGAAGGCCGCCCACACGTCGTCCATGTCGCGCAGCGGGGGCTCGTGCTCTTCCATGAGCAAGTCCCGGAGGATCGCCGGGAGCGACACGAAGGCCGCGCCCGCGGCTGGGAAGGACCGATAGGGCACCCCCCACTCCACGCAGCCGACGATGGCGTAGTCCTCCGCCGCCTCGTGGGGCACGCCCAGCCCGCGGATCGCGTCGACCACCCCCTCGTCGCGAAACAGCGCCGGCATCCCCCCGCCCTCGCGCAGCACCGCGTAGGCCAGGCGACGCAGCCCCTCGGGCGTGCCCGGGTGCACCCGCAGGTGCAAGTTTGGCTGGCGCAGGCGCAGCTGGTGATAGGCCAGCAAGATCGCCCGGGTCACGGAGGTCGTCGCGTCCGCGCCGGTGCGCGGGTCGGTCCCGCCCAGGGTCAGGCCCGAGGCCGAGGACAGCCCGGAGAAGAACTCCGTGCTCATCGCGTTGAACAGCGGCAGCTGCTCGGCGGCCTTGGCCAAAAAGCAGCCCGTCAGCTCCACCGCCCGCGCCTCGTCGAGGCGACCCGCCTCCAGGTCGGCGTCGAGGAAGGGGGCCAGGTACTGGTCGATGCGCCCGAACGAGATCCCGTGCTGGAAGCTCTCTTGGTGGATGACCACGTGCGTCGTGAACACGCTCTGGAGCGCCTCGTGGTAGGTCCGCGCAGGTTCGATGGGCACGCGCGCGAGCACGGCCGCGAGCTCGCGCAGCTCGGCGGCCCGCTCCGGGTCCTCGGCCACCTCCGCCGCCCCCGCCACGAAGCGAGCCTGGCGCTGGGCGAAGTCCATGGCCGCGGTCACGCAGATCGTCGCGGCCTCGTAGAACTCGCGCTGCTCCGAGCTCTGGGCGTGGCGCTGGGCTGCGCGCAGCTCCTCGAGCACCCCCCGCAGGCCCAGGCGCAGCACCGTCGGGTAGTCGGGGACCACGTGGGCGATGCCGGCGAACTGCGTGAGCACGAAGTCCCGGGCCTCGACGAGGCGATTTTGCAGCAGCTTGTCCGCGGCCAGCAAGGGCGCGCGCGAGAGGATCGAGCAGGTGAACCACCACGGCAGGATGTCGTCCTCGAGCCTGCGCAGCTGCTCGTCCGTGGCCGCCAGCGGGTTGAGCTCGCGGCGGGTCAGCTGGTCGAGCTCGGGCAGCATCAGCATGCCGCCGTACTCGGGGTGGATCGCCGAGCCGATCCGATGGGCCGTCGGGTTGCCCATGATCAGCTCGTCCGGGTAGACGCGCAGCTGCATGTGCCCGAGCACGTGGGCGAAGCCCCGGGCCAGCGAGACGATCAGCGGCTCTGGGTGGGTCGTCGCGTCGAGGGCTTCGTAGACGGCCTGCAGCGCGTTCGAGGCCCGCAGCACCAGCTCCGGCGCCTGGGCCCCCTCCCCGAGGTTGCGCTTCATCGCGGCCTTCATCGCGTCGAAGTGGCGCGCGGCGAGGGCCTCCGTGACCGCGTCGTGGGGTCGATGGGCGCGCAGAAAGGTCGTGAGCAGCTCGGCCTTTTGCGTACACAGGTGATAGGGCGCGTCGAGCAGGGCCGCCCGGATCCGCTGTAAGCGCGGTGAAGGCTCGACGCTCACGAGCGCACTCTCCGCACGCCCCCTGCCGACTGTGAAGCTGTCCATGGCTTCATCATCGTCACAGGCCCGCTGTGGCGCATGCGAAGGACTTGCGCCATCTCCGCGCACTTCCCATGGATCGGCGCAGATCGGACGTACGCAGCTTTGGCGCCCCAAAACTGGAGCCCGATCGCCAATACCGACAGCAATTTTGAAACTGCGATTCCTGCCACGAGAAGGAGGAAGATTCTTCACACTCACGCACCCAGCGCACAAACAGTGCGAACAGTCGAATGCGCAAATCACGGGTCAAAATCGCTCACCGATACGCGTCACATGACCCAAAGGACATGCTTACGGCCAAAGGACAGCACATTTCGAGCCGATACGGTGCTCACGCTGTTGAGCACGACTACAAAGAAGACTGTATCGAATTTAACTCTTGAACACTGGACCAAGCCTTGGTAAGTGCCGACTCCGATGGTGAGCGGGCGAGGGAATGGCCCTCGCAGTTGCTGCTCATTGTCCAAATTCAGGAAGATACGAGGGATAAGATGACGAAGAAGTCGAATTTGTACGCTGCTGGAACTCTGATCATCATGGCTGCATTGGCCACGAGCTGTGTCGATTCCGTCGACGATACTCAGCTCCGGCGTACCGAATCCGAACTCATCGTCCACAACCTCGAACTGGCCGGATACCCCATCAGCGAGATTGACGTCCTCCCCGATGGAACGGTGTTTGTCGGCCAGGACGCCGTCGTCACCCTGCAGGCCTCCCGCGAGATGGCCGGCATCTACGACGACCTCGTCGACTACTTCGGCGAGGAGCCCTTCCGCCAGTACCGCACGAACAATGTCGTCGATCCGGGGACCATTGGCGGGGTGATCTGCGTCAGTCCGACCAGCGCGCTGCTCGGCTCGGCCGGCGCGGACGCAGCCCTCACCAAGGCGGTCGCAAACTACAAGGACTACAACTACAGCGCCGCCGGCGGTCAGATGCAGTTCACGATGAAGCGCACCGACACCGAAGGGAGCGCGGGCTGCAACTCCACGAACACCATCACGGCCAAGTTCGACTCCACCAGCGGCGGCGGCGTGGCGGGCTTCCCCGCTGGCGGCCAGCCCTACAAGGAGTTCACCGTCGGCCCGATCGCGGCCAACTACGGCGTTGACGTCGGCGCCCACGTCATGACCCACGAGCTCGGCCACGCCATCGGCTTCCGCCACACCGACTACTTCAACCGCTCGATCAGCTGTGGCGGCGCCGCCACCAACGAGGGCGACGGCGGGGTCGGGGCCAACCACATCCCTGGCACCCCCACCACCAACGTCACCTCCTCCACCTCGGTGATGTGCTCGTGCTACAGCACCAGCAGCGACGGCGTGTGGACCTCCTCGGACCAGATCGCCCTCGACTGCATGTACGACTCGGGCAGCTGCGCGCCCCCGGCCCCGCCGAGCTACTCGACCATCTACACCGAGTCGAACATGTCGGGCGGCACCAGCTACCCCAACGGCGGCGGCGGCACCATCGTCAACGGTGTGTTCGACGCGACCGGCTACAGCGCGGTGCGCTTCGCCATCGCCGGCGGCAGCGGCGACGCCGACCTCTACGTCAAGTACGGCTCGGCCCCGACCACCAGCGACTACGACTGCCGCCCCTGGCTCTCGGGCAACAACGAGAGCTGCGAGTTCAACCCCTCGCTGGACGGCGACTACCACGTGATGATCGTCGACTACTCGGCCTACTCGGGGGTGACCTTCACCATCGACGCCGAGGGTGAGGGCGGCGGCGGGAACCCCGATCCGGACCCCGAGCCCGACCCCGACCCCGACCCCGATCCCACTCCGGGCGACTGGACCGAGCTCTCGAACGACAGCTTCGAGTCTGGCTGGGGCAGCTTCAACGACGGCGGCAGCGACGCGGCTCGCTCCTCCGCCTACGCCACCGACGGCTCCTACACCCTGAGGATCCGCGACAACTCCGGCACCGCCTCCTCGGTCTTCTCCGACGACTTCGACCTCAGCGGCTACAGCGACCTCAAGCTCGACTTCAGCTTCTACGCCTACAGCATGGAGAACGGCGAGAACTTCTTCATCGAGCTGTGGGACGGCAGCAGCTGGGTGGTGCTGGCCGACCTCGCCCGGGGCACGGACTTCAACAACAGCACCTACTACGACGCTGGCTTCGAGATCAGCGCCAGCGACGTCAACTTCGCCCCGGACGCGAGCCTGCGCTTCCGCTGCGACGCCTCCAACAACGCCGACCGCATCTACCTCGACGAGATCGTCATCTCGGCCAAGTAGGGCCCGCGCGGTCACCAAGCGAGAGGGGAGCTCCCGGTACGCCGGGGCTCCCCTTCTTCTTGGTTGGCCGCGGCTCACTCGGCCGCTTCGTGGGTCTCTTCGCGCCCGTCCGAGTGCACGGCGAAGCGCCCCGGCGTCGGGCCGTGCACCGGCCCGTCCTCGGCCCACGGCCACCCGCCAAAGCCGGTGCTCCGGTAGTCGATGAAGGCCTGGCGCAGCTCGGCCTGGGTGTTCATCACGAAGGGCCCGTGGTGGGCGACGGGCTCCCCGATGGGCCGGCCCTGGAGCATCAGCAGCTCGACCCGCCCCTCGGAGCTGGCCTCGAGCTCTACCGACTGGTCAGAGCGCAGCCGCACGCCGGCGTGGCGGTCGAGGAGCTGACCCCCGAGCGCGACGGACTCACCCAGGAAGAAATAGAGCGTACGGTTGAGCCCGGGGCTCGCCGCCGGCAGCGTCCAGCGGCTGCCGGGCTCCATGCGGATGGTCCAGATCGCGACCTCGGCCTCGGGCCGCGCGGCCCAGGAGTTGGGCGGCGGCGCGGGCGGAGCCTTCGGCGTGCCTGCCGGGACCTCGACCCTCTCGGGCAGCGGCCCCGCCACGACCTCGAGCTCCACCCCCTCGGCGACCTGCGGGCGCGGGATGCCCTCGGACCACAACATGGTGAAGTAGGGCTCGACCATCTTGTCCTCGGCCGGGAGGTTCAGCCAGATCTGGAACAGCTCGCCGCGGTTGTCTCCGTCTTGGTCGAGCAGGGGGAACATCTCCGAGTGCACGACCCCCTTGCCGGCGGTCATCCACTGGCAGTCGCCGTGGCCAAAGCGGGCCTTGGCCCCCGTCGAGTCCGAGTGATCGATGTAGCCGTGGCGGGCGAGGGTGACGGTCTCGAAGCCGCGGTGGGGGTGACGCGGAAAGCCGGGGACGACGTCGCCGTGGTACATGCGCCAGCCCTCGCGCAGCTCGAAGTCCATCCCGATGTTGCGGCCCTTTAGGGTCTCCTTGGGCGGGCCGAGGGTGGGCGTACCGGCCGGGTAGGCGTCGTCGTGGTGGACGCAGAACAAGAAGGGATCGAAGGTCTGCCAGGGGAAGCCCAGCTCGAAGGCCCCCAGGATCGCGCTGTCTTGGATCTGGTCGGTCATGGGGCTTGCATACGACGGCTCGGCGAGAATGCTACCAAGACGCGCCCGGGGCCTTGTGGGGCGGTCCTGGCAGTGACCCGGACCACCGCCCATGGGCGAAAGTGCCGCGGATCGGCCTGGAGGTCGGGGACAATTCCAGCGCTTTGAGGCTACAGTCCGCCCCGCCATGAACCCGCGCGCGCGCCTCATCCCGCCCCTGTTCGCCCTGCTGGCGAGCGCCTGTGCCCAGCCCGACCCCGTCTACCTCCCCGCCCCCGAGCACCTGCTCTCGGCCACGCAGGTGCCGCCCATGCCCAGCGACCCCGACGACCCGTGGGCGCGGGTGGTGTGGACCATGAACTACGACCTGCGCGAGTTCGACGGGACCTGGGCCTGGCTCGAGGACGAGGCCACCCCGGGCCTCGAGCGAGACCGCAGCATGGGCGCGGCGGCCCTGCTCGGCGTCGCCGAGCTCGACCGCTTCGAGCTCCTCGGCCCGGGCATCGACAGCCTCGCCGCGGCCATCGCCGCCGACCCCGAAGACGGCCGGCTCCCGGCCTGGCGCGCCTACCTGGTCACCCTCGAGGCCATGCGCGCCGGAGACGAGGCGGGGACCGAGGCCGGCTACGAGGCCATGCGCGCGGCGACGGACGCCTACACCTCCTTCAGCTTGTTCGGCGTGACCCTGACCGTCGCCGGCGACCCCAACGCGGACGAGGCCCTGATCCGCGAGGCCCTCGACGAGTACGACCGCCTGCTCGTCGACTTTGGCGAGCTGCAGTACGAGGACGACGCCCTCAGCCAGGCCCGAGGCTCGCGCCTGGGGGACTGGGCCTCGGCGCCCTTCAACATGCCCGGGACCCAGGCGCTCATGGGCGACATGGCCGCCCGCGCCGGCGAGCACGACCGAGCCAAGCGCCACTGGTACACCGCCCTGCGCGGCAACGAGGCCTACCGCTGGGCCTTCCGCGACGAGGTCCAAGAGCGCCTCGACCTCGGGCCCGAGGCCGTCGCCGAGGGCATCGCCGCGGGCGAGCTCCAGCCCTTCGGGGCGCGCTTCGAGGGGGCCCTCGGCACCCCCGAGGGCTTCGTCGATCCCCGCTTCGAGGGCCGCGTCGGCAACGGCAGCTGTACCCTCTGCCACACCCGCCTGGGCGCCTTCGACGATCCCACCGAGAGCTCGAGCAGCATGGAGGTCGGCTTCATCCGCGGGACCATGGTCCTGCCCGAGGGCGTGCCCAACCCCATGCCCAACCTGTTCGCCCTCCCCGGCCAGGACTCGACGCCCAAGGGCTTTCAGATCGCGCGCATCGAGTGGAACCAAGACGAGTCGAAGGCGCCCCTGCCCGCGCCCGAGCCGGGCACCGAGGTCGAGTACATGATCGCCACGCCGCCGGGGCTGCAGTTCGTCGCGGGGCGCATCGGCGTCGACGATCGCGTCGACTTCGACGCCTACACGGCGCG
Source organism: Plesiocystis pacifica SIR-1 (assembly GCF_000170895.1). Lineage (GTDB taxonomy): Bacteria > Myxococcota_A > Polyangia > Nannocystales > Nannocystaceae > Plesiocystis > Plesiocystis pacifica. The sequence continues at coordinate 16,807 of NZ_ABCS01000039.1, read as the reverse complement.
GACCATCGGCCCGCCGCGCTACATCGACGTCCGCGCCGGCGAGATCGCCGACATCACCAACGCCAAGCCCATGGTGTTCGAGGCGGCCGACTGAGTTTGCGCCGCGTTCGGCTCAGACACGGTAGACCGACGCCTGAGGGGTACGAGGCCAAGCGGGTAACCAGATCGCCGGGACGCGGATAACCGGAACGACAAGCTCGAGCTTTGGAGCACTTCATCCCCGCCAGATGACGCCCCCGCCAGCGGGGGCGACCCCATGCCCTCTCCGAGGCACGAGCTCCATTGCCCACCAAGCCAAAGCGGAGGAGCGGAGCGAGGAAGCGCCCCCGGTCCACAAACGACTGTGGGGGCAAAATAGCGCTCGGCTCAGCCGGGCGGCGGGTAGTTCTCCTGGCACACGCCGATCTCGAGGATCGTGTAGATCAGCACCAGCTCCTGCGGCGACAGCCCGACGTAGTTGAAGAACTCCGCGGTGTGGTAGCTGGTGAACTGAATCTTGCCGCAGCCGTACTGACCCGTGACCGTCAGCGGCAGGATCTCGTTGGCGGGGATGTCGAAGCCGCTGCCCGGCCCCTCGAGCCAGGCCTTGTGGCCGATGTTGACCTGCCCGCCGTTGCCGTCGTCGACGAGGATCTCCGGGAGCGGATATTGGATCCCCGACCAGTTGTCGACGGTCATGACCTTCGGCAGCTCGTAGAGGGTCGGGTGCAGCTCGTCGTTGAGCGGGTTGATGTCCTTGAGCGGCTCGGGCATGGACTCGAGCCACTCGAGCAGGCCGTCGTCGAGGACGTCGGCGAGGGAGTCGTAGGAGCCCAGGTCGCCGTCCCCGCCGCCGTAGAAGGTCTGGTACTCGGGGAAGACCTTGCTCATGAACTCGTTGGACCAGTCGGCGGCGTACCAGCGGCCGCCGGCCTCGACCCAGCTGCGGATGTTCTCGATCTCCGCCGGGCCCATGGCGTCGGAGTAGGTGTCGCCGGAGCAGGGCACGAAGATGATGTGGTAGTCGTCGAGGCGGTCGGGGTCGGAGATGAGCTGGGTCATCGTCCCTTGCGAGGGGAAGCCGTCCGTGCCGGGGTCGCGGCCGTTGTTGTAGAGGTCGAACTGCTCCGTCCCCGCGATGGTCCGCTCCTGGAAGTTGGTGATGCTCGTGTCGCCGAGGCCGAACTTGCCCAGGGCGTCCTCGAGGCGGTCGAAGGTCCCGTTGGCGACGGCGATCTTCGGGATGTAGAGGCCGTCGTCCGGGCTCCACTCCCCCGGCAGCTCGACGTCCTCGTCGGGCAAGTCGGTGTCGCCCGCGGGGATGTCGATGGGCGTGATGCGCATGAACTGGCCCTTTTGCACGACCAGGAACTGGCCCGGGCCCGAGCTCACCGGCAGGCTGAAGGCCCCGTTGACGTCGGTCTCCGTCGACTTGGTCCCGCACGGCAGCTCGACGCACTCTTCGCAGTAGACGTGGTCCGGGACGCCCTCGGGCTCGACCCCGGTCACGTAGACGAGGGCGCCCGGCGACGGGATGGTGCCGTTGGGGGCGAACACCGTCCCCGACAAGGTCGCGTCGTTGTCCCCCTCGCCGCAGCCGTCCCCGCCGTCGGGCTGGGTGAGGGTGTCGAACTTGGGCCAGTTTTGCCCCTCCCCGCCCCCGCCCCCGCTGGAGCTGTCGTCGTCGTCCTCGGCGTCGTCCGACTCGCCGCTGCTCTCCCCGTCCTCGTCCTCGTCGGCGTCCTCGCCCTGGTCCGCGTCCTCGCCCTGGTCCGCGTCTTCTTCCGGACCCTCGGGCGTCTCCTCCTCCCCAACTTCATCGGCCCCGCCCTCCTCGGAGTCGGGGCCGCAGGCGCTCAGGCCCAGCGTCGCGAGCACGGCGACGGCGAGGTCGAGGCGGTGAGAGAGGACGAAGTGCGGATGTCGGCGAGAACGAAAGACAGTCATGAGCCCGTAATCCAGGCACTGATGCTAACAGCCATGACAGCAAACGAAAGATGGCGGAAAAGACGCCGCCACCGTTCGAGCAACCCTCGCGTCATGAACAGGCAAAACATGGGCGGAGCAACGATCAACGAGGATCGAGCGCTGGGCGGGATGGCATTGCCGAGACTGCACAGTTCAACCTTCGAGATCCGCTCTGCTCCCTCGATCGCGCGCCTCTTCGGCAGCGAGGCGCTCGTCTGGGTGGCGAATGTTCCCAACGAACACTCCGCCGCAGTTCGGGCAAGTCGAGGTTTGGCGAGATATCCGCTCACGGCACTCGGAGTCCGAGCAGCGCAGCGAACCAAGGCGACGGACCAACTCGCGACCAAAGAAGAACGCGATAGCCGCGCTCGCCAGCCCGAGCAAGCCATGAATGAAGCTGGCCAGCGTACCGATCACGAAACTCGCAATCCCTAGGAACAACGCTTCGCCCCGCTGGTGTCCAGGCAGGACGCGGAACACCGGGCGGCCCTCGTTCCACGGCTCGACATCACGTTGGTCCTCGGTGTTCTGCCCGTCGCCCTCCACCACCTCCTCCTCGGTGTCGCCGAGGGGCCGGGTGAGTTCGTCGAGCAGCCACGGCTCGGGCCACTCTTCGGGGTCCTCGGGCAAGCCGAGGCGGGCGCACAGATCGGGAAAACAACGGCGCAGCCACTTGATCCCCCGGCGAAAGCTCGCCGCCTGGTTGGGCTCGAGCTCCCCCGCCACGGTCCGGAGCGTCGCGCCGTCGAGGTCACGAGCGACGGCGACGACCGCGAGGGCAAAGGCCATCGTCGCCGGGGACAGGTAGCCGAGCGAGGTGAAGCTCCACTGGTGACCAGCGATCAGGCCACCATCCGCCGCGGTCGACCGGTGGCGGGCCGTGGCGTTGGTCGTGAGCACGCCGAAGCCGAGGTAGACCGTGGTCAGATCGGTCAGCCGCTCTTCTTCGTCGACGCGCTCGGGGTCCAAGATCGCAAGGCCAAAGCGGGTCCGAAACGCGTGGGCGACCTCGTGAGCCATGGTCGCCGTCACGCCGAGTCCGTCGTCGAGGCGGTCCGCGTTGACACCGTAGAGGCAGACCTCGTCGACGATCCCGGCAAAGTAGGCAGCCGCCCCCTCGTGCTTGACCGAGTTGGAACTGACATCGGGCGAAGCTCGCTCCTCCTCGAAGATGCGCACGTCGACGTCGAGCTCGTCGAGGCCGGCGTAGACGTGCAGACGCCGGGCGAGGCGGTGGACGCCGCGGGCGTCGGGGGTCCAGGTGTCGGGAAAGAACTCGGCCACCGGGAGCAGCACGGGCGCAGCGACGAGGGGATCGCGGCCGCTTTGTCTAGCGATGTCGGCGAGCGCCTCGATCACCCATTCGCGCTCACCGACTTCGGGCAGCAGATCCGTCACGGCCCGCAGTGTACGAAGAAGCCCCACCGGGGGCGACCACCGCACCTACACCCAGGCCCCATTGCCCCACGCACAAAGCGGAGGAGCGGAGCGACAAAGCGTCCCCGGTCCTCCGCCGCCGGCGGGGGTAAAGCCCAAAGGCCTAAAACATCTCGCGCACGCGCTCGAACCACCGGCGGGGGAGGCTCTGGCCGCCGCCCATCACCGAGCGCTGGCTCATCGGCGCGACGTCGAAGTCCATCTCGACCGGCTCGTTGCGGGCGCCGTAGAGCACCAGCCCCACGCCCGTGGCGAACTTGCCGTCCTGGATGACGCTGGCGAAGCCGCCCTCGGTCAGGCCGATCTCGCGGCCGTTGCCGGTGGCGTAGACGGGCGTCCCCTGGCGCACGGGCATCTGGAAGATGTCCTCGGCGATCTCCATCATGCCGACCATCTGCGAGGCGCCGCCGGTCAGGACCACGCCGGAGGCGGCGAGCTCGAGGAAGCCCGAGGCGATGAGCTCCTGGCGGGCGAGCTCGAGGATCTCTTCCACCCGCGGCTCGATGACCTCGGCGAGGAAGCGGCGCTGGAACTCCCGGGGCGGGCGCGGGCCGACGCCGGGGACCTGGATGATCTCGTCTTGCTCGATCATCGAGACCAGCGCGCAGCCGTGCTGGCGCTTGATCAGCTCGGACTCGTGGACGCTGGTGCGCAGGCCGTGGGCGATGTCCTGGGTGACCCGGTGGCCGCCCATGACGATGACCGAGGTGTAGACGTTGGAGCCCTCGGAGTAGATGGCAAGGTCCGAGGTCCCGCCGCCCATGTCGATGAGCACCACGCCCAGGTCGCGCTCGTCGTCGTGGAGCACGGCGTTGGCCGAGGCGACGGGCTCGAGCACGACCTCGACGACGTCGAGGCCAGCGCGGTTGCAGCACTTGACGATGTTCTGGACCGAGGTGACCGCGGCGGTGATGATGTGCGCGCGGACCTCCATGCGCACCCCGGACATGCCGATGGGATCGCGGATCTGGCCCTGACCGTCGATCATGTACTCGAGGGGCAGGGTGTGGATGATCTGGCGATCCAGGGGGATGTTGACGGCCTTGGCCTGCTCGATGACCCGGGCCACGTCGGCCTCGGTCACCTCGCGGTTGCGCATGCTGACCTGGCCGAGGCTGGTGAAGCCGCGGATGTGCCCGCCGGCGATGCCGACGTAGACCGACTGCACGTCGACCGCGGCCATCTGCTCCGCCTCCTGGATGGCGGCGGCGATGCTGTTGGTCGTGGCCTCGATGTTGACGACCACGCCCTGGCGCAGCCCCTCCGAGGGCGAGGTGCCGACGCCGATGACGTCGATGCCCGACGAGGTCACCTCGCCGATCACCGCGGCCACCTTGGTCGTGCCGATGTCGAGCCCGACGATCACTTCTCCGACTTGAGCCATGCTTGGATCCTCTTCGTCATTCGTAGCGGGGGATTCGATCGCGCCGACCGGCGCGGGCGGCCGGGCGCTCGGCGGGATCCGCTGCGCTGGCCTGATCGGAGCTGGCGGATCGACCCGATCCGCGGCTGCTCCGGCTGGAGTCTTCTTGGGAGTCGTTGGCCTGAGCCAAGAGCACGGCCTCGTCCTTCGCGTCGGCGAAGCGCGCGACGACGCGGTCGCGGCGATCGGGCTTGCTCTCGTGGTCGAGGTGGACCACGGCGAGGGCGTCGGCGCGGGGGCCCAGGGCCACGCGCAGGGCGTCCCAGCGCTCGAGCCGGGCGTCGAACTCGTCGCGCCCGAGGCGGAGCTGGGTGCCGCTCTCGGCGGTGTAGAGGGTCACGGAGCCGTCGGAGTCGAGGTGCACCTCGCCCAGGCGCGGGCGCTGCTTGGCGGCGTAGAGCTCGACCACGGCCATGGCCCGGGCGACGGCGTCGGTGCCCAGCTCGACGCTCGGCTCCTTCGGATCAACCTGAGCCTCGGCCTCGGCCTCGGCCGAAGCTTCGACGGCGCCGGCCTGCTCGGCCGCTCGCGCCTGCGATGCCAGGGCGTCGGCGCGCTCGGCCGCGGCGGCCAGCTCGGCCTTGGAGATGCCCGTGATGATCGGCAGCTCGCCCCGCTCGCCCCGCTCGACCTCCTTGAAGGGCGCCCCGGCGGCGTCGACCAGCCAAAAGCGCTCGGCCAGCACGATGGCCGCGGGCTCGTGCTCGACCACGGTGATCTCGAGGGTGTCGGGGAGCTCGCGGACGACGGTGGCCTGGGCGACCCAGGGGTGCTCGAGGATCCGCTCGCCGAGCTCGACGGGCTCGAGGGCGAGGATGTTGGTCCCGGCCTCGATGGCCAGCAGCTCGCGCAGCGTGTCGTCGTCGACGTGCTCCGTGGGCTCGAAGATGAAGTGCTTGGTCTCGAAGCGCGCCGAGGTGGTCGAGTAGTCGTAGACCTCCTGGCCCGCGAACGCGAGGCCCCAGGCGAGGGCGCCGACGGTGCCCAGGCGCAAGCTGGCGGTCGCCAGGCGGCGCGGCCAGTTGGGGCGCTGGTCGTCGCCCTGGAGCGCGAGGCCTTCGGCGCGGGCGCTGTGCTTGGCCGCGCGGCGCTCCGACCAGGCCTGCTTGCGGGCGCGCAGGCGAGCGCCCATGCCCTCGCCTGTGTCCGCGCCGTCCGCCACCTGCTGCCGCGGGCTCTCGGCGGGCGCGCCGAGCTTGCGGTTCGCACCGCGCACTCCCTTGCCCACCCGGGGCTGCTTGCCGGTCCGAGCGGCCCCGCCCGTGCGCTGCTTGCTGCGAGCTGCCGCACGCCCCCGGTTGGGGCCCGAAGCGCGTCGGGGGGCTCGTTGGCGGCGGCGATTGGCGGAGCTGGACATGGTCTGAGGGCGCGGATCTCGGTCTGCGGCGCTCTCCAGCCCTAACCCCCGTTCACGCGATCCCCAAAAAATACGCACCTGGGAGGCTGCCCCGGAGTGTTTCTGTACAGTGTTCTGCTCGACTGAGCAGTCCGCGCGCCCTGCCGCGCAATTCCCCCGCGCTGATCTACGGCGAATGACCTGGTAAGACCGAGCCATGGCCGACGGTTCCTCCCCCCTGTTCGACTGGGATCAAGTCTGCGCGGAGTTCCCCATCGCGTGCCGCAAGGTCCCCCTCTTCGATGGCCGTGAGACCACGATCCTCTACCTCGACCACGCCGCGTCCACCCACGCGCCGCGCTGCGTCCTGGATCGCTACACCCGCTTCATGGCCGACGAGTACGCGAACATCCACCGCGGCACGCACCTGCTCTCGCGCACGGCCACCAAGACCTTCGACGAGTGCTACACGACCGTCTCCAGCTTCATCGGGGGGGACCTCGACCGCGGCGCCGTCGTGTTCCTGGGCAACACCACCCAGGCCATCGACCTGGTCGCCCACGTCGTCGACCCCCTGCCCGGCAAGGTCATCGTCACCGAGCTCGAGCACCACTCCAACGACCTGCCCTACCGCAAGCGCGGCCCGGTGCTCCGCGCCCGCGCCCGCGAGGACGGCAGCCTCGACATGGACCACGTCCGCGACCTGCTGCGCAGCAACCAGGTCAAGCTCGTGGCGGTGACCGGGGCCAGCAACGTCACCGGCTGGATGCCCGACATCCACGCCCTCGCGCGCATGGCCCACGAGCACGGGGCCCTGATCGCCCTCGACTGCGCCCAGCTCCTCGCCCACAAGCGCATCGACGTGCGCGACATGGACGACCCGGAGCACATCGACTTCATCGCCGCCGCGGGCCACAAGGCCTACTCGCCCTTCGGCTCCTCCTTCCTCTATGGGCCGCGCTGGCTCATGGACCAGGCGCCGCCCTACCTCCCGGGCGGGGGCACGGCGAGCCGCGTGTCCAAGCGCTCGGCCGAGTTCGTCCCCTCCCCCGATCGCCACCAGGGCGGCACGCCCAACATCGGCGGGGTGATCGCCCTGGCCGAGGCCATCAAGTTCCTCGACAAGATCGGCATGCAGCGCGTGCGCGAGCACGAGATGGAGCTGACCCGCCGGGCCATGGCCGGCATGAAGGCCATCGAGGGCGTGACCGTGTACGGGCCCGAGGACCCCGACGCGCGCCTGGGCGTGCTGACCTTCAACGTCGCCGGCGTGTCCGACCTGCTCGCCGCCGCCGTCCTCAGCGAAGAGCGCGGCATCGCCTGCCGCAACGGCCGCTTTTGCGCCCACGTCTACGTCGACCACCTGCTCGCCCATCAGGGCGGCTACACGGCCGAGCGCGACGCCACCCCCGGCGCGGTCCGGGCCTCGTTCGGGATCTACAACACCGTCGAGGACGTCGACCGGCTCATCGAGGGCGTGGAGATGTTGACCCAAAAGGGCTGGAAGGGCCGCTACAAGGTGTTCGGGCCGGGCAGCACCGAGGTCGTGCAGACCGAGGCTGCTGCACGTTGCAACGATCATTGGATGGCGCCCGAGCAGTGACACATCCGGGCGCGGCCGGTGTTCGAGGGTCATGCTCCCGGCCCTCGCCACCGCCCTCGCCTCGACCCTGCTCTCGCCCCAGGCCCTGACCACCCAGCCCACCGCCAGCGCAGAGGGCTCGGCGACCGTCTCCGTCGAGGCCAGCGCCGAAGCCACGGCGGACACGAAGAAGCCCAAGAAGTCCCGGCCCCACCCGGCCGAGCGCCTCGCCCAGCTGGATGAAAAGCGCGTCGCGGTCCACCTGGGCGCCCGCGCCTACGCCCGCACCGGCGGCGTGACCACCTTCGAGTCCGGGCCCGGCAGGACCGTGACGACGAACATCGCTGGCGGTGCCGCGCTCCAGCTCGGCCTCGGCGTGCGCCTGGTCCGGGGCCTCTACATCCACGGCGAGTTCGCCGGGGGCGCCCACGCGGAGCCCTTCGGCGCCAACGTCTCGGGCTTCTTGGGCCTGCACCACGAGCTGCGCAAGACCAAGTGGGTGCGCCCGAGCTACTTCGTGGGCTACCGCCACATCGTCGAGACCGACTTCCGCGGCCAGTTCGACGGGAGCTTCGACGGGTCCTACGAGCAAAGCTGCGGCGGGTGCACGGTGAACGGCAACGTCGGCGGCGGCGGCCAGTTCGAGTTCGACAGCCGCACGGACCTCGTCCACCGGCCCGCCGTCCAGGCCGGCCTCGGCCTGCGCTTCCCCATGCCCTTCGCCCCGCGCCTGTCCCCCTATGTCCGCGGCGACGTCAGCTACGCCTTCGACGATCGCTTCGGCAACCTCGAGGTCGGCGTCCAGGGGGGCATCCAGCTGGTCTTCTGAGTTCTGCTCTGCCCCCACAGGCATCTGAGGACCGGGGGCGCTTCGTCGCTATCCGCTCCTCCGCTTTGGCTTGGTGGGCAATGGGGTTCGTGCCTTCGAGAAGGCTGGTGGTCGCCCCCGCGAGCGGGGGCGTGGATTCGTTGACAGTCCCTGAGTCGTGGACGTGGGGCAGGGAGGGCGTGGCGTCGTCCACGACGGCTAAAACAGACAGGGACTGTGAAAATTTCACAGTCCCTGAGTTCTGCTCTGCCCCCACAGGCATCTGAGGACCGGGGGCGCTTCGTCGCTATCCGCTCCTCCGCTTTGGCTTGGTGGGCAATGGGGTTCGTGCCTTCGAGAAGGCTGGTGGTCGCCCCCGCGAGCGGGGGCGTGGATTCGTTGACAGTCCCTGAGTCGTGGACGTGGGGCAGGGAGGGCGTGGCGTCGTCCACGACGGCTAAAACAGACAGGGACTGTGAAAATTTCACAGTCCCTGAGTCGTGGACGTGGGGCAGGGAGGGCGTGGCGTCGTCCACGACGGCTAAAATAGTCAGAGGGTTGGCCAGAACTCGTTTTGGCCGACCCTCTGAGTCGTGGACGTGGGGCAGGGAGGGCGTGGCGTCGTCCACGACGGTTAAAATAGACAGAGGGGCGGACAGGACTTGTTCTGGCCGCTCCTCTGAGAGCCGTCGCGGTTCGCGCACGCCGCTGCGGAGGGTTTGAAACGCTCCGCGGCGCCCACCCGTGGCATCGTCGTGCCGACCCGCGCCATGTCCACGCCACCCTCTCGCCCGCAGACCACCCCGCCCCGCTGGAGCGAGCAGCTCGCGACCCACCGCAAGTACCTGTGGGCCGTGGGCTATCGGCTCATGGGCGACGTTCAGGACGCCGACGACCTGGTCCAGGCGACCTTCGAGCGCGCCCTGGCCCGCCCGCCCCAAGACCTCGAGCGGGCGCTGCGTCCGTGGCTGACCCGGGTGGCCACCAACCTCGGCATCGATCTGCTGCGCAAGCGCAAGCAGCGGGCCTACGACGGCCCGTGGCTCCCGGCTCCGGTGGAAGAGCTCGTCGAGGTCGCCGGCTGGACCCGCACCGAGCACGGCCCCGCGCCCGCGGGCGACGTCGAGGTCCGCTACGGCCAGCTCGAGAGCGCCCGCCATGCCTTCTTGTTGGCCCTCGAGGCCCTCGAGCCCCGACCCCGCGCGGTCCTCTTGCTCCGCGACGTGCTCGGCTACTCCGGCCCCGAGGTCGCCGACATCCTCGGGCTGACCCCGGCCAACGTCCGCGTCGTGCTCCACCGGGCGCGCAAGACCCTCGACGCCGCCCGGGCCGAGTTCCACCCCCGCGAGCGCGTCGACGAGGCCGACGCCCGCACCCTCGACCTGCTCCAGCGCCTGATGGTCGCCGTCGCCAGCGACGACGCCGAAGCCCTCGAGCGCCTGTTCACCGCCGAGGTCGTGGTGACCACCGACGCGGGCGGGGAGTACACCGCGGCGCGCAAGATCGTCCGGGGCGCCGCGGCTGCCAGCGCCCTGCTGCGCGGCATCTCCCGCCACTCGCCGCCGCCCAAGTCCATGACCCTGCGCCCCGTCAACGGCGAGCCGGCGCTGCTCGGCGAGTTCCACGATCGGGAGATCAACACGGCCCCCCGGGCGCTGATGCGCATCGAGCTCGACCCGAGCGGCGAGCGCATCCGGGCCGTTCAGGTGCTCCTGGCTTCGCGCACCCTCGCGGGTCTGCGCCCGGCCGATTCGACCAACGCCTGAGCGTCCCGAGCACGGGCCAGCTGTCCCGAGCGCAGGCCGGCGCGGACGGGAGCTCCCTCGAGATCATGGAGGATTTGGGCGGCACGCCCTTTGCTCTTCGTTCTGGCGATGCCTTCCAGCCATCACCAGGGACTGATCTGGATCTTCCGCGATCAACCGCGGCTGGCCTTCGACCTGCTCGAGTCCGTGTTTGGCCTCGAGCTCCCCCAGCTGACGGCCTTCGCCGAGCGCCGCGGGGAGCTCGACCGCTTCGCCCCCTGCCTCGGCGACACCGGAGAGCTGCGGCCAGACCTCGCCCTGTCCGCCGAGGTCGATCCGCGCGCCCTGGAACACGATGAGCTGGCCCATTCTCGGGCCGCTCCCGAGGGCGCGGCCCTGCTCATCGAGGTCCAAGGTCGCGTCGACCGTCAAAAGCGCTTTCGCATCTGGGTCTACTGGGCCCTCCTCGCCGAGCGCCTCGAGCGAGCAACGAACGTGCTGATCATCCCGCTCAACGACACCGTCGCTCGGTGGGCGCGCAAGCTCAATGAGCTGGAGCGCCCGCCCCGGGAGACTTTGCTGGTCTTGGACCGACAAAACATGCCGCGGGTGGTGTCCGACACCCTCGCCCGCGAGCGGCCCCACTTCGCCATGCTCTCGGCGATGATTCACGGCGCGCACGGGGACTCAGAGGTCTTTGTCGTCGGCATGCGTGCGGCCCTGGCCTTTGCAGACGAACGGCGGTGGCGCTACGCCTCCAGCCTGGTGAGCGTCCTCTCCGAAACGGAGCGGGCGAGGATCCTGGGAGAACTGACCATGCGAGAACGCTACGAACTGACCGAGGCCGAACTCCGCAGCGGCGCCTATCACAACGGGATCGCCAAGGGAAAACTCGAAGGCAAGCGCGAGGTCCTGCGCACGATCTTCGAGCTGCGCGGGTTCCCCGTCGCGGAGACACTCTCCGATCGCATCCAGGCCTGCACGGATACCGGCCGACTCGAGCGGTGGATCGCCCGGGCCAAGACGGCTCCCGACGCGGCGACGGCCCTCGCTTCGCTCTGAGCTCTGAGCTCTGCTCTACCCCCACAGGCATCTGAGGACCGGGGGCGCTTCGTCGCTATCCGCTCCTCCGCTTTGGCTTGGTGGGCAATGGAGCTCGTGCCTTCGAGAAGGCTGGTGGTCGCCCCCGCGCGCGGGGGCGTGGATTGTTCACCGTCGCCGACCGTGGGACGTGGCTCGTCGATGACGGCCAAAATCGGTAGAGACTCGAATCGCGTCAGTCCCTGAGTTCAAAAGCCGCGCAGAGGCGCGTCCGCGGGGCGTTGCAGCCAGTTGTCCTCGGCGTAGTGCGCCGCCCCATCGATGGTGTGGATCGTGTAGGCCCAGCGCGAGCGCTCCGAGCGATTGGCCGAGCTCCGATGGGGCATGAGGCCGTCGAACACGACCAGCGTCCCGGCCGACACCTCGAGGGGCAGCCAGCCCGCCTCGGGCCACGGTCGCTCGTCGAGGGTCTCGGTCCAGGTCTCGCGCCCGCGCCGGTGGTGACGCTGCCGCAAGCCCCCCAGCGGAGGCCGGTGGGCGCCGGGCAGGACCCGCAGGCAACCGTTGTCCACGCTGGCGTCCTCGAGCGCGAACCAAAAGCCGATCACGGACACGGGCTCGGTGTAGAGGAAGGTCGCGTCCTGATGGGGCGGGACGTCGGCCCCGACCCGCGGCGGCTTGAAGATGACCATGGACTGGAGCAGCAAGGGCTCGGCGACCCCGAGCTCCCGGACCAGCGACGCCAACGCAGGGCTCCGCGAAAAACGGTCAAACTCGGGGATGCGGTCGTGCATGCCGTGGCCGATCTTGTTGACCCGCTTGGCTCCGCCGTCGCGCTCGGGCTCGAGGAAAAAGCGCACCTCCGCCCCCGAGTCCAGGAAGTAGTCGTCCTCGTCGTGTCCCTGGCCGTCGGTATCGAACACCGTCGAGAGCGCCTCGAGGTCGGCCTCGGCGAGCAGCCCTTCGATGGCCCGGCGCAACCCCGCGCAGGCCTCGGCCGACACGAACTCCGGCAGCACCAAGAAGCCGTCGCGCTCGAACTGCTCTCGCCGCTCGCTCATGGGCCGGACTGTAGGCCCCGCGGGCGGCTCCGACAACGAGGCGCGATCTGTCCGGTCCATGGCGCCAGCGGTCCGGGGCCCCCGCTCGGTCGGCGCGTCAACCTGATCCCATGCCAGGGACCGCCCCCTCCGCCCACCTCGGCCTTCTTTGCCCGCAACGACTAGAAACCAGCGAGCGAGCGGGTCCGACGGCCCAGGCGCGACAGCTGGTCGATGCCGCTGGGCAGGGCGCCAAACACCGAGCGCCGGACCGCGGTGCTCGCCAGCGCGGCCTTGCCCGCCGTGACCCCAGAGGCCAGGCAGGGCACCACGCCCGGGCCGAGCACGCCCGCGCCCGCGTGGAACAGGCCAGCGACGGGGCCCGTGGTCCGGTAGGCCTTGTGGCCCCACTGATCCCGGGTCGCCATGGGCCCGTAGATGGACCCGGCGGGCGAGCCCACGAAGTGCTGGTTGGTCACCGGCGTGGCCACGTCCTCGACGGCCACGTCCCCGACCAGCCCGGGCCAGCGCCGCTCGACCGCGGCCATGAGCCCCGCGGCGGTCCGGGCCTTGAAGTCCTCGTAGGCCTCGCTGCGCCGGAGCACGGGCTCGTCGGCCCAGCGGGCGAAGGGCTCGTGGGCGGCGAGGGTGACGATCTCGAGGGTCGAGCAGCCCTCGGGCGCCATGGTGCCCGTGTCGTCCTTGAGCGAGTTGGGCGACAGGAAGAAGGCGTGGTCCTCGGGCAGGCGACCCTCGCAGGCCGGGCGGAAGGCCGCGTCGACGTCCCAGGTCGGGTAGTCCCACACGTTGAAGGCGCCCAGGCCGTGGTTGCGAAGGTCCCGCTCGAGGCCCAGGAACACGCACAGGCTCGCGACCGAGGGCGTGGTCTCGCGGGCCTTGGCGACGATCCGCCGGGGCAGGTGCGCGGCGTCGATGAGCTGCCCGTAGGTCAGCGAGGGATCGATGGCCGAGACGACCACGTCGGCCTCGATGAACTCGCCGTCGGCGAGGGTCACCCCGCGCACGCGGCCGTCGTCGACCTCGATGGACGCGACCTCGGCCCGGCGCCGGTAGCTGGCCCCGTAGCCGCGCCCGCGCTCGACCAGGGCGTCGCGCAGGCCCCCGCTGCCACCGCGCGGGAAGTAGGAGCCGTCGAGGAAGTGGAGGATGAGCATGACCCCGAGCAGCGCCGGCGCCTGGGCAGGCGGGACGCCGTAGTCGCCGCACTGGGCCCCGAGCACGGCCCGCACTTGGGGATTGCGAAAGCTCCGCTCGAGCAGCTGCCCGAAGGTCTGCAGGTACCACTTGCCGCACGCGCCCAGGCCACGCAGCGCGCCCAGCTTCGCGGCCATCGAGGCCTTGGCGCCCGGCAGCAAGGTCAGCTCGCGCACCTGGACGAGCTGATCAAAAAAAGCGTTGAGCTCTCCGGCGTCCTCGGGGAAGGCCTCGATCATCCGCCCGCGGAAGCGGTCGACGCCCTTGGGCACGCGCATCTCGAAGCCGGGGAAGCGGATGACGTCGAAGCCGTCCGGGTCCATCTCGCAAAACAGCTCCGTGGCGTCGAGGTCGAAGCGCCGGAGCACGCGGTGGAGCTGCCCGCCCTCGAAGGCCTGGCCGACGTAGTGGACCCCGGGATCGAAGTGGTACTTGCGGCGCTTGAAGGGGTTGAGGAAGCCGCCGAGCTGCTTGGCGCGCTCGAGGGCGATCACCTCCATGCCGCCCTTGGCCAGGGTCGCGGCGGCCGTCAGGCCCCCCGCGCCAGTTCCGATCACCACTGCCTTGGTCTGTGCCATGTCCTGCTCGCGCTCTTTCTGGGGTCGGTTCCGAGGTTGCGCGCCCGATGTGAGCAGCGCTAACTTATATGTGAGCATTGCTTACTTCGCCCCGATGTGCAACCCCTCGGAGGTGGCGACGCGCTACCACCACGGCCAGCTCCGAGAGGCCTTGCTCACGGCCTCCCGCGAGCTCCTCGCCGAGTCGGGGGCTGGCGGCCTGTCCCTGCGCGCCGCCGCGCGTCGAGCCGGGGTCAGCACCGCGGCGCCCTACCGCCACTTCAAGGACAAGCAGGCCCTGCTCGTCGCCCTCGCCCACGCGGCCTTCGTCGAGCTCGACGCGAGCTTGTCCGCCGTCGAGGCTGCCCTCGCCCCACCGAAGGCGGGGGATCTCGAGCTCGTGCAGCGCCTCGGCGTCGCCTACGTGCGCTTCGCCGCCGAGCGCGGGCCCGAGTTCCGCCTCATGTTCGGCGAGCTCGCCCCGGCGCCAGACAGCGATCCCCAGCTCGCGGCCGCGACCGCAGCCGCGGCCGCGCACCTGCCCCGAGCCATCGGCGCCCTCGCCCCGGAGCTGGACGGCGAGCAACACCGCGACCTGACCCTGCTGGCCTGGTCCATCGTCCACGGCCTGTCCACCCTCTACCTCGACGGTCACCTCGGCACCCAAACCCCAGCGCGGGCCGAGGCCATCGCCGAACGCATCATCGCCCAGCTCGGCGTCGCCATCGAGGCGGCCCTGTCCCGCCGCCCGCGCCAATGAACTAAGCTGCCGAGGTGCGCGCGACCAGAGCTCTGTCCCTCGGCCTGCCCCTCGTCTTGGTCCTCTCCGGTTGTGGCGACAGCGGCGGATCGCCGGCGGAGGGGAACGCCGACACGGACGACGAGGTCGGCAGCAGCGAGGACACCAGCACCAGCGGGGGCGACACCGAGTCGAGCAGCTCGGGCGAGAGCAGCGAGACGGCCACGGAGGAGTCCGCCTCCGAGGAGTCTTCGTCCTCCGAAGACGAGGAGTCCTCGACCGAGTCCGACACGAGCACCGAGTCCAGCACCGACACGGGCACCGAGACCGACACCGACACCAGCACGGACACCGACACCGACACCGACACCGGCGACACCGAGACCGACACCACCGGCGGCATGCCCATCTTTGGCGAGTGGCTGCTGACCTCGGACACCGTCGGCGACGCCGTCCGACTCCTGCGCATCGACCTGTCCGAGGGCCAGCTCGGCCAGATGGACGTCATCTGCGACGACGTCGCCCTGCCCATGGAGGTGCCCAACCTGCGCTTCACCTCCCTGGCCTTCCTCGACAACACCCTCTACGCCGTCCGCAACCAGTTCCTGATGATCGTCGACCCCTGCGTGTGCGAGGCCGAGCTCGTCGGGGCCTTCGACGGATCCGTGGCGGGCATCGCCGTCAACGCCAACGACGTGATGTACGGCGTCAACGCCAACGCCAACACGCTCATGGAGATCGACCCGAGCGACGCCTCGACGACCCTGGTCACCAGCTTCCCCTTCGACGTCGGCAACCACGGCCTGACCTGGTCCAACCTCGACGTCAACGAGCTCTACTTCATCGAGGCCCAGTCCGACACCCTGCGGGTCCTCGACGGCAGCGACCCGAGCATGGAAAAGAGCGTCGTCGGGCTGAGCCTCGACTTCGGCTCCGTCGGCGCCGAGATGCACCCGGGCAACGAGGTGCTCTACGCGTGCTCGAGCTCCGCCGACCTCTACAGCATCGACATCCAGACGGGGACCGTCGAGGTGGTCACGACGATGATGGGCTTCGACCCGCCCTGCGGCGCGATCGGGGCGCCCTGGGGACCCGTCGACTGCGTGCCCCAGTAGCCCTACAATCGCAGCGATGCGCACCGAGCCCGGCTCGGCGGCGAGGGCGGGACCCGCTTCACCGCCCCCGCCGGCAGCTACGTCATCAAGCCCTGCGGCCGCCCTCGGCCCCGATCACCCCCACGTCGCGGTGACCCTCGAGTCGCTCGGCGACCTCGACATGGTCGAGGCCAGCTACGCCCTCGCCGAGGCGCTCTTCGAGCAGGCCCTCGGACCCGCGTCACCCAACGTCGGGGTCAACCTCGGGCCGCTCGGGGACGTGGCCCTCGAGCGCGGCGAGTGCAGCGACTCGAGGCCATGCCCTGGGCGGGCCCCGATGCCCTCGAGCGGCTGCGCTTCGGCCTCGCCCGCGCCCTCGCAAACGAGGACCCCACGCGCGCTGTGGCCCTCGCCGAGCAAGCCCGAAGGGACCTGTCCCACCCGAAGGGACCTGTCCCAAATGAAGACCGAGGGGCAAACCAGAGCGAAGGCTGGGTCCAAGGCGAGCGATGCCACCCTCGAGACCGTAGAGGCCTCGTTGGCGGATTTCACCGCGGGTCAGGAGTGATCGAGACCGCAGCGCTTCAACGCGCACACGGCTTTCACGCTCGACGCGCGAGACTGCGCCGCGGGGCTCATGCCCTCGCGCATGCGCGAAAGGCCCGAGGCATGTGCGCCTGCCCCGTTCGAGTGCAACTGCCCGCAAAAATCCGCAACCATCCCCGTCAACGCCCGGTTCGGGGCCGGCCCCGAAGCCGGCGCTCGCCAGGGACTCGTCTAGCTGGCATGCTGACAGGGTGTCCCGGCTCAACGTCCTCATCGTCGAGCACAAGCCCGAGCTGT
>NZ_ABCS01000040.1 GCF_000170895.1 Plesiocystis pacifica SIR-1 | reverse complement strand
CAGAGAGCTCGACACAAGCCGCGAGTGTGCTGCGATGACACATGCGCCAGATCGTCACACCCGCCCGGCACGCCCTCCTCGCCCGAGGAGAGAGCGGTCAGTCGTCCTCGGACTCTTCGGCGAAGGCGGCGAGCACCTTGGCCAAGGCCTCGGGCTGCTCGCGGTGCGGGTAGTGACCGCACTCGTCGATGACCACCAGGCGCCCGCCGTCGCGCTCGCTCGCGCCCTCGCGCATGTGCTCGACGGTGACCATGCGATCGTCGCGGCCGACCACGAACAAGGTCGTGCCGCGGTAGTCGTCGAGGTGGTGCGCCCAGCCGGTCGGGTCGAAGGACTCCGCGTGGCCCCGCGCCCCGTTCTCGTTGAGCCGGGTCAAGAGCATGCGCCGGGCACCCGGGCCGAAATTGGGCGGAGCGAACCACGTACGCCCGAGCAAGGTGTCCAGCTCCTCGTCGGACTGGGGCAGGAAGGAAGCCAAGGGCGGGAGATCCCGGCCCGAAGGGGTCCAGTCGAGCAGCACCAGCCCGCGCAGATCCGCGGCGTTGATCAGCGCCTCGACGGACAGGCCCGCGCTGGCCAGAGCGGCCCCCGAGCCGTGGCCGACCAGGACCTTGGGCCCCTCGATGGCGGCGCACACCGCCGGCGCCCAGTGGCCCATGAGCAGGTCGAAGCTCGGCGGCGAGTGCTCGGCGTAGAGCCCGTAGCCCGGGGGCTCGACGGCGCAGGCCCACAGGCCGCGGCCCGCGAGCTTGGCGATGAGCTCGGAGTAGTTGCGCGCCGAGTCGCCCACGCTCGGGAAGCACACGAACTTGATCCCGCTCAGGCCGTCCGTCTTGGTCGGACGAACGACGCGTGCGCTGCCCCCGGTCAGAGACAGAACATCATGGGTGAGCTCGAGGACCACGCTCGCTGATGATAACCAAGTTCGGTGTCAAAAAAGGCGTCCACGAGGCCGAGCTATTTCGAGCCTCCGACGACGAGCGCGATCCACAGCCCGTCCCCATTCGGTCCCGCCTCCGACAGAGCAATGCGCGTAATGCTCTGGCCCGCGATGGGCAAAGCCGCGCCCGGGGCCGCCTCGAGCTCGAGACGCTTCCAGCCCAGGCCCTCGCGCCAGCGCCACAGGGCTGCGCCGTCGCCCATCAGCACGCTCCCGTCCGGGGCCCACGCGTAGTCCTGGGTCTCCGTCGCGGCCGGCGTCACCGTCGGCGTGATCACCTCACTCGATCCCGTGGCCAGGTCGTAGGCCGCGATCTCCACTCCGGCGTCCCCAACTCGGGTGAAGGACATGGCCTCGCGCCCGGGGATCATCGCCAGACAGCGCCCCGGATCCTCGGCGATCAGCGCGGGCTCGCGCCCCGGCGCGCGGGCGTGAACGAGGGTGTTCGCGGCCCCATCCTCACCGACCAGGAAGAACGCAGCCCAGCGCGCCTCGGCGTCGAGCCACTGGTGGTAGCCCACGGCGACGAGGGCGTCGAAGAGCTGACCTCGATCCTGCCCCTCGGGGCCGTAGCGCCACAGCTGCTGCACCCCGTCGAGCTCGCGGATGACGGAGATCGAGCCCGCCCCGCCGGGCAGCGGCGTGGCCGAGTACTCGTTGGCTGGGGTGTCGGTCACCTGAGTCGCCGGGCCGTCGGGCAGGGCGTAGCGATAAATGTCGGACTGTCCCTCGCGCACGGAGGTGAACAGGAAGGCCCCGCCGCCCTCGCCCGGTACAAAGCGCGGTTGGTTGTCGTAGCCCTCGCGCGCCGTCGCGTTGCGCAGCGCCGTCACCCGCCACGCCTCGCCTCGCGCGTCGAGGCGCCCGAGGTAGATGTCCGTCGAGGGCACGTTGGCCGCCGTCGAGCTCGCGGTCGTCGTCGCCAACGGAGCTGCCGCGGCCGCCTCCTCGCCCCCATCTCCGGCGCTCGACGGGACCTGCGGCCCCTCGAGGGTGTCCTCCCCCGCGCACGCGACCAGCAGCGACGCGACGCAGGCAAGGGCGACGACGATTGGGGGCGAGATCCGGGCCTGGAGCATGGGCCGAAGCTACCAGCTCTACCCGCTCGAAGGCGCGGGAAAGCGCCCCTTGGTGCGGTTGGCGAAGGCCACCAGCGAGAGCATCACCGGCACCTCGATGAGCACGCCGACGACCGTCGCCAGGGCGGCCCCGGACGACAGGCCGAACAAGCTGATCGCCACGGCGACCGCGAGCTCGAAGAAGTTCGAGGTCCCGATCATCGCCGCCGGCGCGGCGACCTCGAAGGGCAGGCGCAGGGCCAGCGCCAGGCCATAGGCGACGGCGAAGATGCCGTAGCTCTGGATCAGCAAGGGCACGGCGATGAGCACCACGCGTCCGGGCTGGGCGACGATGGTCTGGGCCTGAAAGCCGAACAGCAGGACCACCGTGAGCAGCAGCCCGATGATCGAGGTGGGCTTGAGGCGCCCGGCGAGGGTCTCGACGGCCTCCGCCCCGCCCCGTCGCATCAGCCGGCGCTGGGTCAGCACGCCCGCGCCGAGGGGGATGATCACGAAGATCAGCACCGAGGCCAGCAAGGTCTCCCAGGGCACCTGCAGGTCGGTCACCCCGAGCAGCAAGCCGGCGATGGGCGCGAACGCAACCACCAAGATGATGTCGTTCACCGTGACCTGGACCAGGGTGTAGTTCGCGTCGCCGTTGGTCAGGTGGCTCCACACGAACACCATCGCGGTGCACGGCGCGACGCCCAGGAGGATCATCCCGGCGATGTACTGCTGCGCGTCCTCGGCCGGGACCAGATCCGCGAACACGTGCTCGAAGAAGAGCACGCCCAGCGCCGCCATGGAGAACGGCTTGATCAGCCAGTTGACCACCAGCGTCAGCGCCAGGCCCTTGGGTTTCTTCCCGACCTCGCGCAGGCACGAGGGCTCGACCTTGAGCATCATCGGGTAGATCATCAGCCAGATCAGCACCGCGACGACGAGGTTGACCCGGGCCCACTCCAAGCTCGCGACGAGCTCGAAGGCGGACGGGGCGACCAGGCCCAGGCCGACCCCAGCGGCGATGGCCAGGGCCACCCACAGCGACAAGTAGCGCTCGAAGATTCCCATCTGTCGATGTCTCGATGTCTCTCTAGAGGCCCTCGACCAGGGCCTTGAACAGCGCGACGGCGCCAGGCTCGACGCAGTAACAAACCCGCGGTCCGTCGACCTCCCCGCGGATCAGCCCCGCCGCCTTGAGCTGCTTGAGGTGCTGCGAGACCGTCGACTGGGCCAGCGGCAGCTCGTCGACGATGTCCCCGACGATGCAGCCCTCGTGGCGAACCAGCAGCCGGAGGATCGCCACCCTCGCCGGGTGTGCGAGGGCCTTGGCCAGGCGCGCGAGCACCTCGTTGGCCTCGGACTCGTCCGCGGGTACGGGCGGCGTGGGCTCGGCGGGGGGGCAGCAGGGGGCGGTCTTCGGCATGGCTGAGCGTCAATCGTCGATTTACGATAAACCTGTGCGTTCGTCAACCCCTGGGACTTTCGCGCAGCTCGTTCGGGGAGCTAGACTGACGCCGTCATGGCCGCCTCCGAGAGCCCCGCGTGAGCCGAGAGGCTCCAACGCTCCCTGCGAAGCTCGCCCAAAACCCCAAGCAGCTCGCGCAGGCCCGCAGCGACCAGTCGCGCCAGCTCAAACGGCGCGCCGGGATCCGAGCCGGCGGCGTGCTCGTGTTCTGGGCCGTGCTCGCGGTCTTCATCGGCCTGTCGATGAGCGTCGGCGAGCTCGTGCACGCTGGCTGGCTGATGATCATGGGCGTCGCGGCCTTCCTGTCGCCGGCGGCGATCGTGGTCTTGCGCCGGATCAAGCTGAACGATGAGGCCGACCGCGTCGCCCTCGCCCAGGCCGAAGACGACCCGACCCGGCCCACGCACCTGCGCCCCTCGCTGCTGAGGTTCTACGAGAACACCCACCTCGCCCGCGCGGGCCTGTCCGACGCCCTCGAGCCCGGCGAGTGCGTGCGCTTGCTGTGGGACTGGCGGCGCGGCTTCGAGGGCCTCGGCCCCGAGGACCAAGAGCAGCTGCGCGCCCTCGGCGTGGGGCTCGGCCCGATCGCCCAACTGCTCGACACCCCCGACCGGACCGGCGCGCTGTCCCAGGCCCAGCGCCACGAGGCCGAGGTCCACCTGCTGCACGTCGAGCAGCTCCTCGCCTCCGAGCCCGAAGCCACGATCTACCGCTGAGGGAGGCTCGGCTCAGCCCGGCTTCGCCGCCAGCCGCCAGACCTGATGGCGGACCGCGTCGACCCCGACGATGCTCCCGTCGCCCGCCACGTCGATGCCCATGAGCGCGCCCGCGCCCACGCCCAGGTCGAGCTCGTCGACGAGCGCCCCCTTGCGGTCGAAGGCGTAGATCTTGCCCTGGGCGTTGTCGGTGACCAGCACGACGCTGTTTTTCTCGCCGCCCGGCGGCGTGTACAGGGCCAGGCCCGAGGGCAGCTCCATGCCGACCTCCGAGCCCTCGACGAGGGTGTCGATGCGCGCCCCGATCCACTCCCAGTGCTCCGTCCCGCCCTCGCGGATCGGCAGCATCTCGACCCGCTGGCCCGCGTCGATGTCGACGGCGAGGATCCGGTTTTGGCCCGAGTCGACGGCGAACAGCACCCGCGCCTCCTGGTCGACCTGCATGTGCGAGGGCACCCCCGGGACGTACTCGACCACGCCCACGGCGTAGCGCTCGATGAGCCCGTCGCTGTGGTCGTGGCGCCCGGGCCCGTGGTCGGCCTGGAAGTCGTAGCGCACGATGTCCCCGAGCTCGGCGCAGTCCATGGCCTCGCCGCCCATGAAGTGGTTGCCCCCGCAGCCGTCCATGACCCAGTAGACGTTGTCGCGCTCCCACGCGATGCCCATGCAGTTGGGGCTCTCGTGGAGCATGTCGAGGTGCGAGCCCGGATCGCGCAGCAGGCACCCCTCCTCGCACTCGACGTCGCCCTCTTCGCAGCCCGCCAGACAGGTCGCCTGCGAGTCGGCGACGGGGCCCTCGAAGCTCTCGCCAAAGAAGTCGTACTCGGGGTCGGGCTCGCGCCCGAGCTTGCCGGACCACAGGTTCGGGCCCTGGAAGTCGTTGGGGTCGCGGTAGCCCTTGAACTGGTTGCGGCTCTCCTGGCAAGTCGCAAACGAGCGCGGATCCCCGGGCCCGCCCACGTCGGAGGGCGCGTCGCGGTAAGGGATGTGGTGGGCCCCAAAGGCGACGGAGCTGACGTTGGCCATGTGGTGCACGCCCCACGGGTCGATGACGTGGCGGAAGCTGTGGCCGTCGTCGGCGACGGAGAAGTCCAGGCCGAAGTAGACCGTGACCGAGGGCCAGTGCTGCTCGAGCGGGGCGTTGCGCGGGGGATCGCCGGGGCCCTCCCAGGCCGGCGCGACCATGGGCGCCCGGTTCATGACCCACAGCTCGCTGGGGTCGTCGGGGTTGAAGGCCAGGTCCGTGGGCTCGTCGAGGCCCTCGCCCTCGGCGCTCAGGATCGTCAGCTCGACGGCGTCGAGGGAGTGGCTGCCGTCGCCGAGCACGGCCAGGCCGGACGGCTCGTCGGTCCCGCAGCTCGACGCGGCCAGGGAGGCCAGCGCCACCGGGACGCACAGCCCGAGGGTCGTGAAGGCGAGGCGAGGACGCGAGCGCGAAGCCATGCTTGGGCCTAGCACGGAGCGAGGCGCAGGTCTGCGAGGAAGGCCTGGGCGCCCCTCCCCCGCGAGCCAGCGCCCCTCCAGCCGCCGCCGCGCACGCGTTCGACGCGCCTGGGCTTGGCTATCATCCCCGCCCATGGCCCTCGAGCTCCTCGTCGACGACCACCCCCTGCTCTCGCTCGCGGCCTTCGTCGCCACCTTCCCCGCGCCCCTGGAGCAGTGCCCGAGCCCCCCGGAGCTGCTCGCCGCCCTCGCCGAAGACCCCGGCGTCGATGCCCGCGCCGCCGTCGAGCTCGGCTGGAGCGAAGGCCCACCCGACGACACCCTGCGCAAGGCGGTCCGCGATCTCCTCCGCCAGGGCGGCTTTCGACCCTCGGGGCGCAGCAAGCCCGCGAGCGAGTTCCTGCTCAAGGCCGCCCGCGGCCACACCCTGGGCTCGATCAACCTCGCCGTCGATCTGTGCAACGTGGCCTCGCTGCACGCCGGCGTTCCGATCAGCGTCGTCGACCTCGAGCGCGTCGCCGCCCCCCTGCGCGTGGGCGTGGTCGAGGCCGGGGAGTACGTGTTCAACGCCTCGGGCCAGGTCATCAAGATCGACGGATTGTTGTGCCTGCAAGACGGCGCGGGCCCCTGCGCCAACCCGGTCAAGGACAGCCAGCGCAGCAAGACCCACGCCGGGACCCGCCGGACCCTGTGCGTCGTGTGGGGCGCCACGGCCCTCGGCGCCCGCGTCCAGGCCGCGGCCGACTGGTACGCGGCCCTGCACGCGCGCTGCGGCGCGAGCGTGGAAAAAGCCGTGTGCTCCACCCCGAACGGTTAGAGCGACAATTCGAGAGGCTCCAGGGGTCCCCCCAGACCCAAAAAATCTCTTATCGTGAGCGCCATGGTCTCGCCCCGCCTGCGCTCGCTGTCCCTGTTCGCGCCGCTTTGCCTGCTGGCCGGGTCGGCCCTGACGCTGAGCGCGTGCAACTCGGACCCCGTGACCGCCGTGAGCGAGGACGGCGAGCCCATCTACCCCGCCCTGGGCATCGACATCCTGAGCGTCGAGGCCAACCAGGGCACCGCCATCTACGTCGCCGAGGGCGACGCTTGGGTCGGCGGCAGCGGGCGCCTCGGCGCCCTGATCAAAGACCGCGACACCCTCGTGCGGGTCCACTACAGCGTCGACGAGGGCTTCGAGCCCCGCGAGATCGAGGGCCGGCTGCTGCTCCGCTACGAGGACGGCAGCACGGTCGTGCTCGACGATCGCCACTTCGTCGACGGCGACAGCACCCCGAACACCCTCGACGGCACCTTCTCCTTCGGCCTCGAGGCCGCCAAGGGCCACATCCAGCCCAACATGACCTTCAAGGTCGAGCTCGTCGAGATCGACGAGGGCCAGGCCGCCGCCAAGGCCAAGCTCGACGAGCACATCTGGGCCAGCCCCGCCGAGCCCAAGCTGCTCGGCATCCAGGGCGACCCGATGGAGCTCAAGATCGTGTTCGTGCCCTACCACCACCTCTACGAGGGCATCGACCGGACGACCGACACCTCGCCCGAGAACATGGCCCTCATCGTCGACCTGCTCATGGAGCTCAACCCCGTCAGCGAGGTCACCTGGGAGGTCCACGAGCCCATCTTGTGGGACAAGCCCATGGAGAACCTCGGCTCCGTGCTCGGCCCCCTCTCGGCCCTCCGCGACAACGAGCTGGCCTTCCCCAACGTCTACTACCACGCCCTGTTCCCCGTGCCCGAGGGCCACGTGGACTACGTCGGCGGCATCGCCCAGGTCCCCGGCGGCGGCCTGGGCGAGGGCAACGAGCGGGTCTCCGCCACGGCCATGGGCAACAACGTCAGGCGCGCCGCCGAGATCGTCGCCCACGAGGTCGGCCACAACGCGGGGCAGCTGCACGTGTTCTGCATGGCCGCCGTCGCCGAGAACACCGACCCCAACTACCCCTACGACGACGGCCGCATCGGGCACTGGGGCTTCGGCATCCGCAGCCTCGAGCTCTACGACCCCGACACCCACCGCGACTACATGAGCTACTGCGACCCCTCGTGGGTGTCGAGCTACAGCTGGGGCAAGAGCTTCGTCCGGGCCCAGCGCCTGACCAGCTGGGACTACGAGCTGCCCCAGGGCGAGCACTTCGGCGAGGACGAAGAGGGAGGCGGCGGCACCCCTGCGCCCTCCTCCCCGGACATGCAGCTGCTCGCGGACTACGACGAGCCGCTGCTGCTCGCCACCATCGGCCCGGACACCGAGGACTACTGGTGGGTCGGCCACGGCACCTTGCCCGAGGGCAGCGACCCCTACGCCGTCGACAACCGCCACTCCATCGAGCTGCGCGCTGGGGGCGAGCTCGTCGACGTGCTGCCCGCGGTCGTCCACTACACCAACGACTTCTCCATGGCCTGGCTCATCGCCGAGCTGCCCGAGGCCCTCGAAGATCTCGACGGCGTCGACACCATCGTCCGCGTCGACGACCTCGGCGAGGTCCACAGCCTCGACGCGAGCGTCGTCCACCTGAGCCAGCGCCCCGAGGGTCTCGGCCTCGCCGACGTCGCGCAGCTGGGCCGCTGAGCCCCCCTCATCCTCGGCACGCGCCCACGCGCACCGACAGCCCCGGCCGCGCGCGCGCCAGGCCGAAAAAGGCGACGCCCTCGGCCGTGCGGTAGGTTGGCTCGCTCGAGCAGCTGCGCCGCGCTCGGCTCCGAGCTTCGTCCGCTTTCGCGGGCGCCGAAGCTTCGGGCTCGGGCGCGACCCCCACCGGCTCGAGCTCTGGGGCCACGACTTCGTCGACGTTGTCGGCCTCGTCGGGCGCTCGAAGTTCCTCGCTCTCGGGCGCTTCGGGCTCGACGTGCGGGCCCCTCCCCGCCGCCACCAGACAGCGGACCGAGGACGACCACCGCGAGCCCGAGCGCCCCCGCCCCGCCGACGATCCGCAACCACCGACGGAGCCGCGCGACCGCCTCGGATCCAGGCGCAGACACGGGCCACCGCCGAGACCGGCACCGACCCGGACGAGGGCTGCAAGGGCGTCGACCTGTTCGTCGTCGACAACTCCGGCTCCATGGGCCGCGCCAGGAGGCCCTCGTCGAGAGCTACCCCAGCTTCATCGACGCCATGCAGGTGCAGCTCGCCCAGATGGGCGCGGAGTCGCTCCAGGTCATGGTCACCGACACAGACACCCGCGCGGTCCTGCCCCGCGATCCCCAGTGCGACATTCTGTGCTCCGACCGGTTCTTCATGGGCACCTGCGCCCTGACCCAGATCGACTGCACCTGCTACGGGCCCGAGTGCTTCGGCGAATGCATGCAAGACCTCACCGGGACCTGCGGCCCCAACGACGAGTTCAGCTGCGTCGACATGACCGGCTGCGACGACAGCTGCGAGTGCGAGCTCGTCTCGGGCATCATCCAGGACAAGGTCGGCAACGACCGCGGCATCACGGGCGATTCGCGCTTCATGGAGCCCGACCCGCCCGACCCCCACGGGATCTTCAGCTGCATCGCCGCCGTCGGGACCTCGGGGACCGGCGGCGAGCGACCGCTCGGCTCCATGCTCGCCGCCCTAGCCGACTCCAACAACCCAGACGGGGGCTGCAACGCGGGCTTCCTGCGCGACCTCAACCCGCCCCCCTGGATCGACGAGCTGCGCGCACCAAGGCCACCCCCGAGGAAGCCATCGTCGTCCCTGGCCTGATCAGCGACTACGGCCTCCCCGGCGCCACCTGCCTCACCGAAGACGGGGCCGAGGCCGCCCCCCGGCTGCAGAGCTTCGTCAACGGCATGGACCGCTCGATGACCGGCTCGATCTGCGCCGACAGCTACCGGGACTTCTTCGCCGAGGCCATCGACCTCATCGACCTCGCCTGCGAAGAGTTCACGCCGATCCCATGACCCGCACGCGCGCCTGCTACCGTCGACCCATGCGCGCCCTCCCCTGGGTCCTCGGCCTCGCAGCCCTCGCCTGCGCCTGCACCCCCAAACAAAGCGGGCCCGCGCTGTGGGCCAAGGCCTGCGACCGCGCCCTCGAGACCATCGACGACAAGACCCCCGAGCGCGTCGAGGAGTGCCGCGAGTCCATGGCCGCGCACCCACCGGGGATCGCCGACGACATCGCCCGCTGCCTCCTCGCCGGACCCGCGACCCGGACTCAAGCCGAAGAGAAGCGAGACTTCGACGCCTGCATCCGCCCCGAGACCCAGACCTACTTCGACCGGGTGATCGCCGCGAACGAGCAGCTCGGGACCCTCGGCCAGGCCCTGCGAGCCCAAGACGGCCCCGTCGACCACGGCCCCGACGGCCAGCTGCGCGCCCTCGAGGGCGTACCCGCCGAGCAGCTCGTCGACCCCTGGGGGCA
The DNA here is from genome assembly GCF_000170895.1 of Plesiocystis pacifica SIR-1. Taxonomy (GTDB): domain Bacteria; phylum Myxococcota_A; class Polyangia; order Nannocystales; family Nannocystaceae; genus Plesiocystis; species Plesiocystis pacifica. Next base: position 72,301 of record NZ_ABCS01000040.1, on the reverse strand, counting down.
CCCGATCATCTATAGCGATGTCCCTGGAGAGGCGCAGCTTTGCATCGTCGGGCCCGACGGCAAGCACGGGACCGCGGACGACATCTGCGAGCAGCCCTTTGTCTACTTTCAGTTCTAGGAAACGCTTGGAGGCGCTGAGGCTCGCCGCTCTGCGGACTGAGCGCACCCGAAAATGAGCCTGACTGACACTGGTGTCGGGACTTCGGGCACGATGGGTTGAATTGATCTTGACGGGCCCCAGGAGGTCGGCTAGACCCCGTCTCCCAACCATTCCGGCATAGCTCAGTTGGTAGAGCAGTCGGCTGTTAACCGACTTGTCACAGGTTCGAGTCCTGTTGCCGGAGCTTCCAGGCGGGTAGCTAGACCTCTCTAGCTGCCCGTTTTCCGTTGGTTCCCCAAACGTGTGCTCCCATTGTGCTCCGCGCTCTTGGCGCGGATTCCGAGCCGTCCCTCGAGCCAGCCGAAGCTAGTCGAGCAGACGGTCGATCATGCCCCCGTGCCCCTCCGGGCTCAGGTGCGCGTACCGCATCGTCATCGTGATGTCGGCGTGCCCGAGCCACCCCTGGACGATCCGGATCGGCACTCCCGCGAGCACCGCATGCGACGCGAAGGTGTGCCGCAGCACGTGCGGGGTGATGCGCCGCTCGATCCCCGCGGCCTCGGCCGCGCGGGTCAACGCTCGGCCGATCGTGTTGTGGGCCAACGGCCGACCGTCCGACTGGGCGAAGACCAGCGTGTCCGGCTTGCGCCGGCGAGGGCCTCGACGAACCGCGAGCGCCTCCCGGATGTCCCGGGCCAGCGGCACGCTCCGACCTTTGCCGGACTTGGGTGTGCCGATCCCCGCGTTGGTGACGGCTTGCTCGACGCGGACTCGCCCGCCCTCGAGGTCGACGTCCCGCCACCGAAGCCCGCGCAGCTCCCCGAGCCTCAGCCCGGTTCGCAGACCCAAGAGCACCAGCGATCGCCACTGCTCCTCGGCCCCGACGAGCAGGGCCCGGGCCTCGTCCTTGCTCAAGAAGTCCGTGCGCGCCGGCTTCTTGGGCGTGGGGATCTCCGGGATCCGATCGAGCAGCTCCCACCGCCGGGCGACGTTCAGCAACCGCTTGAGCACGATCAGGTGATTGGAGATCGTGCTGGTGCTCAGGCCGTCGGCGTGCTTGCGGGTGATGTAGCGATCGATGTCGCGGGCCCGGATCTCGTCGAGGCGGAGCTCGCCGAAGGCCGGGATGAGGTGGTTGTCCAGAGTGCGCCGCTTCTCGCGGAGCTCGCCGGGCTTGTTCGGGCCTTTGCGCGAGGCCCCGGGGCTGGCTTGGAAAGCCAGGAACTCCGGGGCGAAGTCCTCGAGCGTCGGCGCGCTCCGAATGTGTTGCGTTCGCTTGTCCTTCCCGCGCGCACCCGGGAAAAGCTTGTCCCGGAGCTCGCGTTCAAAGGCCTCGGCGCCACGGCGCGTGTTGACCGGCGAGACTCGCCGGATCTCCTTGCGCTTGCCGTCGGGGCCCGTGTGCTTGATGTGGACCATCCACTTGGTTCGGACGCGGCCGTCTTTGCCGGTCCATCGCTTCTTGTAGACGCTCATCCTGTTGTCCTTTCGGAGTTGGGACGGCGCGCCGTTGGGCGAGACCAAGCTAGCACCGAGGTCGGGGTGCCTCAACGTCGGGCTGGCATGGAAGCAAACGCAGCCCTCGAGCGTCGCGCCGCCAAGCGGGGGTGTTCGGTTGGAGGAGCGCCGCGCAGGCCTACGAGGAGCAGGCCACCACGGCGCTCATCAGGGGTCGATGAAGAGATCCCAGCGTGCGACGAAGACCAGGCCTGTCTTGGGATCGCGGTCCAGCGCCCGAAGCGTCACGTCGCCGCGCATGCTGCCCTCGCTGAACACGATCTGCTGGTGCAGCCCCTTGGACCCGACGAGTTCGAAGCGGACCATCTCGCGGTCGACGTGAAACTCGATGTCGTCGGTGATGTAGGGCATCACGAGGTCGTAAGGGGTCCCGGGGTAGACGTCGTAGGTCTTCTTCGTCGAGTGGCTCGGCTTCAAGGTCGCCGCGGGGCGGCCATACTTGCCGTAATTCTCGATGCCGTTGGGCTTGGGCCGCGCGGCCAGGATGATCACCCCTCGAGGGACCTCGACCATCTCGCCAAAGCGAAAGCCGTGGCCAGCGTGGGCCCCGAGGTGGGCCGAGTACAGAGCGGGCTCGGAGATCCGGGCGCGGATCACCGTGTCTTCGACGGTGCGGACCTTCGCGGTGAGGATCTCCTCGCGCACGCTGGGGTAACCCGGCACGGGCTCCGACTTCACGCCGAAGAGGATGACGTCCTCCTGCGTCAGGTTGTCGAGGATCTCGTCCTTGGGCGGCGCGTAGCCGCCGAAGGCGTCGATGAACTTCTGCTTCACGTCGTCGGGGAGCGTGTTGCGGTCCATGAAGCCTCCCCGCGGGCGAACCTCGTCCGGCGTGACTGGCTCGGTGACGCCGTCATCATCGTGGTCGTTGGGGAGCTCTTCTGGGTCAACCTCGGTCTCTTGCTTCTTTTCGCCCCAACGCCGGTAGAGCCAGTAGGCTCCGCCGCCGATCAGGGCACTCGCCGCGAGGGTCGCCGCGACGATGCCCATGGTCTTCATCGCCGTCATCCGGGCCTCCCATGGGGGCGCGAAGCGCTCGACGCCTGCTCGTACCGCATGAGGTGAGCCTGACTCAGGTCCGGCTGATCGTCGACTGATTTAAATGACAATTGTTCGAGGCCCCCCTCGGGTCGAGTCGATGGGTTGGAACCATGCAAATGTGCCCGCTTTTGGTTCCTCCAAAATAGACTCACGAGAGGCTCGGACGAGTCTCAACAGGGGCTCGGGAGAGGCTCAACCGCGTCCTAGCCGAGTACCAACCGCGTCTCAAACGAGGCTCGCAGATGGCTCGAGCGCGCTCTAAACGCGACTGGCTCAAGGCTCGATCTCGTGGTTCACAACGCGTCAGAACTGACGCGAGACAAGCGATACGAAAAACCACTTGCCGACTCTCCCATGTCGAATTATCCACCGATAGGAGGCTCGAAGAACATGGCAGGTGAAAAGAAGAATGTAGACACCATTCCTGTGGCGTGGGTCAATGGTCTCCAGTCACATGATGAAGAGCTCGCTATCGTACGGCTGATGTGCAAGCGAGGCGGAGGTGCCCACCGGGTCATGCTCGAGAACCCGGAGGAGTACAGCTTCGGCGACGACCCACTCGCTGCTGGAGCAACAGAGTTCCCAGGCGCGAGCGTCGAGTGGAAGCTCCCCGACCTCGCCATCGACCCCGCGGAGCGGCGGCTCGAGGTTTCGGTGATCGTCGAGGATCTGTGGAAGGTCGCCGCGGCGTGGACGACGACCCGAACCGACGGCGAGTGGTGCGACTTCCGGCTCGTTGGTTACGACGTCTATGGCGAGCAGGTCATCGCCGTCGGGCGCCGGCTCGTCCTCGTGGACCAGACGGAGGACTCGACCTATCCCAAAATTCCCGTGGACCCACCCCGAGTCGAGCAGCCGAGCGTGCGCGTCGAGCCTCCCCGACCGCGGGTCGAGCCGCGCTCACGGCGAGAGCCCAACCGCGAGGCCGAGTGGTACGAACGGCAGCGGGCAGACGCGAAGATCGACGCGCACCTCGATCGGCTCGCGGCCGCGAACGAGGCGATGCTCGACCACGTCTCGCGCGCCCTCGACATGGCGACGAGCTCGATCGCCGCCGCGCCCGACCTCGTCCGCGGCGCGCGCGAGATCATGCGAGAGAGCATCAACGAGCAGCGCGAGATGTTCGACCGCTACCGAGACCTTCAGGATGGGAAGTCACGGGTCCAAGAGCAGGTCGTCCGAGAAGAGCACAAGACCAAGCGGCGAGAGCAAGTCGTAGGGCTGTTCCACGAGGTCGCGAAGATCGGTGCCGCTCTGGCCGGGCCCGTCATCCAAGAAGGGGCGCGGATCTACCTCAACCCCGAGGCCCGGCTGATCACGCAGTACGACCGAGCTCAGCAGGCGATCGGCTTCATCGCCCACAGCCTCAAGACACCGACGCTGCTGAAGATTTTCCAGGGGAAGCGCGACCAGGTGTCAGCCTTCTTGACGGTGCTGAACACCGCGATGATCACCGAGAACGAGCGGGAGGCCCTGCTCGAGCTCGACCCCATCTTGCCCGTGTTGCGCAGCGAGGCCTTCGAGGAGGCCGTGAGCACCCAGCTCCGCTACGCGGCGACCTACATCATGGGCCGCATCGCGTTCTATCAGATCCCCTACTACGCCGAAGGGGCGTGACCCAGTCTCGGGGCCAACTCCGTTGGCGAGGGCCCCATCTACAAGGCGGGCAGCACCGGCTGACTCTCATTACTTTCACTCAGCAGACCGGCTGATCCGCCCGGAGTCGGCCTTGACCACCTGGAGCCAGCGCGTGAGCCTCTCGCCATGAGAACGCTCCGTACAGTTTTGCCGCTCGCGCTCCTGCTGTTGTTCCCGGCTTGCAAGAGCAACGAGGACTTCTGCGCCGAAGTCTGCCTTCCTGGTGAAGACGTCTACGTCTGTGGTGGGCAGACCACCAACAACCGGATTTGCTCTGTCAGCTCTGCCGCCGCGACCGCCCAGTGCGGCGAGCTCGGGGTCGTCGGTCAGTACTCCTGCGGCTCGGGCAACGACGAGGCCGGAGAAGAAGGAGGCGACGACGAGGCCGGCTCTTCCCAGGAGGAACAGCCCGAGGAGGAGGGCGGGGCCTCCCAGCCCAGCTGGGCCCCGGATGACTTTATCTGGTACGACCGCGACGCGGGCACCACGGTCGTCGCTCGTGAGCTGATCGACATCATCGCCGCCGATGGCGGCATCATCGCGGTAAACGACTCAACCTCCATGGTGCCCCTCGAAGGCGGCTACTTCCGGCTCGATTCGGTGGGCCGGGACGACTTGGCCTATCATCTGGGCTTCATGGAGGGCGACATCATCCGTTCCGCGAACGGCATCGACCTCTCCTCCGCCGCGGACTACATGCTCGCCATCGGTGCCCTCGCCGCGAAGTCCAAGCTCTCGATCGTCGTGACCCGAGCCGGCGCGGCCAAGACCATCCTCATCCGCATCGAATGAAGCGCATCGCCCGACTCTCGCTGACCGCGACCGTGCTCTCGTGCGGGTGTACCGACTTCCCGGAGATCGAGTACCGCACGGCGCGAGCGGAGATCGGGACAACCCTCGACGACCCCCTCTGCCAGGGAGACCTCGATGCGATCGACGCGCAGATCGAGGCCATCGAGGCGCGGACGGGCGTGCAACACGACGGACCCGTCCGCATCTACCTCTACGGAACGCCCGAAGAGCTCCCCTGCGACGTCTCGCCCTTTGGCTGCTACATGCCTCGCCAGGACGCGGTCGCTACGACTGCGACCGCCCTGGACCACGAGCTCGTGCACGCGGTGTTGCGGAACCGAGACTTCAGCCGGCTGTTTTGGAGTGAGGGTCTCGCCGAGGGCCTCAAGGGGCAAGGGACGCTGCTGAACACCTCGGGCGATGTGCTCGCTAGCTACGACGCGGACGAGAGCTCGAAGCTCGACTACCGGGCTGCTGGCCACTTCATGCGCTGGTTGGTCGAGACCCGCGGCCTGTCCGCGATGCAGGACTTCATCGCGGGGGAGTCTTTCGAGTCTGCGTTCGGTGGGCCGCTGCAAGAGCTCGCCGATGAGCATGACGCCTCAGCCCCCTACGCCTACCCCGACTGGGAGCCTTGCTCGGGACCCGAGCTGGCGAGCTCCGGGGAGGAGAGCTGGCGCGAGAGCGTGACGGCGAGCTGTAGCGACCCAGAGACCGAGCGTCTGACCGTGGGCGTGCCGACAGTGACCCGCATCGTCACGCTCGAAGGAGGAGCCTACGAGGTTTCCATGAGTGGTGGCGTGGGCCTGTGGATCCGTGGCTGTCTCGACAAGGCCCTCCAAGACGAGCTTCCCAGCTATAACGAGGACGGCTCGGTGATCTACTACTGGAACGGCGACGTCTTCAACGAGGCTCAGTTCTCCCACACGGGGTTGTTCTCGTTCTTTCCTTCGGAAAGGGTGCACGAGCTCGAGCTCACCCCAGGTCGCTATGAAGTTGCGATTGAGGCTGGGGCTGATGATCCTGCGACGGTGAATTGGCGGAGCCTGGAAACGACAGTAGTCCCCTGACTTGGTCATCGGCCTGCGCTCAAGCCCAGCTCTTCACGCAGACACCCCATCGCCCGAAACAGCTGGCCTCGCACCGCGGCGTCGGTCAGCGACATCTGCCGAGCAATATCAACGGGCCGCAGACCCTCGAAGTAGCGCATCTCGAGCAGCGCGCGGTGCATGGTCTGTAGCCGCTGCATCGCGCTCACGACCTCCTGAAAGACCCGCTCGCGCCTGGCAAGCGTGCTCGGGTTCGAGGCACCCCCAAGAAGATCAGACCACAGCGGCCCAACCGGCATCTTCTTCGCCTTGTGATAGCGAGCGATCACGCGGTCCGAGATCATCACCGTGATGACCGCCCGCGCGCCCGCGGTCTCCAAGCCCTTGGGCGGTCGCTCCAGCAGCTCACGGAAGACATCCTGGACGATATCCTCGGCGTGCTGCGCCCCTCCCCGAGCCCGCGCCCGACCCAGCGCCCACGCGTAGTGCTCGAGCACGAAGGGGGTCGTCGCCTTGGGATCTCGGCTCGCCAGGAGCTCGCGCAGGGACCTTTTCTCAGCCATCGTGGGACCGTGGTCGTTTACCATGGCTGCACGGATCGATGGAAGGAGACCGGATACCCGTCCCGAAGGACTGCTCGGAAGCCGAGCTCCGGGCGTACGCCGAGCGCGTTGGCTATCCCTTCGAGAAGCTCTGGGAAGATGTGCACGCCGACGCCGGCGCAGACGTGCTGTCTGTCGTCGCAGCCTTCGGCCTCAACGAGCTGTGGGCCTCCCTCGGCATGCGCGAGAACGTCCACGAGGTCGTTGTTGGAGGGCGTTTCCGGCTGATCCGCCGGGTTGGAGCGGGAAGCTACGGGACCGTCTACGAAGCCGAGGACGTCGAACTCGGCCGCAAAGTCGCGGTCAAGGTGATGCCCATCGAGGATCCCGATATCGCAGACCGTGAGGGCAAGGCGCTCGCGGCGGTCAATCACCCAAGCATCGTGAAGATATTCGATCACGGTCGGGCAGATGACTATCGCTGGCTCGTGCTGGAGTTCCTCGATGGCCCCACCTTGGACCGCTGGTGTGAGGGCAAAGGGACGCGCGAAATCCTGTCGCGCTACCGAGAGGCTGGAGAAGGCTTGGCTGCCGCGCACCGCCAGGGCCTGATCCACCGCGACTTCAAGCCCGGCAACGTGATGATCACAGCCGAGGGCCACGCCGTGGTGACGGACTTTGGCTTGGCGAGGAACCTCGAGTCGCTCAACGATCGAGCCCCCGAAGAGAGCACGCTGATGGGCTCGGGGACCTTGGGCTTTTTGTCGAGGGAACGGCTCCAGGGCGCGCCCGGTGACGAGCGCAGCGACCAGTTCGCGTTCTGCGTGTCGCTGTGGTGGACGCTGACGGGCTCGCACCCCTTCGATGTTGGCGGCGAGCTCCGCGACTACTTCGACGCCATGGGCGGACCGCCGAGGGGTGGACGCACGCTCCCTCGTCGTCTGCGGCGCGTGCTCGAGAGAGGCCTCGCTCCGCTGCCCGGAGACCGTTGGCCCAGCATGGCGCGCCTGCTCGAGGAGCTCGGCGACGCCACGTCGAGGCGTCGCGCGTGGTGGCTTGGCGCCGTCCTCTTCCTGCTCGGTAGCGGCACCCTCATCAGCTGGAACGCGAGGGTTCTCTTCGAGTCCGCCCCTTTCGAGATCCAGATGTCCCTCGTCGACGAGATGAGCCTCGAGGCGCTCGAGGCCATCGAGGACGACGACCACGCCGCGATCGTCCAAGCGCTCTCGATGGGCTACCCCGCCGCGATGCGTGAGGGTCGAGCAGATGACTTCATACGCGTCTCCTGGCTCGCCGCCACCACCCTCCAAGATGCAGGGAACGACTTCGACGCCGAGTTCGCTTGGGCGATGACGGGCCGACTGGCTCGCCAAGCCCAACTCTCCGAGCTCGAGGACTACGCCTGGCGGCAAGTTCGAAAACTCAGCCCCCACTTATGAGGAAGTCGCCGCTCAGGGGATCTCCATCCCCTCGAAACAGGTAACGGTGCCGTCCTCGTTGCAGACCCCATCATCGCACCACAGCAGCGTCCCGCCGCAGTCCGACCCCGGCCAGCAGACCGCTCCGATGCAGCAGATGTTCTGAGCGGTGCTGGTGTTGTCGGTGTAGCCGTCGGGGAGCTCCTGGCAGATCTCCGGGACGGAGCACGCGCTCTCGAGGGGGATGTAGGCGACGACCAGCTGCTGCGTGGGCTCGTAGACCTCGCCGTAGCGGGCGTGGAACGGCACGGAGCCCTGTGGGCAGGCCGTCGAGCCCTTGAGCCGCACCTGGCCCGCCGGATCCAAGCAGACGGCGGCGTTTAGCAGCGGCGCGTTGGGGCCGGTGTACTCGCAGACCTTCGAGCTGTCGCACAGATCGCGGTATTCCGCGTCCGCTGCTGCCGGCGCCAAGGCGAGCACTAGACCCGTCGCAGCGGCGGCGATGAGGGTGATTTTGTTCGTCATGGGTGGAATTTTACCCGGGGGCGTCTTTGCCCTCGCCGTACGCGCTGAGACGGCGCCGGCGCTCGTTTGCCGGAAGATCTGCGGCCATCGATGAGGCATAGCTTCCGGGTAGAGCCCGGAGCCAGGTGTACGCACGCACAGCTCATCCCTGCCGGCTGCTCGCCAGAAAACTCGAGAAACCTGCGAACGGATCACGAAGGCTCGAGGGGAGCCTGCCAGCAAGCCTTCACGGCCAGCAGCAGGTTTCGCAATGCCCTCAGCAATGACTCTCGCCGAGACGGCGCATCGGTGCGCCCTCATCCAAGTTGTTCGTCAGTCACCCACTCTCGGCCTGGACCAGTTGTTGCGGCTCGCCAGTGAAGGCCAACACGCCGCAACCCTCTCCTCGATCTGCGTGGGCGAGCTCGTCGTGGGTAGCGAGCATGCGTTGCCCGAACCGCTCGCTGCCGAGCCGCTCGAGAAGTCCATGTTGCGGGTGTTCCAGGCCAGCCCAGAGCGTCGCTTTCCCGCGTCGACCATCACCCGCCATCTTGGGCTGCGCCGCTGGACCACGTTGAAGGTCCTCGGTCCGCTGATGGCCGAGGGCAAGATTCAGCGAGCTGGGCGGACCTCGAGCACTCGATACTGGCTGGCGTCGTCGTGAGCGAGCGGATGTGTGACGAGTACGACATCGACGGCGCTCGCTTTGGCCGGCATGTTCGAGGGCTGCGCCGGGCTCGTGGACTGACGCAGGAGGGGCTCGCAGAGCGGGCGGATCTCTCGGCGGACACGATCCGTCGACTGGAGAACGGCGGGTTCTCGCCGAGCTTGGTGACGCTGGTGAAGTTGACGCGGGGGTTGGAGCTGCGGCTGTCTACGCTGATCGCCAGCTATGAGATGTGGTTGCTGCCGGCGGAGCGGGAGCTGGCGGACCTGCTCGTTGGGCGGGAGGAGGAGAAGGTGCGGTTGGCGTTGGAGGTCTTGAGGGTGTTGTTCGCCTTCGAATGGCCGGAGAAGAAGTAGCCACAGATCGCGCGAAGGCCGGTCGAGACGAGGGGCTGTATGACGAGATTTCGACGTGAGGTCTACCGTGGCGGTTGATCTTGGCCAAGCCCCAAAGTGGCGCTCGTACTGCGCTGGCCTTCGCGGCCACGAGGCCTCGAGACTCAATATCCATCGAAGAAGGGCGACAGCCCCAACGCCAAACGCCGCACCACTTCCGGCTCATTGACCCCCTTGCGCCGCAACACCTCGAGAAGGTCCTCTTGATTGGGCTGCCCCAACGCTAGCCGATACAACAACCGCTGCTCTTTCAGCCATGCCAGCTTGCGAACCTGCGCGCTGGTCGGCATCTCAAGCACCCATCGCTCGATCTCGGCGCCCTCGCAGACCCACCAGGGCGCCATGCCGGAGTCATCCTCGGTTGTCTCTTCCGCGATCCTCTCGACGTGTCGCCACGGGCTAGCGCCATCCTGATCGAAGGCCCGCTCGCCCAGGCGCTGGGCGAGCGCCCGTCGGACCGACAGCCCCCCATAGCGCTGAATCCGGCCCTCGCGTTGCTCGAGATCGACGGGGTTGCCGCACAGGTCCCAGTGCAAGAGCGCCCTGCACCACACATGGAAGTCCAACCCCTCTTGACCCACGGACGTGGTGGCGAGGACGTGGGGCCAAAAAGGAGTATTGAAGGCCTTACGCAGGGTATCGGGGCGGAAGGACTTGCTGTCGGCCTCCAATCCACCAGAGACGCCGACGGAGGCAGCTCGCGCGTCGGTAAAGGGGAGCACGGTGTGGCAGCGGAAGTTGACGGCGCGCCTGCTACGGCGGGTAGGATGGCTCAGGCCAAATACACTGGTGCGTAGGGCGAGGCCATCGTCCAACTCGCCAAGGAGGCCGTCTTCTTTCACCCCGCGCAGCCGACCGGTGATCCAGAAGTGCTCGTCGAGGACAGCCTCGAGGTTTCCGTCGACCACCGCCTTGCGGATCGCTACCGGGTAGTCGCGCTCGTCAGAGTCGCGCAAGGCCGCGGCGAAGATCTGACTGTCGAGGTAGCGACGCATGCCGACCCAGCAGCTGCGAAGGACGGCCTCGTAGAAGGTGCCCCAGTCCACGTCTTCGTCGGGCATCCAGTGGCGGCGAAGGGCGCGGCCGACGACGACGCCGGGTGAGGACAGCGCGAATTCGGCCAGCGCGTCGAGCTCGCGGGGGTCGACCGACTTCAGCTCGACGATCTCGTCGGACCAGGTGCTGACCAGGGACGCGAGGCCGGCATCTGAGCTCCGGCGCCTGACCTTGCGGGCGAGGTCGAGCCACATCTGCTCGAGGTCGGCCCAACTGTCCAGGCGCTGGTCCAGAGCTCCGAGCACGATGTGTGTAGGGCGGAGTCGGCCGGGCCGCACAGGGATCTCGAGCCTGGCCAACAAGCTCCGCACCTGATCGCGCATCCCATCGCGCAGTGTGTTGACCGAGCTGCGATCGGCTCGCAAGGGATCAGTGTGCTCGATCAACGCGGGCGAGGGATGAAACAATGCCAGGAGCGCGGCGCGCTCCGCCGAGGCCTGGAGCAGCCGCTGTCGCGTGACCCGGGTGTAGTCGCGCTCGGTGCCCTGGAACAGCCGCTGCTCCACCCCATAGCTGAGCAGCGCGCCAAGGGTCTGCGGGACGGCGCGGAAGTGACTGAACACGAGCAGCTTCTCGACTGAGCCTCCAGACCACCCACCACCGAGGCGCCACCACGGCAGCGACGGGCTGACCCACGGCAGCGCGAGCTTCTTCGTGGGCCGCAGCTGCTCGAGCGCGCGCAAGCGCGGGTGAGGCCACTGGTCCGGACGCGCCCACTCGTTGCGGTTCGTCCGGGTCAGCGTGGGCACCCCCTTGGCGGACACGGGCTTGGCGTCCTCCCACACCTTGTAGCGACGCATCGTCTGCATGGGCAGCGGAATGGACGCCCAATAGTGGACGGCGCTGGTTCGATGGCGGGGGTCGAGGCTGTTGGACAAGTGCTTGAACACCTGAAGGTCCTCCGCGATCAACGGCGCTTCGTGGGGGGTCGTCTTGTAGTCGACCCAGCCATGCTCGTGCGACGCCCGCTCCGTTCGGCACATGATCGGCCTGAGCGTGTCCTGTACCTCGCCTCGGGCTTCGAGCGCATGCGGCGAGTCGAGCTCTCCCCGACGCATGACGTCGGACAGGCGGACGAAGGCCTTCTCGCACTTCATCCGGGTGCGCTTGGCGGTGGGCCCCGTCCCGTACAGAAACTGGATCAGGTCGAAGAATTCGCGGTGGTGCGACGCCCCCGTCGCATCTTCCCAACGCCGGGAGAAGAGGCGGTAGGGAGTGGCAGAGAGCAGCAGGAGGCCAGCGCGTGACTTCAGGTCCTCTCCGCGCAGACGCTTGATGATGCGCGCGGCTGCGTCGTCATCCTGGTCCTGGAGGAGGTCCCGGAAACGCTGGAACTCGTCGAAGATGATCAGGTCGGGGCCCACGTCATCGATCGCGCTGGCCGCGAGCGCGTTACGCAGGCGCGCGATGAGCTCGAGCTCAGGGTGCTTCTCAGTGTCTTGCAGTCGGCGAAAGGCCACTCGGACACGCTGGCCTGACCGAAGGCCGAACTCGCGGCGTACGGATTGGCGGAAGGTCTGTCGAAGTCGCGCGTTCTTTCGTACCACCGCCATCTGGCTGCGAACGATGGCGTGCCAATGCTTGGCGGCTCGGCGCTGGAACACATCCCGCTTCCAGTCCTTGAACACGGCGGGCCACAGCTGCTTGACCAGAGCGTGGATCAACGCCCGCTCGCTCTGTCGCCCGTCGCGTCGACGTCCCTTCCGCATGGGGATGGACGTGTCGGGCGTGAGGCTGAACAGGCGCAGGCGCTCGTGCTGTGGCAACTGCCCTGCTGGCATGAGCGAGAGACGATCGATCTCGCAGGCTGCGCCCGCGCGGTCATCAGGCTCGAGCACCTCGAGCAAGCGATCACGATTTTGGCTGGCGATGGCCAGATTGCTGCAGACGTAGAACACCACCAAGGGCTTGGTGCGTCCCTCCATCATGGACTTGATCACATGTTGCGCGACGATGGTCTTGCCCAACCCAACCTCGTCCGCGACCAGGAAGCGCCGCGAGCCCTTCGCGTCTCGTAAGGCGCGCACCACGGTTTCGATGGTCCGTAGCTGAAACGGCTTGGCGTCGATCACGAGCCCGCCCCTAGCTCAGCCCGGAGGAGCTGCCACGTCGACCAAAACGCGTCGAGCATGTCATCGTCCTTGGTGCGGGGCTCGTCTGGACCTCGGTCCTGGCGGTCTCGGTTGCGCATGATCTCGAAGTAGGCGGAGACGCGTCGGTCCACCGCGTGGATGCGCTCGGGATCCCGCGACCACGCTCGCAGCACATCCTCGAGCGTGGGGGCCCACCAGATCGGGCTGGCGTCGGTCACATCGTGTGTGGAGGCGGTGCGCCGCTCGTCTTGCCAGTCGTCATCTTGGCCGTCGAGCTCCTGCTCGTTGAGCAGCGCACGCAACCAGGCCAACAAGGTGCGGGCGTCGAGAAAGCGCGCGATGGCCAGGCGATCGCGTTCCTTGCCGGGGGGATCGGGGAGGGGTGCTCGCTGGATCCACTGGGTCTCGTAGCTGCCGAGCCGTAGACGCACGACCACCAACTCAGTCGTGAAGGCGGGGTCGATGCTTGGTAGCTGAAGAGGGTCGAGCCCACGCGGCCAAGGGATGCGAGGTCCGGTGAGGAGTCCGACCTCGAGTTCGATCGTCGCCTCGTTGGACGGGTGGGGTGCTCCGTGAAGGAGCGGTCCATCCTCACCGAGGGTCTGGGTCACCGCCCAGGTGCTGGCGACCTCGTGACGCGCGTCCTCGAGGGCGGCCTCTTCGGGCGCTGGGGGTTCGTGTGGCGGAATGTCGGCGAGCGATACGGTCACCGCATGGTCAGCGATCCACTGCTCGAGCTCTTTCGCCAGCTCGTCCCCGATGCCCAGCTCGGCCACCACCTCCGAGTTTTGCCCGCTCCAGGCGCGGTTGCTCGCGTTCGCGCTGCCCATCCACAGGGCGGTGCCGGCCGCGTGTTCGGCGAGGATGAGTTTGGCATGGAGCCCTCGCAACCCAAGGTCCTCATCGTCGTCCTCGGACTGTGCGTCAGCCTCGCTCTCATCGGCGACCAGCTTGATGTCCGTGGGCTCGAGCTCAGGCGCGTCGAGATGCAACAGCTCCGCATAGCCCCGCAGGGGTTCTTGTGCCTGCGCCGTGATCGTCGAGAGCTCCGGCAGCGTGGACAGCAGCACCCGGTGTGTGCTCGCGTCGCCCCAGCCCCCAAGCCGACGCACGAGCCCGCCGGCGAGAAAAGGGCTGACCACATGCAACCTGGTGAGCCCTTCCGGCGCGGGCGGTAACGAGCGCTCCTCCCCCGGGAGGTTGAACGAGAGCCATCGGACCTCGACGTCGCGGGGGCTCTCCCAGGCGATCTGCTCAAACTCATCTGGAGGGATGTCGAGCTCGAGGCCGGTCTGGGAGAACAGCTTCTCGATCATGTCCCCGACACCGGGGATGCGTCCCGAGGAGGGGTCCGTGTTTGGAAGGCGCGGTCGGCCCCTCAGGGTCAGCCCGCTGTCGAACGCGATCGTGCGCGTCAAATTGCGGCTGCCAATCCACACCCGCCACTCCACGCCCTCGGGTCCCGGCTTCGACGGCACCATACGCGCCACGGCGATCTTCGCGTGCCACGCCTGCACCCCCTCGTGGAGCTTGGCTTCACGCAGGAACTGATCGAGCACCCCGAGGATCTTGCGGCTCACGTTGGGGGTGGGGAGTCGGCCCGCTTGCAACACGAAGCACACGCGACCGCGCAGATCCTCCAGGGCCTGGGCCACCGACACCTTGCTACCGCTGCCTTGATGGTCATCGAGCCCAGCCAAAGCCAGCAGGGAGGCCATGACCGCCACGAGGTCGGCAGAGTAGGAGGCGAACGCGGCTCGGTCCACCTGCCAGCCGGGCTCAGGCCGGATCGCTTCGAGAAAGGGGACACCTGACCAGCGCTTCATCCTGCTCCATTGAGGTCGGTCAGCATCCTGTGAACGCGATACCAGCGGTAGCCGATCGGACGCGCAGGTGGGTGTTTTTCGGCCTCCCACTCGGCTCGCCGTTGGCGGGCGGTGAGTGTTCGGGGCAGGCGCGCCCGCTGTCGCTTGCGGCGCAGCTCCGCGGTGGCGTAGACCTCTTCGAGGTCACTCAGGGCCCGCTTGCTTCCCTGTAACCAGGCCTTGGTCTCGCGCAGCACCTCGAGGATCCTCGACCCCGCAAGCGCTGGCTCGTCGTCGAGGACGGCCGGGATGTCCAGCGCGATAGCCGGTCGGCTGTAGCGGGCCAAGACCTTGTCGAGTTGTTCCCGATGCAGCTCCGGAGTGGGCAGCCCGTCGACGTTGACACGCAACGTCTCCGTCAGCGCTGCATAGATCGCCCGTCCGATGGCGGAAAAAGCCGCAACCTGCTCGGCACGAACCAGCGCCGCAGCGTCATCTGCGTCAGCCACGCGGCGGACATTCTCGGACCACAGTAGGTCGCTCTCATCAACTTCAAGACGTTGGTCCGCCATTCGGGCCAAGAGCGTCTGCCGCCCGTCTACCCGTCGCTCGACTGTCATCCACTGCCGTCGAACGAACTCACGCTCTGCGTTGGGGAGGATGAAGGTCAGCGCCGAGGCCGGCTTGAACCACTCCTTGGGCGGCGATGGAACGCCAACAAAGAGCGAAGTCTCTGGGTCGAGCGGGTCGTGATCGTCGTCGCGCAGATTTGTGGACGGACGACGCAGCCCGAGGTGTCGATGCAGCCGCCCACGATTTGGCGGCTCCTGGCCCGGCGGCGCGTGGACGATCTGCCAGCGAGTCAGAGCGTTCCAGTACACCATCGACGCCGGCTGAGACACGGGACGGGGAAAGGTGCGGCCGCCGATGATGCCCTCCTCTTTGCTCTTCTTCAGACGTGCGACGAGCCTCAGCTCCTCTTGCTGAACACGCTCTGCAATTTGCGTGCGCGCTCCAGACTCGGCGATGCGCTGGTAGATCCACGGGATGAACAGCGTGTAGCGCAGCCGCGTTTGCAGCACGCTCGTGCCGGGGAAGAAGCGGTTGGCGTAGGCCTGGTGGAGGCGGAGGAATCCGATTTCATCGCGGACGCCTTGTTGGTCTTCGTTGAGGCTTCTCTCAGCGTGCCGGAGGGCTGCGCGGGACAGTAGTGTCCAACCGAGGGTGGGCTCCACGACGGTCAGGTTAGCATCGCAGGGTCTCGCCATGCTGGCGATTTGGTTCACTCGCAAATGATCTTGGTAGCTGCGGCTACGGACTCCGGTGCACCAGGCGTCGTCGTCGCTCGACCGATGTAGCCGACGAGTCGAAGTCATCTCCTAGAAGCCACCGCGAGCGACGTGCGGCGCTCACACTGTTTGTGAGCGACGCGAATTGATCTGGCGAGGATGGAGTAGGCTTGACGGTGGTGTCTGATCACACCGAAGCACAGTCTATCAACACGCGGATCCGTGCCGCGTATCGCGACCTTCGCGAGGCAAGGCGAGAGTGTGGCGGCTACGTGTTTGGGATCGAGCACGGCGAAGATGTCGACGAATTGAGTGAAGCCCTGAGGCGTCGGTTCGAGACCCGGGACGGAGTCGACACTCTGGATCGCTGGCTCTGGATCGCTGCGAGTTCCGAGGCCGCCCTCGAGACCGAGGCTGTATGGGCGAAGTTGGAGGAGTGGCTTGACGCAAAGCTCAGGCCCGAACACCGTCGACAGATCGAGGGTTTCTTCAAGTCGGCTGCGCAAATCCCGACCAGCGGGGACACGAGTAGGGCGAACACGAACTTCTTGCGGGCGCCACCGGCCTTCGGTGGTGAGCCGCTCATGCGTGTTTTCCCTGCCGCGGTCGTTCCTGCGGCGAAAATGAGGGAGGCCAACGACCTGTGTGATCGAGGATCGCTTGCAGTGGCCTGGTGCAGCGGAGTGACACTTGAGGAACGGTGGGCAGCGGTAGCGAAAGCGTTGGAGCAGTTCGGTGAGGAGCGGGCCGATCGCACGTCAGCGCTCGGACAGGCGCGCCGTCGTTGGTCCTCAGGGATCGCTGCGGGGACTTCTGGAGTCCCAGTCCTGGGGCTCATTGCTTTGTTGGTGCATGGGATCCTGACTGACGAAGATCTCCTCGCCGAAACGGCGCTCCTACAACAGGTTGAGCAGACACTAATTGCGAGCGCGCGAGCGCGCGTGGTCGAAGCCGTCAACAAGGCGCGATCTGGCAACCGCGCCTCGCATGAGCGACGCGTACGCGCGCCGCTGGTGTTGCTGCCGGCCGTGAAGAGCGGGGTGTGTCACGGCAAGTACGCGCTCGCTCTCGACCTCGGTGATTTCTACTCAAAAGGTACATTGAGGACGCTCCTACGGGGACTCGTGTCGATGCGCTGGGAGGCCAATGGTGTTCCAGTGTCCGACATGCTCCTGCGTGAACAACTGCTCAAGCGACGCGAGATCGGCCGACGACGCGCCTGTATCCTCAGCGGTCTTCCGGCGGAGGAGGCGAAACTTGAAGCCCGTGTCACGCTGGTAGAGGGGAACTCCGAACGTCGCCGGGAGCTATTCGAAGAGCATGTCGCGGGGGTGCTCCCGGCCTCGGGCGATTTCCGTCGGCTCAAGTGGCTCAAGGAGAGGCCCGGGGGCGACGGATTCACCGTGCGCGGTTCCGCGGTGGGTGCGACTCACGAGGTCGTGCCTGCCTCTGCGAGCGACTCGCGTCCCGTGGTCGGAGAGCTTTCATTGTTTGGTGCATCCCCGTGCTGGATTGTCGAACGTGTGCTCCGGGTGAACGCCGACGAGGACCGCGACCTTCAGCCTCGCTTGCTTGGCGAGGTCCACGAACTGGTAGCACTCGACGACCGAACCTGGCGCGCGATCGTCCCGCTACGGCCCGCCGCTCTGTGGTGCGCTGCGCCCAAGAAGGGAGGACCCTGGACGGCCCAGTTGTGTCGGTCAGACGGGAAGGTGCTGGGGGGACTCACGGGAGTTCAGGACTCCGCTGAGGTAGAACTCCGCGGGGAGATCCCTTGGGATGCCCGACTCGAATTCTCCCACGACAAAGACCGGCGGGGGCTGGAACTCAGGCTCGACGAGAATGCAGCCGCGACCATGCGTGGGGTCGTAGTATCACACAGCGCGTTCCAGATCTGGCGATCGGAGTTGCTGGGTGAAGGGCTGCCGCCTCTAGGCGCTCGTCCACCGGCGGTTCCGCTCTCGCTGGAAGTACGTGCTTCGCCCAGCGGCGATGTGCGGATCCAGGTCCGAGTTCGGGTATGGCGAGGTACCGTCGACTCAGAGTTGGAGTTCGAGGTCGAAGAGTGCACATGGGAGGTCGATGGCGCCGACCGGACCCGCATTGTCTTTGTTGACCGCGTCAAGTTGTCGTCCATGGTGGCTGCCGCGTCGCGGCGGCTGGAGAATGCGGGCGTGAAGGCGTGGAGCGGCACCGTGGAGGTCCGCATCGGGGACGCGCAATGGAGCGAGGCGTCAACCTTCGAAATAATAGATGGGGGCACGCCGAGTTGGCGAGCGCGGCGTGTCAGCGGAACGACGGTGAGCGTTGGCGGGGAGGGCACAAGGCTCTGTCAATGCCCTTGGGACCCTCGTGACGACGCTGATGAGGGGTTCCGCAGCGTTCAGTTGCAGGCCCCGTTCCAAAGCGGCGGGTTCATGGGTGTAGGCGGGGGCTTAGACCCCGATCAACTCGTAGCACCGATGGGGGCGGTGGTTGGAGCTACTTCCATGGTGAATGGCGACCGACATCGGCTCGAACTGTTGACGCCGGCTCTGTGCTTTGTCGCTGGAGCACGTCGCAGTGAGGGTCACTGGTTTGCGATCGAGGCAGGGTACAAACGGCGGGCGGCAGGTCCGTTGCTCCGTAGCGCGGCTCTGTTAGAGCGCGCCCGCAGCCTCGACGAGGCTGACGAGGCGGTGCGGCGGAAGGCCAGCGTCCTCGCCAGGTCCGCGCTGCTTGAGCGCCTGATCAACGACCTTCAGGAGTCATTGCGCGAGGAAGCCACGGGGCGCCAGGACGCATCACTCGGCCTCCCCAGTATGGCTTCGGTTCGGCCGTTGCGAGACCGCTGGTACGAGTGCTGCAGGTCGGCCGGCTGGATCCTCGGGAACGGCTGGCCGGACGAGCCAACTCGCTGGGCGCTGTTGAAGTTGGTCGTGAGCCCTGGCGCGTTCCTGCTTCCGTTCCGAATGCTAACGCTGACCCACACGGGGGATATCTCGTTGGATCCGCTCTTGGTCCTACAAGAGGCGCTCGGCATCGGCGACGTTTGGGCGAACACAGAGGGGAGGTCTCAGGGGAGCCTCGTCGGGGCTCGCGAACGAACGCTCCAGCTGCTCCAAGCCGCTCGCCAGGTCACGGCCGAGGTTAGCGACAATGCATGGGAGCGCGTGGATGCTCTGCTCAACAACACTGAAGAACTCGACGCGGTCGACGTTGTCGACGTTGCATCGACGCGAACTCAGGTCCGCATGGCACTTGTACAGGATCCGAGAGCATCCAAACGCGAGCGCGACAAGGGGGTCGGGGTCACCGAGGGGTCGGGGTCACGTCTCCGCTGGAAGGCGTTTGCTATGCGTTGGCTAGACGCGGTCGGGGAGTGCGACAGGAGCGGAATCGACGCGGCTGTTCGAGGGGCGCTGTCGACTGAGGACATGGAGGGTGTGGATGCTAGCGAGAGGCACGCAGAACTCCGACGCAGCGGGGACGTGCGTGGTGGTTCGTCGATCGGGGTGACACCGCCGCGCGTCATCTCACTGGCCGGGGAGGACCCCGCTCCTTTCGGTCTCGTGGGGCGATGCCCCCGTGAATTCCGCCCGAGTTCCTCGCGGAAGGCACCCAACGTGCGTGTCTGCGGTCCACGGGTCCTCGTCCCGCTGAGTAGTGAAGATCAACAGCGGCTAGAGTTGGCGGTTTCAGCCATGGGTGGTCGCACAATCAAGCGCCTCGTGGAGTTCCCGTGGAGGAACGCGCCGGTCGACCTGCCGAATGGTCCCCAGGCTGTAGTCGAACGGGCGGTGGCACTCCTCAATGAGGGTGGGAACGCACACCTACGGCAGCTTGTTTCCACCGCGGAACTTCCCCAGGGGCTCTTCGTCTGTCGCGCTGACGAGGAATTGCCTCGGCTCTGGAAGGCGCCGCGGCACTACGGGGGGGAGGAGTGGGTACTGTACCGTGGCACGTGGCCGCCCGGGAAAGGCACCGTCGGGCTCAGCCTCGCACGATCCTCCGAGGGGGAGAAGCGAATCCTCGAGAAAGCGCTTGGGCTCGCCCCTAGGGAAGACTGTCCATCGCTGGCTGAGAGGGAACTGGGGGGGCTCCTCCTCGATGCTCTTCGGGCGCACTGTACCCGTTCCCCACGGAAGATCGAGATAAGGCGGTGCCGTCTGGGAGATGATCTCTATGAACTCCGTCTGGGCCAGGCGGCGCCTACTTGGCTGCGGGATGCGGCGACGACCTTCGTCCAAGCCGACGGAAGCCGGTTCAAAGGGCACCAGAAAGCCCAAATGCTTCGCGATCAGCTCAACGACTGCGCCGGGTGGGTGCGAGCTCACCTGGTGCGCTGACGATCCTCCGGTACGCCGACGCATGTTGATCTTTGCTCACCAGGGCAGCACCATGGCGTCATGCGGTCGATTCAGGCGGTTCACCGCCACCTTCACAACTCTCTGGCGCGCTACCTCAAGGCTGCCTATCACCTTCGCGATCCATACCTGCTTGCTCAGCGCGACCTGCTGTTTGATCTCGACAACCCGCAGTCACAAGGGGTGCTCTCCCAGATCCCGTATGTGGAGACTCTGCCCAACTACACCTCGGCAGATGCGAACTGGCTCGACACAGGGGGCGTCCCCCCAGCGGCACGACAGGCCTTGGATGCGCTGGCGCAGAGAGGGGTCTTCTTTGATCCGCCGTATGAGCATCAGGCCACGGCTATCACCCGGGCCCTCAACGGCGGCTCCGTCGTCGTAACTACCGGGACAGGCTCGGGGAAGACCGAGTGTTTCCTCGCCCCCATCGTGGGCAAACTCGCTGTGGAGGCGGAGGCGAGCGCTGCGTCATGGGCGCGACGCGCCGTCCGTGCCCTCGTCTTGTACCCGATGAACGCCTTGGTCAACGATCAACTGGGCCGGCTTCGTCGCTGGTTTGGCGCGGTGCAGCTCAAGACCTTGGTCACGGAAACCTACAAGCGCGATCGGGTGATGACCTTCGGGCGCTACACCGGCCGCACTCTCTACCCAGGACTGCGGATGCGGTGGAACGGAAAGCGCTGGAAGCCGCGCGACGCGGAGAGGATCAAGCCTGCCTACGACCATTTCTTCAAGATGCTCTACGACAACGCAGCGCGCGACGTACACGGCGCAGCGTCCCTGATCTCGAAGCTTCGCGAGTTGGGCAAGTGGCCCGTCAAAGACACCCTCAACGGAGCGGACGACTTAAAGAACTGGTGGGGGGACGGCGACTACCTGACGCGCCCATACAAAGACCCGAACCACCAGCCCAAGCCGATCCGGGCGGTCTGGCGCAAGAACGACGCTGAACTCTTTACCCGGCACGAAGCGCTCGACCTCGACGGGCTCGACCACCAGGGACCTCCCGACGTCTTCGTGACGAACTACTCGATGCTAGAGTACGCGCTGCTGCGCCCCATCGAGCGCTCGCTTTTTCGCCAGACCAAAGAGTGGTTGGACGCCTGTCCACAGGAGCGCCTCCTGCTCGTGATCGATGAGGCCCACCTCTACCGCGGCGCCTCTGGTGCAGAGGTAGCGATGTTGATCCGCCGCTTACGCCACCGTCTCGGCATCGGCCCTGAGCGGCTCCAGGTGATCTGCACGAGCGCGAGCTTCGCTGGTAGCGATGGGTCTGGCGACCATCCGGCTGCCGTGTTTGCGGCCCGCCTCACGGGGAAGACGCCAACCGACTTCGGCGAGCCTGTCACCGCGACCCGCCGGGAGTTGGGGGAGCAGGCGGTTGAGATCAGCGAGAAGCGCCTCGCCGAGTTGGAAGCCAGCGAGGTCGCCACTGTGGGCCTGCGGGACGCGCTCGCACAGGAACTGCTCGCCGACGCTGGGGGCGCCGAGGTCCGCTCCTGGGCGCCTCTGCATCGTCTCGCTAAGTTCACCGCACGGAAGGCGAGGCCTGTTGATCTCTTGCTGGAGGAAAAGGCATTCCCTCCGGAGCTTTACCCCAGCCTTTGGGCGACCAAAGCGCTCTCGGCTCGGCGGCAGCGACTGGTCGCCACGATCCTGGCGATAGGCAGCTACGCAAAGTTGGATATGGAGGACAGGCGAGCGCTACTGCCCGCCAAGGTGCACGCGATGTTCCGTGGGCTCCCCGGGCTGTGGGCCTGCGCCAACCCGGAGTGCGACCAGATCCCCGGGAAGGTCCGGGAGGGACTCTGCGAGGGGGCACCCGCCCCCCTCGTGGGCAAGCTCTATCCCTTTGATCCTGGGCCGCGGTGTCGTTGCGGAGCTCGAGTCTACGAACTCTACACCTGCCGCGACTGTGGTGCGACGTTCCTGAGGGGCTATGTGAAGGGCTACGAGCTCGACGCGTGGTCTCTACTCTGGTCGAGTCCCGCAGAGGGAGATGGGCTGCGACCTCTGGACCTACTAGTGGAGGAAAACGCAGTACACGACGAAGCCGCGGACGTTCGTGAGGCCCGGTTCGACCCGTTGCGTGGGCGGATCTCGGCCGCCAGTGATGACAAGTCCGCTGGCTCATTGCGGGAGGTCGTTGTGCCCGCCAACCCCGGCGCCAGCGCTGACGCGGGTTTCTGGGCTTGCCCGGTCTGCATGTCCGCTGAACGCCACGGGGGGACCCGCCAGAGGAGTCCGGTTACTCCCCACCGCACTCAAGGGGCCCAGCCTTTCCTGAACCTCATCCAGGCGCAACTCGCCGCTCAGCCAGCGAAGCCTCCGAAGGAGGAAGAGACAGAAGAGGCGCGAGCGCGGCGGCTGCGGATCGCACCGCTCGAGGGCCGCAAAGCCCTCGCGTTCTCAGACTCTCGGCGGGCTGCCGCCGAGTTGTCCATCCAGGCCAACGAGTTCGCCCTCAAAGACGCTGTACGCCCCATGTTGCTCGTGGGCTGGCGCATGCTGTCAGAGGCATATGAGGAGCTTTGCGCTGAGACAGCGCGGCGCAATGAGGTGTTGCTCAAGGCGGACCTTCAGCCCGTGGAGGACCCGAAACCGCTAGACCTCACCGCCGCTGGGCAGGCGGCTCTGTTGGGGGCGGCGCGGCTGAGCCAGCGGCTTCGCGTGCCTGACATCGGCGCCGCGGACAGCGAGCAACTCTACGCGGCCATGAAGGTTGCCGAGCGTCTCGCAAATATGATGCGTCAGGCAAAAGACGTCCGACCTCCCAAGTGGGCGACCCTACTCAAGGAGTTCGCGGAGCGCAGGCCTCCCGACCCGAGTGAAGACCCTGCCGACGTGGGCGCCCCAGCGGTGGTCCGCGATTGGGTCCTAAGCGGACTCTCCGGGGCAATGGCTCCGAGGCTCGGGGGTGGAACAGGCCGCGCTGCCAGCAAGCGGGCCATGGACCTTTGGGGACTCGCGCTGGCGTCGGTGCGTCCTACGCGGGGTGGACTCAGCTCTGCCCGAGCCAAGATCCAGTCCGCCGGGGTTCTGCCAGTTGGACTCATCTCCTCTGATCTTCTACTTGACCACCTCTGTGGTCGCTGGCTGCGGCTCTGGCTTGGTCGAGGGGTGCTTCTTTCGGAGGCAGTGGAGGCCGGCGTGGATTTCCCCAAGCAGGTTCCAAAGAGGCTCGATGCGAAGCACGCCGAGCGGTGGAAGGGCGCAATGAACGAGGCGCTCAACCTCAAGGATAAAGACACCAATAAACTGCACCGAGCGCTGCTCGAGGCGTTTTGCGACGCCGAACGGCGACTTCTCGGGCGCGTCCTGACGTTGGAGGTCGACTGCAATTTGGCGCACTGGCGAGGCTGTCGGCGCTGTCGCGGGGTGCAGCCAGTGGTTCCCCAAGCGGCCGTACTGGCCCTTGGGGATGATGGTCAATGGCTCCTGGAGTGCGAGCGGTGTCGCGACGAGGACACAGCTTGCCTGGCGGAGCCTGACGTGGTTGCGTGGTTTGAGGCCCGCCGCACCCACTACCGGGCCCGCGCGGCAGAGGCCCTCGATGGCTTGCAGGAGAATGTCTCCAAGGCCGGCGAGCAGGTCGTCCTCCCGGCCCTTCCACTCGCGGGCGAACACACGGCCCAACTCGGGGAGTTGGACCGCGAGGCGCTCTTCAACACCGCCGAGATCAACGAACTCCGGTTCCAGGACGTAGACCTCGGCCCGGTGGGAAAGGCGAAGAAGAACACCGACGGTGAGTACTCCATCGAGGGGCGCAAGGAGTCCGACGCGTTCGATCTCCTCTCGTCCACCACGACCATGGAGGTTGGCATCGACCTCGGTGCAGTCTCGGCGGTCGCGCTGCGGAACATGCCCCCGCGTCGTGACAACTATCAGCAGCGGGCGGGTCGGGCGGGTCGTCGTGGCGACGGCATCTCCACGGTGATCGCTTGGGCTAACGACAAGCCCTTCGATCGGCAGCATTTCGAGCACCCCGCGGACCTGATCTCGGGGCCGCCGACGAACCCTAGGCTGGACACCAACAACCTGCAACTCGTCTATCGACATGCACTGGCGATGTCACTACAGAGGTTCTTCCACGAGACCCTTGACAGTGACAAAGAGTACGAGCGGCACCTGCTCCAGAACCCCGACCGCAAAGGAATCTTTGACGGCCTCGGGACCGTTGGCCAGTTCCTGGCCTCGGGCGACCGTCTCACCCTGGCGTGCTTCGAGGAGTGGCGGCAGGCCAATTGTGCTCAGCTAACGAACGAGATCCTGGCGGTGCTCGGCGATTGCGTTGACGACGAGGGTAGGGGAAAACTCGAGGACGAATGGGAGGGCGAAACCCTCAAACTGCTTCATACCGCCTTGGGTGTTTCGGCGCCTGATGAAACCACAGTGGCTGAAGTAGAAATTGAGCCTCGGGGGAAGCAACCTGTTGCTCAGGAGACAGCACCGGAGGCGTCGCTGAGCGATGACAATGACGATGAGCACGTTGGGGTTGAGGAGGCTCATCTCCACACAGAAGACGAGGGTGACAACGACGCGGGTGGTGACGCGGCGTTGCAAGCGGAGGAGCAGGCGGACGCTGCTTCGAGGGTGAAAAGGAACCAGAGCTCGTTCGATCTTGCGCATGCCAAGGTCCTCGACGTGCTCATGCAGGCCGGCGCGCTGCCGAGTTACGCGTTCCCTACTGATGTGGTGGGCTTCCATATCTTCGCCAAGGACCACCGCGCCAAGCGACCGCGCTTCCTCGAGGTTCCTCGTCAGGGGCGCGCGAGGGCGCTGAGCCAATATGCTCCGGGCCGTGTGCTCCCGGTCAATAATAAGCGCTATCGGGTTTCCGCCCTCTACCACCCGGACAGCGGCACGCTCAAGGATGCGGTCGCGGCCCGGAAGCATCAGTGGGTCTATCACTGCGAGAACTGCCACCATACCCGCAAAGGCGAGCAAAATCCGCGAGCCGCTGGGGAGGGCTCTGCCACGGCGGACGGTGGTGGCCAACCTCTGGACGGCGACGCTACGGATGCCCCCGCACCGGGAGAGGCCTGTCTCGTCTGTGGGGTTGAGAATCGTTGGGCGCGTTGGATCGCTCCTCCGGGGTTCGCCACGTGCTTCGATGAACAGGGAGAGCACCTCGGAGGTACCGAACGGGTGAGCGACCAATATCCGACCAGTGCACGCCTCATGATGGACGCCAAGGATGCGGAGTTAGAGCCAGTCGATGCATTGAACGGGCGAGTTCTGGTGCCCGGGAACCGGCTGCGCGAGGAGTTGTTCGTTGTCAACGAGGGCCCCAAGCGGCGTGGCTACCGGATCTGCCTGGACTGCAAGCGCATCGCGCCTCAGGTCGCCAAGGATGACGACGCGGAGTTCGGACAGTTTGGTCCACATACGAGGCCGCAACCGGGCCACATTGACTGCAGGAACGCGTACCGCACCAGCGGGCTACGGCTCGGAGCCACCTTCGTGACCGACCTCTGCCTACTGCGGCTGGCTGTTCCAGATGAAGACCGAGGCTGGATCGCCATCGACAACGCCCGCCGGCCGGGTGATGGTCAAGACCATGTCCAAGGCGGAGCACTCGACACCAAGCGGGCGGCGAGGACTGCCTGTGAGGCCCTGGTCCTGGCAGCGAACACAGTGTTGCAGTTGGAGCCGGGGGAGTTGGCCGCCGACGTGCGCCCGGTCCCGGGGGGTGCAGGCATCGACAACGACGGAGATGCGCAAGTGTCAGCCTGGGGCACCGGGTTCGAGTTGTACTTGTACGACACGCTGGCCGGTGGCGCGGGGTTTAGCCACCGGGTGCGAGAGAACATCGAGAAGATCCTTGAGCAGGCCGTTCAAGTGTGCGGGAGTTGCGAAGGGACATCGGCCAATGGCGAGGCGACGAGCGGGTGCGCGACGAGTTGCACGGGCTGTCTACAGACCCACCTCAACAAGCAGCACCACGATGAACTTGATCGCCACCTTGGCCGTCAGTTGTTGATGTATCTACTGCAGGGCGTGCGAGGGCTCTTTCATGAGGAAGTCGTCACTCCGCTCGCTAGGCGGATCGCCGGTACAGCGCGGGAGGCGATCGCCGCCCTCCAGGACGTGCACCCCGGCGTGGAGTGGATGAGCGAAGATGAGGGTCCGTGGCTTGAACGGGAGGCCGGTGGGGAGCCGGTCGACGTGCTGGCTGAGATTTCATCGGGAGTGGAGTCCACGAACCGGCGGGTTTGGTTGGTCTACGCCCGGCCCGCGCAGGGTACCGGGATGGGGGGACATGGCTGGATGGCCCGAAACGAGGCGCGGGCGAGCGCCCTCGAGCGAGCGGAGGACACCGAGGACCTTCCTGTTGGAGTAACCCTCGCCGCGTTCGACGAGGGGGCCTTTCAGCGAGATCCAGATCGAGTGGTGAAGACCCTCGCCGCGAAGCTCGGCATAGGGGGCACAGGATGATCCGATCCCGCTGGACTCGACCCGCTCAACTCGGCAGCAACGCAGTGCTGGCCCTCTTCGGGGAGCGGGCGCCGCGCTCGCTGAGTTACTCCCGCGCGAAGGTCACTTGCGGCCTGCGAGCCGCGTGGTCGCTCATGCCGGCAGCGGGGCTGGAACTCACACGCGAAACCCCTCCCGCGACCGCACGAGGGGTGGTGATGCACGCGGCGATGGAGGCCTATCTTGCTGTGCGCGGAGAGACGGGCCCAGAGGCAGGCGTACGTTCCGCTGTGAAGAAAGCCGGCGGGTACAAGAACCTCATACTGACGGCGGCGACGGCAGTTACCTGCGGTGAGCGGCCGCGGGTGCGTCTCGGGGGTAGGCTGGGGCCGATCGACCGATGGGTCGCCCAAGGCCAGGCCCAATGGCGAAGCGCCTTGAGAGGGTGGGTGAACCTAGCCGAGACCCGCTTGGACTTGACGAGGCTTTCGGCGCTGGCCGCCGGATCTCCGGTCGAGGGCGTCGGCGTGTGGGCTGAGCCCGAACTGAACGCGGAACTTAAACTCGATGCTCTCAATGTGCGGCTAGGGGGGAAGATCGACCTGCTGAGCGTGAGCGACGACGGGCGGGCCAAGGTCGTCGACCTCAAGACAGGCTCGGCCGACGGCGTGAATGCACAGCTACGCCTGTACGCCTGGTTGGTACTCGCTACACGTCCAGATGTCACGAGTGTCACGCGGGAGGTATGGGACTACGATGGGATCGTCACGGCCTTTGAGCCGTGTGAACGCGCGGAGATGGACGCGCTTGAGGCCGGTCTGCGCGCCTGGTTAGTCACCTGGGCCGCCGCTGTTGGTGACGCAACTGCAAAACCCGCGAGGACGCCAGAGGCCTGCGGATTCTGTCCGCGATGGGGGGACTGCGAAGCTGCAGACGGAGAACCCACTCTGTGGACTCAGAAGGGCGCGCTGACGCCGTCGCCTGGAACCGAGGGATCGGAGGCCACGACAGGGATCGGCCGCGATGATCTGGGCCCAGGGTGGTGCGTCGAAGCGGAAATTGAACGGGTATTGGGGGAATTTATGGTTGTACGCGCACGACGCCTGGTCTGCGTCCGTGACGTGGGAGCTGAAGTCCTGGCGGCAGTCAACAGGGTGCTGCACCCAAGCGCTCCAGCCTGGGTCGTGGAGCGAGGGCCAACTTCTGGACCAGCGATCCTTGGGCTCGCGTCGGGGGATGTCGTGCGGATCTTGGGCACACGGTTCTTTCTAAACGACACCGGGGCAACACTCCGGCTCGGGCACAACAGCGAAATCGTCCTTCTCAACACGGCTACGGCCGGCGAGGTGGTGGGCTAACGTGGCACGTCTCATTCCGACTGTGCGAACTCTTGAGCAGGTGAGGAATCGGGGCGAGCGCGATGTTGCTCGAGCGCTGCAGGAGCAACTCGACGACAACGTCGTCGTCTATCATAGCTATCCTTGGCTACAGATCCGCACGAACCCAAACACGCGGGCTGACCACCTCAAGGACGGAGAGATCGACTTTGTGATCGTAGATCCGAAGCGTGGCGTGCTTGTGCTGGAGGTCAAGGCCAGCGAGATCGTGTATGACCCCGTGGAGCATCGATGGTCGCAACTCAACCGGAGGGAGGGCAAGTGGCATCACATGCAAGGCCCTTTCGACCAAGCGGAGAAGAACAAGAGCGCAATACTGAATCACCTGCGGGATGATGATGTGTTCGAGGGCGCCCCGCCGTTCACCATTGGCCACGCGGTGGTGTTCACCGAGACGCGTTGGGAGGGACCTCTTCCGGCAAATGCCCATCCGGCTATCCTCCTGGGTCCTGGGGCGCTGCGTGATATGCGACGAGCCGTTCAACGCGCCCTGACGCATTGGTGTGCGCTTCCACGGCTCAAGGCGATCCATACAGATATGCTCTCCAGCCTGAGGTCGGCTTTGAGCCCCATGTTCAGGTTCGTGCCAGTACTCTGGCGAACGATCGCGGACCAGGAGGAGAAACTCCTAAGGCTGACCGAAGCTCAGCACCGGATTCTGGGCTTCATCAGGCGTCACCCACGATCAGCCATTGAAGGGGTCGCGGGTTCGGGAAAGACCCTGTTGGCCATGACCCAGGCGCGACGCCACGCCGACGCCGGACTACGAGTCCTCGTCCTCTGCTACAATAAACACTTGGCGCAGTCGCTCTCCGGTTCCCTGTCCCCAGCCTATGAGGACCAGATCGTGGTGAGCACGTTCCATAGTATCTGTGCCCATTTCTGCCGACTGACTATGCGGTCATTCAACGCCCAGGGCGACGCCTTCTGGCGCGATGAAGCAGCAGACCTCCTTGAGGCGGCAGCGTTGGATGTTGATCCAAAGGAGAGGTTCGACGCCATTGTCGTGGACGAAGGGCAAGACTTCTTGGAACTCTGGTGGGAAGCGCTGGAGGCCCTCTACCGGTGCGATGAGCCGCGCCGGCTGACGGTGTTCTACGATCCTCGGCAGCGCATCTATCGGGATGCCGCGATGACCGCTACCGAACTTCAGCTCGCGCCTTTCACGCTGGACACGAACTGCCGGAACACCCAGGCGATTGCAGCGTACAGCGCCCGAGCGCTGTCATTCGAGGCGGAGGTAGACCCAGGCGCTCCT
Organism: Plesiocystis pacifica SIR-1; assembly: GCF_000170895.1. Taxonomy (GTDB): domain Bacteria; phylum Myxococcota_A; class Polyangia; order Nannocystales; family Nannocystaceae; genus Plesiocystis; species Plesiocystis pacifica. The sequence goes on along the minus strand of NZ_ABCS01000040.1, from coordinate 42,973 downwards.
AAGGGTATGATCGTTGAGGAAGAACGCGTCCACTCTGAAGCTGATGTGATCAAGGCGACACGGAAGACCGTCCAGGACTGGTGTCTCCGGGACCGCGGGGGACTCAAGCCGTCTCAGGTCGCCATCCTCGTACCGTGGTTGCGTCACGACCAGTGGCCAGAGAAATTCGGGGTGGTGCGTTTGGTTCACGACCTCGAGGCGTGGCGTCGTGGCGAAGGTGTGCTGCTGGAAACCCACCGCCGCTTCAAAGGACTGGAGGCTGATGCGATCGTCCTAGCCGGCGTACCCGATGCAGGGACGCAGCGCGGCTATTCCGCGGAGGACCACTACGTGGCAAGTTCTCGAGCCAAGCACGTCCTCAAGGTGATCCGGACCTAGTAGGTACGGATTCCCTCTGTCGTGTCATCATCTGATCGACGATAATAGTGTTTGCTCATTTCGAGATACTCATAGAGGCAGTCGACGGACACAGTGACTTTAGCGGACCGGGGCATGCTTCACAACTGCGAGGAGCCTCATGCGCGCAATCCAATTTCGCCGCGCGTCGGTTGGATATGCTCATGAACAAGTAGAGGGCCTGCTGCACGATCCTGGGGTTGAACCGCTGCAGCCCTGGCTTCATCTGCTCGAGATCCACGCGCTTTGCGAGCCGCTGGATGAACTCCCGCCGCTTGTTGTAGGTCCACGGACCTGGATAACCGGTGCCGGTCAGGAAGAGATCGACGTTGCTGTCGATGACGACGTATCGCGTCCAGTCGACGCCCTCGGCCCACGGCGACAGGCCCGGGCACAGGTCAGGGTTGCAGACGGCGGAGAGAAACATCGCGGAGATCTTGTCGCTGACACGCCACGCCTTCGAGAGCCGCCGCTCGAGGGCGACAGCCCGCTCAAGTGGGTCGTCATGCTCGCCGAGCACCTGCTCACGGAGCTCAGCGAGGCTATCGGCGCTGCCTTCTCGCAGGGTGAGCGCGACCGATGTTGGCACCTTCCCGAAGTGCCCGTAGCGCTTGAGCAGGACCGTGTGCTGTTTGAGGTGACAGGGCGTGCGTGGCCTCGCGCCGCAGCGCCCTTGCTTCGTCACGGGGTCCTTGGAGAGGTCGCACGCTTCTAGCAGCGTGGCGTTACTCTTCAGGTGCGGGCAACGGCTATCATCGGCGAGTGACAGCAGTCGACGGGAGTCTGTGAGTTCGTAGGTGTGCTCCTTCGAGATCCCCCGCAGCACGCGGAGGATCTGAGCGTCTTGTCGACGCTGGAACATCGTCGTAGCGATCAGCATCCGGAACAACGCGTCGCCGCTGCCGCGCGCGAGCGCTCGGCGACTCACCGCGAAGTGTCCAACCCGACGGCGGTCGCAGAACATGCTGGCTGTGCCCACGTCCTCGTCGGTGCCGTGGTACCGATCGAGGTACCACCGGGTGATGAGGCGCGCGAGCCGATACTGCTGCCGGGTAGGCCGCGGGCAGAGAGAATCGGGCATCAGGCTGATCGCTAGACCCGCTTGAAGTGGGGCAGCGTGGTGACGAAGGTGTAGGGGGTGTACTGCTGATTCCGGAAGAAGCCCTCGTACTTCTGAAGCTGTTTGATCTGCGTCTCCAGAGACCTCACGCCCCTCCCAGACCGGGCGCCGAGCAAGGTCCTGACGACCGACTTCACGTGCTCCGAGTTTTGGTTTTGCAGAAACAGCTGAGTAGCGAGGTTCCCGGACAAGTTGTCGGGAATGTCACCGGGGAACTGCGTGCCCAGAGCGATGCCAATCCCAAAGGCTCGCCCCTCCCGAGCGAGTTGGTGAAGCCGGGTGGACTCTTTCACCCGCCACGCCTCATCAAACACCAGAAGCCGTCGTAGCCGACGCGGCTGCTCTCCTCGGAGGGCGTGCGCGTGCAACCTCACGATGATGAACTCCGAGAGCGCCTGCTTGATGTTGTCGTGAGGCAAGCCGTTGAGTTGCAGCGCGACGCTGCGCTCGAGCAACTCGTCAAAGGTTGACTCCGCGTCTTCCGACGATGGGAACAAGCCGAGGTCAAACAACGGGGACAGCCGGTTGAGCAACTTCTCGTTCTTCCCCGTGCTCTCGAGTTGTTCGATGACCTCGTCAAAAGAAGGCGGCGCAGGAGCGTCATCCACATCGATCCAGACGCGCGCCTTGATGCCGCGAGCTTCGTACGCGCGCTGCATCGCCTTGCGCAGCCGCGCCTCCATCTGATCTCCGAGGCTGAACACGCGCTTCAGGATCTGAGCGATCTCATGGATGTGACGAATCGGCTGGGCGCGCCCAGTCTCGTCACCAGCGAGCTCGAGTGGGTTGAAGGGCAAGCCCTGTCGATCGACGTTGTAGACGTCGAGGCCCACCAACTCGCTGAACTCCGGATCTGCGTAGTCGTTCTTGTAGTCAAACGCGCAGACAGGGACTCCCGCTTGAGTCACAGCGTGAATGATCGCGCGAAGAATTTGGGTCTTCCCTGCGCCAGAGTCCCCCGTCACCAGCAAACCGAAATTATTGAGAGGATGCTCTTCGTCATGGGGAGCCCAAGTCACCTCCCCGCCAGTTGGGCTCTCGCCGATGTGGACGCGAATGTCCTCGTCCGGCTGAACTGCTGAGCTCCGCTTCCGCTGCGATGACCGCTTCTTGGACTTCGACTTCGACTTGGCCGATGACCCCGGGCTTGAACCAGGCTCAGGTCCGCTCGCGTCAGTCTTGAGCTTGGTCGACTTAGGGCGCGACCGCTTTGGTAGTTCTCCTGCCTCGATGATCTCGACGTACCCAACGGTGTTCTTTCCAGGAGAGCGTCGGTACTTGGGCGCATCGGGAGAGACCGACACCTCCCCCGGGGCGATCTTCACGCTAAAGATCAATCCAAGAAGCTCGGCCGGTCCAGTCTTGAATAACTCCTCGAGCGTTCGGACGAGTCGGCTGCGACGGTCGGCGCTGTACGGCCGCGCCGCGACGGCACGGTAGAGTTGGTCCTTGAGGATCGACTCTCGCGCCCGCGCGACAGCGGTCCCATCGTCATCCAAGCCGATGATGTGTCGCAGGACAGCGATCGTTTGGTCGACCTGTGTCACCGCCTCACCCTCGATGCCCTTCGCTCGCACCTTCACGACCGCGTCAGCGTCTTCGTAGGTCTTTACCTCGATCGCCTCGAGCACAGGCCCAGCGTCGCTCATTCGCACGCCCAGGAGGTCGCCGTGTCGGTCGTCGGACGCGACCCCCAAGATCCACCGCCTGCTGGTCTTCTCATCCAATGAGATCAGCAGCGCCTCGGGGTGCGCGCGCAGGTACCACCTCGCCGCGATGAGCGTACCGATCAGGCCCTTGGCGAAGCGGGGCTCAACCAGAGACACCCCGATCTGGGCGCGGAGCAAACCCAACACTGCCTCGCCGCTCAGGTTGAAGAGCTCCTTCAACGTACGCTTGACGCTCTGTTCCGTCGTCGGGAGGCCAGCCAGTCGAAGGGCATCGTGGACCAAGTGCTCCACGGTCTCATGGTGAGCCGTCACGGTGACGACATCTCGGCCACCATCCTGCCGCCAGTCGAGCCGCTCCGCGCCTTTGATCCGGAACGTGGGCTCGATGCCCTGATCGAGGACCGAGACCCACACCGCGGAATTCGTGATGCGCTCGAGCTCCTTCCTGCTCTGGCTCGCGCCCGAGCGTCGGCCGAGGATGTCGGAGGTCGGAGCGTCGATCGTTCGACAAAAGAGCTCGTGGTAGCTACCAAACAGTGGGATATCGCCGGAGACAATAACGTCGATGCGGTCGTCAAAGTCGTCGTAGAAGTACGAGCGCGGCAGCGTCAAGGGTGACAGGCGCGGGCGAGGAGCGCTCAACTTCACGACCTCGGCTTGCCCCGGATCGAAGAGCGCCAACAGATGGGCTGGGCGATCACGTAGGTGTGCTTCGACGTCTGCGAGCGACGGGACGGCGGGATAAACTTGCAGGGTGCCGCCCGCGTCCACGAGCTCGCGCGCGAGGGTGCCGAGCTTGTCATCCTCTTCGTCTGTGGCGTCGGGAGCCTGACGCGTCCGCAGGACGGTCGCATGGAGCGGCACTGGCAGCTCATCATCTAGCGGGTTCTTCAGGTTCAGGAGCCGATCGAGCGCCCCCGCCACGCTAGGGGGGTCCACGAGCGTGACGCGGAGGCCGATCGCGGCGTGAGGCATGAGCCGCATGAGTCGGTCGGCGAGAGCAGCGAGGGCCTTGCTCTTAAATGTCCCGCGCTGCCGCGCCTTCGGCTCAGCGAACATCGGCAAGGCCCCATAGCTGCCCGCGGCGATCAGTGTGGAGGTATGCTCGATGGCGCCACCGTCAGCAGCGAACCGACTCAGCACGACGTGCGGAGTCGCCGTGTGTGGATCTGTGACGAGATCCTCTAGCTCTTCGGGGCCGATCTTCCTGAGCTCGTCTAGGTCATCGGCGAACACTTCGATCAGCGCGTGCAGACGCCAGAGGTGGAACGGGTGTGTCGGCGCCGCGACGGCGAACCACGCCTTGCCGGCGCGCACGAACGCAATGTCCAAGCTCAGCATTCGCGCAATTAGTCGGCGCGCGGGCTCCAAGTTACCCCGACGCTGGAGGATATCGGCGGCCTCCTTGACGAGCTTGAGCGCGCGTCCGTACGCGTCGAGCATCAGCCCCACCTCCGCGCAGAGCTTCTTGTCTGCGGCCAACGCCAACAGCGGGTGGTCCAAGAGCGCGAGCTGAGAGGAGAGGAGCGTCGCGCGGCGCTCAGCGTATTCGTCGAAGGCCTCGAGGGCGGCGGGCTCGATCATCCGCCGATTCACTGCCTTCTCGATCATGCCGCGTACGTGGTCTTCAGCTCCCGGCGTGAAGGGGTGGACGTTCGCGTCCCCTGCCGCGATCATCTTGGTCGCGCTGACGAAGTCGACCGCGTCAGTTGCGACGGCGATGCCCCCCCAGACGTCGTGAGTGAGCAAGCCGCCGAACAGGCCCACGCTCTGACGGCTGCCCTCTCGTCGCTGTGGAAGGACAACGCGCTCGCCGAGCTTCAGTTGGTCCTGGTCCTCGCCGTCGGGGCTAGGCTCGAGCAGCTTTTGGTACGCCGCGGCCGCTTTCTTGGCGCCCTTCGACCCTGACAACAGCAGATCGAGCGCGAGGATGTCCCCTTCGACTCGCTCCTTCCGTGCAGGGCGAGGCTGGTCCTCATCGTAGGCCTCCGCCGTCTGGGGAAGCTCCGTTCGCAAGAGCTCACGGGCTCGCTCGAGTGAGATGCCTTCGAGCGCTGGCCGTTCGCGTGAGGCTGCGAAGCGGAGCAGCTTGTCAGCGTCTTGGCGAGTGAGCTTGTCGCCGTTGTCTGACGCGTGGACGAGGCGCTCGAGGTTCTTGTCAGAGAGCGTCTCCAGCGAGCGAACGAAGTCGACGTTCGCGCGGAGGGCTTTCTTTGCACTCCCCAGGCCCGCCGATGAGGTCAGCTTGGGTGATCGCAGCAACCCCATCCGCCAGACCCCTCGAGCCTCGAGCTCGAGGAGCTTGGCGGGGCGCTTCGCGCTCGCCTCCAGCGGCGCGACGTACTCCAAGAGCGTCGCTGTCGGGACGTCGCGGCTGCGCTCGGCGAGCGCCCGCCAGAAGTGGCCTCGCTCCGGCTGCTCTAGCCACTCTGAGGCCACACGCGCGATCTCACCTCGCAGCTCCTTGGCGCGAAGGGGGCGAAGCGCCGTCCGAAGGGAGTTGAGCTTGGCCGTCGGTCCGAGCACCACGACGATCGATCGCGCCCCGTCCCCCGCGGCGTCGTCATTCCGCCACTTGTTGGCGACGAGTGGGTCAGTCGTGAGCTCGAGCTTTGCCGTCTTGCGTCGCTTCCGTCGGGGCTTGGCACCGCCCAAAATGGCGAGACGCAGGGGTCCTCGAGCCCCCGCCTTGGCCTCCTCCGCGATGACGCCCACGAGCGCGTCGACGTCCAGCGGCGGGAGGTCCTCGGCGATCACCCCCAACGCGCTACGGTCGGTCAGCCGCGCGCACAGATGACCAACGATGCGGCCGGCAAACTCTTCTGATTCAGCGCTCATAGCTGTCTCCCACGAAGGTCACGTCATCGGCGTAGCGACGAGCGAGCCCCATGACGGTGAGCTCGTCGACTAGGCGCTCGGTGTTTTCGAGCAGCGCGGGGATGTCCACTGGTAGTCCGCGGTTGGCGAGGACGCCAGCGTCGTCCCACGTTTCATCGCGGCGACCGCCGACGATGAGCCCGAACCGTCGCCACAGCCGCTCGAGGAACTCGTCTAGCGGGACAGCGTCGCCGTGTTCAACGCACGCGCGGACCAGCATGTCGATCACGGGCACGCTCGGTCGAACACGTTTTGACCGCGTGGCACCCTGGAAGTGGGGATAGAACAGCCCGACCTTGCACCCGAGCCCTCGCAAGAACTGCTTGGGTCCGCCTGACTCGTACTCGCGACAGTAGCTGGCGACCAGCGCGCGCGCGAGCACATCGGCAGGCTTCGCCTTGGGTCCGAGCTGTTGCCTGGCCTGCTTGAAGTAGTTCATCCGCTGCTTGATCTCTTGGTCCGAGGGGCTCCCTTGCTTGGACTTCGCGCTGTCGATCCCGACGAGGAACGGCTTGACACGCCGTAGGTCGGTCGTGCCTGACGGCGCGGGATCCATGTCGTCCGCGAGCGCTTGGCCCTTTGCGATCAGGCCGGCGAGGCGCTTCGCAAGCCACTGCTCGAAGCTCCCGTAGATGAAGTCGAGGGATCGCTCGCTCGCAACCGCGACGTCACTCCGGCGGTGACCTGCCAAGGTCATCAAGGCTGGGGCGCGTCGCTCGAGGCGCCCCCCCGCCGCGAGGGCCTGAGCGTGAGCGATGGTGGCAACGCAGACAAATTGGACCGCGCGTTGGAGCGTCCGCATGCTGTTGCCTTGGCCTCGCTCATGGGTGGCCAGACATGAAGCGGCCTCTTGAATGGTGGTGACGAACTCTGAGTTATGCCGACGCTTCAGCGCCCTCTTGATGGCCTCGGCATCCCCAGCGCGGATCTTTCGGGCCGGGCTCTCGCTCAAGAGAGGCCAAGTCAACGCGCTCAGGGGATCACGTGGAGCGTCCACGACGGCCGCAGCGCGGATCGCCGCAGCCAGCGAGTCTTCCTCATCGGGGTCCCCGAGGAGCGCCGCTCCGAACACACCAAGCTTCCGGTCGTTCATGTCCGCGGTCACCATTCGACCATGGGTGAGCGAAAAGGAAGACTTGTCCTTCGAGGGGAACAGCGCCCGGTCGGCCCGGAGCAAACCCTCTACGTACCTACGAGTCCGCTCGAAGTCAGCGCGAGGGTGGTCGAAGGCCGCGTAGAGTTCGGTGTGTGAAGAAGCCAGCACCTCATAGGTCTTCTTCGGATCTGGCTTTCGGCCTTTGGTCCACCACACGACAAATTCATGCAGCAGCGAGACGTCGTACTGACCTCCCTGGATTGCGCGAATCAGACCGTTCGCCACGTGGACGGGCTTGATCCCGCCTGACGCTGGGCGCCATCCGACGTCCCGGTCGTAGACCTTGTTGAGCACCGCACCGATCTTCATCTCTACCCCTTCACGAAGCTTCGACCGCGGAGGTCGACTGACACTTGCACGTTCCCGCCCGTGTCTCGGTCGACCAACCTGACGACGACCTGGTCCTCCTTGGAGGGGTCGCCATAGGCGTCGGCGAGTTCGCTGATGAACGCGTCGATCCTCGCTTCGGGTTCGCCGCGTCGGAAGGTCGAGGGCAGACCCCGCTCGGCCGCGAGCAGCGCTTCAACGAGCGCGCGGTCAATTCGAAGCCGAGCTCGCCCTGACTTCGCCGCGAGCACCACATGATCGGGCTGATGGTCTGGGAACGCCTCATTCAGCGGAGCGCGCAGCCGCGGCCGGAGCAGCTCCAACCTCGCGCGCGGCACCGTAGCGGAGGACGCGGCGTAGCGCGGGGGCCTCGCATCATACCGATGGGTCATCCACAAGTGCAGGTGCTCGTCCGCCTCCTCGTCCCGGTCATAGAAGCGGTTTAGCTGGCGGACCACGCGACGGAGCGCGCTCGCGTCGGCTTCCAGCAGGGCTCGCAGCTCCTCGTCAATCTGACTCGTCGAGGTCAAGAGGCGGTCTCCGTCTACATGCTCAAACAACGCTCGCCGTTTGCGCTCCTCGAAGGACTCTAGCCGGTCCTCGAGTGAGGCCTCTACACCCACGAAGGCCGGCAGGCCCGCCGACCATTCATCGTCGCGATCGGCCTCACGCCAGAGCTTGTCGTCAAGGAGTGGGTGGGTCATCTTCGCAGGATCGAAGCGTCGGAGCGCGTCAAACAGCGGCCCATCGCCTCCATCGAACGCGTTGACCCAATAACGCGCGAGCGATCGTGGGCTCGTCGCGCAGCTCTCGTCGCAGGTGAGCATAAACGCGATGAACCCTTGCAGCTCACGCATCGTCGCGTGGACGCCGACGTCCGCGACGCCGGCGAGGAGCCGCGCGATTCGTTCGACCGGTCGGCCAGCTCCGGCGAGACGCGACGCGTTCGCTTGCAGTGAGCAGCCCTCGGCCCCAGGACAGCTTGCGCACGGCCCCGACAGCTGGAGCTGACGCCTGATCGCCTCTTCAACGACCACCGACGCGAGGTTGTTGCGGTGATTTAGATCAATGACGAGGAAGCGATCGTCTTCGAGCTCATCGTCCGCGTCTCCATACACGAGGGGATAGAGGAGCTGCCGCCTGACTGGGGCGGCCCATCGCGTATCCTCTGCGTCACGGACCAACTGGACGAGGATCCCCTCGTTGATCGCCAAGGCCAGCCCACGAGTCCTGCTGCGGGCGGCCTTGTTGATCATCTCGATCAACCGCTCGTTTGACAGCTCGTTGGCGTCAAGGCACACGTCGACGCGGGCGCTCTTTAACTTCTTGGACAGGTGCTTGAGGAGGTGAGTCTTCCCGTCACCAGGGTTCCCGGTCACGAACAGGACGCGCCCCCGCGCCCACTTCTTGACGAAGCCGTCAACCGCCGTCTCGATATGCAGCACTCGCACGACCTCGTCCGAGTGGTGGTCCGCGCAGGCGCCGCGGTCTCGGTACAGGCTCTGGATGAGCTCGGGTTTGCTCTGCGTTTTCATGACGCCGCTCCATTGAATCAGAGGTTTGCTCGCCGTGGGGGGAGGTTTATCAAATAGCCCGAGTTGCGGGCTGAGGTCGGGCGGGGTGAGTTCGAGCTTCACGGACGCGGGCCCCTGGACAGCGACGCGCGCCCGCACTCGCTCGTCGTTGACCCGGCGGCTCAACCAACGCGTAGACCACCACTTTGCGATCTCATCGAAGGTTGGTCGCGAAGGGGCAGCTTTGCGGTTGAGCAGCAGCGCACTTCGAGCATCTGAGGCGAGTTCGAGCCCGTAGACGCGTCGAGCGTGCCGGTGCTTCAGGTAGACCTCGACGTCGAGCCCCAGGATTGCGAGGCCCTCCCGGACTTGGCGCATCCGCGGAGACTGACCTTCGCCGAACACGTTGTTGACATTGCGCCCTCCGGTCACGTCTTCAACGAGCCTGCGCAGGGACGTGACAGTCTTTTCTGAGAAGTGCGTCGTCCCCCACCCCTCCGTTCGCCCGAGATCACGCCACCGGATGTCCAGCGGCTCCCCCGTCGAAGAGTTCAGCTTCGCGCGGAGCCGGTTGTACTGGCTCGAGACGGCCCCGTAGAGGCTCGTAGTGGTTAGGAGGCAGATCTCTGGGGTCCTCCTCACAGGTGCGCCCGCGACCTGAGACGCGATCTCGCTCACCCTGCCGCGATAGCGCTGGCGATATGCGTCCGAGACCTCTTCGCTCGCCATGGCGAGCGCGACCAGCTTGCCACCGAGGAGTTCGCGATACGGAGGGGCCGCGCCGCAGACGTTGACGTCGAGCAGTCGGCTAGAGAGCCCAACTTTTCGGATCTCTCGAGCCGCGATGGTGAGCGCGCGGCGTGCATCTTTGGTCTGTAGGGCGCCCTCCACAGCTCGACCTCGTGTTGGAAGACCTGCGAGCACACGCTGAGCGAACAGTAGATCTGCGAGGGTCTCAGCTCGCTTGCGTGTGAAGAGCGCTCGCTCGGAGGCCGTGACCCAGTCGATGTTTCCATCCTCATCGAGCGGCAGCGCGTGCAAGGACTCGACCTCTTCACCTCGCGCCTGCCGTTGGCTTCGGTCCTGGAGCTGACGGGTGCGCTCCTCTCGTGCGGCCGCGCCAATCACGCGAAGTCGTTCTTCGAGCTCGGCGCCTTCATAGTCGCGGAGTTCCTCAAGCAGGTCATCGCTACGTATTTGCTGCACGGCCCGCCCTAAGGTCCGGTTCATGGCGCGTCGAAGCTGTGGCCAGCGCTCTGGTTCCGCGCTGAGCGTGCTTAGGACTCCATGAGTCGACCAACCGATCCAATCGTCACGGACCTTGAGTTGCAGCGCCGCGTTGGCGATGGACGCGATCCCGATCACTGGGGCCATGGGTCGGGCGGCGTTGCGGACGAGGAACGCCAACGAGCGGCCCGGCGTGGTTCGGTACTCGAGGGACCATGTGTGGCGGAAGTACCGCCACACATCGTAGAGGGAGAGCCCAGTGTGCTCGCACCGATCGTCCGGCGTGGCGACCTGGATGATCGGATGGATGACTTCGCGGAGTGCGGTCGGGCGATCGGAGGGCGGCACACGAGAGACGTCCGCCAGCGTCAGAGCAAGATCGTGACCGTCATCAACCAGGTTGAGGACCGAGACCGTGCGACCTTCAAAGACACGGGGCCGCTCCATCCCTCGCAGAAACTTATTGACCGAAGCCTCGGAGAGTTGAACGGCCCGGAAAGCCTTCAGCGTCTCCTGGACTCGAGCCTTCGCCTCCTCGGCCCGCTCACCGCTGCGTGTGGCTCCTCCGATTGACGAGGACCAGATCTCTTTGTCGCGTACGTGGACGTCCCATCCCTGTCGGACAAGATCAGCGAGGACCAAGGCGGCGGCGCGTTGACGCTTCGAGCGAGCACCCTCCGCGAAGTCAATCAACGACGCTTGTAGTTGGAGGGGCCCGTCCGCAGCTCGGACCATCCCTGTGAGCTTCGTGTAGGCTGCCTTCTTGATTTTGGGGCTGTAGCGGACGGTCTGTGCCACCATCTGGCTGCACCCTTGCGTGATCGAACTCTTGGTGATCCGCGGCCTGCTGAGCGGGACCCCCAGAATCCTTGTTAGCGGCCTGATCCTCAAGTCGGGCGGTGAGGGTACTCGCGCCTTGGTGGACTACACAAGGCTACTTGACACGATGAAGACCTGAACACCATGTCAGGCACTCGCTCCTGACATGTCAAGAACATGGATGAGCACTCGCTCCAGCCGAGCGCTGACTTCCTGTCGGTTGGAGTCACTCGGTCTCGCTCAGCTTCGTCAGTTGAGCCTTGTAGGTCGACTCCTTCATACCGAGCGCCTTCGCGGCGTTGGCCTTGTTCCCCCCGGCATGGGCCAGCGCAGCCCGCAGCCAGCGCAGCTTGTACGCGTTCACTCGCCGGGTGTAGTCCCCCTCGTCGAGCGGGAGCTCGCCACGGAGCTCCCCTGCGCCGATGTGTCCAACCGCATCGGTTGCGATCATGCGCGTGTCGAGCCCCTCTCGGACCGTGTCGACCAGCTTGGAGCTCTTCGCGCCCGCAGCTCGCGCGACCAGGAGATGGTGAGCGGCCCGCTCGAGGTCTCGGAAGTTGCCGGGGAGCCGGTGGCGCTCAAGCAGCGCGAGGATCTTGGGGTTCCGGCCGAGCTCCTCGAGCTCCGTCAGCGAGGCGCCGACCCGTGAGGATATCCGCGCCAGGACCTGCATCCAGGAGTCGGGCAGGTCCTCCCGACACTCGCGCAGCGGTGGGATCCGCAGCACGAACACCGCGACGCGGTCGAGGAAATCGTCATCGAGGATCCTGTCCTGCCGCAGTCGCTGAAGCGAGCGATTGGTCGCCGAGATCAGCCGGAAGTTCGAGTAGCGGAGCTCGGTGTCTCCGAGCCGATAGAAACCTCGGCCTTCGACGGCTGCCATCAAACTCCGCTGCGTGGCCCTGTCGATGTCAGCGATCTCATCGAGGAACAAACTGTCGCCATCGACAGCGTCGAGCAGACCTTCGCGGTTCTCGGCCGCGCCCGTGAAGGCCCCCTGTACGTGACCGAACAGCTTGGACTGCGCGAGCTGAGGGTTGGCCTGAAACTGGCCGCAGACGACCACCGGCCATGGATCGAGGTCCGGGTTGGAGAAGGGGCTCCGCGCGCGTAGCCACGCCGCCAGGCTGGTCTTGCCGGAGCCTCGCTCGCCGAGCAGGAGCACGGGGGCCGGGGAGGTCGCCCACCGCTCGAGCTTAGCGATCACGTCGCGCATCGCCTCGCTGCGAACCCGCGTGGGGTCGAAGAGCTGACCGTCGTCGATGTCGTCAGCGCGAGATAGGCGCATCGTTCGGTAGCGCTGCAGCCATGACTCGACGTTGAGCTCGACCAGTTGGACCGCGCGGTTACCCGCCTCTCGGCCGCGTTTGTCTGCGGTCTGGATCAGGCTGAGCGGCCCGTCGATGAACCCCGTGCTACCGAGGAGCAGCCAGATCGCGTGCATCGCCGGCGTCCCCGGGGACAGGTGAATGACGATGTGTGCGCTCGGATGCTGGCGGCGAATGTCGAGCAGCGTTCGCTCGGCGAAGCGACGGATGGGCTCGTGCTCGATCGGAGAGGCCTTGGCCTTCCAGCGACACACCTTCAGCTTCGCGGCTCGCGCGACGGGGTGTTCGCGCAAGCCCTCACGAGTCTGCTCGAGGGCTTCGCGTTCGCGAGTGTTCGCTCGAACAGCGTGGGTGCACAGATATATGTGCTCGACGCGCCCCTTGAAGGGGCTCTGGGAGTCCGTCATCGCGGTGAGCAACGGGCCCGCGCCGCCGCCGATGCTCACCCAGCTGACCAGGATGACGGGTGAACCGCCTCGACTCATCGCACAACCACCTTGGCGTCGAGTTCGACGGCGAGCTCACGCGCGGCCTTGGCGGGGGCCCCTGATTCGAGCACGACGTAGCGCTTGTTGCCCTGCTGATAAGCTGGTGGCTCGTAGTCGACCTCGACCTCTTGGGTGCGCATGGAGCCGCGCTTGCCGGGCACCTCGCGCACTTCCTTGCGTTTGAGCACCTTGGCTCGCTTTGGCAGACGCGGCGCGCGGACTGTCCACTCGTAGCGGATGTTCGCGGGGAGGCGCTGCTTCTCCGGAGGGCGGGTGAACTCGGGGTCGGGCGCGTCGTCGAGATCGAGGGCATCGCGAGCGGTAACCTCACCGAGCACGACGGTCTCTTCGGCCACGACCTCATGCTTGCCATCCTTGCGTCGGAGCTCAGCGAGCCAGATCTCGCCGATGTTGTCGGCTCGGGCAGCTCCAAGCTCGAAGCGCCAAGGGAAGCTCTCCGCCCAGCGACGGAGGGTCTTGGCCAGCGCAGTCCGTGTGGGCGCATCGAGCTCGAGGCCAACCTCGAAGCTGTGATCGAGGCTGTGCGTGTCGAGGTTGGCCGTCATGACGATGGCGCCATGATCGCAAAGAAGGGCCTTTGCGTGGAGCTTGTCGTGGGCGTAGACCTCTGCGCCTGCGGTACGAAGCGCGGTGACGGCCGCACTGACCGCGGGACGTGGACGCGTCAGCACGGTCACGGGTACGCCAGCGCGGGCTCGCTCGACGAGCGCGCGAACGACCTCGTGATCGCCCTCGATGCTGTAGCTCGAGACCCACAGCTCGCGCTTACTGGTCTGGATCCAGTCCAAGAGCTTACCCCGCAGGGCCTGATGCTTCGGCGTCGTCACCAAGACGGGTCCGAGCGAGGGCTCGGCTGGCTTTGCTGGGGGCGCCTCGATGCTGCGTAGCCGCCCCTTTTCGCCCGTTAGTTCGTGCTCGGCGCAGGTCCAAAAAGCCCACGAGAACCATGCGGCGACCTGTCGTGCGTCGCGCTCGCCGAGCGAGACGCCGAGCTCTCGGGATTCGAGCAGCGCGGGGTTCAGGTTGGCTGTCGAGAGCCAGCCGCGAGCCTTCGACTGGTGATCAACGACGACAAACTTGGCATGAAAGCAACCCGCCGAGCGAAGCTCGACCTTGCCCGCGAGTCGATTGAGGAGCTGCTCGTGCTCCCGCACTCGGGCTTGGGTAAATGACTCGTCGTCGGTGTTGCGAAGCCGGGTCTCGGACGCGGTCAGCAGGTAGATACGGACGCCGCGCTCGTGAGCTCCGAGGAGGGCCTGACACAGCTCGCGGTCCGAGAACAAGAACGAGGCGACCAGGACAGTCTCCTGGGCGCCCTCGACAGCGCGGACCATGGCACCGCGCAGGGTCGCCTTGGGTCCTGCGCTGAGCAGGCTCGCGCTGATCGTCTCTCGCTGTTCGTGCTCGGTCGGACCCCGCCGGATCCAGCATGGAGGGAGTGCCTCGTCAACGGAGATGGCGATGGTCTTTTTCTTCGAGGTCTCCATGATCAACTCCAGAGGCCGAGGTCGGCCGTGGTCAAGAGGTAGCGGGACGAAGGTGCGGTCGGGTCGCTCTTCGCTCGCGCGAGGAGCTCATGTGGTGTCGCGGAGCTCACCTGAAACAAGGGGAAGCGCTCGCGGATCGTGGCCGCAGATCGCTCGAGCTGGGCCGGCACTCGATAACCATCGAGGGAGTCCCACTGAAGCCATCGCGCCCACCGGTCGGCGTCCTCGGTGGACTGAGGGATCAGCTCGACGCGATCGAGGTGATTCGCCTCGAAGCATCCGGCCCGGGCGAACTCGAGCGGGGGGACCTCGACTCGCGTACGCATGCTTCGGCGCTCGCTCGCGGAGGTCTGCTCCAGAGTGACCGGGAGCACCGGTCGCTTGGCCCGCTCACAGGCCGCGGCGAGGGTCTCCAGCTCGATGTCACGGGCGAAGCTGACGAGCTCTGTCCAAAGGTCCTCGTAGCGCCAGGCCGCGAGCGCACTGGGGAGTTCGAGGACACGGTCGAGCGCGATCGGTCGACACGCAACCTTGGGGGGTCGCGGCGGCGCCTCGAGCTCCCCGCTGAGCGTCACTCGCGGGTGACCGTCGGCGGGAAAGCCTACTCCGAGGTGAAGTGTCGACGGTTGGCCATAAGCGCCGTGCTTGCTCAGCTCGAGCAGTTGGAAGGTCGAACCATCGACGAGCGACGAGCACAGCGTGTCGTACTCAAAGTTGCGCAACAACGCGGGGCGAGCTTGGGCGCGAGCGGGGCGCCCTCCCTGCTTCTTTTGGCGATAGACTTCACTCCGAGCCGCGTTGGCCTTCGGAGTCCAGCAAGGCTCGACGTGGACGAGGGGGACATCGAGGAGCGGGTCCTCGGCGAAGTAGACGCGCCAGGTGCCTCGCTCGGGGATCCAGATCTGACCGCGCTCGAGCATTGCGCGGCCGAGCTCCGTGAGCCGGGCGGGGGCGCCAACACGCTGGCGCTCGAGCACTTGGAGGCTTACGCATCGGTCAATGATCCGGCGGCAGAGGATGGACTGGCCGCCGATGAGCTCACCGGCGAGGATGTCCGCGGTCAAACCTCGGGGGTGATCGTAGGCCAGGCGCGCGACGGCGAGGAGTTCAGGCCGCTCCTGCGAGCGAGCGATAACCCCCTCGAGATCAAAGGCCGAGATGACGACGTTTCGGTGCAAGCGGATCATCGGTCTCCCTCCCATGCGAGCTCGGTCGCGTAGTGGGGTGAGGTTGCGAGGCTGACCAGGAGCGGCGAGCGGCAGTGGGCGAAGTAGTTCCGGTCTCCGATCAGCGCGATCTGGTAGCGGGCCCTCGTGAGCGCGACGTTGAGTCGGTTCGGGCTGTTGAGGAAGCCGACGGAGCCATGCTTTCGGCCGCCCCCCTTGACGAAGGACAGCAGCACGAGGTCAGCCTCGTGCCCCTGGAAGCGGTCGACCGTGCACAAGGTGATCTCCACGCGAGGCTGCTTGCGCGGATAGGCGAAGTTGCGCGTATTGCCCGGCTGCTTGGTGAAGCGCTGGAGGCGGTCGCGGAGCATCGCCTCCTGGCCTCGATAGAAGGTCAAGATCGATACCTTCCACGGACCGTCTCGCCGCCCGGGCTGACGCTGTGCCCAGCGGGCGAAGGCCTCGAGCTCCCGCATCACAACTTCGGCCTCGGCGGGGTTGCGGTTCCCATGCCTTCCCCTCGGTCGAGGGACCTCGATCCATACGGCTCGTCGAGTGTAGCGCGAGTAGCTCCAGTCGCGCTCGAGCGTGCTCGCGTCACGCAACAAGGTGGACCGGGAGGTAGACTCGTCCGAGTAGAAATGTTGGCGGGAGAAGGCCGAGATGTGCGGATGCATGCGGTGCTGGAAACTCAGCGAGACCAGGCGTTGGCTGAGCGCCTCATCCGGTAGGCCGTGGTTCAAGGTGACGCCACGATCCCAGCCCGGGAGCCTCTCGAAGCCTATCTGGAGCAGCTCCAGAATCGAGGGGAGCGCGACGCGACGAATGTTCTCAGCATGGCGAGAGAGCTTCTTCGAAGCTTCCTCGGTCAACGAGGCCGGCATCAACTCGTCGAGCTGCTTCTTGATCGGCGCCCGCTCGGAGTGGTTGTGGCGCAGCTCGTAGCTTCGAACCAGACGCCACCCGTACTCGTGAGCCCAGTCGCCGGCCTGCTCTCGGGTCTCACCGCGAGCATGAGCTCGCGCCCTCTGGAGATCATGAAGCGAGGGGAGGGGCCCTTCGACCAGGTCGAGATCCTCGGGCAGACGATGCTCGAACTGTGCGAGGGTATCCGGGGCCCCGAAGATGAGGTTTGCGTAGAGGAGGCCTGGGACGACCCCGGGCACACCGGCGACCATCCGCGTCTCGCAGCGGTCGAGATCGACATAGGGCGTTCCCTTAGCCCTGGCTTCAATCTGTAGGAGCCGAGCTTGGTCGTCGTCACAAGCGATCAGGCTGCGGACGATTTGTCCTCGCGGGGTGGCTTGATAGGCCCTGGCCGCCGCTTGGGCTTGAGCCTCACCGTCGATGTCCTGCAGGGCCCTGCGCAGGTTCTGGCTGATGTCTTCGCTCTCGACGTAGGGGGAGAGCTGCTTGATGTCGCCGACGATCACCCATTTCCTGGCGTAGATCGCCGGGACCAGGAACTCGGTGAAGGTGGTCTTGCTGGCCTCGTCGACGATCAACACGTCGAAGAGCTCCCTTGGACGCGGGTGATGGCGGTCAGCGCTGTGGTAGTCCTTGATTTCGGGGTGTTGGAGGACGCCGATCGGCGTCCCGCAGACGAGGTTGACGGACTCGGCCACCAGGCGTGAGATGAGCTCAGAGCGCTCTTTCTTTGGTGTACGACGTAGGCGTTCGTCGAGCATTGAGCGAGCCTGGGCGCCCACCTCGCTGCCCCGGCCGGACTCGAGGAAATCGAGGATGTCGTCACGCACGGTCCGCTCGATGTTCTCGTGCAAGAAGGGCTCGAGCGCGTCGCTGCTGATCCGACCGCTGTCGCCGATACGGACCGGGAGCACGAAGCGGTCTTCTTCGGGTAGCTGCTCTTCCCAGGCGATGAGGCGCTCGAGCACGTTGTCGACGGCGACGTTGGTCGAAGCGACCAACAGCACGCGCTTGTTCTCGCGGGCGAGTTGGACGATGAGCTCGCAGATCGCGGTGGTTTTGCCGGACCCGGGCGGGCCCTCCAGGAGCGCGAAGTCGGGCGTACCCATGGCGATCTCCACGAAGCGACGCTGCTCGTCAGTGCCATCGCGGAGCGCGCTGCCAGGAGTCGCTGGGCGCAGGAACACCCAGTCTTGTTCAGACAGCGCGTGCGCCTCGAATCGAGGCCAACTCGCCTGCGTGGTCAGCAGCTTGATCAGCGGCGCGAGGGGCCGCGACGGGGCGTTGTCGAGGGCGCGCATCGCCCACTGCTGACGGGTCAGATTGTAGATGTCGGGACGGAGCCACAGCAGGGCCCCGTGGGGATGGGCAGACGTCGGGGCCAGGTGTTCACTACCCTGCTCAGGCTCGAGGACCGAAGGGAACCGGTCGAGGAGCAGCGCCCGAGCTTCGACGTCCCAGCCTCGCTTCTCGAGGCTCGCGCGCTGATCGGTGCCGGGGCGCTGATAGACCTCGCGGGCGCGTAGGAAGTCGTCAAAAGTCTGCTCAGGTTCGTCCTCACGCCAGGGCGGCGGCTCGAGGATCACCCAGACCCCAGTTGGCGTGGCGTGCTGGTGCCGATCGCGGCGTCGTTCGGCCTGCCGAGCCTGGCGATTGCGACGTTCGAGCCGGGCCCGGAGGCGCTCGTTGAGCAGGGTCTCCTCTTCCTTGTTTGGTGTTCGCCAAGCAAGCGCTGGCTTGTGACGCTTCACAGCGGATATCGCTGTCCAGAGGTAGTTGTCGTAGGGTTTGAGCTGCGCGCCGACGTCCTTCAGCGCCCGGTCCCAACGGCCGACCCCAGTCAGCGCCATGTAGTTGAGTTGTGACATTAGTTTGGGTTCCTCCTCGTCATGCCGCGTAGGTAGAGCAGCATCCGTGCCCAGGGGGCTCACCCGTACAAGTCCTGGAGAACATTGAAACGGCTCAGCCCCGACGCAGAAAGTCGACGAAAACTTGCCGATCATCGTCGAAAAGGTGGCGCAGCATGGCTACGCAGCATCCTTTGAAGATTTCCAGGCCATCGCCGTCATGCACCACTGACCTTGCCGCCGCTGTCTTGTCGACGAGAGAACGGTGCTGGTAGCCGTCTCGGCACGCCGGCTCGTCGGCCGTAAGATTGTGGCGCCGTCCGGGTGGCCAAGAATCAGGCCAACTTGGATCCGGCGCTGCTACTCTGGCCACTCGCGGTTCCGAGCCTCATGTGCTCCGCGTGTGCTCCAACCCTGCGGAACGAGACTCCACGTGCCTACCTTCCCCGGACCCCCACGGCACAAAGAAACCCGAACGATTTCGGGAGCTTCCGGCCCAACTGCGCGCCATCATTGACGTTTCGCAGAAGCCCCCAATTCGGTTCGAGTCCTGTTGCCGGAGCTTCAAATTCACAAGCTAGGGGCCTGAGAACTACCGTTCTCGGGCCTCTGGATTTTTAACTGGATGACGAGTGGATGAATCATCCACTGACTGGTCGTCAGCTCCACCTTCCGAGCACCCCGCGGGGATCGCGGAGCCGTCGGCGAGGCGGTCGAAGATGCCCGGGTTCAGCTCGGGCGCGTGGTGTGCGTAGCGCATCGTCGTGCGGATGTCGGCGTGGCCGAGCTGCCGCGAGACGACGCTGAGCGGGACTCCCGCCGCCACCGCATGGGTGGCGAAGGTGTGCCGCAGGGTGTGGACGCCGACCTTCCGGCCGATCTTGGCCGCCTCCGTGGCCCGCTGGACCGCAGCGAAGACCTCCTTGTGGGACCAGTGCTCCCCGCCCTCGGCCGGCGCCTCGGTGCGGTGCGGCGCCTGGTAGCCCGCGGGCTTGGAGAACACGAGCTCGTCGCGCTCGAGCCCGGCCACGCGCTTGCGCAGCATGGTCACCGCGTCGTGCGGGACCTGGACCGTCCGCGTCTTGTCGCCCTTGGGCTTTTTGATCGTGCCCTCCTTGGTCCGCTGCCGCGTGACCCGGATGCGCGCCGCCCCGAGGTTGATGTCCCCGACGCGAAGCTCTTGCAGCTCGCCCAGGCGCATGCCCGTGCGGAGCCCAAGCGCGATCATGTCGCGGAACAGCGGATCGGCCTTCGCCAGCAACCGCCGACTCTCGCGGCGGCTGAGGTAGTTGTCCACCTCCCCCTTCTTCGGGATCGTGATCTCCGGGACCTTCGTGAGCATGTCCCAGCGGCACGCCACCTTGAGCATGCGCCGGAGCAGGCCCAGGTGGTTGGCGATCGACGAGCTGCTCAGGGGCTTGCTCGTGCGCTTGCTGATCGTCGTCGACTTCGCGCACACGTAGGCGTCGGCCTCGCGGGCGGTGATCTCGGAGAGCAGCATCTGCCCGAAGTAGGGCTCGAGGTGATCGCGGATCATCCCGCGCTTGTTCGCAAGCTCCCCCTCGCTGTTGGCCCCCCGCCGGCCCGCGGCCGGGGACTCGCACAGGGCGAGGAAGCGGGGCACGAACTCGGAGAAGGTCAGCCCCTCTTCGTCGGTGTCCTTGTCGTGGTCGTAGCTGTGTTGGGTGTCGTAGGGGGTCGGTTCGTGCTCCTGTTCGTCGACGGGTCCGCCGGCGGTGCCCATGCGCTCGCGCAGGAGCTGCTGGGCCCATCGACGGGTCTTGTTCTTGGACTTGTAGGGGGACGCCCGCCGCATGCGGTGGCGCTTGCCGCCGGCGTCTGTCCAAAACAGATCCACCTCCAGCCCGCCGTATCCCTGCGTCCGTTGCCTCACGGTGATTTTCATGTCGCGCTTCACTTTCATGAGCGCGGCACGCCTTTCCGACAGGGAGTCTCCCACACCCCGGGCGGGGGCGCCCGTCGGATCCTCGAGAGCAAACAGCCAGCGGTCGATCGCGGCTTTTCGGAATCGCCACCGCCCCTCGAGGCGTAGAGCCCCGGGGATCTGTCCCATGCGAGCACGGCGGTACACCCAGTCCCGACTCTTGCGCAGCCGCGCCGCGAGCTCGGCGGCGGTCAGCAACGCTTCACGGGGGTTCATCGCTCGCCCTGTTGTCTTGGCTTCGCGCCGTGCAGGCCTTCGGGAGTCAGGCCACCACGGCGCTAGGGTTGGATGTCGAACTCCCAGCGCGCGACGAAGACCAGGCCCGTCTTGGGATCTCGATCGAGCGCCCGCAGCGTCAGCCCGCCTCGCATGCTGTCTTCGCTGAAGACGATCTGCTGGTGCAGCCCCTTGGTGCCGACGAGTTCGAACTTCACGAGCTCGCGGTCGACGTACCACTCGATGTCCTCGGTGATGTAGGGCATGACGAGGTCGTAGGGCGTGCCGGGGTGGATCTCGTAGGTCTGCTTGGTCTTGTGGCTGGGCTGGAAGGTCGCGGCGGACTTGCCCTGGCTGTCGTAGCCCTCAAGCTCGGTGGGCTTGGGGCGCGCGGCCAACAAGATCACGCCACGCGGCACCTCGACCATGTCGCCCACGCGGAAGCCGTGGCCGGCGTGGGAGCCATGGTGCTCGGCGTGCACGACGGGGCCGATGACCCGGGCGCGGACCACCGAGCGCTCCACCGTGCGGACCTTGGCGGTGAGGACCTCCTCGCGCGTCTCAGGGTAGCCGGGGACGGGCTCGGACTCGACGCCGAAGAGCACGACGTCTTCCTGGGTGAGGTGATCGATCACTTCGTCCTTGGGCGGCGCGTAGCCGCCACCGAAGGCCTCCTCGAACTTCTTCATCACGTCGGCGCCGATCTCCGTGCGCGGGATGTAGTGCCCGCGGGCGCGTCGCTCTTCAGGGGTGACGGGGTCTGAGCCGTCGTCGTCGAAGTCCGCCGGACGGTCCTCGGCTTTGGTTCGCTCCGCGTCGTCCCGCTTGTGTTTGTAGCGTTGGTAGATCCAGTAGGCTGCGCCGCCGACTGCTGCCGTCGCGGCGACCGTAGCGGCCACGATCCCAACCGTGCGCATGGCGGTCACCTGGCCCTCCGCTCGTCTGGTCTCGAGTTGGGGGTAGTTGGTGGGCAGGCGGCGGTGATCGCCGCATACGCCGAACCACGCGAGGGCACGCCTCGCTCCGATATCCGACCCATGGCTCCACCGTGACCCAACATTGTCGGGCTGTCTAGTTGGCCTCGGGGTGAGGGCGTTCCTGATCTCGCGGTTTGAGAGGGATGCACTTGCACATGCAAAAGGGCGGCGTTCCGGGACGTCCGGGGCGGCGTTCCCGGGCCGCTCCCGGGCCCTGAACATGCAAATGGGCGCTGCCCCGGCTGTGCAAGGGCAAAGCCAGGGCAGCGCCCACTGGTCCCTCTTGGAAGCTGGACGACGAGTTGTACGGCTTTGGGACGGGCCGTCTGGCCAAGCCCCAGCGCGAGTAGGGTTTACCTGGGGCTTAGGTAGGTAACCTTGCCTCGAACTTAGGTGGTTTCGCCTCGGATTAGGTGGGTAAAAAGGGCAATCTAGGTCCCAGTTACGTCCGGTTTATGTGGGTAAGGGATGTAAGAAGAGGAGCTCCGTACACACAGGCGGGGTTTGTGTGGTCTGAGCACGTCAGCCTGCCGAGGCCCGCGACAACCTCAAGGAGGGTGTCCCAACTACTTGGGAGTGGCTGCCAGCGACCAGCCAGTGTCTGACTCCCAGTTCGGAGCTGTCGCTTTCAACTCGAGACAACCTTCGGAGACCAGGCCGGTCGTGGCTCGTCTCCCCGAACATCGAGCCAGGCTGTCCCTCTTCGACAGAACAGCCGTTCCCCACGCGAGGAGGACTCTGCTCCCGATGGTCTGCTCTTCTCCGGGACGGGTGGAGACCGTCGGTCTCGATCGAGCGCGGTCATGTCCGGGCTCGATCGCGCCGCTCGAACCGCCGCGGGCCGTCGGCCTGCTCGGGGACCGAGACCTCCCGGTCAGTCAGTCACAGCTTCAGGCATCTGTGACAAGGCTCAGGGAGAGACCTGGCACTCAGAAGCTCTGAGGCTCGACGACGGCGACCAGTGGGCCATGGCTCCAGTGCTAGCGTCGATTCATGATACTCGCGAGCTCACTCACCATTCTCCAAACTTTCGCCACCCTCTCCGGTATCCCCGACCTCTGTGGGGAACTACACCGCGACGAGGTCGGCGAGCCCTACGTCGACGTACTCGGCCAGGTTTTCCCCCGCTACTGCCACCCCAGCGGGCCTGATGTCCCGATCCTCGACGCCGAACTCTGCTGTGAGATCGACGAGACCTCTGATGAGGCCGTGTGCGACTTCCCGGATGCCCACGACCGCTGTACCACGGGAGAGCGCTACACCTGCGAGTACGGCGAGGCGACGGGGACGGGAGCGACCTGCTACCAACCCTTCGCCGACGCGTGCGACATGGGCTTGTGCCTCGAGTACGTCGGCGCGCCACCAGTCGAGGCCACGGAGAGCCTGCTGTGCTGCACGAGCCAGGGCTGCGAGCCGATTCCCGCCGATGTCGCCTGGACCTGTGCGGACATCAATGGCTACGTCATCATCTGCGTTCACGGTCAAACCAACGAGGATGGCACCGTGACCTGCTTCGACTAGTCAGGAGTGACGGAGCTCAACCTCTGCAAAGCGAGGGCCTTGCGAGTCAACCGCCTCGCAGACTCCGTGGGTTGACCCGACTTGCCAAGCTCGACAGTCGCGGACTCGCCAATCGAGATCACTACGCTCGCCAGCTTCGCGCTGAGCTTGGGGTTCTCCTCGAACACGTCGTTGCCGCGCTCGAGCAGTGCGGCCCCTACGCGCAGCCCTTCTTCTGCGAAGGGCTCGCCGTTGGCCTCTCGCCGGCCTTGCTCAGCCTCCCACACCGTCAAACCGTCCTGGTGTTTGCCGGCGCGAATCAGAGCGATAGCGACGTCAACCGCTGACCTCGCGGGCATTGCCGCCTCGGCGCGCACAGCCGCGTGTGAGACTTGGTCCGCGACCCTGGGCTGTCCGAGCGCCCACCACAGCCAGGAGAGTGACACCGCGAATGAGCCCGCCATCACTCCGAGAGTCAGCAAGGCCTGGAGTCCGCGTCCTCGGTACCACTCTGGCGCGGACGACTTGCCGCCTGCAAGCGTGACCGCGTCCATCAAGGGGCCCAAGTTTGGGTGCCGCTCCTCCGGATCGGCCCGGAGTCCCCGCAGCACCGCGCGCGACAGAGGCTCCGGGATCGCCTCGACCCCATGCTCGTCGCCCCGCTCGATCTCCCCCCGCTCGATCGCCTCGAGTAGCTCCTCCGCAGAGCTCCCCGCGAACGGCCGGACGCCATGCAGGGCCTGCCACATCGACACACATAGCGAGAACTGATCTGCTCGAGCATCTCCTCGATGCCCACAGAGCCGCTCCGGCGCCATGTAGGCCAAAGTCCCGCCCCGCGGCGTCGACCACTCCTCGTCGCCCTCCCCATCGCCGGACTCGCCGTCGAAGCCGATGAGCTCGGCGACACCAAAGTCCGCGACGCACACCTCTCCACCGACCCCCACCAGGATGTTCGAGGGCTTGAAGTCCCCGTGGAGGATGCCCGCTCGGTGCGCCGCGTCGAGGCCAAGACAGGCCCCACGAAACACCCGACAGATCTCGCCCACGTCGAGCCTCCGCCTGAGCCACTCTCGCCCGTCAAGTCCCTCGACGTAGTCCATGACGATGTACAGGCTGTCCTCGAAGCGGCCAATGTCATGCACCGCGACAATGTTGGGATGCCGAAGCTGCGCGAGGGTCATCGCCTCTCGTCTCAGTGCCTCCTCACCAAGCTCCCCCGGGTTCAAGCACAGCTTGATCGCCACACAGCGGCCAAGCTCTGGATCCCAGCCCCGCGCCACGACACCCATGCCCCCATAACCGAGGACATCATCGAGCATGTAGCGGTCGATGCAGAATAACTCGACGTCCTCTTCCCCATTGCGCTGCCTCATCAGCGGCGCGTCGATGCGCGCGACCAGGTCGACCCAGCGATCGGGGGCCCACTGCGACTCAGGCAAGAGCACGTCCTCGCGCTCTTCATCGTCCTCGAGGGCGAGCCAGTCGCTGAAGCTCGGCAGCTCGTTACGCGGATGCTCGCCGCTCTCGTCATGAGTCCCCATCGAGGTCGATGAAGCCTAACACCTACGGTGTATTTCAAAGCTCGTGAACTTCTTTGAAGCTTGCCCTGTTCTTCGGTCCAGTCGCGACTTCGCGCCCTCGTGTAGGCTGACCAGGATGCGCCTCGATGAGCTCTATAGCGACTACTGCCGCGCCCCCGATGGTCCGGCCAAAGAGCGACTGGGCCGAGCCCTCGAGCGCTTCTTCGTGCGCCACTTCTCCCGACGCTGTGGCCCCGCAAGAGCCCGCGACTTGAGCCAGTCGGCGATCGAGACCGTGTGGCGCAAGCTCCCCGACTTCGAGCCCGAGCACGACGACGCCTTTTCGCACTGGCTGACGCGGATCGCCCACTACATCGTCTTGTATGAACGGGCGAGAAGGCCGCCCAACGCGTTCGAGGTCGGTGGGCTCGAGTCGGCTGAGTTCCATCACCCCAGGACCAGCCCCAGCGGGCGAGTTCGTCAGCGCGAGCGCATGCGGCTCCTTCAAAGCGAGCTCCAGCGCCTCCAGCCTCGCCTTCGGGAAGCTATCGAGGATCAGCTTCGTGGAGGCGACGTCCAGGGCTACGCCCGTCGCCACGGCCTCCCCCCTGCGACAGTTCGCACCCACCGTCGACGCGGGCGAGAGGCACTTCGCCAACGCATCGAGCTCCGTGAGCGCACCCCCTCGCGTTAGCCCGGCTTCTTTCGACGATCGAGCTCCGCGAACAGCAACCGCAAGACCCCCGTCGCGAGTTCGATCTCATCCGGGCTGCGCCTGCCGAGCATGTCCACCAGCTCCCGGGCGAGGTCGCGCTCACCCAGCTCAAAGCTGAAGAATACCGTGCTGAGCATCAGATCCAGGCCCAGGCTCAACTTCCGCAAGGTTTCGAGGCTGGGCGAAAAGCTGTCGTATTCGAGGCGGCGGATCGTATCGGTGGACAAGCCGCTCCGCTCGGCCAGCATGTCTTGAGTCATGCCACGCGCCCGTCTCAGCAAGCGGACATGGGCACCAAAGTGGGCCCGCGAGCGGATCACTGGGCGCGCCCGCCCTGTCGGAGGCGGTAGCGCGTCGAGTTCGTCCTACCGACGCGCTCGATCACGTCGGCCTCGGTGAGCCGTGCGAGAGAGGCCTGGAGCTTCCAGCGTGGTCCGCCCACGAAGCTCCGGAGCAAGGCCGAGTCGACCCAACCGTCGCGGCTGTGCTCAGCGTGGACGCCTGCACGGGCCTCCTCGAGCACCTCACGCACGAAGGTATCGAACTCGGATCCGGCGGCGACCATGGCAGCTTCGAGGCGCTCTGCGTTGGCGTGGTTCACGGGATGTCGCTCGGGAGGGCGCCGCCGAATGACAACCACGGGGTCTGCGAGCACAAACTCTCCGAGCCGAAGGTCGCGCAATACCGTGGCGTAGCGCCCCTCAGCCTCGATGTGCTCAAGGAGCTGCCCCAGTGTCCAGCTTGGGTGAGCCCGCAAGGCCTGGACGACCGCGCGGCGCTCCGCTTGCTCGAGGAAGGGTGCGAGGATGGGGGCCAGGTGATGCGTCGCCACTTTTTAGTTTCATTAGGCGGCGGAGCGAGAAGTTTCAGCGAGGCCGAAAAAATCAGAGAGACCGCCTCTCGCTGGTCCCCCGCTACGGTACCGTTGTCGCAGCATGGCGGAAGTCGATGAGCTGAGCGCCCACGAGCTCGTGACCGAGAACCTTCGTCGGCTGACGCAGCTCGGGGGGCTCCCGCTGACGGTCGTCGCGGATCGGGCCGGCATCGATCGACGAGAGCTCTTCGACGTGATGTCTGGGGAGTATGACCCAGACCTCGAATGGTTGTGTCGCCTCGCGGCTGGGCTGGGCGTCCCGCTTTCGGCGTTGTTCGTTGAGCCTGAGACCGGCCGCGGGAGGCTGGACAGTTAGATCGAGGACACGGCCGAACAGGGACACCCGAGCATGCCAGACCGAACGGCCGGCTCACCCTGTCGGGATCTGAGCTCACACTTCCCTTCCTGACAGATCCAAGGCCGTCGACCTAAGATGCCCGACCATGAACATCTTCAGGCTCTCGGCCATCACAGTTTCACTCACATGCACCTTGATGACGGCATGTGGCCCCGTGCTCGACAAAGATGAGGAGGACAACCCATGCACCAAGGATTGTCTGCCTGGAGAGTCCGCGGTCATCTGCGAGACCAACGTTTTCAATCAGCAGATCATCTGCGCCCCGAGCGTTGGGGTGGCATCCGCGTCCTGTGCGGGGGCAGGCGGCGTCGCGCAGGAGGTGGCAGTCTGCCCAGACGGCGGTGGCGACGAGGCCGGCGGCGGCGCTGACGACGAAGCCGGTAGCACCCCCGACACCTCCGAGGACTCCGAGCTCCCGACCTGGACACCTTCGGACTACGTAAGCCTCGACCCGAGCTCTGGCGCGATGGTCATCGATGCCGAAGCCCTCGACGCGCTCGAGCGTGACCCTTCACCTCTGTTCGACGACGGCACCCATCTCGGCCGAGTGGATGGCGGATACTTCCGGGTCACTCGGGTTGGACCCCTGGCCGAAGCCATGGGGTGGGAGTCGGGCGACGTTCTTCACGAACTCAACGGCTACGCGATCACGAGCACGGAGGACTTCCTGCTTGCGTGGGAGGCTCTCGATGACGAGACCGAGCTCCGACTCGCGGGCCTCCGCGATGGGGCGCCCGTGGTACTCTCCTACCGCGTCGAATGACCCTGAACCTGCCCAAACGAGCGCGCACCGCTCCCCGCTTGTCCGACAGCATGTTTCGGGGGCTGCTCGTCTTGGGCACGCTCGGCTCTTCCATGAGCTGCGCGGATCCGGGACCCTTTGAGGTCCGCTACGAGACTGAGTACCTCCGCATCGGCACGGAGTTCGACTACCCGCTGTGTGGCGGCGACCTCGCATACCTCGACGCCCAGGTTGCTGGGCTCGAGGAGGCCTTGTCCACGCGAGCGGAGGCTCCCATCAACCTCTACTTGTGGGAGAACCCGCCCAAGGGCTACTGCGCGACCGACGACAGCCCTGGCTGCTACTCCTCGGCGACGCACACCATCCACTCGACCTCCTTCTCTCTCGACCACGAACTCGTCCACGCCGTCGTCGCTAGCTTCGCGGATCCGCCTCCCTTCTTCTCTGAAGGTGCCGCCGAAGCGCTAGACCGCCGTCGCCTCGTCAGCGTCCAGACTCCCGATCCCCTCGCCAACTTTGAACGGAGCACCGCCGAAGTCGACTACGGGAGCGCGGGGCTGTTCATGCGCTGGCTGTGGGAGCGCTACGGCCCCGAGCTCTTCATCGCCTTGCTCGAGGACTCGCGCCCGCCATTCGAGGCCTTTGAGGGTGTCTACGGCCTAACGGCAGAAGCTGCCGAGGAGATGTTCTTTGCGGAGCTCCCGCATAGCTACCCACCGTTGGTCGACTGCCAGATCCCCGAGCTTCCCGAGGTTGGAAACGGCCAGTGGTCTGAAGGCCTCGTCCTCGACTGCTCCCGCGATGACGTTCGCGGCGGCGATGGCCTGCAAGCAACCGCGCGGTTGCTCACCATCACACAACCGGGAAGCTATGCCATCGAGTTTGAAGGAAGCGCGGCGACGATCAACCGCTGCGCCGATGAGTTCCTGATCACGGCTCCGGAAGAGGGCGACCCCGCCTGGGGAGATGTCCCGCCGACGACCTCGACCATGCCTGGTGGCTATGTACGCGCGATTAACGGTGCGGATGAGGCGGACGTGCTCAATCTCGTCCCAGGGCGGTACATGTTGACCGTCGCCGATGCTCCCGGTGAGTTGGTCAATCTCTCCGTCGCTGCTGCCGCGGCGCCCTGAGTCCGATCCAAGGTCGAGACTGGGTCCCAGTCAGGGATGGAAACCAATGGCGCAGGGCATCACTGCCCCCGCAAGTACTCAAGACACAGCATCTGCCATACACGGTCCTCACCCAGCGCGTGGTTCTTGAGAAACTGAGTGATCGCCCGCTTCGCGTTGCTCCGCCCGCGCTGCTCCGCGGGCCAGCCGTCTGGGCAGTGCGTCTCGGCCAGGCCCTCCAGCGTCCCCACGAATATTTGGCAGAAGAAGCCCGTGTCTGCGTGCCGGATATCGTCGAAGAGGCGTTGGAACAAGGGTCGTCCGACGGTTTGCGAGAGGCCAGCGCCCTGGATGGACACCGCCAACAACAGGATCTCTTTCAGCAGCGTGAAGTCTGCCAGCGCCGCGGTCCCGTGCCGCTGGCGTAGATCCGCGACCACCCCGGGGAGGTCCTCTGGATCGTCGAGGTCGAAGACCCTGAGACGGACGGTGTCGACCGCTCGGGTCTTGCGCTTCGGTGGCTTCGCCTCCCACGCTGCGAGGTCAGCGTCCTCGATCCCCACGTTGGCCAGGATCTCGCGCAGGCGCTCCGCATAGAGCTGCTGGACCCGCGCCTCGACCGAGGAGCCTTCGCCCTCGTCCGACATCTTCTGCATCGGGGCGAGGTCCACAGCAAGGCGTCCCGGCCGCACACGGGAGTAGAACGCGTCGCTGTCCGAGACCGCGCTGTCGCCAATGTAGCCGTAGTGGAGTCGGCTCTGCGCGAGTCGGACGAGCTCCTTGGGCGCAACGTTTGGGTCGACGGGGCGCACTTCGAGGCGCCCCTCGCCGAGCCCGAAGAACTCCTCGAAGCAGCCCATGATCTGCTCGCGTGTCTGTTGGGGGACTCGGTAGTTCTTCGACACTTCGGGCTGCACTTGACGATTGGTCGTGAGCGCGAGGTTGGCAGCTGTCCACACGCCCTGGTCCCGTCGGGTCGCCATCTGTTCGCGGGCCCCAACGTCACGCGGGTCCTCCGTTTGTTTGAGCCACTCCGGGAGCAGCACCTGATAGACCTGCAGGTAGTTTTGGTACTTTGGCGGGCCGCCGCCGTCGATGCTCGCGGCCGTCACCGAGGCCGGGACCGGACTGAGCGTGAAGTACTCGAAGACGTGGCCGTTGTGTAGGTTGATGGTGAGGGGCTCGCCCGCTTCCTCGCCCGCGCTGATCCGCGCACCCTGGCGGGGGTCGTGAAGGACCAGGTCGAAGTTCTCGATGTCCCCCTCGCTGGTGCCCTCGAAGGCCGAGTCCTTGCCTGCGACCTGTCGCGTCACCTTGCAAAACAGCAGCACGGGCTCCTTCGACTCCTCGAGGGCCTCCTTGCTGGTCCAGGCCATCAACAGCACCCGATCCTGGCGGAGCCGGAGGATCTGGCCCTCGTCTTCGACGTGGCAGGGCAAGTAGATGCTCGCGCCCGGGGTCAGGATGGCCTTCCACAGGTGGTCGTAGGTGGAGGTGCCGTCGGTCGAGCATGCGCCGATGACCACCGCGTACTCATCCAGCGGCAGGGGCTTTTCGCGCTCGCAGCGTGCCCGGTACCAATCCTCGAAGATCGGGAGGTTGTCGTCATGGACCGGCAGGCTCGCCCCGAGGTTGAAGCACTGGAGCAGATGCCGATTGATCTCGGACGGCAGGTCCGTCCCCGCACCGCTGAGCTGGGACAGCTCGAACTCGAACTCGAAGCGCATCGACGCCTCGGCCGAGCGTGGGGTGTCCGAGCCCAGCCCCCGCCCGCTCCAGTTGTGTGAGCCGAGGTAGATGACGGCGCGATTGTCGGGGCGGACGATGTAGACGATCTTGCTGTGCACCAGGGACAGGGCCGGGTCCCCCTGTGAGCCCAACACGACCGGATCGACGAAGTACTTGAGCCGGCCTTGCTCGGGCTCGAGCATGGTCTGGAGGCCTACGAGCGGTGTGAAGCCGCAGGCGCACGAGAGCGAGGCAAGGCCGAAGGAGCCGGGCTGCTTCAAGGCAGCAGCCAGGAGATCGGAGCCGATAGCCGCGAGGCCGCTCTCGGACACGTAGGCGATCACGAAGCGGAGCACCCGCGCGCCCTCGAGATCTTGGCGCAGGAGCCTGAGATATTCGTCCGCAGTCGGGATGGGGCTCAGGAGCTTCATTTGGGTTCCTTCTGAACCGCGTAGTAGGTTTCGACATACGCGACCGCTTGATTGTGGAGGTCCCGATCTGCGTGGCCGAGGTGGTCGAACATGACGCCCCGGATCAACTTCCTCATCGGACGTTTGCCACCGTCGGACTCGCTCCATCCTGGGAAGCGCTCTGCCTGAACCGCTTTGTCGATGTCTGCCACGAGCATCTCGACTATCTCCGCTTCGACCGTGCCAACCCCTTCGAACAGCTCGCTCAACTTGGCCCTGCCCTCGTCTTCGGGCCGCACGGGGGGAGGCACCGGCTCCCGCTCGCTCTCCTCGACGGCTGCGAAGGCCCCCTTGCCGAGGTTCCGCAGACGCGTCATACACTCGTGCGACTGGATCATGCCCTTTTCGTACTTCTTCTTGAGGTCCTGGAGCCTGGCGAGGAAGTCCGGGATTTTCGGCACGCCTTGGTTGGTCCTCAGGTAGTCCTCGAGCTTGGTGGCGAGCTCCTCGGCCGTCGCGTCGGGATCGCGTGTCCGCTGGATCACCGCAAACAGCTCGTCGTCGAGCACGATGTCCTCCAGCTCGAGCGCCCCAATGTTGAAGGACAGGTGCTCGTACAGCAGCTGCGTGGTCTGGGGCCCGAGCTCTTGCCAGATCTGCTGGCCACCGCCGCCGGACTGACGGACCGCCTTGTATCGCCGCGCAAGCCAGGAGTAGTCGTCGGCGTAGGCCGTCAGCATCGGATCGGGGGAGATCACCTCCCAGACCTTCGACAAGAAGCGGAAGTGCTCGCCAAAGGCGTCGCAGCGCTCGATCGAGCCGAGCTTGTTGAGCGCCGCGACATGGGAGCGCTGCTCACCTTGGGTCCGATCGACCCCCTCAAAAAAGGCCAGGCACTTCTCCATCGCCTCGGGGAGCTGCTGCTTGACTGCCTCGATGCTGGCGACCATGCGCCCGACGTCGACCTCGTCGAACTTCAGGGCCTCCGCGGTCTTCTCGAACAAGCCGAGGTAGTCGACGATCACCCCGGCCTGCTTGTTGTCGTTGTAGACCCGGTTGGTCCTGCAGATGGCCTGCAGCAAGGTGTGATCGCGCAGGGGCTTGTCGAGGTACATGGTCTGCAAGATCGGCGCGTCGAAACCCGTGAGCAGCTTGGCGGTGACCACGAGGATCTTGAGCGGATCCGAGGGCTTGCGATAGCGCTCGAGGAGCTTCTCCTCGGCGTCGCGGTCTCGCTTGTATGCGAGGTACTCGGACTCGCCCTTGCGCTCGTTGCCCACGGAGATCACCACGTCGCTCACCGCGGGCGACAGGTGCTTGTCGAGCTCGGCCTTGTAGAGCAGGCAGGCCTCGCGGTCGTAGGTCACGATCATCGCCGCGAGGCCCTGGGGGCGGACCTGGGACCTGAAGTGCTCGGCGATGTCGGCGACCACTCGCGCCACGCGGGCCGGCGCCTTGACGGCCACGCCAAAGCGGGTCGCCTGGCGGATGAGCTCGGCCTCATCGATGTCCGACAGGCCCCCGGTCATCTGGGAGAACTCCTCGCTGAGGGAGGCCTCGTCGACCTTCAGCTCGCTGGACCGGGGCACGAAGTGCAGCGGCAAGGTCGCGCCGTCGCGGATCGAGTCCTCGAAGCCGTAGCGGTGGAGGTAGCGGCCCTCGTCGGACTTGGCCCCGAAGGTGTTGAAGGTGTTGCGGTCGCGCTTGTTGATGGGCGTGCCCGTCAGGCCAAAGAAGGAGGCGTGGGGGAGCGCGGCCTGCATCTTGCGGCCGAGGTCGCCCTCCTGCGTGCGGTGGGCTTCGTCGACCAGCACGATGACGTTGTGCGCGTCGTTGAGGGGCACGGCCGAGGCGGGCTCGTCTTCGCTGTCCTCGCCCGTGTCCTCGGAGGCGACTGCCTGGGGCTCGGGCAGCACCAGCGCCTTGCCTGCGGCCGCCTCGAAGCGCTGGTGCAGGGCTGCGAAGCGGTCGCGGAGCGTTTGGCCCTCGTTGGGGTCGAGGCCTGCCAGGAGCTCGGCACAGTCGAGCAGGTAGGTCTCGGCCTCGTCGAGCTTGCCCTTGCCCAGGCGGGTCTTGGTCCACCGCAGGAGGCGGTTGGCCTCTTGCTTGGCGCTCTCGTCGCCGAAGCGGAAGATGGTCGTGATGATGACCTTCTTGGTGCCAGCGCGGAGCATGGACTTGAGCTCGGCACGGGTCTTGGCCTTGACTAGGTTCTCGACCTTGGCGCCGTGGAAGGTGTTGCCGATCTGGGTGTCGAGGTCCACGCGGTCGACGACGACGAGCACGGCTGGGTTGTCGAGGGCGGGGTGGAGGCGTAGTTTCTTGGCGGCGAAGACCATCAGGTAGGACTTGCCGGAGCCCTGGAAGTGCCAGATGAGGCCCTTTTTGGGGGCGTTCGGATCTGCGACGCGGTCGACGATGAGGTTGGTGGCCTGGTACTGCTGGCAGCGGCAGACGACCTTGATGAGCTGCTTTTTGTCGTTAACCGCGAACAGGGTGAAGTGCTCGAGGATGTCGAGCAGCGTCGCGGGCGCGAGCATGCCCATATTTGTCGCGGTGACGGTCGCGGCAGCCTCGGGGTCAGTGACATCGTCGAGGGCTCGCCAGGGGCCCCAGAGGTTCTCGGGCATGCCGATCGAGCCATAGCGGAGCTCGCGGCCGTCCGTGGCGACGTTGAGGACGTTGCAGACGAAGAGCTCGGGGACTTCGTCTTCGTACTGTTGGCGGATGGTGCTGGCGCGGTCGAGCCAGCTGATCGAGGGGCGCAGCGGGGGCTTGGCTTCGATGACGACGAGGGGGAAGCCGTTGACGAGCAGGACGAGGTCGGCGCACAGGGAGCCGCCCTCGCCCTGGGCGCGGTATTGGGTGGTGACGATGAAGTGGTTGGCTTCGATGTTCTCGAAGTCGAAGAGTCTGACGGCAGTGTGCTCGTGGTTGTCCCCGAAGGGCATGGTCTTGTCGTTGCGAAACCACTCGGTCATGGCCTCGTTGGCCTTGATCAGGCCGTCGCTGCGGGCGGAACGGAGGATGGCCCGTAGCTCGTAGAGGACCTCGTCGGCGCGCTCGGGGGCGGCGGCGATCTCGGGGTTGAGGCGGGTGAGGGCCTCGCGGACGTAGGGGGCGACGAGAATGTCGTGGGGGAGGCGGGGGAGATTGATGGGGGCGAGGTAGTGCCAGCCGAGGCCGCTGAGTTGGCGAGAGTGGCACGCCAGGCCGGGGCCGGCTGCGGTGTCGTGGGTGACGCCGCCCGTGAGGATGTCGCGGAGATAGGTTGCGACGGTGCTGGACTTTTTCGAGGTCATGCGTTAGCCCTTGCTAATAGGTCTTCGCGGACTGCGACGCAGACCTCGGTGGCTCGAACCGACCTAGATTCTGCTTGAGCGACGGATGCAAGCAGCTCAGCACAATCGTCAGAAAAACGGGGCCACAGTGGCCTCGGAGGGACGGGCACCATGAGACGCCGAACGTCAGCCACATTGATGTGTGGTGACGTGGAGCCACTCTTGTGCATCAAAATCTGCCTCTGAGCCCACGAGGAATTCAGGTATTCCATAAGCAGGTTGGCAGGGAAATTTGGCTTGGGCCGCAGATGCATCATGCGCTGCGAGATACACAGGGAAACGCCTTCGGGTACAAGCGCAGCCATCCCCATCCGTTCTCCCTCTCGCGAAAACAACACGTCGCCTGGCTTTGGTCGAAGCCTTGTTGTTTGGATGAGATACTCGCTCTCAGGGACACGTCGAGCCGTCTCCCAGCGCAGGAACCCTGGTTCGACATCTGCGGTGCGGATTGCAGGAAACCCTGCCTTCGAGTATTTCGGTGTGCGATGCAGACAGTCGACAAGCGCCTCGCAGAGCGCCTCAATCGGTTGATAGGCCCAGCCCCTGCGAATGCTCGGAGGTTCCTTTTCAAAGCATGGGCGTTGCGCCCCATATCCCAGTGTCTGGTCTACGAAGGAACGATGAGTGGTCTTGGCCACCTGGACCAAGTCTGCATATGAGGCTTGGAGTTCGGCGGAACGCTGCAGGATTCGTGAGATCTTGCCTTGCTCCTCCAGCGGTGGCAGCGCGAACTCGTACCATGCAAGGTCGGAGAAGTTTACGTAAGGGTTAACCGAGCCTTTCGACTCCCTCACTGAGTGCTCGTGGAAAGCCTCGGTCGTCATGATGAACGGCAATAGCTCGGGCAGCAAGATCCCTGGGCTCTTACTCTCGACGACGAAGGTCGTATTCGCACAGACACCATCGAACCCAGCAACTGCGACCTTTCGCAAATAGGTTCGTCGTGACCCATAGAGCACTTGACCAGGCCGGAACCGGATATGGAATGCAGGCCCAAGGTAGTCGTCGTTGATCTCGCCCCATCGACGTAACCGCAGGTCATTGGTGTCCATATGCTCGCCCGCGATGTAGCGGCTAAGGCCTGACTCTTTGGCTGGAACCTTGTCCTTGACCTGGCGAACAACGTCTCCGAACTTGACCCGCCGCCATCCCGACTTGAGTTCACCCACGGGCACCCTCCTCGCTCACAAGATCGTTCAGCGTATCCACGAGTACATCCATCTGCTGCCAAAAGGCACGGTCCTCCTGCTCCCACTCGGTCCAGACCTCAGACAGCGAGCGAGCGCCCGAGTCCTCCGCAGCCTTCTTCTTCTTCTTCTTCACTACCCGCTTGACATAGAGGGGGATAGATAGGTTGTGGCCTCGCGCCGCGACCTCGTCCAGTGTCGCCACCTTCGAGAACGACGATTCGTCGCCGAAAGCTTCATATGCGCCGAAGATGCGCTGCTGATGCTCGGGCCTGAGAAAGCTGACAGCCCGCTCGCGGGCGATCTCGTTCACCGCATCGATGAACAAGATTCGACCCTTCCGCGCCGCAGGCTTCTCACTCCGGCAAAAAACGACACACGCTTCCATCGGCGAGTTGAAGAACAGATTCGGCCCCAGCCCCAGCACACACTCCACGAGGTCAGCCTCGACCAGTTTCTGGCGTAGATCCTGTTCGGCCTTCCGAAACAACACCCCATGCGGAAACAGAATCGCACAGCGCCCAGTCTCCGGATCCATGCTCTTCAAAATATGCTGAAAAAACGCATAGTCCGCCCTCCCCTGCGGCGGCGTCCCCAAAAAGTTCCGCCCCCACGCATCCGCCCCCCACGCCTCCCGGTTCCACCGCTTGATCGAGTAGGGCGGATTCGCCAACACCACATCAAAGGTCCGCAGCCGGTCCCCCTCGACAAAGCGCGGACGAGCCAAGGTATCCCCCCGCTTAATCTCGAAGTCCTCGACCCCATGAAGCACCAGGTTCATGCGGGCGATGGACGCCGTCATGTGGTTGCGCTCCTGCCCATAGAGCCCGAGCGTGCGCTGATCGCCCCCCGTGCGCCTGACCTCGGCCAGCGCCGACAACAGCATCCCGCCGGTCCCACAAGTGGGGTCGTAGATGCTCTCACCGTCCTGCGGCTTCAGCATCTGCGCCATGAGGTGAACCAGGGTCCGATTGGTATAAAACTCCTGCGCCGTGCTCCCACCGTCGTCGGCAAACTTCCCCACCAAATACTCGTAGCCGTCCCCCAGCATGTCCTCTGGCACCCGCGCGATCGACAAGACTTGGCCAGAAAAGTGCTCCAACAAACTCTTGAGCGTGTGATCCGGAAGCCGGTTTTTGTTGGTCCACGGCGCGTCCCCAAAGATCCCCTCGAGCCGACCGGGGTTGGCGGCCTCGATCGCCCGCATCGCGTCCTGAATGGCCTTGCCCACGTTCTTGGCCGCCTTGCGCAGGTCGTTCCAGTGCGCGCCCTCGGGGATGACGAAGCGCTCATTGGCTTGAGCCAGGGCCAGCTCCTCGCTGTCATCGTAGTCGGCCAGCGCCTCGGCGTAGTCCTCGTCCCACACGTCGGACAGGCGCTTGTAGAACACCAGCGGGAAAATGAACTGCTTGTAGTCCCCCGCGTCCACGAGGCCCCGGAGGATCGTCGCTGCGCCCCACAGATAGGACTCGAGCTCGTCTTGGGTCAGCGTGTCGCTCATGCCAGCCACCCGCCCTCGTTCATCTCTCGCCGCAGGGCCTCCTCGGCCTCGCGGCACCGGGCCAGGGCCGCCTTGAAGTCCGCGACGGCTTCGGGCAGCGGCGGGATGTCCTTGCCGATCGGAGGCAGTACGTAGCGGCTGATGTTCAAAGTCCAGTCCTCTTCTTCGATCTCATCCAGGCTGACCACCCGAGCGCGGTCTTCGACATCCTCGAAGGCCCGCACCCAAGACAGCATCTGGGCGCCGTGCTCAGGCTCGAGGTGGTTTTGGGCCCGACCCTTGCGAAATAGCGAGGAGCCATCGACGACGAGCACCTTCTTTTTTCGCGCTGCGGGCTTGGTCATGCGCAGCACGAGGATGCAGGCGGCCAACCCCGTGCCATAAAAGAGGTTCGGGGCCAGGCCGATGACGACCTCGATGCGGTCGAGCTCGAGCAGCTTCTTGCGGATCTTGCCCTCGGCCCCGCCGCGAAACAGCGCGCCCTGGGGAAGCACGACCGCCATGCGCCCATGCCCGGGGGCCATCGACTTGACCATGTGCTGGACCCACGCAAAGTCGCCGGACTTATCCGTGGGCAGCCCGGCGAAGGCCCGCCCCCAGGGGTCGCTCTCCCAGACATCGCGCCCCCAGTTCTTCAGCGAAAAGGGCGGGTTGGCCAGCACGATGTCGAACTGCCGCAGGCTGTGGTCTTCGGCGGAGGCAAAGGCCGGACGGCGCAGCGTGTCCCCGCGCCGGATGTCGAACTCCTCCACGCCATGCAGCTGCAGGTTCATCCGGGCCACGGACGCCGTGGTCAGGTTCTTCTCCTGGCCAAAGAGCTTGCCAAAGAAGGTCCGCGGATCGCCGCCTGCGTCTTTGACGTGCTCGACCGCCGCGAGCAGCATGCCGCCCGTGCCGCAGGCGGGGTCGTAGATCGTCTCGCCCTCCTGGGGATCGAGGGTATCGACCATCAGGCGCACGACGCTCCGCGGGGTATAGAACTCGCCTGCCTTCTTGTTGGTCGAGTCGGCGAACTTCTTGATCAGGTACTCGTAGGCGTCGCCGATGACGTCGTTTTTGACGGCCTTGTTGCCCAGCGACAGCTTGGAGAAGTGCTCGATCAGGTCCTTGAGCAGGTCATCGGGCAGGCGCTCCTTGTTGGTCCACGACGCGTCACCAAACACGCCGAGGAGCTTGTCCTGGTTGGCCTGTTCGATCCCACGCATGGCGTCGCGGATGGCCTTGCCGACGTGCTTGGTAGCCCCGCGGACCACTCGCCAATGGCAACCATCGGGCACATCGAAGCGGAACTCGTCGGGGAACACCTGCCCGTCGTAGGCCTTCAGCATGTCCTCGCGCTCTTCGTCCCATGCGTCGCAGATGCGCTTGAAGAACAGAAGCGGCAGGATGTAGCTCTTCCAGTCCGTGCGGTCGACGGGGCTGCCGCGGAGGATGTTGGCGGCCTCCCACAGGTGGGACTCGAGCTTGGATAGATTGACCTGCTCGACTTGCTCGGCGCCCCCGCTCAGTCCAAGGGGGAGCTCGCCCTGGCGGGGGCGTGCGGTCTTCAACTGCGCTTTGGGCTTGGACTTGGGCTTCGTCTTGGCCTTGGACTTGGTCACCACCGGCGGATCATCCTCGCCAAGGATCCGCGCGATGAGCGTGGCTTTGGCGCGTGCCTTTCGATCGAGGCCATGAGTGTCACAGATGGCCTTCAGGTCCTTGAGGAGCAGTCTGTCCAAGACCTCGCGCAGCTTGGCCGAGCGCCGGCTCATCAACGCGTCCACGAGCACGTCGTGTCGGGCACGCTTGCTGACCTCAACGTCGAAAGCAGAGGCAAGCTCGAGCAGGCTCGCGCGGGTCAGGGTTTCGAGACATGAGCGTTTCGTGGGCCTGGGCACTCGGCGCGCATGTTACTAGATCGAAGCTCGACCATGGCCTACACCGACGACGACCTCCGTTCGCTCTGCAACACCGTCGAGGCCAAGCTCCCCGACTGGGTCTCGGGCTGGCGCCAGCGCGCTGCCACCTTGCTTCGGGAGGTCGCGCAGGCGCCGCTCGAGCTCCGACGAACGCGTGAGTTCCAGCGCAAGCTATGGGAGTCCGAGGCGATCACCAGCACCAGCATGGGTTCGGTCAAGGTCGACGTCGCCCTCGACGACGAGGTGTTCCGAGAGTGGCTCGCCACCGAAGCGATGGGCTCCCTCCCCGAGGGCAAGGTCACCAAGGCCGCGCAGATCAAGACCATCTTCGACCGCCTCGTAGCCCAGTTCGAGGGCCGCCGCACCCCGTGGCTGAAGATCCTCCGGCTGCTCTCCGCCCTGTTTCCGACCGAGTTCACGACCCTCGCCAGCCGTCGGATACTGC
This sequence comes from Plesiocystis pacifica SIR-1, assembly GCF_000170895.1. Taxonomy (GTDB): domain Bacteria; phylum Myxococcota_A; class Polyangia; order Nannocystales; family Nannocystaceae; genus Plesiocystis; species Plesiocystis pacifica. The sequence continues at coordinate 4,128 of NZ_ABCS01000040.1, read as the reverse complement.
ACGAGTTCGCGGGCTGGTTCCTCGCCGACCCTCCCAAAGGGGCACTCGCGGTCAACCGGGCGATCGTTGGCCGCCTCAACGACGTCCTCGGCCCCGTCGCCCACGACGACTACGACGCGCTCGCAGCCCGCATGAGCCTACCGTGGCTGATGCACCTGCACCGAAGCAAGGCCGAGACAGAAGAAGACGTCACCGAGGTCGTGGACGAGGCAGGCGAGGCGAAGCTCAAGCCTTTGCCGGCCGCCCGGCGCCGCAAAGGCTTGACCGCCTTCAAAGGCTACTTCCAGTCGATGCTCGCCATCCTCCAGGCCGTCGAGGAGGGTCTGACCCGCGAGGACTTCATTGACTTTCTGCGCACGGAGAACCCCAGCAAGAAGGACTCGAGCCACGGCACGACCATCAACGTGTTACGAGGCGAGTTTGGCGCAATCGAACGTGTCAATGGCATCTACAAGCTGACGCCATCTGGCCGCGCAGCGCTGGAGACAGGCGACCCCGACGAGCTCTCCAAGTGGTTGCTCACGCGCGTGCTCGGAGTCGACCTCGCCCTCGTCCACGTACGCGACCGCGGGCCGGTCGAGGATGGCGAGCTCAAGCGCGCGATCCAAAGAGCCAACCCGGGCTGGACAGCTCTGTTTGCCCCCCACTCGATCGTGTACTGGCTCCTCAACCTCGGTCTGTTCGAGCGCGACAACGGGCTGTGGGTCTTGACCGATCGTGGTCAGGCGTGGGCAAAGCAGATCCACTGGGAGCCGGCGATCCTCGAACCGATCGACGAGCCGGATGACGGAGGCGAGCCTGACGAGGACGACGGAGCTCTCACGACCGACGTCAGTGGTATTCAAAAGCCTCCCTTCGAGCAGCTCTACGCCGGGTTGACCTACAACTTCCCCAAGGCCCTCGTGGCCGAGCTCCACGCCGGCCTCTGGGCCCACCCACGCCGGCACTTTGCCGTGCTCACAGGTCTATCTGGCGCAGGTAAGACCCAACTCGCCCATCAGTACGGCCTCGCGCTTACCGGTGGCGGCGAGGCTGCGCGCACACGGGTCAAGATCATCGCCGTCCAGCCTGGTTGGTACGACCCTGGGCCGCTGCTCGGCTACATCAACCCGATTCAGCCCACGGCGTACGTCCGAACCCCGGTGCTCGAGTTCCTCCGTCAAGCCGTGAGCAAGCCTGAGGAGCCCCACGTGCTGATCCTCGACGAGATGAACCTCTCCCGCCCGGAGCAGTACCTCGCGCCGCTGCTGTCGGCGATGGAGACGGGGAATCGCATCGACCTCCACAGCGAGGGGGACATGCATGACGGTGTCGAGAAACGGATCCCCTACCCGAGCAACCTCGTAATCATCGGCACCGTCAACATGGACGAGACCACCCACGGGCTCTCGGACAAGGTCCTCGATCGCGCCTTCACCCTCGAGTTCTGGGACATCGACATCAACGACTACACCGGCTGGGACCGGAGCAAGCTCGGCAAGCAGGATACAGAGCGGCTGCGGACGGCGTTGACTGAGCTCATGCAGGCGCTGATGCCCGCGCGCCTGCACTTTGGCTGGCGCGTGGTCGATGACGTCGTCGACTTTCTCGCTCGCAACCAGGAGCACGGCGGCCAGCTGGAGTTCCACGCGGCCCTGGACGCGATCGTTTACGCCAAGATCGTGCCCAAGCTGCGCGGCGACGACTCGCCCCGCTTCCGCGCCGCCCTCGACGAGACCAAAAAGGTCGCCAAGCGTCACAAGCTCGACCGTTGCCTGAACAAGCTCGAGCAACTCGCGCATGACCTCACAACCACGGGGAGCGCGCGTTTTTGGCGCTGAACCTGCACGCGCGGCCTCGCCCCGATCTGGAGTTCGACCTCGTCGACATGCGCGAACCCATCGAGGGCTTCCGCGAGCTCGTCGAGGCTGAGCTGGCGATCGAGGGCGAGCACTGGCGCCTCGAGATCGATGACGAGCATGTCCTGGTCGAGCACGGCGCTGGGCGATCCTGCTGGCGCTGGAAACCGGGCTTCTACGCGGGCGAGGTCCGGGCGCGCCTCATCGACCTTCGCGGCGGGGCCGAGCACCTGTTGCGCTTGGACGTTTCGCCCAACCCAGACAAGCTCGGGCGCGATCGCTTCGCGGAGATCATCGCGGAGCTTCGCCAAGCCCAGCCGGAGTTCGTCCTCGGCAGCGAACCTGCAACGACTCGCACCGGGAGCCTCGGTCAGCTCGACGATCCGCTGCTCGCCTACGGGAAGTTGCGGACCTACGCGGACGACGGTGTCATGCCTGTCGGCTCTGGCTCGCCGACGACACGACGGATCTGGCGCGAACCCAGCGGAGAGGCGGTGCTCGCGGTGTTCCCCGTAGACAGCGAGCGTTTTGCCACTGCGACCCAAGGGGGGTGGCTATCGGTGTGGACCCTCGACGGGAGCTTGAGAGGACGCTTGCGTAACGCCCGGATCAGGGTGGGCTCCTCCGAGTTCAGCGAGGTCCGTATCACCTCCTTCAGCCCGATTCATGGGGGCTATCTATTCGGCGATGAAGCGGGGCGCTTGTGCCTGTGGCGACCGGATACACAGGACGAACCGGAGGTGCTCGCCGACGCCCGCTGGCTGGTCTTGAGCTTGGTCCCCCTGGACACCCGCCGGGTCTGGGGGGCCATGGACCGGGGCTTGCAGCGCTGGTCTCTGGACGGGGAACTTCAACTCGAGCAACGACACCGATCTAAGATCTGTGCTGCGGTCATCGATGAGGAGCGTGTCGCGTGGACTACCAGTAACTGCGACTTCGGTTCTGGAGGATCTAGCTGGTTATGGTCCATGGGCAACGCGGCCAGTACCGACGAGCCACGCGAGGACCAATCCCTGGGTCCTGAGCCCCTTGGGCAGATCAGTCGTTTTAGCAGTCTTGCCTTCATCGGCCCTGACATTCTCTCCCACGGAGAAATGGGGTCCAGCCTCGTTTGGGCTTCTCGACCAAGCTACGCCAAGCCGCGACTACTCGGCGGCGGGCTATTTCATCACAAGGTGACTGCCGTCGCTCCCTGGCGGGGTGCTTTCGTCCTGGGGACGAAAGAGCATGGCTGGGTTACGCGTGAGAGGAGCCAGTCCTCGAACTACGGCGTTCTTGAATCCGTGGCTGCTTCGTGGAGTTTTGGAGACTCAGCTCGCGTCCAAGTCGAGCTCGCGGTTGATCGAGTTGCAGTCTCGCCGAACGGGAAGTACCTCGCAGTCGCTCGACGTGGGGGGAAGCTCGAGTTCGTGCGAGCAGACGGCCCTCACAAAATCTCGAGTGTTCAAGTGGAGGGTGTCGAGCGCGTGCAGGATCTCGTCTTTCTCGACGAAGGGACTCTCATGGTCGCCCACGCCCAAGGGCTGGTTCGCGTCGAACTCGGGCCCCTACCAAGCTGTACACCAGAGAGGGAGATCGACGAAGACCTGACCTGCCTCGCCCTTGGCCAGGGCGGTGACTGTCTGTTCCTCGCGGGGACCCGCGGAGGGGAGCTGATCGTGTGGAGCGCGCTTGATCGGTACCGACGCGTGCCCGCCCACCCGCACTCGATCCTTGCAGTTCACCAGCGCCCTGACGGCAGCTTGTTGAGCATCGCCGAAGATGGCCTGCGAGAGTGGTCCAAGGAGTATGAACTCGTAGAGACGACCTTTGTCCTCGATGAGGGGGCCATCATGCGTGTCCGCCCAGGAGACGAGTGGCCGATTCATGTGGAAGCAACGGGGACCAAGCGGTGGTGGCAAACGGGAGCCTATGGACCGATGGACGCCGAGCTTGATCGTTGGGTCGGCGCGTTCGTAGCCGATGCTCGAAGTGGCGACAGCCCTGATCCGCCGCTGTTCAGGGTCCCTGTCCACGCGATGCCGAAGGGCGCCTATAGCTGGAGTGAGACGGGTGAACGGGGTGTGACACCCAAGGTCCTGCGCCTGCGGTGGCCTGAAAACTCTCGACTGAGGGAGGCTCTCCAGCAGGGCCTTCTGTATCCCGTGGAGCCCCAGCAACTCGGCCCGCTGAACTCGGAGTAGGGATGATCCTCCACCCGCAAACGGGGCACGATCATCATCCACTTTTTCGTCGATCGGGCCCGATCTAACCCTCTCCTGCCCACTTGATCTGCGAGAAAGTAGAAGGG